>MESE01000138.1 GCA_001770855.1 Burkholderiales bacterium RIFCSPLOWO2_02_FULL_57_36
ATTGGAAATCCACATCTTGGCGCCGCTCAGCTCATAGCCGCCCGGTACTTTCTTGGCGCGGGTGATCATCGAACCCGGGTCCGAGCCGTGATTGGGTTCGGTCAAGCCGAAGCAGCCGATCCATTCTCCGGTGGCCAGCTTGGGCAGGTATTTCTGTTTTTGCGCGTCGGTGCCGAATTCATAAATGGGCACCATCACGAGCGAGGATTGCACGCTCATCATCGAGCGGTAGCCGGAATCGACGCGCTCGACTTCGCGCGCGATCAAGCCGTAGCTGACGTAATTGAGGCCGGGGCCGCCGTACTGTTCCGGAATGGTGGGGCCCAGGAGGCCGAGCGCGCCCATTTCGCGGAAGATGGCGGGATCGGTTTTTTCATGGCGGAACGCTTCCAGGACGCGCGGCTGGAGCCTGCTCTGGCAATAGGCATGGGTGGCATCGCGGATCATGCGTTCGTCGGCCGTCAATTGCTGATCCAGCAGCAACGGATCGTCCCACTGAAATTGTGCTTTCTGTTTCATTGCATTCCCCTTATTAAATTCTTTCGATAACGATTGCAAGACCCTGGCCGACACCGATGCACAGGCTCACGACTGCGTAGCGGCCCTGGCGGCGCGCCAGTTCGCGGCTGGTCGACAGCGCGAGGCGTGCGCCCGATGCACCGAGCGGATGGCCGAGCGCAATCGCGCCGCCGTTCGGGTTGACCCGCGAATCGGTAAAGCTGACGTCGAGCATTTTCAGGCAACCCAGTACCTGGCTTGCAAATGCTTCATTGATTTCGATGATGTCCATGTCGGCCAGCGACAGGTTGGCGCGCGCCAGCGCTTTGCGAATCGCAAACACGGGACCGATGCCCATGATGCGCGGCTCGACGCCCGCGACGGCTGCCGAGAGAATACGCACCATCGGCGCCTTGTTCATTTTTTCCCCGGCGGCACGACTGCCGACCAGCAGTGCGGCAGCGCCGTCGTTGACGCCGGAGGCGTTGCCGGCAGTGACCACGCCGCCTTCGAACAATGCCTTCAGTTTGGTCAGCGTTGCTTCCGTGGTGTCGGCCCGCGGATGCTCATCGGTATCGACAACGACAGGCGGCGTCTTGCGCCCGGTCGGCACGCTGACCGGCAGAATTTCACCGGCGAAGAATCCGGCTTTTGCGGCCGCTGCATATTTTTGTTGCGACGAGAGTGCGAATGCATCGGCGGCCGCACGATCGATTCCGAGATCATGCGCGACGTTGTCGCCGGTTTCCGGCATCGTATGGCCGCCATGTTCCGCGATGACTTTCGGATTCGGAAAGCGCGCGCCGATGGTGCTGTCGAACATCTTGAATTCACGACTGAACGCCGCTTCCGCCTTTCCAAGCACGAACGGCGCGCGGCTCATGCTTTCGACGCCGCCTGCCAGATACAGATCGCCTTCGCCGGCGGTGATCGCACGCGCCGCATCCATGACGGCCGCCAGTCCGCTCGCGCACAGGCGATTCACGGTCTGACCCGGTACCGTAACCGGCAAACCTGCTGCCAGCAACGCATTGCGCGCGATATTGCGTGCATCTTCTCCTGCCTGGTTGGTACAGCCGAGAATCACATCCTCGATTTCTTCGGCGGGCCATGGATTGCGGGCAACCAGTGCCTGCATTACCTGCGCTATCAGATCATCGGGTCTTACGGTTGACAGGGCTCCGGCATGACGTCCGAATGGGGTGCGCAGACCATCGTAGATATAAGCGTTTAGCATGGGATCAAATCTCTTTATGATGAAGTGAAAGGCCGAGCATGGCGCGGCGCTGCAGCCACGCGCTAGGGCGATATCGTGCATCGCCGGTTTGCTGTTGAAGATTATTCAGAATGGTCAGCACCGTTTGCGGGCCGAGCTGATCGCCCCATGCCAGCGGGCCTTGCGGGTAGCCGAGTCCAAGCGTGACCGCGCGATCGATATCCAGAGGATCGGCGATGCCTTGCTGTGCGATTTCGCAGGCGACGTTGACGATGTGCGCCACCACGCGCTGGGCGATCAGGCCGGCGCTGTCGCGAATCACGCTGACCGCGGCGCCGTCGGCGCCGAACAGGCCGCGCGCCATTTCGCAGTATTCGCGGGAGGTGGCCGGAGTGGTCATCACGACCCGGCGGCGAGTTATATCAAACAGGGTTTCAATGCCGACGCTACGCGAAGCATCGAGTCCCTCGCGCGCGCAGCAACTGGTCGCATCGTCGCCCAACGGGGTCACGACGCACAGCGCATCGGCGCTCGGGCGCTCGGACTCTTCAAGCGTGACGCCGGCCTGATTGATCAAGGCGGTAAGGCGCGCGGCCAGTTCGGGGCGTGCGCGGCTAAGCCAGACACGCGGGGGAAGGGCGGTCGCGGGAGCAGGATCGGGCGTCGGGTCTTTCTTGCCGTCCTTGTCATAACGATAGAATCCACGTCCGACTTTTTTGCCCACCAGTCCGGCGATCATCATTTGCCGGGTCAGCCCCTGAGGCCGGAATCGCGGTTCTTCGTAATACTGATGGTAGATCGATTCCATTACCGGATGCGACACATCGAGTCCGGTCAGGTCGAACAATTCGCCGGGTCCAAGCTTGAAACCGGCACAGTCGCGCAAAATCTTGTCCAGGGTCGAAACGATCGTGACATCTTCCGCGAGGATGCGCATGCCTTCGGTACCGAAACCTCTGCCCGCATGATTGACGATGAAACCGGGCGTGTCTTTGGCGCGTACCGCGGTGTGGCCCCACTGGCGGCCAAGCGCCAGCAGATAATCGACGATTTCCGGCGCGGTCATCAAGCCGCCGATCGCTTCGACGATTTTCATCAGCGGTACCGGATTAAAGAAATGGAAGCCGGCCACGCGTTCGGGATGCGTAAGACCGGCGGCAATCGCGGTCACCGACAAGGATGAGGTATTGGTCGCTAAAATTGCGTGCGGACCGAGAATAGGTTCGAGGGATTTGAACAGCGATTTTTTGGCATCAAGATCTTCGACGATTGCCTCGACGATGACGTGGCATCCCGCGAGTTCCCGGAGGTCGCCGCATGCTTGCAGGCGCTTGCCCGCGGCATCGGCTTGCACCGGGTCCAGTTTGCCTTTGTCGACCAGCATGCCGAATGTGGCGATCAATGCTTCGCGTGCCGCCGCCGATGCGCCTTCACGGCTATCCGCCAACCGTATCCGGGCTCCGGCCAGTACAGCTATTTGGGCAATGCCTCGCCCCATGACGCCGCATCCGATGATACCGACTACGAGATCGGTAGAGGTCGGATCAGGGTTGGTTCCAGTACTCAATCGGGCTCTCCAGGCAACGGGTTACGTCATATAACAAATCGGATGCTTGCAATGAAATTCTGCTATGCGGAACCAATATCGCTAAAACGGAACTGTATTTGGAATGGATCAATCTGTCAAGTTCAACAAGCTTGGTTAAAAGGTATGTAAGAACGATCACGGAATCGTTTTACATTGTACTGCAATGCAGAATATAATTCTGAAAAAATTCTTTTGAGATGCTCGTTCTGCAGATGCCTGATGTGCAGGCATACTTTGAATCCTCAGGAAAAACGACCATCGGCTTAACCGGCAAGGAGACGGAATTTGGAGCAAGTTGCAAAAACGGCGGACCTGCCGCATCGCATTCATGAAGTTTTCCTGCCGTGGGCAATTAGCCAATCAACGCGTGTGGCGCTGACCGATGCCGATACCACGATAAGGTATGGTGAATTGTCCGGAATCGTCGACTCGGCGGTTGACCGCCTGCGCCAGGCCGGCGTACGTGCAGGCGACCGGGTGTTGCTGGTGGCGGAAAACTCGGTGGCTTTGGCGGTCTGCATCCTGGCAATCAGCCGGCTTGATGCCTGGTCGGCTACCGTCAATGCCAGATTGTCCGATCGTGAAATCGACAATTTCCTGTCGCATTCAGGCGCTCGATTGGCACTTTACTTCGGTGCCACGTCGCCGCAAGCGCGGCAACACGGGCTTGAACGCGGCGCGCAAGCACAGGTTTGGCCCGGCATCGGCGCGTTACTGGTCGGTCCGGTGAACGCGCAGACGGCGGCGGAGCCGGTGGAAACCGATCCGGCCCGGCAAGTTGCTGCGATGGTATATACCTCCGGCACCACCGGCGCGCCCAAGGCGGTGATGCTGACGCATGCCAACCTGATTTTCGTCGGTAACAACAATCGCATGATGCGCTGTCTGGTGCCCGAGGATGTCATCTACGGCGTACTGCCGCTATCGCATGTGTACGGACTGTCTGCCCTGCTGATTGCCGCATTGATGAGCGGATCTGCCTTGCAACTGGTGCCGCGGTTTCACGCAAAAGACCTGGCGCGCTCGTTGGCTGAAGACGGCATCACCGTTTTGCATGGCGCGCCTGCGATGTATGCAAAATTGCTTGAATTGGGCGCCAACGGCACGGTATTAAAGGCGCCTCGTCTCCGCGTGGCGCAGTCCGGCGGCGCGCCGCTGACCTCGTCGGTCAAGGAGGGGTTTGAAAAAGTCTTCGGCATCGTATTGCAGAACGGCTACGGCATGACCGAAGCGTCGCCATCGATTTGCCAAACCCGACTCGACGCACCGCGCAGCGATTGCTCGGTCGGCTTGGCGATTCCCGGTATCGAGGTAAACCTCCACGGTGCGGATGACGATGCGGCAGGGGTGGGCGAAATCCGGGTGCGCGGACCGAACGTGATGAAAGGTTACTATCGTGCGCCGGACCTGACGGCGGAAGCCGTGACGCAAGATGGTTGGTTGAAAACCGGAGACTTGGCGCGCATCGAACCCGACGGCGCAATTTTCATTGTTGGACGCAGCAAGGAACTGATCATCCGTTCCGGATTCAACGTCTATCCGATCGAGGTTGAACAGGTTATCAATACCTATGCGAATGTCGTACAATCCGCGGTGGTTGGACGGGAAGTGCCGGGAAATGAAGAAGTGGTTGCCTTTATCGAGGCGTCGGACGGCGCAACGATTGATCTGGACGATCTGCACGGTTACTTGAAGAACAGACTTTCTCCTTACAAGATTCCGTCCGAAATTATTGTTCTGGATCACATGCCTGCGGCAGCCACCGGAAAGATCTTGAAAAAAGAATTGCAGCAACGTGCTGCCGCACGAGCTACAGTCGGACGCACCAACCCTTGAATCGTTTTGCCAACCGAAAAAAGCCATGCTTGAACTGATAAACGAAACCGATGAAATCGCTCCGATGAAACCCAACGTCAAGGAAGACCGGCATTTCGTCACGGCGCTGGCGCGAGGACTTGAGCTGCTGTCCTGTTTTCGCTCCGGCGACAAGCTGCTCGGAAACCAGGAACTGGCCGAACGCAGCAAGCTGCCGAAGTCGACGGTATCGCGGCTGACGTACACCCTGACCAAGCTTGGATATCTCCAGTACGACGACCATCTCGGCAAATACCGGTTGGGTACCGCAACGCTGGCGCTTGGCAGTGCGATGCTGTCCAAGCTCGATATCCGCCAGCTGGCCCGGCCGATGATGCTGGAACTGGCGAATTTCTCGCATGCGATGGTGTCATTGGGCATGCGCGACCGATTGACCATGATTTATGTCGAGAACTGCCGCAGCCAGGCGGCATTGACTTTAAGCCTTGATGTCGGCGCACGTATCCCGATCGCCACGACCGCGATGGGCAGGGCTTATCTTGCCGCGGTGCCGGAGAGCGAGCGCAAGGAAATTCTTGAACGAGTGCGTGAAACAGACGAAGCGGCATGGCCGGGTCTGCACGACAAAGTGCAGCGCTCCATCGATGAATACCATGAACTGGGCTGCTGTACGTCATTCGGCGATTGGCAGCCCGATGTCAATGCGATTGCCATTGCGTTCAGGCCAATCGACAGCACGGCACCGTTGAGCATTAATTGCGGCGGTCCCGCATTCAACTTGTCGCCGGAATTCCTGTTGCAGGAAGTGCGACCGCGCCTGCTCGAAATTGTCAGGCAACTGCAACGTCCGTTAATAGGGAATTTCAATTGACGCGATGAATTGCAGCGGCGAATCGCCGGTCGGCACGCAGTATTACTGTGCCAGCGGTTGAGGTTTGCCGAAGTAGTACCCTTGTCCCAGCGCGACGCCGAAGTCGCGCAGCATGTCGGTTGTCGCGGAGTCTTCGACCCACTCGGCAATCACCGTCAGTCCGAACACTTTTGAAATTTCGACCATGGCACGTACAAACACCTGGTCATGCGGATTTTCCGTCAGCTTGACGATGAATGAGCCGTCCAGTTTCAGGTAGTCGAAATCCAGTTCCTTGATGTAGTAGAACGACGAAAATCCCACGCCGAAATCATCCAGCGCGAATCGACAGCCCAGGCTTTTGATGCGTTGTACGAAATGCCGGACTTCGCCCAGATTGTAAAAGGCGGCCGTCTCGGTCAGTTCGAAGATGATGCGTGAGGGATCGAGCGACAGGCTCGCGATCCGGGTTTCGATGAACTCCAGTAATTCGGGATCGCCGATTGATTTTCCGGAAAGGTTGATGGCAATGCCTGCGCCTTCCGGAATGCGAGACATGTCTTCAAGGCAGGTCGCGACCACGGCACGGTCCAGGCGGTTGATCAGTCCGAACACTTCACAGGTCTTGACCAGCTCCCCGGTGTTGCAGACTTTGCCGTCATCATCGAGCAGGCGAAGCAAGGCTTCATAATGGCTTACCGCGCCGGTGGCCAGGTTGATGATCGGTTGGTAATGCATCGACATGCGGTTTCTATCGTCCAGTGCAGCGCGCACCAACGCCAGCGTATTCAATTGATGCGCGAGCTCATGCTTGTGGACTTCGTCGGCGCCGCTGTAAATATGGATGCGGCTGCGGCTGTATTCACGAGCCAGATGCAATGCGAAATCCGCGTGATTGAGTAAATCCTCGACTTCGATGCCGGAATGGGTGCATGCGCCGCCGATGGCCAAATGCAGGCTGAACGCTTCGCTGGACAGCACCATCTTGGCGGCCTCGATATCCGCCATGATGCTCTGGGTACGATCAAGCAGCTGCGACGGCGCGACGCCATCCAGATAAACCGCGAACAGGTCGCCGCCAAAGCGGGCGGGAACATCGCTGGGCCGAATCAGTCGGGACAAGGTCATTGCCGCAAACTGCAATACCTTGTTGCCGGCAAGGCGGCCGTAACTGTGATTGATATGGTTCAGGCCATTGATCTTGATGAGCAGGAGTGCGCCATTCTCGGCGTCAGGTTGCGGCGTTTGCATCCGATTGGACAAACGGCGTAAAAATTCGCCCTTGTTGATCAGGTTCGTCAATGGATCCTGCTGCGCCAGCTTTTCAGCTTCCAGGGCGCTATTGCGGTCGTTCCGATACTTGGCCATGACCTCGGTGACGGTCTGGCGCAGATGCTCAAAGCGCAACGGCTTGATCAGATATCCATAGGCGCCGCGGCGCATTGATGCCAATGCATGTTCGGCGTCGTCATAGTTGGTCGACATGATGAACAGCGGAGCACGGGGACGGGTGCGTGTCACGTCCAGCAAATCGAGCCCGTTCATGCCTGGCATCGCAATATCACACAAAACCAGGTCGACCGGGTATTGACCTATCCAATCCAGCGCTTCTTCGCTGCTGGCAGCCATCGATACCGTAAATCCGAGTTTTTCCAGCATGGCTTTACCAAGCAAGCGCTCAACCAAGCCATCGTCCACTACCAGCGCATTTTTTGTGACCTGGGTTTCTTCCCTTACCAAGGTATCTTGCATCGCTGACTCCTGCATCTGCTTGTTTTCACTTCAAACACCGGATAATCATCCCAATGTTTGGATTTTCAGACCGACATTCTCAAGAATACCGTTATTGCCTTGCTATGCGGCAACAAGGCAAAATCTTTTGGATTCATGTCAGCTTGTATTAACCCGTTGAACTATAACATGTTGCCGCGCAACAAGATTTTACATTCCTGTAATATATATTAAATTGGCTCGGTTGAGCCTAAAGTGTGGCGGATTGCAACAATGTCTCAATGTTCGAGCTTGTCTTACTGTATTCGTCTTGAATTTCATTCAAAAGACCCGTCAAATTTTCCATTTTTGCTGCTTTGCAATAGTGCTCAAGGTCCCGACACATGCTTGCAAGGTGTAGTGCGCCTATTGATGCGCAACTGCCGCTTAACACGTGCGCAATTGCCGCGATCCTGGTCAAATCTCCATCGGCCTCTGCTTTTCGCATTGCATCAATCCGCTTTGGGGTGTCAGTTCGGTATAGGGCGGCAAGCTCCGCAAAATTGGCTCCAAACCGTTGTTGAGTGCCTGCCAGGTCGTTTTCGATGATCTCGACGGTCGGCAATTGAAGCGAAAATCCCGGCGCGGCCCAGCGCGTAATCAATTCCTGAGCCGTGTCGCGGCCGATTGGCTTTGACATCATGTCATCCATCCCGGCTTCCACGCACTTTGTCCGCATGTCGGCGCCCGACGTGGATGTCCAGCCGATGATTGGCGTATGCCTGGCGCTGCCATCCGTTTCGCGAATCAGCGCAGTACCCTGGTAGCCATCCAGGCCGGGCATCTGGCAGTCCATCAGTATCAAGTCGTAGGGTTGCCGTGTATGCATATCGATTGCATTACGAACGGTGGTCACCGCTTCGGCATGCGGTCCCAGCTTCCGCAGCACTTGCATTGCCACCTGGCAGTTGATGATGTTGTCGTCTACGACCAAAATCCGGTAGCCGGCAAGGGTATGCGGGCTTCGCTTCCGGATATCAGTCGCATCATTTGGCCGATTTTCAATTGTGACCGTTCCTGCCGGTATTTCATTTGCCTGCATGATGTACCTTTTGCTTTCAACTCGACAGCATTTTGCGGGTACGCGAGCACATCGCGATTTGCCTCATGGCGACCCTTGGGTTCGGACTCGGTCCGCGGCAATATCAAACTGTCGCCGTGCCTTCATGAAAGCACCAGTGCCACGGCTCATAGATAAAGCCGGACGTATTTCCGCGAGGATAAGAAAGATGAAAGCCGAACCGACTTGCATGTGTCTGCAGCCAGCGGAACGCATCCGTATGTTCGAAGGGCTCTTCCGTGGCGATGCACCCTGGCGTATTGATGTCGACCGCTCGCCCGGTGTGATGTTCGCTATAGCCTGGCGGTGCACTCAGGGTAAGAATCGTTTCAATCGGCATGCCACGGTCAAGTTTTACGCGGATGATGTCGATTTGACGCTCAACGCTGCGGAATGCGGAGACTATTTCCACCACGATTTCATCCCGCCGAGCCGCCTGTTTCAGTCGGTGCCAAGCTTGGGTAGCCTCCGGAATCAAAAAATATTCCTTTCCTTGGGCATCGACTTCGGCAACGAGAAGTTCCTGCGCTTCCTGATGGAACTGCAATCCTTTTCGTGCAATGAGATCGAAGGAAATTCCTAATGCGTCTAACACATCGGATATTTTTTGTCTGCTTTGATTCGGCGGCATACACATGTTGTATAGCGTTGCTACAGCGGTTTGAAAGCAGGGAATGTAATTCTGCGGGTAGGAAAAATTTGCATGGAATCAATTTTAGTGGATTTGTTGCGGACAGGATAGGTCAGCGAAGCGTAATGCGCAATTTTGGGTTGGAGGATGATCAGGAAACCGGGACATCGATTCATTCAGCGCGCAGGACATGGAATGGATTCGTTCAAACTGCAAGCGCCTGAGCCATTTTCAAGCGCGGGAAATGAAAGACTATTGTTGCGCGGCTTTCTCATTGAGGCGCCAGTGTTTCTGAACAAAATCCATGATGTTCGAGTCGATACCCGGCGTTTTATGTTCCCAGCTTGTTTTGGTTTTTTCCAGACGATTGAGTTTTCTGGACTTGACATTGACGGCATGAATAACAAACCGATGACTGGCATAGGCAAGCAATTCCCTTGACGCAGCAGGATCGTTTTCGAAAAACAGCCACTCATCCATAAAATTCGATTGAATCCTTTCCAGTTCGTGCCGGACCGGCTCAGGAAGCGGGCAACGAATTTCAGTATCGGTTGACGCGGAATCATTGGCCCAAGGCCCATACACATCGTCTTCAATGCTGCGATACAGAGCAGCGGAAGAGCGATCCGAGTAAAAGTTTTCAAGCATGAAAAAAGCCGCGCAGAAGCTGCCTTGTTCCGCATGCGTATACCAGCCGTACACGTCAATTCCATATTCGACATAAAACAACGCCGATACCGAACTCGGTTCGTCTGGTAAAAAGCGGATGTGTGTTTTTGGCTGCATTGAATAACCAGTCAATAAAACGTATGAAGCCAAACCGGCCAACGCGCTTGGCACCGCCACCGGTGCAGCGGAACATTGAAGAGAATCACCAAGCCGATACCGCAAGACAAGCAACACGTCCGCGCAGTTGCGGTTGTCACCAAGGGCAATCATCCCCAGCTTCATTTCCGCTTTCAAACTGTCTTTCGCGAAGAGAAAAAACAAAGCGAAAGAGAGGGAATTTCCGTGTATTGCACATCACCAATTATCCCTATAGACATCTGCTGATCGGCCAGGTTCAGTGAAAACGGCAAGAAGCCAAAAGCATTGGCACGACAAATAGCAAGCCGGCTTATGGCTTTTCATATTGCATCGCATTTGCGAAAGAATCGGCCAGAACCAATCAGTTGTTTGTCTGATCTAAGTCGTTATTCAATTTCATTATCTGATTTTTAATACAGCATGAAATTGAAATGAATTTGCAGCCAACAATGCATCGGGCTGTGAAACAACGTCGAACTGGATCTAAGACAAACAAGACAAACAACTCCTTTCAGAAAACGGATCCCAGCGTGAATACAAACAGAAACAGAATAGCCCTTGTCTCGGGTGGAATCGGCGGCTTGGGCGAAGCGATATGTCGCAAGCTTGATGTGGCCGGATATCAGGTGGTAACGACGTACTCTCCCAAAAATGATAATGCGCAGTTGTGGCTGGAATCGCAAGCGGCGGATGGATTTGCATTCTCGGCATACATGATCGATGTTTCCGACTTTGGCTCCTGTGAAGCCGGGGTTGCGAACATACAAAACGAGATCGGGCGAATCGATGTTCTGGTCAACAACGCGGGCATCACACGGGATGCGACTCTGGGAAAAATGACCAGGGAAAACTGGCAACGGATGAGGCAAACCGATCTTGACAGCATGTTCAATATGACCAAGCAGGTAATCAACGGCATGATGGAGCAGGAGTGGGGGCGCATCGTCAACGTTTCCTGTATCGATTCGCAAAAGGGTGCATTTGAAAAAAGTCATTTCGGATCGGCAAATGCAGGAATTCATGGATTCACAAAGGCATTGGCATTGGAAGTCGCACGCAAGAACATCACGGTCAATACGGTCTCGCCGGGCTATCTCAGTACCAGCCGTATGCTGAGGATTCCGCCAAAGATATTGCGGGATAAAATATTGCGGGAGATTCCAGTAGGCCGATTGGGCGAGCCTGCCGAAGTTGCTAGCCTGATTGCTTACCTGGCGTCGGACGACGCCGCGTTCGTGAGCGGTACAGATATCGCGATCAATGGCGGCCAGCATATGCACTGAAGAACGGTTGCGGGCATCAGCCGCTTTACGGTTTTGCCGGATGCATACGATGGGTAGAAAAGAACGGCCTGATCAGGGCAGAGCAAAGCAAAGCAAAGCAAAGGGTGCAACAAGTAATGCAGCGGATATGGTTGATGCAGCAGCCACGGTTTTCGTGAATGCCGCATCAACGGCAAGACAAAGCCGGCTCTACAGAGTGCCGGCCGATATTACGAAATGGCCAATAAGGGTTTGCCGCTCATAAGAAAGAAGATAAGCATGAATTACGTTCGCCTTTGATTTATCACGATGTAAGACGACGCCATCAATGGCGAAGCTGTGATGGTCAATCCAGCGGTCCTGGTCATCCAGCAGGAGACTGACATAGGCGCTTTTGTCAGGCGGGTTACGTTTCAGTTCTTCATAGCTTTGATTGAATGGCGGCGTACCGATCCCCATGGGCATATACAGTCCTTTGGGATAATCCGACACGGATAGCTGCGGTAGCGCATTCAAATCAAATCCACTCACCAGGAATCGCGTAACCTGACTGTCGACGCTGCTTTGAAAAGCCAGTTCCAGTTCATGCAATGTTTTCCCTGCATCGGGAGACCGGACTTCGCGCAAAATTGATTTCTGAAACCGATCGATCTTCCAATATTTATTGCTCCACGGACGGTTGACGCTATAACGTCCTGGAGGAATGAAAGACGCGAATTGAATGTTTCGAGGTGGGTAATAATCACTCCATGTGATCGTGTTCTGACCCAGCAAAGTGCGTTTTTTCCTTAGCTGCTCGCCAGCGGCAAAAATTCGTTCAGACGGATCGAATTGCGTCGGCACCTCGCGCTCGGAAAGGACTTGGCGAAGCAATGGCAACTTCATGGGCGCACCAGCGGGATCAACCCAGTGCTCCAAATAGTGGAAATGATCTTGGTAATTCAAGCCGGTAGATTGCTCGAAGATGTTTTTGTAATGGCCAAGTGGGAAGGTAAACCATCCTTGATAATATAAAGACTTGTTGCCGCCCTCATTGGTAAAAAGCATGATTTCCCACAGCCCGGCGTTTAAGCAGTTTTTTGCCAGTTCCGCGCTTACCAATTGATTTTTTTCAAATCCGTCACCGCCTTCAATTTCCAGATGGACTGAGCCTGCAGGAAACTGCACTTGCTGACGGTTCCACTGGCGATCGGTCAATGCAATCCGGCGCAGCCCCGGATCGTCCTTAGTCCAGGCAGGCAGGCTCGGAGTCATTAAGCTGACATCGACGTTACGAAAAATAATTTTCGCGATGTGTGAGTGTGACGGCTTGAAAACAAAATCAAAGTGCGAGGGATCACGCTGTATCAGCGTTAATTGACGGCCGTTGTACTGGCCATGCGAAGCACTACGGGCTGCCGGGTCCTCCGGATAGTCGATATTCGTGACTTCTTGTACCGAAATATCCATCGACGCTCCAACTTGATAACGCGTGTAAGTGCGTATCCCAAGCGCGGAAGCAGCGATGATAATGAATGCTAGTGTGAGAACAACCTTTGTGCGGTTGGATAGACTGGATTGCAATAGCTCCCGTGCGGCAAATATTGTAACCACGATGAACGCAATGAGGAGAGCAAATATCGGTGCCAACAACTCAGCGCGCATCGCTCCTATCAGTGCCACTATCGTAATGAGCAGCCATAGCCAAGGATGATAAAACCTGAATTTACTACGTGTGCGCACTAATGTGTCATTGCTTACAGCTTTTATAGGTTCCGGCCCGAGCGCATTTTCCATGTTGATCTAGAATCCTTGTGAAATATTGAGATATATTCAAAAATAAAAACGAGAAGTCAGGCAGCGTGGTATCACCATGCCGCGCGGCTTCTCCCATATATCCGACGAAAATGTGCTCCGCAACCGTTTTGGCATTGCCAAAGAATCGATATGCCGCTTTCAGCTTGCGGTAATGCGGCATTAGGCCAGAGCGCAAGCAAACGGCTGACGACACCAAGCGTGTCGTCAGCCGTTTGCCGCCAAGCTGCACAGGTCCAATTAGTTTTCAGCTCAGCTGCTATCCTCCTGCGCTTCTTTGGCCCGCCTATCGACAATGGGCGTGAAACGGGCCAGCTATTTCAGACAAGCCGAAAAGTTAACGTCGTCACTCAGTGTTTACAAAAATTTCAGCCAAATTTTCCTTTGGCTGAATAGATGTGGGCAATCATCGGATGACGAGCCGGTCTTTGCATGAACTGGAAAAATTACGCAGTGGCCAGCTTGTCCCACGGCTCCGTCTTTTCTGAAGCCGCAGCCGCGGCCTGCTTGGCTTTTTTTGCCGCACCTTGCTTGGCGCGCGAACTTGACGGGGGAAGACGGCGCAGTGTTTTCAGTGCGTCCGCATCCTTGATCGCGATTGAACGCTGATCCACGGAGATCAAGCCGATTTCGTTGAATGCGGATAGTGTGCGGCTGACGGTTTCCAGCGTAAGGCCGAGATAGCTGCCGATTTCATGACGCGTCATTCGAAGATTGAACAGTTTGCTGGAGTATCCCATTTCGGCAAAACGTTCCGAGAGCGATACCAGGAATCGTGCAACCCGCGCTTCGGCGCTCAGGGCGCCGAGCATGCTGACCATTGCCTGCTCACGCACCAGTTCGCGGCTCATAACACTATACATCGCGTGTTCCAACTCGATATGGGCGCGTCCGAGCGCAGTAAATTTCTTGAATGGAAGCAAAATCAAATCGCAATTCGATAATGCGACCGCTTCCGATGCGTAACGTTTTGTATGAATCCCGTCTACCCCAAACAAGTCGCCTTTCATTGGAAAGCTCAAGACCTGCTCGTTTCCGAATTCATCGATCAATACGGTTTTGAGAAAGCCGGAGTGCACGATATACAGTGTATCGAACGGTTGGCCGATTGTATGAATGCGTTGCCCGGTTTTGAACTGGACATGCTGAAACAGAAATTCTTCATCAGTTATCGAAGTTGCCGCAGGTATGCGTAACAGGTCGCAGAGCTCCTTCAGGTTCGACCACAATTTGCCTTGGCGCTGCCATCCTGCTTCTTGGGAAGATGAATGTAAAGCTGAAGGAGGGGAGTCGGAGCGAGTGTCGGGCATTTGTGTAGAGAACATAACCATCTCCTATTTCAATTTGATCCACGGTTTTATTAGCGGCGGCGCGTATTGCCGCCGATTATTTTGTTGTTGCGTATTCGGTTTCTTGTCTGAAAAATTTGCTTTATTCAGGAACTATGCGCACGGCATGAAAGTTCACGCATCGATAGTTCAATTGCTGACGCAAGCGGAGATTTGATGTACATCACACTTGGGTTACAGGGAGGTAGTATCGCAACCGAATTGATTCTTTGCTATCGGTAGAGGCTGAATAAAACTGTAGGAAGATGGATGGCGGCTGTAAGCAAATTCCTACAGCGCATTGAAGAAGAAATGAATGCCGGAAATAATTGCATCCTCCAGGGCAGAGGATGTGTGAAATCAGTTATCGTTTGTAGGGAGTGAGAAGGCGATGCGCTACCGCATACTGGACCAAGTCGGCAAGCGAGGGCATTCCCATCTTGTGCAAAATGCGGGTCTTATGGGTGCTGATTGTCTTGACGCTTACATGCAGCATTTCGGCGATTTCGGTAATTGATTTTCCATTCACCAGAAAACTGAAAACTTCAAACTCGCGATCGGATAATTGTTTGTGCGGCAGGTCTTCATTGGTCGTCATTACATCCATTGCCAGTTGTTCGGCAACTTCCAGGCTGATATACGGACGACCGGAGGCGACTTTCTTAATGGCGCTGACAAGCTGGGTTCCGGCGCTTTCCTTGGTTAGATAGCCGCGCGCACCGGCCCGGATTGCGCGCACCGCATACTGCTCTTCTTCGTGCATCGTCAATACGAGAATGGGCAGCTTCGGCACTTCATCCCGGATTTGCTTGATCAGCTCAACGCCGCTACGGCCAGGCATTGACAGGTCAAGCATGAGAAGGTCGAAACCGCCCTTGCGTACATGGGCCAGAACCTCGAAACCATCGACTGCTTCCCCGACGACCTCGATATCCTCGGCTCCTTCAAGGATCCGTTTCAAGCCCTCACGCATGATGGTATGGTCGTCTGCAATAACAATTCGGATCATGATCTGGCAATCGGTGAATGAAAATAGTCAGGCAGAATTGAACAAAACGTCGCCTCGGCTTTATTGGGCTGCTCGGCTCAATGCTGATGCCAGAATTACTAGGCGCCGAATCGATTCGTGGCACTTGCGTCTGGTCTACGACTCAACTGGTTCTGTAGCGAACTCGCAATTATACTTCGTGATTATTTTCGCATCTTATCAATTCGCTTAATTTATTCTTTGCAAGATTGCCATAAAATAAACATAAAACCGTAAGCAAATCAGTGATGGCGCACTCGCTTCCGGCAAGAACTTTCCGGATCAGATGCATGGCGCCTCGCATTGCGATGATCGGCATGGCCATTCAATGCATGAGCACTTGCATGCCAATAAGCAACTGATAGACTGATTGCCGGCATCCCCTACCAATTGCTTTTGTCCGCCATTGAAAGCGCGACACAATCATTCACTGAAACCAGAGAAACCATGGAAATCCATCTCGGCGACATCGGCAATATCATTCAGCTGGCAATTGCTCCAGTGTTCTTGTTGACCGGCGTCGGTACCAATTTACTGGTGCTGACCAATCGTCTGGCACGCATCATCGACCGCTCGCGGGTCCTCGAAGAGCGGATCGATGCCGCGAACGATACAAGAGAGCAGGAATACCTGGCAGAGATCGAGATTCTCTTTCGCAGAGCCCATCTCATCAATGGAGCGATTACGTTGAGCACGACCTGTGCATTGCTTATTTGCGTCGTGATCGCCGCGTTATTCTTGGGAGATGCACTGGGCCTTGCCCTGGCAACGCTGATTGCAATGCTCTTTGTAATGGCGATGCTGGCGCTGATCGGCAGTTTCATCTATTTGCTGAGAGAGATATTCATCGCCACAGGAACCTTGTCCATGCGCCGCGAGCCTTTGAGCAAGCGCTAGTAGCCTAGTAGACCATCACTCTTCAATTTTCGGATAAAGGTACTTCAATTTCATTCGTGCATCGGCGGTGCGGAATTGCCAATCAATCCCCGTTTGCC
>MESE01000139.1 GCA_001770855.1 Burkholderiales bacterium RIFCSPLOWO2_02_FULL_57_36
CTGGTTGCGCTGGCCGCCCTGGCGGCGGTGCTCGCCGGGGCGCAGGCCATGCGCCAGGACGCGGTGCTGGCCGTGCGGGAGGACTGGTGATGGATCGCCGTGACTTTGTACTGGCCCTGGGCGGCCTGAGCGCGCTGCCATCGCAGGCCGGGAAGGCAGAACAGGGGGGGCAGGTGGCCGGGGATTCCGCTGCGGGCTCGGCCCCGGTCTTTCCGCCGGTGCTGCCCGGGCGCACGCTGGAGTTCCCCGCCGACCACGGCGCCCACCCGGATTTCCGCACCGAGTGGTGGTACGCCACCGGCTGGCTGCGCCTGCCCGACGGCAGCCCGCTGGGTTTTCAGACCACGTTTTTCCGCGTGCGCACCGGTGTGGGGGAGTCCAGCGCCAGCGCCTTTGCCCCCCGCCAAATCGTGCTGGCCCACGCGGCCCTCGCCGACCCGGCGTTGGGCCACCTGCGCCACGACCAGCGCTCGGCCCGTGTGGGCTTGGGCCGTGCGGGTTTTGAAGTCGGGAACACCCGGGTCTGGATTGGCGACTGGCGCCTGGAGTTGCGCGGCGGTGCCTACCGGGCGCAGGTGCGCAGCAGCAGCTTTGCCTACGCCCTGAACCTGGTGCCCGCCGGGCCACCCATGCTCAACGGGCGCGCCGGCTTCAGCGCCAAGGCACCCGACGCACGCCACGCCAGCTACTACTACAGCCGCCCGCAACTGCGGGTGGACGGCAGCGTCACCCTGGCCGGGCGCAGCTTTGCGGTCACCGGCCAGGCCTGGCTGGACCACGAATGGTCCAGCGAACTTCTGCCCGCCAGCGCGCAGGGCTGGGACTGGATCGGCATCAACCTGGACGACGGCAGCGCGCTGATGGCCTTTCGCCTGCGCGGCCCGCAGGCCCCGGCGCTGTGGTCCGCCGCCACGCTGGCGTCGCCCAACGGTGCCGCCCAGACCTTCCCGCCCGAGGCCGTGGCTTTTGAGCCTCTGGCGCACTGGCAGTCCCCGCGCACCGGCATCCGCTACCCCGTGCACTGGTGCGTGCGCGTCGGCCCCCGCGTGTTCACGCTGCAGGTGCTCATGCCCGACCAGGAGCTGGACAGCCGCCTCTCCACCGGCGCTATTTACTGGGAGGGCGCGGTGCGGCTGCTGGAAGGCGGCAAAGAGGTTGGGCGCGGGTATCTGGAGATGACGGGCTACGGGGAGACGATTCGGCTGGGGTGAGGTGGGGCCGGGCGGTGGCGGGGGCGCTGGGATGGGAGATGGCCCTTGGCGCTGTGCTTGCTTGCGCTATTGAATTAATAGCTGCTTGCGCAATGTTGATAAGGGCTGGAGGCCGGTTTGACCTGTAAAAACCTAGGGGCAAACCAGCCTGACCTGTGGAAAATAGGTCTTATAACGTGCCGCATCCCGCGTCAAAATGGTCCAGCCTTCGGTTTGGGCTTGTGCGCCGATGAAGAAGTCTGCCAGCACACCGGTTTTGGTGCCCTTGAGTTTGCGGTAACGCAGGAACGCCGCGCCCGCTGCATAAGCGGTGGGGCGAGAAACCTCTTTCACGGTGATTTTGGCCAGTTTGAGAAACCGGTCCAAGCTTGCCATGTCATCAAAAGCAGGCACCAGTTCGGCGTAACCCAGGGCGTTGATATACAAGGGGCCTTGCTTTTGTGCTTCAAATAACTGTGTTTCGGACCATGGCGCCCACGTCGCGTCGTCTTGTACCAGGTCGATCAGTACATTGGTGTCCACCAGCGTCATGGCTGGTTCCAATCGTCACCCCGGGTCATGCGCATGATCTGCTCGGTGGAGAGTTTGCGGTTCCCCGTGCCACGCAACGCGGCAAAAGGATTGCCCTGTGGGACCGCCTGCGTGGGTTTGGCAACCCGGCTCAGGTGTTTTTCCAAGGCAAGCTGCACCACCGAAGACTTGCTGACGTGCTGCGCTTCGCAAAATGCGGCCAGCTGATTTTCCAAAGGTTGAGGCAGACGGACAGACAACATGCTTAGCTCCGTGGGTGTATTACATATTTACAAATATTGTATGACAAACAGGCACGGGGCGTGCCTCGTGGTTTAGGGAAGATGGCTGGGCAGCTCAATTCGACCTGAAACCCCGCAAGGCCAGCAGTTGCCAGGCCGACAGCACGCAAGTGGCGGCCAGCAACACGATGGACATGGGCTGGTGGAAAGACGTGTGGCCTTGCCAAAAAAAGAAGCCATGGATGCCAACCGTCAGGAAACCCAGTGCGGCCAGCAATTGGCAGAAACCCAGACCGGCGTGGACATCGGCAACGACGCGGCTGTGGGCATACAGGACCAGCGCGATGATGGGAATATTCAGGATCAAGTTCACCTGGTTGCCGCCAGGGATGCGAAACAACTCCCACTCGTGCCAGTAGGCGGCGTCAATCTGGTGGGTGAGCAGCGCCGTGGCGTTGGCCAGGAAAAGCCAACGAAGGCGTGTGTGCAATGGCATGGTTGGGGGGCCTTTTAAAAATGGTGATCAGCAGCGGCTGTCCAGAAACAGCCACGCTGCGCCGCCCACGGCCAGGCAGAGCAAGGCCACCCCATCGGCCACGGCCACGCGGCCCAGGGCGTCGTTGTAGCCACCAACCGACCAGGCCAGCCACAAGAAAGAGGCCACGCTGACGAACCCCGCCACCAGCGCAGCGGCTTGCAGCGCGGGCCGAAAGGCCGCCACGACCAGGAACACCCCCAGCAAGCCGAACAGCACGGCGCGGTGGCGCATGAGGATGGCGGTATTGGGTTCGGTGAAGGCGACGCCATAGAGCTTGGCCAACTGCGCGCTGCCCAGCAGGCCAGAGACAGGCAGCAAGTGGATGAGGCCGACGACCACGAGCATGGTCGGCAGGAGGTAGTGCAAGGGGTTGGTGGAGGGGCTTGCGGTCATGGCGCCATGGTAGGGCGCAGCGGGCGCTTGTGGCATTACCTGGGAGGTTATGGACCAGGGTGCCAGCGCGCAGCCTGGGCTGGTACCGTTGCTGAAACCGACCCGTAGACACGCGATTGATGACGTTGATCAGGCCTGGCTGCCGCGCCAGAATTCCCAAAACCTCCGGCGCGCTGGCGGGGCCGGGATTGGCTCCGCAACCCCCAGCGCGCGCAGGCGCAGCTCCACATCCGCCAGTTCACGCTGGTGGGCTGCCTGGTAGGGCTTCATGCCATCAAACTCGGACCACAGGCCAGGGTTGGCGCCGCTGTCCAGCAGGAAGTGCGCCACCTCTGACTGGCCCGCCAGGATGCTTGCCACGAGGGGCGTGGACAAGAATTCGGGATGCGCGAAGTTAACGTCCACGCCCGCCTTGACGTGGTACTTCACCATTTCAATGTCGCCTTCGCAGGCTGCTTGAAACATCTCTTTCCAATTTCCACCGGACATGGGTACTCCTTTGATGAGGGGGATTGCAGCAGCTCTGCGCCGAGCAATGACTTGAATTTAGACCATGCGTTTGCGACGCACGCCATATGCGAATAGTGCCATGGTGGCTGATCGTGACCTTCACTTCATATCATTTAACGATCACGCAAAGCAGAGCCGCAGGCGTCCGCCTTGAGCGAGTTATTGCGTTGTCCACTGGCACCCCAGCCGATGTTGAGGCATGGGTACCAAATACCGCGCATGACCTTGACCCCCATGTTAGGAACGACATGGGGTCAAGGTCCGAAAAGCAGACGTTCTCTTGAACAGAGACATGTTCAAGGGCGATGTTCCAGTGTTGCTCTTGAATGAGGTGGAGGGCGTCATTGATGTCGGTCGCTGTCACGCCGATTCCGAATGGCACACCGTCCCTCTCTTTTGGCACGATCCAGTACGCCCCCAAACCAGTGTTCCTTGGCTTCATAGCATTTGGCGTAAAGGTCAACGGACACCGGACGCGATCTGATGGGTTGACATGTTAAACATCACCTTTCAGTGTCCCGCCGACCCGACTTTGCACGTCAGAGAGTGCAGCGACAACCATGTTGTCTTCGTGATAATACCGGCCACTGACATCGGTGGAAACATGGAGGTTCGGCAGGCCATCCAAATGAGTTTCAATGTCTATATAGGCCACAACACCTCCATCTACTGCCCGCAAAAGCCATGGTCGCTGCTGCCCGGGCAGTAGCTCATTGAGCGCGGTTTCTGCGGCGACGATTGCAGATATACCTTCGAGAAAATAGGACTTCATGGTGATGCTTAAGGCAATGCCAACCACGCACCCCTGCGGTAGACAGCGGAAAAATTACCTTGAAAGTTTCTCGCAGGGCCACGCACGCTCATCAAACCTTGTTTTCCTGAACGTAGCGGCATTTCGCGTAGCGTCCAGCGACCAAAGGGGGCAAGTGTGAGCGCCGGGTCATGCGTTTGTTTCATTGAGGCATCGTTCGTCAAACCATACATCCTCGTACTCAGGAGCAAGAAGAATGCGCCAGCCTGGTGCGAGGGCTAAATACGGGATGAATTGAGGGCAGTACTTGGCGAGGTGTGCGACGTGGATCGGTTGGTAGAAGTCAGCGTCCGTTGAATACTTGCCACCGTGGATATACCAGCCGCAAGTGCCGTTCGCCTGTTTATGGCGAGATGCATTCAACGGAATTAAATTGAGAGTGGAAATCGCAATTCCTAGTTTCGAATACGGATCAGCAGGCACGACCTCTGACTGAAATCGCTCACACAATGCTAGTTGCTCAAGGGTTGCTGTCATAGGGACTCATAACGCAAAGCCAATGGTGCATCCCCTGGGGTAAATATCGAAAAATCACGCCCCATCTGCAAACCCTGTTGCTTAAAAGCAGTGAAAAGCCCGGAGCGTCCGAACGAAGTGCAAGGTTGGGTGCGATACAGCGAACAAAGAAATGGAAATTATTCATGCTCAGACAGGCGCGTGGGATACGCTGGTTTTAGTATCTTATTTTTGAAGCGTATGTGCCAATCGGGGTCCCACTCTCGGTGAGCGAATATTTGAAGCCCATCTTCCAAATAGGAAACGGTGATTGGACGCAAGTCAGCAGTGGGTCGAGCGAGCAATTCAATGCTGTTACCCGGAGCGAGAAAGACCTCTTCGCAAGTCATTTCCAAAAAAATCCGCATATCGCCTTTTGTGTCATTCGTGAAGACACCAACCACTTGGTATTCTGATGGGTTCATGGCTGTAACAGGTAATGCAATACCACCTCCAAACCCCTGCGGTAACCATCGGAAAAATCCCCCGCAGGCCCGTTCTTCATCTGCAAACCTCGTCCGCCCAAAGGCAGCGACAAACCCGGCGTCGTCCCTGTATTGAAATCCTGCATATTCCCTCCCGTCGTTTCGTTGTGTGTTCTCTGGCGACTGTACCCGAAGGGGGGAGGCTGTGATCTGCTGCGGGGCACCGCACAAAGCCGCCACGCGCAGCTTTAATGTGCACAAACAGAATGTCTTATTTGCAGAAAAATAACAAACAAAAACACTTATAGCTCTAGAATAATTTGCGCAAGAAGCTACCAAATCAATAGCAATTAAATCACCAAAAATCCGTATTGAAGTGCGCTTTACGCACAATACAAGCCAGCACCCTACCCCAGCACCCCCCGCATTTCCTCATTCCACGCAATCTCCCCCTCCTCGTACAAAATCCCTTTTTTCAGGATCATGTGGTGGATGCGGGCTTCGCGGGACAGGGGCTTGCCGTGCAGGAAGTCGTGCTGCTCGATCTCTCGGTAGTGGGCCAGCCGCTCGCGGTGCAGGGCGATGCGGCGCAGCAGTTCGCCGCGCAGGTCGAGTTCGCCCAGGGCGGCGTCGGCGCGCAGTTTCACCATGAATTCGTCGCGCAGGTCCATGGGGGGGGAGGGTTCGCTGGCCCAGCGGGCC
>MESE01000140.1 GCA_001770855.1 Burkholderiales bacterium RIFCSPLOWO2_02_FULL_57_36
CAGAGCTGGCTCGTCTTCGACGGCAGCCGCATGCTGGAGCGCGGCGTGTGGCCCGCATCCGGACGCTTGATCGCGGTCGGGTCTCGTCCATAAGGTACGGACAGGCGTACGGGATCGGAATTGGAATTGAAGTAACGTGGCAAGCGAACGGGACAGCTTACCTGTTTGAATTGTTTGAATTGTCCGGGCTCGTCCAACAACCGGTTCAGATTGTGGCTCGCTGCGCGATCACAATCTAACCTTACTCGTTAGGCCTCACTGGCCGGATGCACAGACCAACGAGGCTCTTCTTGCAGTCTGAAGTCTTGAGGATATGTAAGCGTGTAAACCAGCGGGATGCGGGAAAAAACTGAGGAGATTCGAAGCATTGGAATGCCGGACATAAGCAGACGACAAGAGTGACTGCTTGAAACCTTGAGCCTCTGCCAATCAATGCCAGGCGACCGGGTGCCCTTGACCTCAAAGTTGATTTTTGCGCCCTGATAAAGCACTGCCATGTCCGCGCCATTGCACGGCGCAACAAATTCCCCGCCGGGATAGTTTTCGAAGATGTGGATGCGTGCCAATGCCTCGGCGCGCCCCTTGACTGCCCCGCTGCTGCCAGAGTCGGGACGTGCCGCCTCAATTTCCAGCCATTGAGCATCGGTCAGTTGGATTTGGGTGAATGGCTTTGACATGTGGTGTGAGGCATAACTGGTACTTAGAGGAAAACAATTTTAGTTTCCCATTCATATTTGAGTATCAGTGAGTTCGCGAATTCGTCTGACTCGTTGACCGTCTTCCCAGGATGACTCGAAGTCAAAATGAAACGTGATTCGTCCTGCCCAGCACCGGCGATCAATTCGTCAAATGATGTCTCGATGCGGCCGCAGTCCTCCGATAAATACAATACCGCTTCCTCTTCGACGACACTGTCCAGCTCAGGCTTGTAGCCGGCTTAGGGCGAACCAAGCCAAATCAGCGGTGATCTCGAACATATCTGACAAAGATTTTCGCTTCACCATCGTTTTTTGGAAGGCCATTTATTTGCCCAGTCCTGAAAGATATGACGTCAACATAAGAGTCGTTGCTTTTATCGGAAGATGCCGACCAAAAGTAGAATCCATCTCGCAAATCGTACGTTTTTGTTTTGAACGCCGAATGTAATGAAGAAGAGTCTAAGTCTCCTTTGCAGGAATCATTCAGGGGAGGGAGGCCGTCGCCCAAGTCTTTAGTGCTCCGATACCCGTTTTCACAATCAGAGATGCTACTGAGCTCTCGAATAGTTGGGATCTTCCACCCCTTCGGAGCCATCTTTTTGGCCTCAACAAAGGTCAGCTCTTTTAGAGTTCCTTCGCAGATAGCGCCGTTCCATTTCTCGCCTAGACCGCACCGCTGCCAGACCAGTTTTCTTTGTGGGTCAAAAACTTCATCTCCCGGCTCCAATATATCTAAGCCACTCACCGTACCGATAGATTTTTTAGGGGGAAACTCGACTGACTTATCCGACTTTTGACCGCAACCGGTCTGAACTAGTAGAGCGAATAGAAAAGGGAGAAGTAAAAATTGAGATTTCATGATTTTAGGTTCGGGAGCAAAATACCCTTGTTCGTGAAAGATTGACAAATTAAGGCGTCAGGCGGGCGCCTTCGACGAAAAAGTTGAAAAGGATGGTCGAGTGATGCTGTGTTATTGGACTGATATCCACAGTAATTTCCGAACGACCCCGGCGCCAGAGTGCCTTCCCATACAGTCCAGACGCACGCCCTTCGACGCTTTGCGATACCGGTTGACCGTAGGTGCGACTAACCGTGGTGACGAGCCTATCGAATGCTTGCCGGGTGGCGGCATTGAGTTCCATGAACACGACATCACCGAGGTGAGCCTGAACCAGGCGATCCGACTTAAACCCAAATTGAACATTGAAAGTCTTTGCTGCGTAGCGAAATCCTTCGAGCTTCACGCTGCCCCGATGTTCAGTTGATCCGGGAACCAAGCGGAGCACCTCGGGGCGTGTCATGCCGAACTCCACTCCAGGCCACAGAAGCGGCGTGGAAGCGGTTGGCGTGCTCTCGCCGCCGGAAGGGGCGGCGGCCACGTGGGTAACTCGGCCCGATTGCCCAGTTCCTGCGCACAGCTCCTGCTGATAGACCATCCTACCGTCAACGGTGCACTTATGTACCTGGGCATACCCAGCCGTTGAAAGGGACATGGAAACTAAAGCGAGCCATACCTTTTGCATAAGACGTTCCTGAAAAAGTTCAAATGACATATGCCTTAACGTCGAGTTGAAAGGCGCCCCCGCCGATCAGTAAATTTTAGGGGAGCGCTTATTCGCGCGTCATTTTCGAATGACATGTTAAGTGGCAAACGCTTCATGCTGGCACCCTCCGCAGGGTCGACAGCATTGCGTACACATCTGGCATCTCGCGAAGGTAAGCTCCGGTAGGGCCGTTATAGGTGGCTAGCACAAGCACGTTTTCTGCAGCAATCCAGTATTTCGACCACTTCGCTTCGCCGTCTTCGAACGAAACCATGTAGCCGGAGAACTCGCCCGCAGTGGCAGGCACCAGTTCAGCTTTAGGATTCTCCTTCTGATAAAAGGAGCGAATCTCCGCGAGCCCCACAACTCCTTCGCGCTTCACGAACGCGCTAAGTTGAAATGCACCTTCATCCGATCTCGTCAACGTTAGACACTCCTCGTCTTGCGAAGAGTCCCACTGGGGCAGAACATCTAGCTCAAAGCAACCGCGTCGGATCGAATTCATTTGCCATTTAACGAATAGAGTTTATCTGCCGCTACGCGAACGTTCGCCATGGCTGTGGTGCGGCAGCGGCAGATAACCGCTGTTGGACTGAACCGCCACTACGGGCGGTGGTTATGGGGATTGTAAAGCCAGAGATGGCTGTTTTGGCAATAACTTGATGCGGCCGTTGCCCATTTGCGTCGATTCCCGGCTTGCATGACCCCGATAGGCGGGCATAGCGCCTGCACCAAGACAGCTGATTTCACGCAAATTTGACACACCCGACGAGCGCATCCCCGGCATGCAATGCGCCCGTCCTGGTTCGATGGCGACATTCCGGCTCATGGCGGCGGCCCCGCCGTACGGCAGTACTCCCGCTTAGGCACGATCACGCCAACGACTTGCATGATGCCTTGCTCGCAACATGGACAGCGCCCGACATTGATGCCAGCCACCCTCTTCATGAACGCCTGCACCGACTCCATCACTGCTTTGTCTGGTACCGACATTGCAAGCGCTTGCCGGCATGCCGCCAGTTTCTCTTGCTTGTGGCACGGCGCCAGCAACCCGTAATGCCGGATGCGCTTGAAGCCGCTGGGCAATGCGTGCAGCAGGAACCCGCCAATGAACGCTTCTGCCGGCAGGCGTTCGATGCGCTTCTTGCCTGCATGGGCGTTATTGTCAACGGCCAAGGCCGATGAGATCGACGGAACGATCAAGCGCTTGCAGGCGATGAGCAAGGGCTTGCGACATGCCGCTGCGTGTCCGGCCCCGAGTCATGACGAATGCGCCACTTTTCAGAGGCTGCTGCAAGTCGCGGCATCGGGTGCGCTCGAACAACGGCACAAGAAGCGGCGGGTTTTAAACAAGTTAGATCGGCCATGCTCACATATTATTTAATGTGAGCATGGGTCCTTTTGATTGCTAATTCGTCAGTTTCGAAATGAACTCGTCAAGCTTTATATTTTCAAGTGCTTATTTAGCAATGTTATGATCTCGCTGGACGTAAAACTTGATGGTTTTGGTTAGAATCCGAGATTTCAGTGATGGCCATACTATTTAGCTAACTCGATAACTTGCTAAGAATATTTTTCTCCGCCCAATTCAATAACGCCTGAAAAATTAAAATGACTGTCAACACCAGACCAAAGCGGGCACTTCTAGCATATTGTGCGTTGGCACAGCGATTAAGTAAGCCAGGGGTTGGTATTACCCATGCACTTATTCCTTTTTTCACTGAAGCCAACCACGATCTAGTTGGACAACTTTTCGACGCTGAAAAGTTTTCTTTGGCTGTGTCGCAGCGCTTTGGTTTCAGTATTCCACGGTTGGCAGCGCTAGGTTTGACCGAACAATTGGAATTGGCTGGCCTGCTTGAAGTCGTTTCTCGTGACGGCTCCAGAACGGTATATAAACACGCCGCCATGATTCCTGAAAATGAGTCTGTAAATCCTGTCACTGAGGCGCAAGTTGAAAGAGTTTTAAGTGCTTTCTTTGATTATTGTATCGACGATCAAAAAATTAACACCATGGAGAGATCGGCAATTGATGCAGCCTTTCTCCATAGACTCCTGAATGCTGATTCAATGAGGATTCTTGGCCGCAAGGAAACCTCGATCACCACCAAACGAAGCGTTGATACGCTTTCTCTATTACGAGTTCCGCGGCGTGAGGATCAACTAAACGGGGATGAGCTTCATCTGGATTATAAAACGTCACAATTTTTATTGGACATTCAGACGAAAGACCGCGCTGCGTTCGAATTGGTATCAGATGTTGCATTTGCTAATATGGCAGCTGAGGCGATAGCTGTTTTTCAGGAGCCTGCTGACACAAACGTGCCACTTTCAGGACTTACCATTTATCTTGATTCTCCAATTTTGCTGGATATGCTGGGCGTAAATTGGGAGTATGCGGAATATGGGAGTGAATTACTTGCGACTATAAAGAATAGTGGTGCACGAGTTGCTGTGTTCGATCACTGTGTGATGGAAGCGGAAGGGGCCATTGGAGCTCAGTTATCCTATCTTCGGTCGGGAATAAATTCATCTGCCCATCGTTTGGGAATATCGGCCAAACCGGATTTACTCGCTGCACTAAAGGATCGAGTTGGAGAGCGAGCCTACGAGAGGCTTGGAATTGATGTGGAACGCGATCCAGAAGTAAATTTACATCGGCACAATCCAACTGTGGTTGGTGATATTGAAGCTGGTATGAATACGAGCATGCAAGCATGGGGAAATGTAGAGGCAAAAGCACATGACAGAAAATCTGTCTGGTCTATGCTTACAATGAGAGATAGCTCGCAACCTTGTCCACGGGTGTGCGATTCTAAATGGATATTTTTGAGTAGGAATACAGCACTCGTCAAGATCGCAAACGCAGCTTGGACACGGTGGTTGAAAGGAACGACAAAACATAGCATTACCCATGTGGAAAAATGGGCGCCGATCGCTATGTCTGATAAGCAGTTCGCGGGCTATATCTGGACGCGCACAGGTGGTACCCGTAGTTCAATTCCAGTGGCCCGCTTACTTGCGAACTGTTCTGCAGCAGTCCGCCCACGCGCTGATGTGAAGGCCAGAGCCTATAATTTAATTATTGAGCTAGAGGGAAGAGAACAGGCAGACGATCTCGCCGCATTGCTCGAAGATCGCGAGGGCGCAAAAGCATTGATGCGTGCTGTTTCGGGGGATCCAGAGGATGTTACGCGGGAACGCATTCCATTTATCATCGAGCAAGTGAAGCTCGCTGCCGGTGAATTTGCAGCAGCACGTGCCCGAGAGGAAGGTGAACTCATACTCCATGAAAGGAGCCTTGCTTATCAGGCTGAGATAGATCGCGTATCCCAAGAACTGGTAGAAACTGAAGGAAAATACGTTGATGACCTAAACACGGTCAATGCCAAAAAAGTTCAGTTGCACGAGGAACGCGAGTGCTTGGAAGCGCAGAATAAAATACTGCTTGATGCGCTTGCCGCCAAGGACTTAGCGGAAATGGAACGGAGGCTCACAATTATTGCGGGCGGATTTGCGAAAGGTGTCAAGACGTACGTTCGGACGAAATGGCTAATCGTGATTCTCTTTACCGTTTTGACGGGTTCCGTGACACATCTCTCGACCGATAGTCCAACGGCCTCATTTGTATTAAGTACTTTTCTTGCGTTTCTTGGATTTTGGTTTGTCCCAGACATACTGAGTGGGCCACTGAATAGATTGTCGACTTCCGTACTGATGAAACACGTGTCGAGGCACGACAACAGCATAAACGTACCACACAACCCACCACCTAACTTTCGAGATAATGAATGGTGTGTTCTGAATTCGACTCACGAACCAGTGGCGAATTCGAGCATGCCCTAATAATTCGTGGTCGAGAAAGGATCCAGTCTAGCTAAGATGCATCCTCACGTCCTCGCATCGCACACAACTCACCGCAATTTCAAGCACAGCACCAGCTACTAGGCGCGGCTGGTTTGATGAGTCATCCTACACTCGCCCGAGCAACCACGGACGACTATCGACTATCAGCCGCAACTACCAATCGCCCCGCACGCCGTACAAAAATCGCAGCCATCCTTGCGAATCACCGCAGCATTCCCGCACTCACGGCACAACTTTCCATGTATGGTCGGATTGGCTTTGGCCGCATGCGTCGGTTCGTCCGTGACCACGCCCATCGCGTTCACCGGCGCGCCGGTTTCGGTCAGGATGCCGAGCATCGCATAGCGGTGGATCACCAGTTGCGCGATGTACGCAACGGTCGATGGATAGCTGGCCTGCTTTTCACTTCCGGGTATACGCGCCAGGAAGTCGCCGCGCGGCTCGGCGTAATTGAGCAGCTTGCGCAGCTTCATGCCGATCCAGGCCGGATCGATCACGCGCATGTCCAGACTCAGCAATTTGCACAAGCCGTCCAGTGCGGGCGGATGACCGCCGGTCAGCCACATGCTGTAAGGCCGGCGGGTGCCGTCTGGCATCTGCAGCTCTTTCAGCATCAGCACGAAATCGTCTTCGGTCGCCGGATTGCATACGTCGGTTACCCAGGCCAGCGTGCCATCGGTGCCGGCCTTGGGCTCATGCGCCGCGAACAGCGCGTCGAGCACGGGTGTCGGATCGTCTTTGCCGGAATTCAAGGCGCCCAACTGGTTGTAGCGCCATTCGACCAGCCTGGCCAGCGCGGCTGTCGCGCTCGGCACCTGGATCACTTGGCCATTCGGCGGCATCGGCATTTCAAATGGATCGCCATACGCATTGGCCAGCATCGACAGCTTCTTGCGCAGCCAGCCGCGGTCGTTGGCGCGCATGTCGGTGGACAGTGTCTTGGCGATTGCATCCAGGCCGCGCGGCGGCTGGCCGCCGAGCACCCACACTTCGAACGGCACACCGCCCTGCTCGGATACCACAACTGCAAAGTCGCCCTGCGGCGTACGGATGGTTTCGCTGACCCAGCCCGTTGCACCGGCCGGCAAGCCGGGGCGCGAAGGCCAGCGCAACGACGCCAGCGGCGGCGAGCGCATCACTTCGGTCAGCACCAGGCGCTTGTCCTGCTCCGGCAGCGTGATCGGCTGCGGTGCGCTGGCCGCGGAAGGCACCGACAGCACTGCGCCCAGCACGCTGTTGGGACGATAGGTGGTGATGCCCTTCAAGCCCTTGCGCCATGCTTCCATGTACAGATCCTGGAAATCGCCATATGGATAATCCTCGGGCACGTTGACCGTCTTGGAAATCGCCGCATCGACATACGGTGCCACCGCCGCCACCATCAGCATGTGATCGCTGGCGGAAATCTCCAGCGCCGACACGAAATAGTCGGGCAGCTTTTCGATATCGTGTCCCATCGCGCGATAGACGCGATAGGCGTGGTCTTCGACCGTGTAATCCTTTTTGCTGCCGTCCGGCATGCGCTTGACGCGGTTGTAAAACCACGAGAATGCCGGCTCGATGCCGTTCGACGCATTGTCGGCAAACGCCAAGGAAATCGTGCCGGTCGGCGCGATCGATGTCAGGTGTGAATTGCGTATGCCGTGCGTGCGAATGTCATTCTTCAGCTCCTCAGGCAGGCGCGATGCAAATCCCGACTGCAGGTATTTTTCAGCATCGAGCAACGGGAATGCGCCGCGCTCCTTGGCGAGATCGACCGAGGCGGCGTAGGCGGTGTCGCGCATCGCGCGAGCGATGTCCGCGCCTAGCGCGCGTCCCTGTTCCGAATCGTAGCGCACGCCCAGCATGATCAGCGCGTCGCCCAACCCGGTAAAGCCGAGGCCGAGACGGCGCTTGGCCTCGGCTTCCCGCGACTGTTCTTCGAGCGGCCAGCGCGTCGCGATCAGCACATTGTCGAGCATGCGCACCGCGATCGCGACGACGCGTGCGTACAGCTCGAAGTCGAACCTGGCGTCCGCGGTAAACGGCGCTTCCACATAGGCCGGCAGGTTCAGGCTGCCGAGGCAGCAGCAGCCGTAGTCGGGCAACGGCTGTTCGCCGCAGTTGTGCACATACAATCCGTTCGCATCGAACGCATTGATGCCGGGAATCTGCACGTCGAACACCGGCGCTTCGCCATCGGCTTCCAGCGTTTCCACGACGGCGGTAAAGCGCTCGCGATTGAGCGCGCGCCGGTATGTCGCGAGCGCATGCTCCAGCGCATCCTGCTTGTCGCTGTCCGCAAAACCAACGCGTTCGGCGAACAGCGCGATGTTGTCGCCGGAAATGCATAGTTCATGCAGCACTTGCGTCATGTATTCAGCGCTGCCGCCCCGGCCGTTCGGCATCAGCTTCAGCACCGGCTCGGGTCCTTTGCGCTGGCCATAGATGGTCGAGGCAATTCCGAGGCGCAGCAGCATGCGCTGCACGCGTTGCAGCGTGGATTTATCGACCTGGGTCAGGCGTACGCTGACGCCTTTTTCCTGGCTTCCTTGCACTGAGCCATCTGCATCGAACATGCCGCGCAGGAAGCCTGTATGGAATGCCGAGGACGTCGCCTCGAACGCGTCCGTCATTTTTTTCGAGGTTGGCCGCATGCCGAATTCGAGCGCGAGATCGCGCAAGCTGGCGCTCTTCAGACGATATTCGTTACGGCCCGCGACCTTGGCAAATCCGGCAAAGTCGGCGCGGGTTTTCAATTCACTCATGGCGCTTTCCGCCGCTGCGACAATGCCGTTGGCCGTCACTTGTGCGGCACCATTGACCAGCGCGGTATTCTGTTGCGGCCACACGCTCAATATCGCGGCTTCGCTTTTCAGCGTGCCGTCGCCCAGCAACAAGCCCAGCAGGTAACCTTGCGCTTCCGAATACCGGCCTTCCCAGCCATGCAGCGCACGATGGTTATGCAATGCGATCCGATCGCCGGCGCGCAATTCACCTGCTTTTACCCATTCGAATTCCTGCCGGTAGCGCGTGGCGGCGGCCACGCGGCGCACCGGATGGTCCGGCGTCAGTCGCAACTCGAAGCCTTCGCGGGTGCGCAGCTTCAACACCTGTTTGACGCCGGTCGTAAAAAACCGCGCGGATCGGCGCTGAATTCCTGTCCATTGACGTTGGCGACAAACGGCTTGCCGATCAGGTCCTGCACCTGCTTCGGACCTTCGCTGGTGGCGACCCAGGTATCGGCTGTCACGCAAGGATTGGTCGCCTCGATCACTTCGCAATACGACAGGTTGTTTTCCTGGTTCATGCGATCGATGTACAGCACGCCCGGCTCGGCAGCCGCGTAGGTGCTTTTCATGATCAGGTCCCACACCTCGCGTGCCGGGACCTTGCGGTATACCCACTTTCCATCGCCGCGCTGATAGGCGCCGGCCTGGCAAAATTCGTCATTCGGCTCGGCTACGTGCGCCAGTTCGAATTCCGCGTCCGACTCGACCGCGCGCATGAAGGCGTCGGTTACGCCGACCGACACGTTGAAATTATTCAGTTGCCCGCGTTCCTGCTTGACCGTGATGAACTCGAAGATGTCGGGATGGTCGACATTGACCACCGCCATCTGCGCACCGCGCCGTGCGCCGGCCGACTCGACCGTTTCACAGGATCGGTCGAACACCTTCATGTACGAAATCGGCCCGGAGGCGCTGCTGCCGGTGCCCTTGACCCGTGCGCCCTTGGGCCGGATCGCGGAAAAATTGTAGCCGACACCGCCCCCGCGGCGCATGGTTTCGGCGGCTTGTGCCAGCGCGGTATAAATGCCGGGCTTACCGTCTACCGATTCAGTGATCGAGTCGCCGACCGGCTGCACAAAACAATTGATCAGCGTGGTTTGCAAACCGGTACCGGCAGCGCTGCTGATGCGTCCGGCCGGTATGAAGCCGTGCTTCATCGCCCATAAAAATTCTTCCGCATACTTTTTGCGGGTCTTGGGCGTCTCGACTTCGGCCAGCGCTGTTGCAACGCGGGCCAGCACCTGGTCTATGCTGGTTTCATTTCCCTTGGCGTACTTTTCGATCAACACTTCCTTGGAGATCTCTTGCGGTACCGCCAGGGCGATCGCAGCGCTTTCCAGTTTATGCATTCAGGGCTCTCCTTTTATGCCGGCGCGGCGGCGCCGGCCTTATTCGTTTTATATGGGTGAAAATATTGAAAATGCCGGGACGATATGGGAATTATCCAAAGTAATCGAGCGCGGCAATTCGCCACGAACCAACTGGTGCCCGACGGCGCAGGACAGTGATCGTAAATAGAAGGAAACGCGTGGTTCCATGTGGAAAGTCATCGTAACCCCGCTTGCGCTCCGGCCTGCCGTCCTTCACGGACAGCCAAATTCATTCTATCTTCCGAAAAAATCAATTCAAATGATTTAGATCAAAAATAGCCGGGCGAGGTCTTCAAAAAACTTATCTAAATCGCTTGACAGTTGCCGCTGGAACTTGCTCAGGTTGAGTGAATCACCTTGTCAAAAAATCCGATTTGCAAACTCGATGCCACGCGGCGCGCCATGCCGATGAATTGCTCGGCTTGTTCCGCTTCAAACAGCTCATTTGCGGTTTGCGAGAACAAATCCAGCCAGCGCCGGAAATGGCCGGGCTCAATGCCGTTCAATTGCATATGCGTGCCATAGACATTGCCCTGGAAGCTGCGCGTGCCCAGCACGATGGTGGACCAGAACTCGGTGAGCCGTTCCAGATGCGCGCTCCAGTCTTCGCCCAGCGCTTTGAGGAATACCGGGCCGAGCAATTCGTCTTCGCGCACCCGGCCGTAGAATTCATCGACCAGTTGCTTGACGTTATCGCGGGTAATCGTATCGTATTTCATTTGTATTTCATGCCCGATGAACGGGCTCCATGATTTGTCATATGCCCTAAATCAACTTCGAATAAGCGGCAGTGGTCGGCTGCGCCAGATGTTTGTCGAACACCATGCCGACTGCGCGCACGAACAGCCGGCCGGTGGGCGTCACCTTGATGCCGTCTGCATCGATCCCGATCAAGCCGGCCGCCTCACAAGGTTTCAGGAGCTCCAGTTCGCCGGCGAAATAGCTGCGGAAATCAATGCCGTACGCGGCATTGATCGCGCCGAAATCCACCGGGCTGCTGCACATCAATTCCATGATGATCCGGCGGCGCATCACATCGTCCTGCGTCAACGAATAACCTTTTTCCAGCGGCAGTTCACCGGCATCAAGATGCTGATAATAAGCCTTGATCGTGCGCACCGACTGGCTGTAGGAATCGCCCACCTTGCCGATGGCCGATACGCCGAAACCGATCAGGTCGCATTCGGCGCGCGTGGTATAGCCCTGAAAGTTGCGGTGCAGGCTTCTGTTCAGGCGCGCCTGGTTCAGTTCATCTTCTGGCTTGGAAAAATGGTCCAGCCCGATATACACATAGCCGGCGTCCAGCAAGCGTTGCATCGACCGCAAAAAGATTTGCAGGCGCGCCTCGGCCGACGGCAGATCAAGTTCGATGATCTGCCGTTGCGCCTTGAAGCGGCTGGGCAGATGCGCGTAGTTGTACAGCGCGATGCGGTCCGGCGACAATCGGATCACGCTGTCGAGCGTGCGGTCGAAACTGGCCAGCGTTTGCTTGGGCAAGCCGTAGATCAGGTCGGCATTCACCGACAGGAAGTTGGCCTTGCGGCTGGCGGTCACGGCGCGCTCGACCATCTCCAGCGGTTGGATGCGGTTGACCGCCGCCTGAACGTCGGGATCGAAATCCTGCACGCCGAAGCTGGTGCGATTGAAGCCCAGGCCGGCCAGCATCGCCAGCGTGTCTTCGCTGACGGTGCGCGGGTCGATCTCGACGCCGAGTTCGGCATCGTCGGAAAAATTAAAATGACCGCGCACCATGTCCATCAGCTGGCGCATTTCCGCCGGACTCAGGAACGTCGGCGTACCGCCGCCCAGATGCAATTGCACAGCGCGCCGGTCCTTGCCGATGCGCGCGGCGACCAGCGCCATTTCCTTTTCCAGGTAGCGCAGATACTCGGCCGCCCGGCTATGGTCCTTGGTGATGATCTTGTTGCACGCGCAGAAATAACAGAGCGATTCGCAAAACGGCAAATGCACGTAGATCGACAAGGGCGGATTCTCGGTACGGTTGGCACGCTGCTCCAGGTACTGGTGATAAGAGTCCAGCGTGAATCCGGCATTGAAACGATCGGCGGTCGGGTACGAGGTATAACGCGGCCCCTGACGGTCGAACTTGCGGATCAGTTCTTCCGAGATGACGATATCTGGCGATGTGACAGTCATTGGGGTGCCTTTATCAGGTGAAACATGAGTATGCTGGACACTGGCTTACAGGCGCAGCCGGAGTTTGAATTTTCATCGCTCGTATATTTTGCAGTTGATAAGAATACAAGTGGAAATGGCGAACAGTTATTGTGCCACGCACGGACCCAATACCAGTGCGGCGCCTGCCTGATCAGACGATCACGCCGATCAATTCCGTATCATCGGCATGATCGATCAGGATGCGCTTGACACGCTGTTGCCACAAGCTTGCAAATTCCTTTTTTTCTTCCGGTGTCGCCCGCCCCGCCAGACCGGCTCGCAACAGTTCGTCGATGCGCGGATCGCCCGGCACCCGCTGCATGTGCATGCGCAGGTATGCCTCCGCTCCCGTGTCGGAGCGCGCGAATCGGGCTTCGCCGGGAAAGTCACCGGCGAAGTGCAACAGGTTTTGCCGATTGAAATTGCCGCCGATACCCTTGAACCCGCCCGGCCCCGCCGCACCGGTCACCAGCCCGACCACACTGGCGATCACACCGGTCACGCCTTCATCCTGTGCCGACGAAAACATCACGTCAATCGCGCCGCGCTCCGGTATCTGATCCGGATACAGCATCTGCAAAGCGCGCCGCGTCATCAGCCAGGCGCCTGCCACGGTGGGACATGAGTGTCCGGCCAAGCGGACTGCATCGATATAGCGGTAGGTCAGCATGCCATCGCCGGAAGCGCCGAGGAATTCGGCCAGTCTGTCATGCATGGTGATGGTGGGAGCTTGGTCGAAAAAGGCGGGATAGGTCATGGTGTGATGGTGGTTGGTGCTTATATGATGATTGAAGATCGCGTGAGAAATTGACGACAGATCGTATCCATTCGGTGCTGCGTTTTGCTCCCCTCTCCCGCGAGCGGGAGAGGGGCCGGGGGAGAGGGAGCTAGCAACGGGCATATTGTCCGCACACCGATGTTTGTTTGCACGCCGAGCGAAAGTGAAAGAGATTGAAAGAGCGCGGTCCTTGCAACCGCCCTCAGAGCAGTGCTCTGAGTCCCCGGCCCTTCTCCCGCTTGCGGGAGAAGGGAGCGAACCGCAGCTCAATCCCAGCGCGCATCCCGCACCTGCACCGTACCCGCCTCAATCCGCACCGGGAACTTCGTCACGTCTTCATAAGCCGGCGGCGCAAGCACCTTGCCGGTCTTGACGGAAAATCGGGCGCCATGACGCGGACAAATAATCTCTTCACCTTCCAGCGCGCCGCCGGTCAGTATGCCGCCATCGTGCGTACAAACGTCTTCGATCGCGTAATACTCGCCATCAATATTGAACACAGCAACCTGCGCGCCATCCAGTTCCATCGAACGCCATGCGCCCGGCGGAATCTCATCTTGCGGCGCGACATCGATCCAATCGGACATGGTCTATCCCCTTTAGAGCAAACCCAGTTCCAGCTTGGTCTCGTCCGTCAGCATATCCATGCTCCACGCCGGTTCCCACACCAGTTCCACGTGCACGTCGTTCACCCCCGGCACCTCGTTGAGCCGTTCTTCGACGGTCGCGGGAAACGTGCCCGCGACCGGACAGGCGGGCGCCGTCAGCGTCATGTCGATGTTGACGTTGTGCTGCTCGTCGATATCGATGTTGTAGATCAATCCCAGATCGTAGATATTGACCGGAATCTCCGGGTCGTAAATCGTGCGCAGCACCGTGATCAAGTCCTCGCGCAATTGATCGCTCGATTCGAGCAATGCTTCCGAATCGGTCTTGCTATCCAGCGTCGTCTTCACATCCATTTTTCACTCCGTCGATATCGGTTGTTTCCGGTCCTTCAGCGCTGCCTGCAGCGTGTGCCAGGCCAGCGTTGCGCATTTGATCCGCGCCGGAAATTCACGCACGCCGGCCAGTGCTTCGAGCTTGCCGAGGTCCGGGTGATGTTCGTCTTCGCTCTCGGTCACCATTTTGTGAAAGTCATGGAACAAATGCTCGACTTCCGCGATCTTCCTGCCTTTCAGCGCTTCGGTCATCAGCGAAGCGGATGCGGTGGAAATCGCGCAGCCCGTGCCTTCAAAACTCAAGTCTTCGATCACATCGCCTGCCACTTTGAGGTAAACAGTGACCTGGTCGCCGCACAAGGGGTTATGTCCCTTGGCTGTGTGATTGGCGCAATCCAGCGCGTGATAGTTGCGCGGCTTGCTGTAGTGATCGAAGATCACTTCCTGGTACAACTCTCGCAGATCGTTCATCGCTTGAACATCTCCCTTACCTTGTGCAGGCCGGCCACCAGCGCATCGACTTCCTGCCGTGTGTTGTATAGCGAAAACGATGCGCGCGCGGTGCCGCTCAAGCCGAAACGCTGCATCAATGGCATCGCGCAATGATGGCCGGCGCGAATCGCAATGCCGCCGTGATCGAGAATCGTGCCGATATCGTGCGCATGAATGCCGGTCAGCGTGAATGACAGGATGCTGGCCTTTTCCTGCGCGGTGCCGACAATGCGCAAGCCGGGGATATCGGACACCAGTCCGGTCGCATAATCCAGCAGATCGCGCTCATGCGCGGCGATCGCATCCAGGCCGATTGCCGACACATAGTCGAGCGCCGCGCCCAGCCCGATCGCGCCGGCGATATTCGGCGTCCCTGCCTCGAACTTGTAAGGCAGATCGTTGTACTCGGTCTCGCCGAATGTGACCGAACGGATCATGTCGCCGCCGCCCTGATATGGCGGCATCGCTTCGAGCAGCGCCTCTTTTCCATACAGCGCGCCGATGCCGGTCGGGCCGAAAATCTTGTGGCCTGAAAACGCATAGAAATCGCAGTCGAGCGCACGCACATCGATGCCGAGATGCGACACTGCCTGCGCGCCGTCGAGCAATACCGGCACGCCGTGCGAATGGGCCAACTCGATGATGCGCCTGACCGGCGTGATGCTGCCCAATGCATTGGACAAGTGCGTGACTGCCACCAGTTTCGTGCGCGGCCCGATCACCTTGGCGAAGACATCGAATTCGAATTCGCCGGCATCGTTGACCGGGACCACGCGCAGTTCCGCACCGGTCTGCGCGCACACCATCTGCCACGGCACGATGTTGGAATGATGTTCCATCGCGCTGATGATGATGTTGTCGTCCGCCGTCAGCCTGGGCCGCGCGTAGCTTTGCGCCACCAGGTTGATCGCTTCCGTGGTGCCGCGCACGAACACGATTTCCTTGGTATCCGCGGCATTGATGAAGCGGCGCACCTTGCTGCGCGCGCCTTCGTACCGATCGGTCGCGCGCTGGCTCAACGTATGCACGCCGCGATGCACATTGGCATTGGTGTGCGTGTAATACGCGACCTCCGCATCGATCACCGATTGCGGCTTCTGTGTCGTCGCGGCATTGTCCAGATACACCAGCGGCTTGCCGCGCACCGTCTCGCGCAGGATCGGAAAATCATTGCGCCAATCTTCAACGGTGCGTGCCGATATCGGCGGATGCAGCAATTCTTGGTTGTCGATTTTCATGTCAGCTCCCGGATAAGCTTGCCTTGCGGCAGCCGTGCGAACAGTATCTGCTCCAGCCGGCTACGCAGCGATTGCACGCGGATACGCTCGATCACGTCATGCGCGAATGCATGTACCAGCAGGTTTCTTGCCATTGCTTCTTCGATGCCGCGCGAGCGCAGGTAGAAAAGTTGCGTGTCGTCGAGTTGACCGACGGTTGCGCCATGCGTGCATTGGACATCGTCGGCATGGATTTCGAGTTGCGGCTTGGTATCGACTTCCGCATCGCGCGATAGCAGCAGATTGTGGTTGGACTGGCGCGCATTGGTTTTTTGCGCACCCGGACGCACGATCACCTTGCCGTTGAATACCGCGCGTGCGGCGCCGTCCAGCACGCCCCGGTAATATTCCTGGCTGGTGCCGTGCGGCGCGGCATGGTCGATGCAGGTATGGTTGTCCGCATGCTGACGACCGCCGATCAGATACAGCCCGTTCAGCGTGGTCTCGCAACCGGCCGCGTCAAATATGGTGGTGATGTCGTTGCGCGCCAATGCGGCGCCGAACGTGATCGAATGCGATTCGAACCGGCTGGCCTGCCGCTGCCGCGCATGGATGCCGGCGATATGGAAAGCGCGCGCGGATTCCTGTTGCAGCTTGTAATGTTCGATAGCTGCATTGCCTGCGGCAAATATCTGCGTCACCGCATTGTTGAAATACGCAGCATCTTCGTTGCCGGCATAGTGTTCGATCACGGTTGCATGCGCGCCCTCTTCCGCCACGATCACGTTGCGTGGATGGATGGCGGCGCCGGAGACAGTGGTGAGGAACAGCAGGTGTATCGGTTCATCAATCGCCACTCCTCGCGGCACATGCAGCCATGCGCCATCGGCCATGAACGCAGTGTTGAGCGCGCCGAAAACAGTCTGGCTGCCTGCGTCGGTCAGATACGCCTCCAGCTTTTCCGGTGTGCGTTCCAGCGCATCTGCCATGCTGCCGAGCACCACGCCGGACGGCAGTTTCCCGATCCGCGACAGTGCCGGTGCGTGCCGGCCATTGACGAAGACCAGCAGATGGCCGGATTGAATGTCGAGCGCGAGGCTGTCGAACAAGACCGCGGCCGCACTGTCCTCAGGCTCGTTCCCGATGATCGCAGTGAACGCCCTTTTTTCAAGTGTGGCGACGCTGGTGTACTTCCATTCCTCGTGGCGTACGGTCGGATAGCCTTCTTGTGCAAAACGTTCCAGCGCGGCATTGCGCACACGTGCAAGCCACGGAACGTCCGCTCCCGGCAATTCGATCGCGATGCGGGCAAAGTCCGCCAGCACATGTTCTGTTGACTGCAGTTGCATCATGCCATTGCTCCCTGCGCAGTCCCGGCGCTTTCTTCCAGCCAGCCATAGCCGCGCTCTTCCAGTTCCAGCGCCAGCTCCTTGCCGCCGGATCGGATGATTTTTCCTTTCGACAGCACATGCACGAAATCCGGTACGACGTAATCGAGCAGCCGTTGATAGTGCGTGACCATGATCATCGCGCGGTCCGGGCTGCGCAGCGCATTGATGCCTTTGGCAACGACCTGGAGCGCATCGATGTCGAGCCCTGAATCGGTTTCGTCCAGGATCGCCAGCTTCGGTTCCAGAATCGCCAGTTGCAGGATTTCATTGCGCTTCTTCTCGCCGCCGGAAAAACCTTCATTGACCGAGCGGTACAGCAGCTCCTTGCTCATGTCCATCAGCGCCATTTTCTGCTTGATCAGGCTGAGGAACTCGATCGCATCCAGCTCCGGCAAGCCGCGATGCTTGCGCACATTATTGAGCGCCGCCTTGAGCAGATAGACATTGCTGACGCCGGGAATCTCCACCGGATACTGGAATGCCAGGAATACGCCTTCGCGCGCGCGTATTTCCGGCGCCAATGCCAGCAAATCTTTGTCCTGATACAGCACGCTGCCGCCCGTCACTTCAAACGTGTCGCGCCCGGCCAGCACCTGCGCCAGCGTGCTTTTCCCCGAGCCGTTCGGCCCCATGATCGCGTGCACTTCGCCGGCATTGACGGTCAGGTCGAGGCCGCGCAGGATCGGCTTCTGGTCGACGCGTACTTGAAGGTTCTTGATTTGCAACATGATTGATTCCTTGAATTTTGTGATCTAACAGCTGAACTAAAATATTCAAACAGTAAATTGGTGAACCGCCAACCGGTCCCTCTCCCGCAAGCGGGAGAGGGGTTGGGGTGAGGGAGGTTGCAAATGCGGTGGCTCTTTCAATTACCCTCATCCCCAGCCCTTCTCCCGCTTGCGGGAGAAGGGAGCTAAACACCTAGCCGACGCTGCCTTCGAGGCTTACGGAAAGCAGCTTCTGCGCTTCCACCGCAAATTCCATCGGCAATTCCTTGAATACTTCCTTGCAAAATCCGTTGACGATCATCGATACCGCATCCTCGGCGGAGATGCCGCGCTGCATACAATAGAACAGCTGGTCTTCGCCGATGCGCGAAGTCGATGCTTCATGCTCCACCTGCGCGGTCGGATTCTTGACTTCGATATACGGAAAGGTGTGCGCGCCGCATTTGTCGCCTAGCAGCAGCGAATCGCATTGCGTATAGTTGCGCGCGCCTTCGGCCGATTTCAAAATTTTCACCAATCCGCGATAGGCGTTCTGTCCGCGTCCCGCCGAAATGCCTTTGGAAACAATCGTGCTGCGCGTATTGCGGCCGATATGGATCATCTTGGAACCGGTGTCGGCTTGCTGGCGGTTGTTGGTCAGCGCCACCGAATGAAACTCACCGATCGAGTCATCGCCGCGCAAAATGCAGCTCGGATATTTCCAGGTAATCGCGGAACCGGTTTCGACCTGAGTCCACGAAATATGCGATTTCTTGCCGCGGCAATCGCCGCGCTTGGTGACGAAGTTATAGATGCCGCCCTTGCCTTCCTTGTCGCCCGGATACCAGTTTTGCACGGTCGAATACTTGATCCGCGCATTGTCCAGCGCGACCAGTTCCACCACTGCCGCATGCAACTGGTTTTCATCGCGCATCGGCGCGGTACAGCCTTCAAGATAGCTGACATAGGCGCCCTCGTCGGCAATGATCAGCGTGCGTTCGAACTGGCCGGTATCCTTGGCATTGATGCGGAAATAAGTCGATAGCTCCATCGGGCAGCGCACACCGGGCGGTATGTAGCAGAACGAACCGTCGGTGAATACCGCTGCGTTGAGTGCGGCAAAGAAATTGTCGGTGTACGGCACCACCGAACCCAGATATTGCCGCACCAGTTCCGGATGTTCCTGCACCGCATCGGAAAAGGAGCCGAAGATGATGCCGAGTTCGCCCAGCTTGTCCTTGAACGTGGTGCCGACCGACACGCTGTCGAACACAGCATCGACCGCGACGCCGGCCAGCATTTCGCGTTCCTTCAGCGGCACGCCCAGCTTCTCGTAAGTCCTGAGCAATTCAGGATCGACATCGGCCAGGCTCTTGGGCCGGTCTTTCAGCGATTTCGGTGCGGAGTAATAAATGATGTCCTGATAATTGATTTTCGGATAACGCGCGGTGGACCAGTCCGGCTCGGTCATCGTGAGCCAGTGCCGAAGCGCTTTCAGCCGCCACTCCAGCATGAACGGCGGTTCATTTTTCCGCGCCGAAATCATGCGCACGGTATCCTCTGTCAGGCCGCGCGGTACGCTGTCGGCTTCCAGATCGGTAATGAATCCGTGCCGGTATTCGTTGCCGATCAATTCATCGAGACGGGTTGCTGTTTGAGTCATGCCTGTTCTCCATTCATTGCGCCGAGCTTCGGCGCGCGCGGACGCTGCGTACGGAACTCCACGGTTTTTGCGACCGGCAGGATCATCTGGTCCAGCGTGATCTTTTCCAGAGACTGCAGCACAACCAGGTTGATCCGTTGCCAGTTGGCACGCACCGCGCAATCCGATTCCTGCGTACATAACCCGGGCGTGATGCTGCATTCGGTCATGCCGATCGGACCATCCATCGCCTCAATGACTTCCGCCATCGAGATCTGGGTCGGCGGACGGGATAGCTGGTAGCCGCCTTTTGCGCCGCGCAGCGATAACACCAGTCCTTCACGCGTCAATATCTTGAGCACCTTGCTGACAGTCGGCACGGGCACGCGGATCGCAGAAGCAATCTCCGCAGCACTTTGAATCCGTTGCGGATCGCGCACCATCGTGGTCAATATCACGGATCCGTAATCCGCCAGCTTGCTCATTCTTAACATATGTTATGACCATGTCTTTTAATGAGTACCAATATAGTACTATTTAAAAATGGATGCAACCAAGTCCATGTGTTGAGTAGTGTTTTACCTTGGTGAAGGAAGTAATGTTGCAATAACAATCGACGGCGGATTCTCGTTCTCTTTCGCTATTACAAGAAAACTAAATTATTTCCCGTCATTCGTTTATAGGGCTATTTTCCGTAGGCGTTTCCTTCGAAACTGCAAGCTGGGTTTCCTTCGTAGTGGCATGCCGGGGGTAGCCCGGCAGCTACTCACTTTTCTTGTCTCGCCAAGAAAAGTAAGCAAAAGAACGCGACCGCAAGACGCTGCCCTTCGGGTTCCCGTGAGAGTAATGCGCCAAGCGGGAAGCGAAACGAACTCGCTACGCTCAGACATGTTTCGCTTCTTTATCCGCTTGACGCATCACTCTCACGGCAGCGTCCCAAGCGGGGGCACGTCAAAAACAAACCCAGGGTTTTAAGCGTTTATCCAGCGAGATAAATTTCGTCGTCCGCTGAACTGGTGTGGATGTTGCCGTTGATGTTGACGTTCAACCCTTGGCGAAGCGCCGTGGGATTGGAGGTCAATGCGGAAATAGAAGCGAAACATGTCTGAGCGTAGCGAGTTCGTTTCGCTTCCCGCGTTGACTTCCAATCCCACGGGTACCCGCAGGGCGCTTTGTAGGGTCGCCTTTTCTTTGGGTACTTTCTTTTGGCGACGCAAAAGAAAGTACCTCGCCGCCGGGGCGAGACCCGGCCAGTATCCACGAAGTACAACCGGTTTTGCGTTTTCGAAGGAGAAAACCGCAACGCTGCTCCCACCGCCAAACAATCCCCTACTCGTCATACACCGGCGCATTCATATAAGCGAATGACCCACCGCGCCGCTGCGCCGCCTCCCCCATCTCCTGCCGTGCCACCGAGCGCAAATGCACTTCGTCCGGACCATCCGCAATGCGCAACCACCGGCCGACGGTCCACAGCGATGCCAGCGGCGTGTCGGAACTCAGTCCCATCGCACCGAAGACTTGCATTGCGCGGTCGCACACGGCAGTCTGCATGCGCGGCACCAATGCCTTGATCATCGCAATTTCCTTTGCCGCGGACTTGGCGCCATGCCGGTCGATCATCCATGCCGTCTTCAGCACCAGCAGCCTGGCCTGCTCGATTTCGATGCGCGACAGCGCAATCCATTCGGCCACGGTGCCATGCTGATGCAGGTAGCGGCCGAACGTGCGCCGCTCTGCTGCGCGGTCGCACATCAGTTCCAGCGCCAGTTCGGCTTGACCGATCACTCTCATGCAATGGTGAATGCGCCCGGGTCCGAGGCGCGCTTGCGCAATTGCAAATCCCGCGCCTTCCTCATGGATCAGGTTGGAGCACGGCACGTGCACATTGCGAAACAGCAGTTCGCAATGACCTTCGGGCGCGGTATGGTTCATTACCGAAATATTGCGCAACACCTTCAATCCCGGCGTATCCATCGGCACCAGTACCATGCTCTGCTGCCGATGCGTCTCGCCGTCGGGATCGGTAATTCCCATCAAGATTGCGAACTTGCAGTTGGGATGCGCGGCGCCGGTGATGAACCATTTTCGGCCGTTGATCACATAGTCATTTCCAACGCGCCGGATCGAGGTCTGGATATTGGTCGCGTCCGACGAAGCCACGTCCGGTTCGCTCATCGCAAAACAGGAACGGATCTCGCCTTCCAGCAGCGGGACCAGCCACTGTTTCTTTTGCTCCGGCGTGCCGAACATGTGCAGCAACTCCATATTGCCGGTATCGGGGGCACTGCAATTGAAAATCTCGGGCGCCCATGGCACGCGGCCCATGATTTCGGCCAGCGGTGCATATTCGAGATTGGTAAGGCGTTGCCCCGGCATGTCTTCAGGCAGGCTGGGCAGGAAAAAATTCCACAAATCTTCGGATTTCGCCAGCGCCTTCAGGTCGTCCATGAATGGCGGATAGACATGATCCGCCTCGGCCTTGTTCCATGCGTCAATCCTGAGCAAGACATGATCCTCCATGAAATCCAGCACCTTGCGGCGCAGCGCTTCGATTTTTTGCGGATACTCAAAGTTCATGTTGTTTTATCCCTGGGTAAAACTGACTGCCGAAGCGTTCCTTCTTATTGCACCAGCGGCGTCTCCGCACCGTCCAGCGTCACGCCTTGAATGTCCGCCCGTCCAACCAGGATCTGCAGATATTGATGCACGCCGCGCTGCCATGCGCGCGTCGTCAGGTAATCCACGATCTGCGGCTTGACGATGTCAAACGGCAGCAGCCGGCCTTCGATACGCCGCATCACCTGCACGATATGCAGCCCGAAGCGGGTCTCCAGCAGACGATCGGCCATCTCGCCTTCTTTCAACCGGAACACCAGGTTCTCGAACTCCTGCACCGTCTGACCGCGTGTCAGCTGACCCAGATTGCCGCCGACTTCGCCCGATGCGCAATTCGAATACTCCCTGGCCAGCTCATCGAAGCGTTCGGGTTGCGCCTTCAATGCCTGCAGCACCGCTTCACCGGTTTCGCGCAGCAATTCCAGCGACACGGTCGGGGTAATCTGAAACAGGATATGGCGTGCCTCGACCATTTCACCGTTGGAAAAAAGCTGCGGCTGATTGCGGTAGTAAAGCTCGCAAGTCGCGTCGTCGGCTTCCGGCACGCGCACTTCCTGCGTAAACAATGCTTCGATGCGCGCGTCGTCGTCTTCGCCGGCGATTCCGAGGCGCTCCGCTTCGTGCAACAGCACGGTGCGCAGCACGACTTCCTGCACGCTCTGCTTCAGCGGATTGGCGGCTTGCTGATGATGCGGCAATTCCTTTTCGATCACGCTGTCATCGATGTCAATGCCGTTGACGGAGATACCCATGATGATTTCCTTTCAATGCGCCAGTATTAACGTGGGCGAACCAGTTGATAGGCGCGACCGAGGTAAGCCACCGTGCCGAAACCGCTCCACACATGCACCAGCCGGGTGAACGGGAAGATCACGAACAGCGACATGCCCATGAACAGATGCAGCTTGAACAGAGCAGGCACATCGGCAATGTAGCTGGCGGCATCACCGCGGAAGGTCGCGATGCGCTGCGCCCAATTCATGAACTGCACCATCAATGAGCCATCCATGTGTCCGGAGGACGTGAAGATGGTGGAGAGTCCGACCAGCAGCGTCGCCAGGATCCACAGCAGCACGACCTTGTCCTTGAATGTCGTGACGGCGCGCAACCGGTCATTGGTAAAGCGCCGATGCAGCAGGATCAGGATACCGACCAGGCACATCGTGCCCATGATGCCGCCGGCGACGATGGCAAACAATTGCTTGTCCGCGGAAGAAATACCGATCGCGGTCCAGAATGCGTAAGGCGTCAGCAAACCGACGGCGTGGCCGAAGAACAGCCCCAGGATGCCGACGTGGAACAGGATATTGCCAAGGCGCAGACTGCCGCGATGCAAGGTCTGACTCGACTCGGATTTCCAGCTGTATTGCTCGCGGTCGAAGCGGATCAGGCTGCCGAGCAGGAAGATCGCCAGCGCAATATAGGGATAGATCCCGAATGCGAATTGGTTCAGATAATTCATGGTGTGTTCTCCTTGTCGGACGCGGCGGGCCGCGCCATCATGTTTTCAGATAATCAGGCGGCGTTGCGCGCAATGCTGCGCGCTCCCTTTGGGTAAAAATTGATCGGCTGCGGGCCACCGGTGTTGGTCTTCAGCAGCGGCTCCACGCCATCGGCGCCAGGGCCGAAGGTTTCCAGCGCTTCGTCCATGTCGTTGATCGGCGGCTCGGAGAGTTGCTCCGCCACCACCGGACTCAACTGCTCCAGCACGTCGAACACGCCGGAATATGGACTGCCGTTACCGTCCAGCTTGCGGCCGATGTGCGCCAGTACGTGCACCGCGTCGCCGAGCAGGCGCCCGGTTTCTTCCTCATCATCGAGCTGCGACAGGAATTCAAGGAACAGCGGCACGAAATCCGGCAGATCGTCGCAAGTCATTTCCAGACCGTGCTTTTTGTATTCTTCCATCAGGTCGACCATGGCCTGGCCGCGGTCACGCGATTCGCCGTGGATGTGTTCGAACAGATGCAGCGAATGCGATGGCGTGCGGTCGAAGGTCATCACGTAGTTTTGCTGGATCGTGATCAGATCGTTCTGCGCAAGGTAGTCGAGCAGCGGACGCACACGCGACAGCATGTCCGGCTTGTCGGCCAGTCTTGCTTCCAGCTCCGGAAGGCTTTCGATCAGTGCCGGCTCGGGATAGAGCAGCAGCGCGGACAGGATTCGGTAGTGTTGCATGGTGTTCCTTTAATCTCTATTTGTGCTCCCCTCTCCCGCTTGCGGGAGAGGGGCCGGGGGGTGAAGCAGGGGTTTCGTGGCGCATGCGCCAGGCCTGCTGAACGGTATTCGCTTGCAAGCGAATACGCGCACTGCAAGTGAGGGTATTCAAAAAGCCGCGGTTCTTGCTGTCCCCCTCTCCCCAACCCTCTCCCGCTTGCGGGAGAGGGGGCTGTACTTCAGACCCCTTCCACTTCCTTCTTCTTGCGCGACTTCGGCATCGATACGAAAATCGTCGAGCCGGTCTTCTTCTTGCCGAACAGCGATGGTTCGCTGGTGCCGTCCGAACAGCCGTTGCCGAACGAAAATCCGCACGAGCCTTTTTCGTTGAAGCTGTCTTCCGCCATTTCCTTGTGGCTGCTCGGGATCACGAAACGGTCTTCGTAATTGGCGATCGCCATGATGTGATACATGTCTTCGACCATCGCCTGGCTCAAGCCGACCTGCTTCCGCACCGTCAGATTTTCTTCCTTGTCGACGGTCTTGCTGCGCATGTAGGCGCGCATCGCCAGCATCCGGTCCAGCGCATGCACTACCGGTGCTTCCTTGCCTGCGGTCAGCAGGTTGGCCAGATACCTGACCGGAATACGCAGGCTCTTGGTGTCCGGGATGATGCCGTTCATGCCCATCTTGCCGGACTCGGCAGCCGCCTGGATCGGCGACAGTGGCGGGATGTACCAGACCATCGGCAGCGTGCGGTATTCCGGATGCAGCGGGAACGCCACTTTCCATTCCACCGCCATCTTGTACACCGGCGAACGTTTCGCCGATTCAAGCCATGAATCCGGAATGCCCTGCTTGCGCGCTTCCTCGATCACGGCCGGATCGTGCGGATCGAGGAACAGGTCGAGCTGCGCTTCGTACAGATCCTGTTCGTTCGGCACCGATGCGGCGGCTTCGATCTTGTCGGCGTCATACAGCAGCACGCCGAGATAGCGAATCCGGCCGACGCAGGTTTCCGAACACACGGTCGGCTGGCCGGCTTCGATGCGCGGATAGCAGAACGTGCACTTCTCGGCCTTTCCGGAAGACCAGTTGTAATAAATCTTCTTGTACGGGCAGCCGGAGATGCACATGCGCCAGCCGCGGCACTTGTCCTGGTCGATCAGCACGATGCCGTCGTCTTCGCGCTTGTACACCGAACCCGACGGGCAGGATGCGACGCAGGTCGGATTCAGGCAGTGCTCGCACAGGCGCGGCAAATACATCATGAAGGTGTTTTCGAACGTGCCGTACATTTCCTTTTGCATGCCGTCGAACAGCTTGTCCTTGCTGCGCTTGGCGAATTCGCCGCCCAGGTCGTCTTCCCAGTTAGGTCCCCATTCGATCTTGTCCATCTTCTTGCCGGTCAAAACCGAGATCGGCCGCGCGGTCGGCGGCGTTTCCGACAGCGGTGCATTCTGCAGCCTGTCGTAATCGTAGGTGAACGGCTCGTAGTACTCGTCGATGGCCGGCAGGTTTGGGTTGGCGAAAATGTTGGCCAAAATTTTCAGCCGTCCGCCCTGGCGCGGCTCGATCTTGCCGGATGCGTTACGCTTCCAGCCGCCATTCCACTTGTCCTGGTTTTCCCATTCTTTCGGATAACCGATGCCGGGTTTGGTTTCTACATTGTTGAACCATGCGTACTCAACGCCGTCGCGGCTGGTCCACACGTTTTTGCAGGTGACCGAACAAGTGTGGCAACCGATGCACTTGTCCAGGTTTAACACCATGCCGATTTGCGCTCTGATTTTCATGTTTGCTCCTGGATTATTCTCATGCACCCTTGGGTGCAGGCGCGTTCATCGCAACCACTGTTTCCGGACGTTCGACGGTTTCCGGTGCAGGTGTCTTCACCGGACCGCTACGCACACCGCTTTGCGGCGGTATAGCGGGCTCGTCCAGCGCTGTTTCCTTCAGCGGTCCCTCCAGCCAGTCAACATTCTTCATCTTGCGCACCAGCACAAACTCGTCGCGGTTCGAGCCGACGGTGCCGTAGTAGTTGAAACCGTACGACAGTTGCGCATAGCCGCCGATCATGTGGGTCGGCTTGGTCACCGCGCGCGTCACCGAGTTATGGATGCCGCCGCGCTTGCCGGACATTTCGGCGCCAGGCACGTTGATGATTTTTTCCTGGGCGTGATACATCAGTGTCATGCCGACCGGTACGCGCTGGCTGACGACAGCCCGCGCCGTCAGCGTGCCGTTGACGTTGAACACCTCGATCCAGTCGTTGTCGACGATGCCCGCTGTCTTGGCATCGGTTTCCGACAGCCAGACGTGAGGACCGCCGCGCGACAGCGTCAGCATCCGCAGGTTGTCGGAGTAGGTCGAATGAATCCCCCACTTCTGATGCGGCGTGATGAAGTTCAGCGCGATTTCCTTGTTGCCGTTCGGATTGCTGTTGAGCACCGCCTCGGTGGTCTTGGTATTGATTGCCGCCTTGTACACGCACAGGCCTTCGCCGAAATCGCGCATCCATACGTGATCCTGGTAGAACTGCTGGCGGCCGGTCAGGGTGCGCCATGGGATCATTTCATGCACGTTGGTATAGCCGGCGTTGTAGCTGACTTCTTCAGACTCCAGTCCCGACCATGTCGGCGATGAAATGATCTTGCGCGGTTGTGCCTGCACATCGCGGAAGCGGATCGTGTCATGCTCGCGCGGCTTGGCCAGATGGGTATGATCGCGTCCGGTCATCTTGGACAATGCATCCCATGCCTTCACCGCTACGTGGCCGTTGGTTTCCGGCGCCAGCGACAAAATCATTTCCGCAGCGTCGATTGCGGTATCCAGGCGCGGCTGCCCTTTCGACACGCCTTCATCCAGCACCGTGCGGTTGATGCCGCGCAGAACCTCGACTTCATGGCCTGTTTTCCAGCCGATGCCCTTGCCGCCGTTGCCGGCTTTTTCGAGCAGCGGGCCGATCGATGTGAACTTCTTGAAGACATCGCGGTAATTGCGTTCGACCACTTGCATGTTCGGCATGGTTTTGCCGGGGATCGGCTCGCACTCGCCGGCACGCCAGTCTTTCGGATCGAACGGCTGACCGAGTTCGCCCGGCGTGTCGTGCATCAAAGGCGTCAGCACCAGGTCCTTTTGCGTGCCGAGATATTCGCCGCCGATTTCCGAGAATTTCTCGGCGATGCCCTTGTAGATTTCCCAGTCGGATTTCGATTGCCACAAAGGCTGCACGGCTTCCGACAACGGATGGATGAACGGATGCATGTCCGAGGTATTCAGGTCATCCTTTTCGTACCAGGTCGCAGTCGGCAGCACGATATCGCCATACAGGCAGGTGGTCGACATGCGGAAATCGAGCACTACCAGCAGGTCGAGCTTGCCTTCCGCAGCCGGACGTACCTTGACGTCCTTCGGCTTGATGCAATGGTCCTCGTCGCTCATCAGCGCATTCTGCGTGCCGAGCAAATACTTGAGAAAGTACTCATGCCCCTTGCCGGAACTGCCCAGGATGTTCGAGCGCCACACGAACATGTTGCGCGGGAAGTTGGCAGGATTGTCAGGATCGTCGCACGAGAAATTCAGCTTGCCGGCCTTGATCTGCTCGACCGCATACTTTGCGGGGTCCATGCCGGCTTCTTCCGCGGCGCGCGCGACTTCGAGCGGATTGGTTTCGAGCTGCGGCGCCGACGGCAGCCAACCCATGCGCTCCGATTTCGCATTGAAATCGATCAGCGACATTTCGCTCAACTTATTGTCGGCGGTCGGGCACAGGATTTCCGACGTATTCAGCTTTTCATGGCGCCATTGGCTGGTGTGCGCATAGAAGAACGAAGTCGAGTTCATCTGGCGCGCCGGACGGTTCCAGTCGAGCGCGAATGCCAGCGGGGTCCAGCCGGTTTGCGGACGCAGCTTTTCCTGCCCCACGTAATGCGCCCAGCCGCCGCCGCTCTGGCCGACGCAGCCGCACATCATCAGCATGTTGATGATGCCGCGGTAGGTCATGTCCATGTGATACCAGTGATTCAGCGCGGCGCCGACGATCACCATGCTCTTGCCGCGTGTCTTGTCGGCATTGTCGGCGAATTCGCGCGCCACGGTGATCACGTCGGCCGCTTTCACGCCGGTATGCTTGACTTGCCATGCCGGTGTGTAAGGTACGTCGTCGTTGAAATCCTTGGCAATGTTCTCGCCGCCCAGACCGCGGTCGACGCCATAGTTGGCCATCGACAGGTCATACACCGTTGCAACCAGCGCTTCGGTGCCGTCGGCCAGCGTGACTTTCTTCACCGGTACGTTGCGCATCAGCAGGTCTTCGGCATCGCGGCCGCCGAAGTACGGGAAGCCGACCGGCTTCACGTCATCCTTGCAATCGATCAGCGACAGGAGCGGATCGATCTCCTTGCGGCTGCTGCCGGCTTTTTGTTCCAGGTTCCATTTGCCGGATTCGCCCCAGCGGAAGCCGATCGAGCCGGATGGCGCGGTGATCTCGCCGGTTGCTCCGTCGATGACCAGGGTTTTCCATTCCGGATTGTTGGTCTCGTCGAGATTGTTTGCCAGGTTGGAAGCGCGCAGGAAATAATCCGGCACCAGTTTGCCGTCGCGCTCTTTCAGCAGGACCAGCATCGGGAAGTCGGTGTACTGCTTGGCGTACTCGCGGAAATAGGCAGACTTTCCGGTCGCGTGATATTCCTTCATGATCACGTGGCCGATGGCCATCGCGAGCGCGGCATCGGTGCCCTGCTTAGGCGCCAGCCAGATATCGCCGAACTTGGCCATCTCGCCGAAGTCGGACGAGACTGCAACCGTCTTGGTGCCCTTGTAGCGTACTTCGGTATAAAAGTGGGCATCCGGCGTGCGCGTCATCGGCACGTTGGAGCCCCACACCATCAGATAAGTCGAGTTGTACCAGTCGGCCGATTCCGGCACGTCGGTCTGCTCGCCCCAGACTTGCGGACTGGCCGGCGGCAAATCGCAGTACCAGTCGTAGAAGCTCATCGCGACGCCGCCGATCAGGCTCAGGTAGCGCGTACCGGCAGCATAGCTGACCATCGACATCGCGGGGATCGGCGAAAAGCCGATGATGCGGTCGGGTCCGAATTTTTTGATCGTGAAGGCGTTGGAAGCGGCGATGATTTCATTGACTTCATCCCACTTGGCGCGCACGAAGCCACCCTGGCCGCGCACTGATTTGTAACGCTTGGCGCGCTCCGGGTTCTGGCTGATGTATTCCCATGCTTCGACCGGCGACTTGGTCAGGCGTGCCTCGCGCCACATTTCCATCAGGCGGCCGCGCACCATCGGATACTTGACGCGCTGCGCGGAATACACGTACCAGGAATAGCTGGCGCCGCGCGGGCAGCCGCGCGGTTCATGATTCGGCAGATCGGGACGGGTGCGAGGGTAATCGGTCTGCTGGGTTTCCCAGGTGATCAGGCCGTTCTTGACATAGACCTTCCAGCTGCAGGAGCCGGTGCAGTTCACGCCGTGGGTCGAGCGCACGATCTTGTCGTGCTGCCAACGCTGGCGATAAGCGTTTTCCCAGCTGCGGTCTTCGTTGACGACTGCGCCGTGGCCGTTGGAAAAGGTTTCCTTGGGTTTGCCGAAGAAATTCAGGCGGTCCAGAAAATGACTCATGGTATCTCCATCGATGCGCCTGTGGACAGGCGCCATATATAAAACAAACCGAATTACGATGTAACAAGTCTACGGCGTCGTGCCGCGACTTGATATTCGCAAGAAGTCGGACTAGTTCCGCCGTTTGGAACTAACCAGACTAGTCATTAATGACTAGTAGACCGTGGTCTACTAGCAAGGCATTTCCGCACCCTTGCGCGAATAGAACCACCAGGTGACTACGATGCAGGTGACGTAGAAGCTGATGAAACACCACAGCGCTGCCTCCGGGCCGCCGGTCAATGAAATCGACGTGCCATAGCTTTTCGGGATGAAGAATGCGCCATACGCTGCCACGGCAGACGTGAATCCAAGCACTGCGGCGCCTTCCTTGTTGGCATCGATGATTGCCTGCGCCTGTGCCGCGGCTGGTTTGCCGGCGGCCGCACGTTGACGCTCGGTCAGGAAGATTACCGGGATCATGCGGAAGGTCGATGCGTTGCCGACACCGGTGCCGGCAAACAGCAGCATGAACATCCAGAAGAATCCCGAGAAATTACCCAGGCTGCCGTTTCCGGGCAGGAAATTCATCACGCCGAACACGGCGATGATCATCACGACAAATGTCCAGAACGTCACGATCGCACCGCCGAGTTTGTCGGACACCCAGCCGCCGATCACGCGCGCCAATGCGCCCACCAAGGGCCCAAGAAACGCGTACTGCAACGGATTGACATCCGGAAACTGCGTCTTCATCAGCAATGGGAAGCCTGCCGAATACCCGATGAAAGAACCGAAGGTGCCGACATACAGCCAGCACATCAGCCAGTTATGCTTGCGCTTGAAAATCACCGCCTGTTCGGCAAATGAAGCCTTGGCCGATGCAAGATCATTCATGCCGAACCATGCCGCGATTGCCGTTAACGCAATGAACGGCACCCAGATGAAGCCGGCATTCTGCAGCCACATTTCCTTGGTTTCACCGCCCTTGCTCCAAACTTGCGGCTCGCCGCCCAGCGCGCCGAATACGCCTGCCATGATCACCAGCGGCACCACGAACTGCACCACCGAAACACCGAGATTGCCCAACCCTGCGTTCATGCCGAGCGCATAGCCTTTTTGCGCTTTTGGAAAGAAGAAACTGATGTTGGCCATCGATGACGCGAAATTGCCGCCGCCGAAGCCGCACAGCAACGCCAGGATCAGCATGGTGGGATAACCGGTAGTCTGGTCCTGCACCGCGAATCCGATGCCGAGCGCCGGAATCAGCAATGACGCGGTGGAAATCGCAGTCCATTTGCGGCCGCCGAAAATCGGCACCATGAATGAATAGAAAATGCGCAGCGTCGCACCGGACAGCCCGGGGACCGCCGCCAGCCAGAATAATTGGTTGGTGCTGTACTTGAATCCGATGTTGGGCAGGTTGACCACCACCACGCTCCACACCATCCACACCGCGAACGCCAGCATCAGCGCGGGAATGGAAATCCACAAATTGCGGTTGGCTGTCGATTTACCCCTGCTCTGCCAGAAAGCGGACGCTTCCGGCTCCCACGTGGTAATTAAATATTTGCTCACTTTGATCTCCTGTATGTAACGCGGAAGCGGCCGCAGCCGCCCGGTTTTAAAGTACCGCTTATGTAGGTTGGGGTAACTGGGTCGTTTGGGGCACGTAAGCTGCCCTGGCTTCCTCGGCCGCTTTGGCCGCCTGCTCGCGTTCCGGCTTGAACGAGTAATGCATCCATATCAGCGACACGCACACCGTTCCGTAAAGCACCATGAATGAGCTGGACCGAATGCCTGTCAAGTCGACGATGGCGCCGAACATGATCGGCAGCACGAAGCCGCCGAGACCGCCGGCCAAGCCGACGACACCCGACACTGCGCCGATGTTGTGTGTGAAATCGTCTGAAATGAATTTGAAAACGGAGGCCTTGCCGATCGCCATCGCTACCCCGACCGTGAACAACAGCCCGGTGAACATCCACGGCGTCAATCCGATGTTCAGGCTCATGTCGCCATTGACGGTCTTGACGATCATGCTGGTTTGCGGATACGACAAAAGGAAGAAGCAGACCCACGATATCCACATGACCCACCAAGTCACTTTATAGGCGCCGTACTTGTCGGAAATCCAGCCGCCCAACGCGCGCAGCACACCGCCGGGCAGGGAAAAAGCGGCCGCCAGCAGGGCTGCAAGCTTGAGATCGAAGCCGTATTCGCCGACGTAATATTTGGTCATCCACAAGGCCAGCGCGACATAGCCGCCGAACACCACCGAGTAGTACTGGCAATAGCGCCAGACGCGCGGGTCCTTCAGCACCTTCATCTGTTCCTTGAACGACACGCCGGCCGGCATCTGGTGCGACTTGTCGGTATAGGAAAAAAACCAGAACAGCAGCGCGGTGATCAGCATCATCAGCGCAAACACCTTGGGCAGCATTTGCCAGCCGAATCCGGCGATGATGGCCGGTGCAATAAACTTGGTCAGTGCCGAGCCGGAGTTGCCTGCGCCAAAGATGCCCATCGCGAAACCGCGGCGATCCTGCTTAAACCAGCGTGCGACATATGGCGTACCGACCGAAAAAGATCCGCCTGCCACACCGACGAACAGGCCCAGCACCAGGAAATGCCAATACGCAGTGGCATAGCTGATCAAATATATCGGCACCACGGTCGCCAGCATCAACAGGAAGAAAACGATGCGCCCGCCGTATCTGTCGGTCCAGATTCCCAGCGGCACCCGTATCAGCGAACCGGTCAACACCGGTGTCGCCACCAGCAGGCCGAACTGGGTTTCGTTCAAGCCGAGATTGGTCTTGATCGGAATACCCAACACCGCAAACATCATCCACACCGCAAAACAGATCGTGAACGCGAAAGTACTGCTGACCAGTACCGATAACGGCTTATTTTTGGCTGCCACTGCATACCTCCATGGACGTCTGACTTGACACTGCAAGCTTACGTCCCGGACATCTAAGGCACTATTGGCCGGAGGGGTATGTTTTCAGAAGCAATGTGGCTATCGCAATCAACCGGAGGAACTATTTGAAAACCGGTGAATATAGATATAAAGGTGTAGAGGAATTTGCGGGTACCGCTACTTCACGGCGCCGGCGGGAGCGACTTGTCGGGAAATTTGCAGAAGTGAAGGCCAGTCAGCTTGCATGGCGCCAATCAGTTCGGTCCAGGCGATACACAAAACATTCGTCGCCGCCGAAATGCCTGCGCTCAACGAATCGGAAGCCAAGCCGTTCATAAAAGCGATGCGCGCGGACGTTGCCGGCAAGCGGATCGATCAGAATGGCCGCTACCGCCGGGTCGGCGAAACAGCGGGCGAGCGCCAATTGCATCATTCCGGTTCCGTAAGCTTTTCCAAGGTCGGCGGCGTCCCCGATCCAGATATCAACGGCGCGAAGTCCTTCAGGCGCATCACCCCAGTAGTGGCTCTCTTCGCGCGCCGGGTCGATGATCTGGATAAAGCCGATGGGGCGATAATCAAGTTCGGCAATCAACTGCTCGCGCCAGTCGGGCGAACGCTTGAGTTCGTCCTCCCACTCCCAGTCATCGTTCGGATCCGACGCGATCACGTGGCACTGTTCATCCCAGTGACGCAGCAGCGCCAGGTCGGCGAGTGTGGCGGGACGGAGGTTCAGCATGGGATATCGAATGCAAAATTGCTGCGCGGATTAGGCAAACGTTTGCACAACCGACTAAGGCGCCTTCAATTCAAAAAATTCATTCGCCTCTGCCATGTGTCTTCTCCAATCCCCTGGCACAAACTCAACGTTTTTTGTCGGTACTTTAGTACGTGCAACTAATGTGTCGCACAGGGCAGCATAATCTGCCCAGAATTTGTGCATTCCATTCGTGCCGGTAAGCCCTTCATGTTTCGCATGTCGAGTGTTCTCAAGGTAGCCGGAGACTTTCGCTGTCCAATCGTTACCCCGAAGCATCGACACATATTGCGAATGCCGCACAGCATCTCGCGGGCGCAAGTACACCATTCTTGGATTCAACGGCGCAACCGCTTCCTCGAAACGCTGATAATAATGCGCAATAGCCGGCCGTTTCTCCTCCATCATAAATCGCACGGTGGATTGAAATGCACTGCCCTCCAGTATATGAACTGTTTCATCTTTTTCGCATTGTTCCGTGAACCTGGACCACGATTGCAGGCATTCCTCGATGAAATCGGCATCGAGTCTCTTTCCCTTTAACGATGCCGAATGCACCGGGTGATCGTGAGATTCCTCCAAATACCATTTGGCGGCATACCCAGACTGCCGCGCGAGTTCACACAGGTAAGCCGCCATGGTGCTTTTTCCCACACCCGGCAAGCCCTCCAGAAGCCACATGGTCATTCAGCACCTATGCGGACATTGAACGCCGCGCTCACCGGAAAACCTGGAGCGCGGCAGAAACTTCGGCCGCGTAAAGCAGCGTATCAGATGCGTTCAACCGAATAAATGGCCCCGGATTCCTTCATTTCCTTCAGCTTGCCAATATCTATGTATATAAGCTCGCTGTCATAGTAGGAATCCGCGGATGTATTTCTTTCCTTTATATCTTTACGCACCCCGGATGTTTTGTTGTACGCGATTTTGCTGACCTGTATTTCGACCTGGCTCGACGATAAACTCTTGACTCGCATGACCCCATACTTGTGCTTGGAATCCGTGTCGTTAAAAACTTTGGTGAAGTTGACAATGTACAGATCGTTTATAGCCGGCTGCTCAATGTATGTCGCGTCTTGCATATCGTCTCGCTGAGCCGCAATGGCGCCGAACAATACCAGGATGGAAATAAGGATTAACCCGGAAAACATCGGAAGCGTGTTCTTTTTAGTGAACACGGTTGTCTTGATTTGTTTTGCAAGTTCCGGCTCAAGCTCCTTGCCGACAAGCGTTTTTTTACAATGGGTACATTCGATACCGACTGTTTTTGATGTGAGAAATGTGGGTATCCAATAAAGATGGAAATATTTAAGAATGCCAAAAGTGACAAACTGCTTGTTTTCGCAGCTTGGGCATTGAATACCGTCTACAACCTGCCCGGCTACGGTTTTACCTCTGGAGCCAAAAAAAATCATACCCTTCTCCCTTTTTTTAATATACAACGCTTGAAAATCAGTTGTTAGCCATTTGCACGGCCGGTTTCTACTCATGCCGCCCATATATTTGCGCCGGCGCTTCCGCGTTCGCGCGCTCGTTGCGCAGTAGCGGCGAAATTTTATGGAACGCGTTCAATGTAGAGCCGGTTGCTATGTGTCTTCATCTGAAGACGACCGACATAGCCAAAAAACAAATCGCAACGATAAAACAGTTTCTGGGAACGCTGAACCAAAATCTGTGCGCAAGAAAAATGTACGTTATTGCCACGCCAAATAAACCGACGTTCAAGGCCGCTGAAGATTTCAAATAACTATTATTTTCAAGTGCCAGTACTATGTAAAATCCGCCATAGATTATCAAGCCAAGGCTGTGGCTAATATGAAATCCCTTTATTCCATTCCACATATTCCCGGTCTTGGACATACTGGTTTTTCCGATTTTTAGCTTTTCAAAGAGCTCATGATCTCTCGGTTCAAATTTGGTGGTGAATAGCATTAACACGGCATGTCCGAACCCGAGAATGGCGAATATAGAACAACCGAATATAAGAAGAGTGACATCCATTTAATTTTTGTTTCCCCGGGGAGTTGGCAAGTTTAATTCGTATTTTTATTCGAACCTAACGTTGGAGACGCGCATAAACCGCAGGCAGCTCTTGCTTGACCTCCTTGTTATCCTAGTGATTATCGAAATCATTGTGCGGCGTAGTGAGCAATCTTGCCCCGCCGTTGCGTGTCGGTTCGACGGAAGGGTGAGCTCTCACGCGCTAAAGGTGAATGATCGCAGCAAAGACGCTCGACCTTCAACCAATCGGTAGACGCACATCTTGGCCAAAACGAACTCTTGCCTGGGTATTGCGGTTGATAGCAACTCGTTCTCCTGCGACTCAGTAAGTTCGGTAGTTGCACTGATGGTGCAGTGCGGGTTGAACGGAAACGGATTGGAAGCAAACTTGACGCCTGCTGCAACCAGAGCACTTTGCAGCGCATCGAATGGCTCACGGTCACGCGGCTTGAGCCAAAATATTTGCACACCGGCGAAACGCTCCATTGAAACGAACACAGAGACGAACGGCAAGTGCTCGCGACCGACACGTTGAATTGCTTGGAAGACGTGTTCGGGGTCTTGGTTGTTATTAAGGACCCCGATTCCGGACGAGCCTGCGATGGTGATTTCTGGCGGCAACCGCGCCTCGAACGCGTCGTAGCGTGAACGCAGAGCGAGAATCTCCGTGCCCACAGTCGGTGGAAGATCGAGAACTATGTAGGTGGGTGCGCTGAACACTGAGCCCTAACGCAATGTATACCGCAGCATCTGCTGGATAAAAACGGCATTGAGATATACATTGGTCATCAAAATCTCTTATAAATGGCTTGTGTATCGGTGTTGAGGAACATCCCCTGATATTTTCACAGATATAAAAGAAGCGCGAAACACCGCACTTCCGATAACCTGTTTTCCAGCCACTAAAACTACTCGCCCAGCTTGAAAGCCAGAACCGTGACAGCCGCCACAGTCTATCGATCGAACAAGTTTGTGTCTATTGGCCCAGATGGTATAGCCGCGTTCATGGTATTGGCCATCCCACAAACATGGGATGTGGCGCAATGCGCTGACGGAGTCTGGCGCTAGCGGTCACGGAGAGCACAAGGGAAATATTTATGTGCGTATCGTCTGCGATGCCAAAATTTTTTGTCTACTGAAACAACCCCTGTTGCCGGCAAGCGGATGGATGCAGCGTTACTGCAATTGCGGTAAAGCGATCCGTCGATGCCAGCCTGCTTGTTATTCTTTCTGGGATCTCGGCCGCGAATGAACCCGGATGGACTTGACGGCTACGCTGCCGCTTGGGCGGTCACTCCCCTTCTTGATCAGGTTTTCCAGCGTAACGTCATCCAGCACGGCCAGATATGCGGCCGTCGCCGTGCCCAGCACTCCTTTCAGTACGCAGGCGGACGAAAGCACGCATTCGTTCCGGTCCCGGTCGAAACACTCGGCCATGAAAAAATCCGGTTCGGTACTGCGCACCACCTGGCCGATATTGATCTGCGCCGGCTCCTTGCCTAGCCTGAGCCCGCCGTTGCGGCCCCGCACGGTTTCGACGACGCCGAGCAGGCCGAGCTGATGCACCACTTTGGTCAAATGGTTTTTTGCGATGCCGTGCAGATCCGCGATGTCCTGGATCGTTACCAGCCGATCGCGATTGGCGGCAAGGTACATCAGGGTGCGCAGCGCGTAGTCTGTATAGGTGGTCAGTCTCATTGCGCGATCAAAGCCCGGTTAAAGAAAAATGATGTGTCATTTCGCAGCTGTCTAATGATGCATTGATTTTATATGTTTACCGCCTTCTGGTGGAGGTGTCGCCTCATTTAACATACATTTTAATTGCATCTTATAAATGATGCATATAAAATGCATCTTAATCGAATTCAACCGTTACTTTTTTTAAAACCTCCAGCAAAGGAACAAGCCATGCACGCGACACGCAAACTATGGACCTGGCTCGCCGTCATCTGTGTCCTCTCATTCTCGGTACTGGGATGGGTTGGCACCGAAATCTATCTGCAGGCGCCGCCGATCCCAAAACAAGTCATCAGCAGCATGGGGGAAGTTTTATATTCCGAAGGCCAGGTGCAACGAGGGCAGCAAGCCTGGCTGGCTGCCGGCGGCCAGCAGGTCGGATCGGTCTGGGGACATGGCAGCTATCTGGCGCCGGACTGGTCGGCCGACTGGCTGCATCGTGAAGCGCTGGCGCTGCGCGAGATTTGGGCCAAGCGCGATTTCGGCAAATCCTACGCCGAAATTGGTGTGGGTCCGCAGGCGCAACTCGACGGGTTGCTGAAGGTCGAAATGCGCCGCAATACCTACGACGCGCAAACCGGCCAGATCACGCTGAGCGCGGAGCGGGCGCAAGCGGTCCAGGAGACCGCCGCACATTATGCCGCGCTGTTCGGCGACACCATTTCGCATAACGCCTTGCGCGAACAATATGCGATGAAGTCCGGCTCGCTGGCCGATCCGGCCGAACGCACCGCACTCACTGCATTCTTCTTCTGGTCGTCATGGTCCGCAGCCACCGACCGCCCGGGCGAAACCCATCTGAGCTATACCAGCAACTGGCCGCATGAGCCGGCCGTCGGCAACACGCCGACCGCCGGCGCCGGCATCTGGTCGATTGCCAGCGTGATCCTGATGATTGCCGGAATCGCCGGCATGATTTTCTACCATTCGATGGCCAAGGAACATGACGACCCGACGCCGCCCAAGGCCGATCCGCTGTTTTCCCTGAAACCGACACCGTCGATGCAGGCAACCAAGAAGTATTTCTTCGTGGTGATCGGCCTGATCCTGGCACAAGTAGGCATGGGCGTGATTACCGCCCACTATGCGGTCGAGGGGCAGAGCTTCTTCGGCATCCCGCTGGCGCAAATCCTGCCGTTCTCCGTAAGCCGCACCATCCACACCCAGTTCGCAGTGCTGTGGATTGCGACCGCTTGGCTGGCCACCGGCCTGTATATCGCGCCGGCGATTTCCGGGCATGAACCGAAGTATCAAAAGCTGGGCGTGAACGTGCTGTTTTACGCGCTGTTGTTCATCGTGGTCGGGTCGACCGCCACCGGCTGGCTCGGCACGCTGCAAAGCCTGGGCAATGATTACAGTTTCTGGATCGGCAACCAGGGGCTGGAGTACACCAGCATGGGCCGCGTCTGGCAAATCCTGTTGTTCATCGGGCTGTTGTTCTGGGTCTTGCTGCTGGGACGCGGGCTATGGCCGGCGCTCAAGAAGCCGTCCGAAAGCCGCGGCGTGATCATGATGGTGTTCCTTGCCGCGCTGTGCATCGGCGGTTTCTATGCAACTTCATTGGCCTGGGGACAGCACACGCATTACGCCCTGGTCGAGTACTGGCGCTGGTGGCTGGTGCACTTGTGGGTCGAAGGCTTCTTCGAAGTATTCGCCACTGCCGTGATTGCGCTGCTGTTCACCCGTCTCGGCCTGATCCGCGCCGCGACCGCCAATAGCGCAATCGTGCTGGAAACCATCGTATTCATGACCGGCGGCATCCTGGGTACGCTGCACCATCTGTACTTCACCGGTACGCCAACTTTCGTGATCGCAATCGGCGGCATGTTTTCCGCGCTCGAAGTCGTGCCGCTCGCGATGATCGGTATCGAAGCCTATCGCAACTACCAGCGCATGAAATCCGCACCTTGGGTGGAAGCCTACAAATGGCCGATCCTGTGTTTCATCGCAGTCGGTTTCTGGAACGTGATCGGCGCCGGCCTGCTCGGCTTCGCAATCAATACTCCGATCGCGCTGTACTACATGCAAGGCATGAACATGACTGCGGCGCACGGCCATGCCGCACTGTTCGGCGTCTACGGCATGCTCGGTATCGGCCTGATGCTGTTCTGCCTGCGCGGCCTGTTCGAACGCGCCAACTGGCCCGACAAGCTGCTCGCGCCTACGTTCTGGATGCTCAATATCGGTCTGGCGATGATGGTCTTCATCTCGCTGGTTCCGGCAGGCGTCTACCAGGCCTGGGCCAGCATCACCCAGGGCGTATGGTTTGCCCGCTCGGCGGAAGTGATCCACTCGCCATTCATGGAAACCATGGTGTGGATGCGGGTGCCGGGCGATGTCGTGTTCGCCATCGGGACGCTGTTCCTGGCGTTGTTCGCTTGCCGTCTCTTGCTGGCCAGCCTGGGAGGCAGTTCGAAGCCGGTGCCGGCGATACTGCCGACGAAGGCTTGATTCATTCACTTTATGGACGAGGCCGGCCATGCGCCGGTCTCTTTCCGGATCTTTTCACTCAAGGAGTCTTACCATGTCGCACGATTGTTCCACACCCAAGGTTGAAACCGGCGTTTATCCGTTTGATGCGCGCGGTGTCGCCAAGCGTTTTCGCCATGCAGCCATTTTCGGTGCGCTCAACGCACTCCACCCCGGAGAAACCATGCGCTTCTGCAACGACCATGATCCGTTGCCGCTGCTTGCGCAAATCGACGATTATTTCGGCGCTCGCGTCAATGTGAGCTATGTAGCGCGCCAGCCTGGTGAGATCGTCATTGATTTTGCGATAATGGGTTGATTGCGTGCAGCCATGAATCGGGCCTCAATTCTTCAATGCAAGGATTGAGGGGCCGAGACAGGTCTGTAGTGCGTCTATACTCACACCCGGCCACTCAACTCCGGATCAATCAATGACTTACCTGGCAATCAAAACCATTCATGTCACCTGCGCCGTACTGAGCATCAGCTTTTTCATGGTGCGAGGCGTTTGGATGCTGTTTGATCCCGCACGCCTGCATCGGCGCTGGGTCAGGACTGTGCCGCATGTGATCGATACTGTGCTACTGACCAGTGCCTTGATCATGGTGTACTGGAGCGCGCAATACCCATTTGTTCAACCCTGGCTGACGGCCAAGGTAATTGCGTTGATCGTCTATATCGTGCTCGGCAGCATTGCACTGAAGCGCGGCAGAACCGAAACTGTCCGTATCACCGCATTCATCGGCGCCATGCTGGTTTTCGGGTACATCGTCATGGTGGCGCTGACACGGCAACCGTTGTTGTTTGCACCCGGTTCCTGACGCAGGTAACAAGAAGTCTTTTCTTCCACTCTTAGGACTTGCGCAAAAATAAGTTAGTGAATTTTTTTTCGGGAGGGCAGGATTGCATAATTCCATTCTCCGTGAAACTTCGCCGTCTTTA
>MESE01000141.1 GCA_001770855.1 Burkholderiales bacterium RIFCSPLOWO2_02_FULL_57_36
GAGGTATCGCGAGCATTTGCAACGCTGCCATGCGCGTCGTACGGGTGACAGGCACTTTCGAATTGGTTGTTACAGTCCACTAGCCGGTCGCATTTTTATCCCACCGTTCAGGTCTGTTCCTGGCTGACTTTCACCTGCTCGCCGGGCACGGGCGGCAATTCAACTTTTTCCAGGCCGGAGAGTTGCTCGCGGCGGAGGCCTTGGGGAAGGGCGGCGAGGCTTCTCGCGGTGGCATAGAACGCCTGGAAATTTGCCTGATCCTTCATCAGTGTACGAAACCCCGGTACAAACGAGTGATACGTCGCGATCGAAGCAATATGCGCATTGTTTAGCTGGCGGGCAAACCAGCCGTCATAACCGGTGTATCCGTTCCAACCTACCTTCACTGTTCGGAATTCATCTTGCAGCGCTGTCAGTATCCTTGCCTTTTCAGCGCGTTTCATCTCCACAGTCGCATCGCTCGCGTAATTATCCGCAAGACGTTTTTGATATTTGGCGAGCAGCGCGAGAAATTCTTTTTTCCGCTTGTTGTTAGCCATAAGGGTCAGGCGCATTTTTTCATCGCCATGCATTGCAATCCAGCGTTCCACGCCTTCTTCCTCGATCGCCACTGCAAAGGATTCATTAAACTGTGAATCTCCTTTTACATAGAGAACCTGGTGCGCCAGCTCATGAAATATCAACCGGGCCAGCTGCGCTTCGGAGTAGTTGATGAAACTTGACATCACCGGGTCGCTGAACCAGCCCAGTGTCGAGTAGGCGGGCACTTCCGTCACGTGCACATCGTAGCCTGCCTTCTGCATCGATCGTGCAAAGGCAAGCGCATCATTCTTGTTGAAATAGCCCCGATAACTTGCGCATCCCGCAATTGGAAAGCACCACTCGACCGGCCGCAACGACAGCTCCGGGGTGGCAATGACATTCCAGGCGACGTACGGACGTTTGATGTCGACGTACGTCGTGAAGCTATCGCTATCGGGGAGTTCCAATTCACGAATCGCAAAGTCGCGTATCCGCTTCACCTTCGCGAGCCTTACTTTCAGACTTACATCGACGGATGGGTCCGCCAGATAGGCATCAATAGGGTGCGCATTGGAAATGATGAGCAATTGCCCGTAGCCTGCTTGCAGGTAATATTTGAAGTGCGCAGACCCGGCGATCAATGCCAGGGCCAAACCGCCTGCGAGAATCCATTTCTTCTTCACGTCTTTTCCTCGTTATACCCGGGAGGCAAGATAGAAAATGGACCTTTGAAATCAGGAAAAGTTCTACATTGAACCGATGCAAAATGGCAATCCTCCGGACATGCCGCGTGATCCGGTTGGCTCCGCGCCGTTCAAGAAATAGGATATGTCCGATCGGCACAATATCGAAAATCCGCAATGCCGTTTGCTTTTATCGCCGATATGAAATTTCTTGCGGATGATCAACGACGGTTGCGTCAAGAGGGCAGGCGCGGAGAAATCCTCCGCCCCCAAGGTACAATCGGCGGATGACCGATTAACGTTCAATGATGGATAGGAGAAGCGAAATGTCTTCCGGAAAAATCCTGGTCGCACAAGGCGGCGGCCCGACAGCGGTGATCAACCAGTCGCTGGTAGGCGTTGCGCTGGAAGCGCGTCGATTTCAAAGTGTTGAACGGATTTACGGCGCGCGTCACGGTGTACGCGGCATCATCAATGAAGAATTTGTCGATCTGACCCAGGAAACCAGCCACAACCTGGAGCTGGTGGCCAGCACGCCTTCTTCCGCATTGGGTTCCACCCGCGACAAACCGGATCTCAAATATTGCCAGGAAATTTTCCAGGTTCTTCGCGCGCATGAGATCGAGCACTTCTTTTACATCGGCGGTAACGACTCATCGGACACGGTGCGCATAGTCAGTCTCGAAGCGCAAAAGGCCGGATATCCGCTACGCAGCATTCACATCCCGAAAACGATCGACAACGACTTGGTCGGCAATGATCACACCCCCGGATTTCCATCCGCCGCGCGCTTTGTGGCACAGGCTTTTGCCGGCGCCAACCTGGATAACGCGTCCTTGCCCGGAGTCTATGTCGGCGTCGTGATGGGCCGCCACGCCGGTTTTCTGACAGCGGCATCCGCGCTGGGCAAGAAATTTCCCGACGATGGACCACACCTGATTTACCTGCCGGAGCGCACCTTCGTTCTTGAAAAATTCCTGGCGGACGTGAAGTCGACATATGAACGTTTCGGGCGTTGCGTGATTGCGGTTTCCGAGGGTATCCACGATACGTCTGGCACCCCGATCGCCAGCCTTCTGGCAAAGAACCTGGAGCACGATGCGCACGGTAATGTGCAGCTCTCCGGCAACGGCGCGCTGGCGGACTTATTGTGCGAAGAGATCAGGTCCAAGTTGAACATCAAGCGCGTGCGTGGCGATACCTTCGGCTATTTGCAGCGCTCATTCATCGGCTGCGTCTCCGATGTGGATCAGCGCGAAGCGCGCGAGGTCGGCGAAAAAGCAGTTCAGTTTGCAATGTGGGGCGACCGCGACGGATCGGTGGCGATCAAGCGCACCGGTTTTTACTCGGTCGACTATGAGTTGCTGGAACTGGATGCGGTGGCAGGCAAGACGCGCGTGATGGAAGATGAATTCATTGCCGCGAGCGGCACCGACATCACGGATGCGTTCCGGCTGTACCTGCGTCCGCTCTTGGGCTCGGGCATGCCGGATGCGTTCCGGCTGCGGCACAGTCCTGTTGCAAAAGTGAGGAATACGCCGCGCTGACAACGCGCGATGGTTCACTCCCATTTGTGCCGCTTTGAAGCCTTGCGGCAGATTGCCGATCACGTTGCGCCGTTGACCGCAAGACGCTGAAAAGCAATCCCGCACTTTTCATTTCCGTGGAGCGGGACTGCCTGATGGCAGCGTGCGATCACGTTGTGGGTGGGTGCGATCAAGTATATCGATCACTACCGCGGAAAATTTCTGCGGATCTGTAAAAAAAGCGAAGTGCCCCGCATCCTTCAGGATGAACGATTGCTTCATTGGCGCTTTCAGCGCATTCTCGTATCCTGCGATCAGGACCGCAGGTGTGACCCGATCGTGCTCGCCCGTGATAAAGAAAATGGGTACCTGGAAGCCGGTCGCAGGGTCGGGCGCCTTCAGTCGCCAGAAGTTGCCGCCCTCGTTGTCCGCGAGTTGCTGCAGCGAGAACGACATGCCTCTGACGAAGCGGCCGATATCCAGCAGCGAATATTCCTTGGCCTTCAGCAGTGCCTTCACGAATGGAAAAGGCCCTGTTTCGCCTTCGATCATGCCGCCATACTCCCACAACCACGAGTATTTAACCTCCATTCCTTTGGCAGCGTCTCGATACGGCGGATAGCCAATCTCGTTGAGTTGTTTGAGCGCCTTCTTGTTGTTCTCGGCCTTCGCGCGTGCTGTGACGAAATCATGCGACAACTGCTCCTGCTTCACAAGGTCGATCATCTGCCCGGCGCCGATATAGGCGTACAGATTCTCCGGATGCTTCTTCGCCTCGGCAAGACCGAGGAAGGCGCCCCAGGAATGTCCGAGCAGATAAATTTTTTCCCGGTTGAATCGCTGGCGCAGCAACAGCACCAGCTCGTGGGTATCGGCATGAAACTGGTCTACCGTCATCGATGCCGGCAAGGTGTTTGGAAACGACTTGCCGCTTCCGCGCTGGTCCCACTGCACCACGACAAAATGTTTTTCGAGTTCGCTTTGGAATGTGTGGGCCAAACCGATATAGGGGCTACCCGGCCCGCCATGCAGGAACAACAGTACTGGATTGGACCGATTTGCGCCGCGAATGAGCAGCCATTGCCGGCTTCCTCCCAAATCAACCGGCTCCAGGAACGCAATCGCTTCCGAATCGACTCTGCCTGCAGAGTCTTTGAACGGCTCAGTCCGGGTTGAACAAGCTTGTAGGAAAAGAACCAGAATGAATGGGAAATAGAGGAGGTGTGACAGTCTCATCGTGCAATCGATTTGGAATCGTAGCTGTGGTGAGTTGGCATGGCGGCGGTTTTTGTGTACTACAAGGTCTTCGATTTTTATGCGGCACAAGGCTTAAGATGATGGATGCTTGCCGGCAAGCATCACACTCGACCGCAATGTAAAACTTTGGACAGTATTGAGGCGGGCAAGATTAGTCCTTGGCTTTGCATCGAAACTCAAGATTTACAGCCGCAGCCCGGCCGAAACCGGAGTTTGTCAATTCGAGATTGAGTGTCTCTACGGCCATGTTCTGCTTCGCACAAAAGTCGTTTGCTTCCTGATAGACCTCTGCGCGCACACCAATTGGTGGCCCGAAACCTACCTGCGGACTCTTCTTTGCGATCATGTACTTGTCGCCGTCAGTTTGAACCACTCCAGTTGACGCGCAGCCAAATAGAGTAATTGCAAGGCAGCAGGAAACACAAGTTTTTCTATTTGACATTCCGGTCTTTCAATTTGATGTGAGTGAGAGTCGATCCGATTCGATGTGAACTAGAGGTATAACGCCGCGTTGACCAGCATGCGCCATATGCCGCGAAGCGGTCTTTTTTTTTTGCGCGTGTCTGAGTTGAACAATAAGTTAAGCAAAGTATTGGCGCTCACAAAACGCCCCAACACATGCGCCCACAATTGCAACCGCCCAACCGAACATAACAATCCCAATCAATAATACTGGGGCAAGACTAACGAAAAACCCGCCATGTCCCGGAAAAAATGCAGTATGGAGCATCACCACAATCAAAAAAGTGCCAAGTCCAATAGCCGAACCGCGCCACCAACCCAATATCGGCCGCGCCTTGCCTAGGCGACTAAACGAAACCCAGTAGACAAGGCCGTAAGCAACCATTCCGGCCAGCACCCCAAATATTGATACGACTAGGGAAGCATTCCAACCACTGTTACGATGATAAAGATACGTCAGCGCAGTACCACTCACCGCGGCGACAATCGCTGAGAATCGAGACGCATAATGAACCGAGGCCATAATCTGCTTAACTTGTTATATGTCGTAAAACGCCTGATTAAAATTGGTGGCTGCGAAATAACGCTGGACACCAAGAATTCGATATCCCACATCAGGCTTGGTTTTCGGCCATTTTCCTATATAAAAACCGCTCTAACAGAAACGACAAGCCATGCAATATAACAGGGTCAATATGTCAGTTGATTTATAGCATATTCGAATTGTCGTGTTGCTGTTTCCGTATGACGAACCGCTACATATGCTTGGCAATCCGGCGCTTCCGCGATCCAATGACCAGGCTATTTAGGAATGGGAGCGACTGCTTTGGAGAGCAAATGCAATTGCCCGTTCTTTGCCGATCCCATACTGCAAATACATTTCGGTTCAAATCGAATCCGGCACGGTGTATCAGCTAAAACTTGAGCCAATACAGATCAATCAACAGCTTCCTTTTCCATCGCACGATCATACGTTCCCGTGCGGGCCAGGCCGTTCAAGCGGCAACGGGCAAAGAATGCTTTTTGCGCTTGTTCCACATGATTTTCCTGTCCTTGCCAAGCCGCGAGCACCGGTGCCTGAAGTGCGCGCCCATAAGAAAAGCTGACTTGCCACGGATGCGGACCGCTCTTGTTCATCTCGTTTAAATGGTCTGTCGCATCTTGCGCGCTCTGTCCGCCGGACAGGAATACGATTCCGGGAACCGCCGCCGGTACGTAACGGCGCAGGCAACGCATGGTGGCTTCGGCAACCTGTCGCACGCCGGCCTGCTGCGCGCACTTCATGCCCGCAATCACCATGTTCGGCTTGAGTAACATGCCCTCGAACAGCACGTGATGAGCGTCCAGTTCGGTAAACAGTTGCGCAAGCACTTGGGATGTTACTTCTTCGCAGCGTTCAATGTCGTGTGCGTCATCCATCAATACTTCCGGCTCCACGATCGGCACAATGCCGGCTTCCTGGCACAGCGCGGCGTAACGCGCCAAGCCGTGGACATTGGCATGGATGCCGTACGCGCTTGGAATGTCGCGGTCGTCGATCTCGATCACCGCGCGCCACTTCGCGAATTTTGCTCCCAGCTGCTTGTACTCGGCAAGGCGCTCGCGCAAGCCGTCCAATCCCTCGGTGATTTTTTCTCCGGGGTGTAGCGCCAGTGTCTTTGTGCCCTGATCCACCTTGATGCCGGGGATGATGCCGCGGCTCGATAGCAGCGCGGCAAAGGGAATGCCGTCCGCGGTGCTCTGACGCAGGGTTTCATCATAAAGAATCACGCCGCCAAGATAGCGTTCGACACCTTCGGTGGTAAAAAGCAACTCACGATAGCGCCGACGGCTTTCTTCGCTGGACGCCAGCTTGATTGCATCAAAGCGCTTCTTGATCGTCGGGTTGCTTTCATCCGCTGCCAGGATGCCCTTTTGTTCCGCAACGATGGCGCGCGCCACCGATTTGAGTTCGTCGATATTCATTGCCGATTACTCCAGGTTAGGATGCCGGACCATCAGTTCGATCATGCTGCCATGGATGGACTGGCACCGCAACAGCGAATCGAGAGGGTTGCCATATGGCAGCTATCGCAGATAGCTGTTATTAATTGAACTTGATTAGGCGGATTCAATTTCAAACTGCAACCGCGCATGTTTCGGCCGAAACGCGGCGGCCATTGTCCTTGGCCCGCATGCGCGCCAAGGACAATTCATGCGAATGCTTGGGTCGATAGTCGCGCTCGCCGCAGTTGCGCTTGAGTTCGCGTCCGATCGTTGATTTGTCGCGCTTCATCAGATCGGTGATCTTGCTTTGATTATGGCCGGCTCGTTTGAGAATATGAATCTGGTATCGCTTGTCTCGGGTAAGGTGTAGGTAGCGCATTCCGGGCAACTATGACTTGGCGGTCTAGTAGTCCGTCGCACTCCAATTTACGGGTTCTGCCACATTGCTCGAAGGCGATTGCGGCGGTGAGATGGGGGATTCGGACGGCATGGTGGAGCAGGGGTTTTGCGAGGCACAGCCTCGCGCCTGCGTAACGGTATTGCCTTGCAAGGCAATACTCCTTCCGTCCGCCCATCGAACGGTTCGGGCATGCAAGCCCGAACGCGCCCTGCAAGGGGCCGATGCGCGACAGGGGAACGCCCTGTCTGTGCTCGGCGCCTTGCACTCACCCTCGATCAACGCGGCAGACCGCTTCGCTACCCGCAAATCGAAGCGTGACGAACTACTAGGGATTCGGATGCTACTGCATCATCCCACCTGCCATTGTCAATCATAACGTTGCACTTCGGAGTTGAACTCGCGAGTCATTTGAAGGGGTCTATTTCTATCCATGGATATAGAAACTTTACTTCGACGTGCTCCTTTTCTCCTTGATTCAGAAGAAATGCCATTGATTTTTCAAAATCGTCGAACGGTCGTGGCATGGGGGCAAACGGCGCGTTACTAGGCCTGGTGAAGTCATCCCAATGAATCGGTATCACTCTTTTTACTCCCGTTGCCTTTACTGTTTCATGCCAGTATTCCTCTCGGTACTGGTCGGTCTGTTTACCTAGTGTACCGATTCCAAGGAAAGCCACATCGGCGTGACGACCTGACAATCCGGATTTCACAAATCCTGCACTGCTCTGCACCAGTATCGTTTTCCCCTTATGGCTGATCAGGATAGAAAAGCATTGCCCCTCTTTATATTGATTTGCCCTTACTGGCGGCTTAAGCGGCCCCTCGATTTCGCCGCCTGTAAACCCGGTTGGCGCATGCTCGGCATTGAGGAAAACCACGTCGAAGGCACCAACTTTAACGGACTCTCCATGATGGACGACATGTATCTGCTGCTCCGGCAGTCCCCATCCGCGACCGATATTCGCTGTTGACATCGAACCGTACAAGATGGCATCAGTCCTTCGCGCCACCTCCGGTGAATCCATCGCATGATCATAGTGCGAATGCGCCGCAATCACTGCGTCTATGTGCTGAATATTGGCGCGCTTGAGGGATTGGCCGATGACGTCGAGGTTCGGAGAAATCTTGCGGGTCAAGACGGAAAGCTTGTCGGGACGTGTAAAAAAGCCGTCTATCAGGATGGAGTTCTTGCCGTCCTCGAATAGAAGGGTTGACACACCGAAAAATGTGGCACGAACCTCCGCGTCCTTGGTCGATCCTTCCTGGAAAGAAAGCTTCGCGTAGGCATCTAGTGTGGGAGGATGCGTGAACTGATAACCCACCCACGCCACGCCAGAGATGGCGAGCAATAGCAGTATCAGCAGGATATTCTTTAAAAGTCGTCTCATATTATTTCTCTTTGATATTGCAAGTTGTTTGATCGCGAAGCGACGGCGCGCACGTCGGGTGCAACGCCCGGATCGGTGGCGGCATGTTCAATTGAATAACCACCGCTTGATGAGCCTGGCATGGAGATTGAGCTCTTCAAATCGTGGGGCTGTCCGTTCGCGAATCTGTGAGTGACCGCTAGTCAGCAATTTTCCCGGGTGCTCGAATGGCCGGGCATCCTCCGCGTAGGTTGAGAGCCAGACGTAGCATAGCGCTGCCTCGTACAGCACGTAGCGATTCTGATGCACGCCCCAGACCAACAACAGCGTAGTGGCGGCAACGCCAAGCAGCATAACCGACCATCCTATGTAGTTCATGAAAATTTCATCGATACCGGCGCTGCCGATTGTTCTACCGACTCCGGCTCCCAGTGGAAATGCTCGGCAACCACCTGTCGCGTTAGCGCGCGATAGCCGAAGGTCGTCCCCGGCCAGATCGCAAAATTCCTGCCGTCCGCCTGCTGGTACCAGCTCTTGCAACCGGAGGTCCAGACGGTGTGCTGCAAGCGCCGCTGTATGCGTTGGCTGAAGTCGGCCAGTGCCTGCGGCTTGAGATCGAGGTATTTCAGTTTGTGCCGTTTCAAGCGCAGCACACAATCAAGAATGTAGCGGACCTGGCTTTCAATCATGAAGATGACGGAGCTGTGGCCAAGGCCGGTGTTCGGCCCGACCGTCTGGAAGAAATTAGGAAAACCGGGGACCGTCATGCCGAGATGCGCTTGCGCCCCAAGCTTCCAGGTCTCCATCAGGGTTCGCCCGTCCAGGCCGGTGATCGGGCAATCGCGCAGGTAATCCCGCGGGTCCGCAGCGAAGCCGGTGCCGAGGACGATCACATCGGCAGCCCGCTTCCGGCCATCCTGCGTCACGATGCAGTCTTCGCGGATTTCCTGTATTCCGTCTGTCACCAGTTCGACATTGGACCGGTTGAACGTCTGGTAATACTCGTCCGAAATCAGAATGCGTTTGCAGCCGATGGTGTAGTCCGGCGTCAACTTTGCCGCGAGCGCGGGATCTTGCACCTGCTTCCTGATAAAGCGCTTGGCGGCCGCAGCGACCACTCTGGCGATGGCGGAGTGCCACATTCCCAGTATGCGTATTTCGTTGCTCCAATAAAGCCTTGCACGGTGAAGCCGGCGCAATGGCGGCAGCTTTTTGAATAGCGTCTTCTCGAAAGCGGTATAGGGCCGGTCATTGCGCGGCAGCACCCAGGCCGGCGTTCTTTGAAAAACATGGAGGTGCTTCGCCAGTGGCGCAATCCTGGGAAGATACTGAATGGCGCTGGCGCCGGTCCCAATCGACACGACCGATTTTCCGGCCAGAGAATAGTCGTGGTCCCAGCGCGCCGAATGTAGAAGCTTGCCTTTGAAGCGGTCCAGCCCCGGTAGTGGCGGAATGTGGGGATGGTGCAGCGGCCCCGTACCCAGTACCAGCACTTTGGCCGCAAAGACCCGGCCGCCGGCTGTATGCACGATCCAGACGCCGCGCTGCGCATCGAACGTGGCGCTTGTCATTTCATGCCCGAATCGGATGCGCGGGCGTAGCCGATACTTGTCGGTGCAATGCCGGATGTACGCACCAATTTCTTGCCAGCCCGAGTAAGCACGCGACCAGTCCGGATTGCCTTCGAAGGAAAACGAGTACAGGTGCGATTGCACGTCGCAGGCGCAGCCCGGATAGGTATTGTCACGCCAGGTGCCGCCGACCTCGTTCGCCTTTTCCAGGATGACGAATGACTCGATACCGGCCCGCTGCAGCTGAATCGCCATGCAGATCCCGGAAAAGCCGGCTCCCACGATGAGAACTTCGTAACCGGATTCTGCAAGTTCGTTGTCGATGTGCATTGTTCGTCCCCGTCCATTGTTGTGGGAGAGAGTTTATTGCGCCGCCAAGGCGGAAGATATGCTAGCGTTGCTTCCGGATTTGATAATTTCGGCCAGTGGTCCGTCATAGCCCAAGTTGCGGGCTATGCCGAGCCGATCGGAGGCGAGTGCAAGGCGCATGCCGCAGCGATAGCGGTTCTATCGCGAGGATTTGCAACGCCGCAACCGCCTTCGAGCGACCGGTAGAACCTGTAAATTGGGCTATGACGGACCACTATATGACGACACGTTCCATACTCGGTTTGCTATACAACCTGAAGGCCTTGGAGGGCGCCGGAATGCCGGTCGCCGATGTGCTGGCGCGCCATGGCCTGAGTCTGGATACCATGGATCCCGCCGCGGCTATCGGAAGATCCCGGGAGTTGCTGATCCTGGCCGAGCTGCTCGAACTTCCGCATGATCCGTCGCTGGCAATCACGCTGGGCAGTGAGTTCAGCCTGGTCGGCTACGGTCCGCTGTCGATGCTGCTGATGAGTTGCGCCAATGGCTATGAAGCCATCAAAACTGGGGTGCGTTATCAGAGCCTAACCTATCTGTTCGGCGAGATAAGTCTTCAACTGAGAGAAAACACGAGTGTGCTGCGCTACGATCCGGTCGCGATGCCGGACGAACTCAGGCGGTTCATGATCGATCGCGACCTGACCGGCACCTATCGGCTGGTTCGCGATATTTCCACTTATGCAGGGCGCGGCGCCCGCCTCAGTGAGGTCTGGCTGTCTTATTCCAGGCCCGGCAGTGTCGCGCTCTATGAAGACGCCTTCCGCTGCCGCGTGAAATTCGATCAACCCCATAACGGGCTCGTCATCGACAACGGCGATTTGCACCGGCCTTTTCCCATCGCCAACGCCAGCGCCTTCGAATTATATCGGGCGCAGTGCGAGCAATTGATGCTGACCTATGCGGAAGCGGCCGACGGCCTGGCGGAAAAAGTCGCGAAGCATCTGGAGATGTATCGCTACACACTGCCGACGCTCAACGATGTCGCCGATACCTTCGGCTTATCCGAGCGCACGCTGCGGCGGCAATTGGGCCAGACCGGAACCTCCTACCAGGCCATCCTGAACGCGGTACGTTTCAAGAAAGCCATTCACTATCTCAAACATTCGACCCTGCCGATGGACCAGATCGCGATGCGTTTAGGCTATCGAGAATCGGCCAGCTTCAACCATGCGTTTCAGCGCTGGTCAGGTATCGCGCCTTCGAAATATCGAAACGGCGCGAAGTGAGCGAAGACGGGCTGTTTGCTACAAGGCACTGTCATGTTGGTGGGCCCTGCACTACTCCTTGTTCGGATAGTGTTTTTCCAGGAATTCGGATCTGAATTTTTGTGGCGGAGTGGGAATGTCCGGCCGCCCCTCAGGCGTAAAGTCCATGAGATTCCAATACGGCCACACTGTGTCGAGATGATTCCCCGATAGTTCTGTACCCCAGAAATGAAAAATATTTCCATCCTGCTTCCTGAATACATGCATCACTGGCCATTGCATATCATCAGAGTCTCCCTGACACTTGTAATCGGCTTGATAGGCGGACTCCGATCCGGAAACCAGCGCCATCTGCGACCATCCACGTTGTTTCGCCCACGCATTGATTCGTTCGGCCGGGGCTTTGGCAATGGCGACAAACGAGGCGTCTTGAGTGACTTGATACCAGGTTCGGTCAAACCCATCGACCAGCGACGTGCAGGAAGGACAGGGATTGTCCCAGTTCGGACCGTACATGAATGAGTACAGCAACAGCGTGTTCTTGTCTGCAAACAGCTCGGAGAATTTCACGTTCCTTCCTACTTTCCCATCGTTGGCCCATTGGAAGACGTAGTCCTCTTTTAACTGCCCGCCGGGAGGCAGGCTGCGGCGTCTTTCTGCCACGGATTTCACTTTGTCGACAAGCTCTTGTTCGTCTTTGAGCAATGATTCGCGCGCATCGCGATACTCTCTGCTTTCGTTTGGATACCGTAGTTCACTCATGTTCGTCTCCTTTTCGAAATTAGTCGGCGAACGGCCCTACGCCCGTTTCCGACCACGGAACTCCAAGTACCTCGGCGAGCTGCCTCGCTGACGTAACCTTGTTTCAGGACGGCACCATTAAGTGATCAAGATGAACGGTCATGACACTCTCCTGTTCGAGGGGGCTGAGTGGAATTAGAAATCCGGCCCAACATAGAGTTCAGCGGCATTCACCGGAATTTTGGCGAAACTCCGTTGGAACGCCGGGCCAAATAGCGTCATCGCCTGCTTGGATTTGCTCGATAAACGCCTTGTTTTCTTGACGATCGCTGACTAGTCTGAGCACTGCGAGTGCCCGTAAATAAGCACTACTTGTGCAACGGATCTATTTCCTCAAGGAGAATGTCATGGCCTACGTCGATGGTTTCGTTTTGCCGCTTTCCAAGAAGAATGTGGAAACCTACCGCGAAGTTGCGAGAAAATGCGACGCGATCTGGCGCGAACGCCGGCCGCGCAGCAGGGGATGTCGAATGCCTGGCTTGCGGCACAAGGACTGATCAGCATACGGGACCAGTGGATGAAGGCGCATGCCTGGTGGTATGGGGGCTGGAGGTTAGAGACCTCCGGCTACCCGATCAGGTGCAAAACCAGAAAAATCAGATCCAGCCATTTTTCACGAACTCGATAATATTGTATCGGCGGCTCTCCAACTCTCTAGCCCGCACGGCCGAAATGATCTTCGCAAGACCATCGGCATATGGTGCACGTCCAAATACTTTCGTTTCAAACGAGAGCCTCGTGGAAGAATCTTCAATAACGATTCGGTGATAGGCATGTCTCGCTAGGCATGCTTGAGGTATCTGCAAACGCCCTATTTGTTCTGCCGGATCCCTTACTGATCTAATTTCATCACGTTCCAGGCCAAGTGATTGAGCCAAGCTCACGGCGGTTCCAGGAATAGAAGTCTTTTCAGCCTGGTGGGACTCAGTCATCTCTATGCTGTGGTTTTTAAAGTAATGCCCACCGTCGT
>MESE01000142.1 GCA_001770855.1 Burkholderiales bacterium RIFCSPLOWO2_02_FULL_57_36
AAGCTGACCTCCTGATTCGTAATTTCTGATCCAGTCGCAAGTTCGATTAGAACCGAATCGGTCTTCTCGCAATAGCAAATTACGTCTTTAAGATCACGGCCTGAACCCGCGTGAACAACCACGGCAGTTTCACCGTCCAGATTCCGATTTGCCCAGGCAATAACCTTATCGTCACCCATCGCAGCCAGAGCTTCAAAAATCTCATTCGCAAGTTTTCCAGACCCCACCACTATGACAACCATACTTATCTTTTTCCGCTTGTTAATCACATTGATTCGCCACGTGCGTAGCCACCTAACGTGTGAGATAACAGGCGGCACAGCCGTCCAGGTTCATTGGCATGTTAAATGGCGGCTTAGAGCGAAGATCTGATTTCATTATTCTATTTAATTTTCTTCCGGTTTCTTTTGGTGAAGTGCCTCTCATCAGCTCTCTTTGACCTTTTATATGCCATCCAAAGCAACCAAAGACCGCCTACTGTAAAGAATCCCGTCCAAAGAATCTGCGCTGTAGCGGACTCTATTGGAATAACTCTCCATCTGCTTGGCGGGCCACCAGATCTAGAGCCGCCTGCTGACGAAAAAGTTACACCTTTAAATGCAGCTATAGCCATCAAAAAAGAAAGTAACCCACCCACAAGATATGCGATGGTCTGTGTCACCCGCTTTACTACATCCATTTCAGTAGCCATTTAACTGTTTATTTAGATCGAAAAATTTATGTGTATCTGGGGAAGCCGTCCACCTATCCAGACTGCCAATATGCTGGAAATCCACACCTTCACTCAATTTTCAAATTTTTCCCGAGTTAGACATCACTAAAAAACCGTGAAAGGCAGACACCTGACCGCCTCGCCAGTTTATGAGCAAAGTATTGTTTAAGCAACGAATAGTCTTGCTAAAGTGGGTGCGAATGTCCGCTATGAAGCGATGGCTCAACCGGCCGTTTGCAGCCTGCCCCGAAGTCGCCGACCCGCCATGCTTCATCATCGCGCCCCCATTCCAAGCCACCCCGACGCGATCAACCCAACGGCGCCAACAAAGCCTGCAGATCGTCGGCATTGAACTTGGGTGCCAATCCGCCATCGCTGCCCAGCACGCCTTCGGCCAGCGCCGCCTTGCGCGCTTGCAGTTCCAGGATGCGTTCTTCGATGCTGCCTTCGACCACCAGCTTGTAGACAAATACGGCTTGCGCCTGCCCGATGCGGTGCGCGCGGGCGGTGGCCTGCTCTTCCACCGCGGGGTTCCACCATGGGTCCATGTGGATCACTGTGTCGGCCGCGGTGAGGTTGAGGCCGAGGCCGCCGGCCTTCAGGCTGATCAACATGATGGGAATACCTTTGCCCTGAAATTGTGCCACCACCGCGCCGCGCGCCGCAGGCGGCGTCTTGCCGGTCAATGCCAGCCACGGCAATTGCATGGCTTCCAGCTCGGCCTCGATCAGGCCCAGCATTTCCGTGAATTGCGAAAACACCAGAATGCGGCGGCCTTCGGCTACCAGCGCGGGCAGCATGTCGCGCAGCATTTCCAGCTTGGCGCGTTCCATGGCTTTGTGCGGCGTGATGCCTTTGAGCAGGTAAGGGTCGCAACACACTTGCCGCAGTTTCAGCAGCGCGTCGAGGATGGTGATCTGTGCACCGGCAAAGCCCTTGCGCTGCAAGATGCGGCGCACCTGCTCGTCGGCGGCAACCCGTACGCTTTCGTAGAGGTCGCGCTGGCGGCCTTGCAATTGCACGCGCTTGATGACTTCGGTCCTGGGGGGCAGCTCGGTGGCCACTTCGTCCTTGCGCCGGCGCAGGATGAAGGGGCGTACCCGCTGCGCCAACAACTGTGCGCGCAGCGTTTCGCCATTGACTTCGATCGGCCTGCGCCACAAACGCATGAAGCTGCGCGCGTCACCGAGGAAACCTGGCATCAGGAAATCGAATTGCGTCCATAACTCGCCCAGGTGATTTTCCAGCGGCGTGCCGGTGATGCACAGGCGATGGCGCGCCTGCAACCGGCGTACCGCGTTGGCGCTGCGGCCCGCTGCATTCTTGACGGTTTGCGCCTCATCCAGGATCAGCAGGTGAAAAGGCTGCGCCGCCAGTTTGGAAACGTCACGCCACAGCAATGGATAGGTGGTCAGCACCACGTCGTGATTGGCCATGCGGGAAAAATCGTCAGCTCGATCGGCGCCTTGCAAGGTCAGCACGCGCAGGGATGGAGCCATGCGCTTTGCTTCAGCCTGCCAATTGAACACCAGAGAAGTGGGCAGCACGATCAGCGCGGGGCGGTCGAGCCGGCCCGACTGCTTTTCAATCAACAGGTGCGCGAGTGCCTGCGCCGTCTTGCCCAGGCCCATGTCGTCGGCCAGGATGCCTGCCAGATGATGTTCGCGCAGATACTGCAACCAGGCCACGCCGTGCAACTGATACGGACGCAAGGTCACGCCGAGACCGGCCGGCGCTTCGATGGTTTGCGGCCCGCCGGTGCTTTTCAGGCGCTGCGCCAGCTTGCGTAATCCCGCATCGCCTTGCAGCTGCCACGCACCGTGTACACCTGCGCGTTCGCGCTGCGACTCCAGCAGGCTTTGGCACATCGCATCGAATCGCTGCGCGTCCCAGGACGACAGTTGCAACGGACCTTCGTTGCGGCGCGGATCTGTAAGCAATTCCAGCATGCCGGCAACGATTGCCTTGATCGGAGCCGCCAGCGCATCGATGCGTTTGCCGCCGGGCGCACGCAAGCGCACCAATGCATTGTCGTCGATTGCGGCGATTTTTTTTGCATCGAGCCAGCGCGCATCATGCTGCAGCAGGTGGGCCAGCAGCGGCACCAGATCCAGCATCTGTCCGTCGATTTCTATTCCCAGGGTCAACAGCCACGACCCTTCGCTTGCGGTTTGATCCAGCGCCATCACGGTCGGGGCGCGGCCGCGCATGCGCGCCGCGACTTCCTTGCCCAGCACTTCGCCGGTCGCGGGACTCACGATCATATGCCAGGCTTCGACTGGAACGCTCTCGTGCGCGAAGCCGGGACGCACCACCACGGACCAACCTTCGGTCTGCAGATCGGGACATTTTTCCGCCCAAAAATCGCCGAAGAAATCTTCCTGCACCAGCGTCCACAGCGGGCCGCGCACATGGTCGTCATCGTCGGTGCGCCACTGCAGGGTTTCAATGGGCAGCGGCTGCAAGCCCAGGTCCCATACCCGATCCAGCGCATCGGCCTCGGCGTCGAGATCGCGCGGCAGCATACGCCGTCCCTGATCGTCTTCCAGGAATTGCGCGGACAGAGGGCGGCGGTTCAGTATCGTGGCCGGCGCCGGTATCTCCCAGCGCAAACCATCTTCAGTGACATAGGTCCAATCGATTTGCACGACGGTCACGCTGCTGCCGCGCGGACCGAACGCGCCGGAAGGGCGCATCCCCAGCAAGCCGTCGCCGCGGGTCAGGGTTTGCAGCGTGATGCGTGGGCGGAAGCGCCCGAGGAGTTCGGCCGCGTCGATCATTTCTGCGCAAAACGCACCGTCAGGTCGCCGAGATCGCCGTATCGAATCGCGATCTCCTGTTCCACAGGCACACCGAAACTGCCGGCGTACGAGCCGGTGATGACCGCTTGACCTGCCCGCAGGCCTTGTCCTTTGCCGCGCAGGAATTCAGCCAGCCAATACAGCGGCGCACGCGGATCCGTATTCGGGTGCTGGCCGTCCAGCCGGGTTTCCTGACCGTTTCCGAGGGTTACGCGGATTACCATCGTGCCGGTCGTGCGCGCTTTTTCGCCATCGACTTGCGGGCCGATGAACAGGCCTTGATTGAGCAAGCCATCGGCCAGGTTTTCGGCAAAGCTTGCGTCGCCTGGAGTGCTGTATCGGCTATCGATCAGTTCCAGCGCGAGATGCGTACGGACGATCGCGGCATCGATTTCAGCGGGGGTGTAGGGCGCATCGCGCACCGGCAAGTCATGACCGAGGATAAAGGCAAGTTCCGGCTCGACCCGTACCTGTCCGGCATGCGCCCATGCGGCGCATGGAACGGCGTCGTGGATCGTGCCGGAATGGATCGGCGCCAGAATGACACGGCCCTCGGCCGGCGTGGCGCATTTCCAGGCGCCGATGCGTTCGTCAAGCTGTTCGGTGACGGCTGCTTGAATAGCCAACGCGGTGTCAACGTCGAGCGGTCGGCACGGTTCGGGCAGACGCGGCCCCTGTCCGCCATTTCTGCGGCGTGCCGCCAGGATCGTTGCTGCGCTGATGATGGAAGAATGGATTTTTGACATGATTGCGTTTGAATAAAAAACCATCTCATGATTCTGTTGGATTCACCAAAGTCTTGTCATGCCGAAAGCGGGCGGCCGACACCAAGCTGACTGAAGTGAAGCGTCAGTGTACAACGTCGTTTTAAGATATTCATGCGCAAAGTTTTTTGCCGCGGTGGTGGCAGACCTTGGTATCAAAAATCATAGTCTTCCCGCAGCGATTGCGCTGGAAATCAGCTTTTTTACACCCCACTTGTGGAAAGGAACAATGAAGAAAAGATAGACCTTTCCGAACACATTATGGACCACGCATATCGTGGACACGACGACGCTTGCGGTCTCGCCATCGGTTACCTTTAATAGCGAGAGTCTGAAATCCAGATGCTTGTCGTCGTGACCGACGACGAGTTCCGTTTCGGTCATGGAAAAGATCGGCCAAACGCCGATCTTTTCACCGACGGCGTAGTTGCTCTTGAATTCAGGATTGAGAATCTTGGACGTCGTCGGCGCATCGAGGCCGAAGCAGGAAACAATCCGGTTTCGGATAATCAGCGCGATCTTCATGCCGATGGGATGGTGCGCGAAGATGGCATGGAAAATATCGAAGATACCGGCGTGTGGACGAGTCAAAGGCGCGCGGTAGGAATCGAAAAAATAAGCGGACTCGATGAAGCGGCGATCCAGCACGCTAGCGGAAGGGATGTCGGCTTCTTCAATGATTGAGTTGACGTCGTTACGCATGAGATGAATGGTCCGATGAAGAAAGCCAGCCATATCCGGCGGCAATGAGCAAAAGCGAAAGCGCGAACAGCGCCCGCGCGATTCCTTTTAACATGTTTTAGCGTCTTTTCAATTCGATAAAGCGGTGCGGAAGTCTTTTTGAAGCGTAACCGAAAACGACAACACCAAAGGTTGGCGCCCCGGATGAAGCCATGACGCGCCGTTATTGCCGCGCCTCAAAGACCAGGCAGGTGGTGGTGGCATGCGCATACAGCTTGCCGTCGGGTCCCACGATGCGTGCTTCGGCCGTGGCCATTTGGCGGCCGCAATGGATGACATTGCCGATCGCACGCAGTGGACCGGTTTTGAATGACGCGGCGCGCACGATGTTTACTCCCAGTTCAGCCGTGGTGTAGCCGCGGCCGGCGGGAAGCATGGTCTGCACCGCGCAGCCCAGCGCCGAGTCGAGCAGGGTGGCGTACCAACCGCCGTGCACCGTGCCCAACGGGTTGTAATGCTTGAGCTGCGGAGTGCCCTGAAAAACGGCCTTGCCCAATCCGATTTCCACTATCGAAAAATCCAGTGTTTCCGCGATGTGCGGGAACGGTATATCCCCTTCCAGCATGGCCTGCATTACTTCAAGTCCCGATTTGCCGGCCACCATGGCGGGGTCGGCCAAGCCGGGCCGGCCGCCGCGCGATAGCATGCGCTCACGTACCGCCAAGAGTTGTTCATTCCATTGAGCAAGGGTTGTTTCGGGGGACATCAAAATTTCTCCTGTCGTTGCCTGTGTATTTATTTGCATATACAATGATTGTAGCTACAACTAATTCTACCAGCAATTATATTAGCAGGGAATTCCGATGTCGACACAGTCCGCCACCAAGCCGCAAGGCTGCACCAATTTCAAACTGCGCAAGCTGATGCGCCGTGTAGCCCAGCACTACGACAATGAAATGAGCAAGATCGGTCTCAAGACCACGCAGTATTCATTGTTGTCCCACGTTCTCAAGCTGGGTCCCATCCGCCCCGGCGAATTGGCGCACGCCATGGCGATGGACGCATCGACGCTCACACGCAATCTCAAGCCGCTGGTCGATGCGGGCTGGATCGAGGTTGCGCCCGGTTCCGATGGACGCAGCCGCAGCGTCACGATCACTGACGCGGGACGCGAAAAACGGCACGATGCGCAACGCCGCTGGAAGGCGGCTCAGGAAGGCCTCAACCAGTTGCTCGGTGTGGAGCAAGTGCTGGCGCTGCATGCATTGATAGACAACTCGCTTGAACTTCTTTCTCCTCTTGATGAAAGCGCCGACCATGAATAACACGACCAATACAGGCAGCAAGCATATCGCGGTTTGGCTGGTGCTGCTGGCCGCCGCCGGCACCTTCGCCTTGACCATGGGCACGCGCCAGACCATGGGATTGTTTGTCAGTCCCTTGAACACCGCAACCGGCCTGGGCATCGGCAGCATCAGCCTGGCATTTGCGTTCGGACAGCTTTTCTGGGGGCTGACCCAGCCGTTCGCCGGCGCGGTCGCCGACAAGGTCGGCGCCGGCCGGGTGCTGTTCATCGGCGCGCTGCTGGTGGCGTTCGGCACCTTCATCACGCCCTACATGCAAAGCACGCTGGGCCTGATCATCGCGATCGGCGTGCTGTCAGCCGGCGGCGCCGGGATGGCCGGCCCGGCGGTGCTGATGGCAACCGCCAGCCGCATGATCCCGCCGGAAAAGCGCGGAATCGCAACCGGCATCATCAACGCCGGCGGTTCCTTCGGACAATTCGTGATGGCGCCGATCGCCGGCGCGTTGATGATCGCCGGCGGCTGGGCAAGTGCGATGCAGATTCTCGGCCTGATCGTGCTTCTCGCGCTGCCGGCCGCGTTCCTGCTGCGCGGCAGTCCGGCGGTCGCCGGACCGGCTACGCACAAGCCGATCGGCACCGCTGACGCGATCCGCAGCGCGCTGCGCACCCCGAGCTATCTGCTGCTGGCCGGCGGTTTCTTCGTCTGCGGCTTTCACGTCGCCTTCCTCGCCACGCACCTGCCGGGCGTCATCGCCAGTTGCGGCTTGCCGTTGCAATTCGGCGCATGGTCGCTGGCAATGATCGGCCTGTTCAACATCATCGGCAGCATCGCGATGGGGTGGGCGGTCGGCCGTTGGCGCATGAAGTCATTGCTGTCGCTGGTGTACGCGACGCGCGCGCTTGCGGTGATGGCGTTCCTGCTCGCACCCAAGACCGGACCGGTGGTACTGATGTTCGCCGCCGTCATGGGCCTGACCTTCCTGTCCACCGTGCCGCCCACCGCGGGGCTGGTCGCCAAGCTGTTCGGCACCGGCAACATGGCCACGCTGTTTGGCATCGTGATGTTGAGCCACCAGGTCGGCGGATTTCTCGGCGCCTGGCTCGGCGGCACGGTGTTCGAGGCGACCGGCAGCTACGACTGGCTGTGGTACATCGACATCATGCTGGCGGTCGGTGCGGCGTTGATCCACTTGCCGATTCGTGAAGCGCGGCTGGTACGTCCTGTCGCGGTGAAAGCATGAGCGCGCAGCCGGCGGACGGCGCGCTCGACCCGAGAACGCGTCGGATGCTCGAAGCGCCGATTGTCCCGACACTCTTGCGGCTGGGCGCGCCCAATATCCTGGTAATGTTTTCTCAGGCCGCAGTGGGTTTGATTGAAACCTATTTTGTCGGCAAGCTCGGCACCGATGCGCTGGCCGGCATGGCGCTGGTGTTTCCAATGGTGATGCTGATGCAGATGACCTCGGCCGGTGCGATGGGCGGCGGCATCGCATCCGCCATCGCCCGGGCGCTCGGTGCCCGCCGCCGCGCCGATGCCGATGCGCTGGTGCTGCATGCGCTCCTGATCGCGGTCGTGTTCGGCCTGCTGTTCATGGTCGCGGTCCTGTTCGGCGGGCACCGGCTGTATGCCGCCATGGGCGGCGCCGGTGCGGCGCTCGATGCGGCCCTTACTTATTCCAACTGGGTGTTTGCCGGCGCGATCATCGTCTGGATCTTCAATTCGCTGTCGGCGATCCTGCGCGGCACCGGCAACATGGCGGTGCCGGCCGTCGTTACCGTCGCCGGCATGGCGGTGCTGATTCCATTGTCGCCGCTGCTGATCTTCGGATGGGGGCCGCTGCCGGGCATGGGCATCGCCGGCGGCGCAATCGCGCTGCTATCGTATTACCTGGTCGGCAGCATCATCCTTGCCGCGTATCTGTGGTCAAGCAAAAGCCTGTTGCGCCCTTCGTTCGCCGAACTGCGGTTCCGCTGGCCGCTGTTTAGCGACATCCTGCGGATCGGCCTGATTGGCACGGTGTCGACCGTGGCCACCAACCTCGCGATCGGCATTACCATCGCGCTGGTGGGTGGATTCGGCACTGCGGCGATCGCCGGTTACGGCACCGCATCGCGCCTCGAATACCTGCTGGTGCCGCTGGTGTTCGGCCTCGGTGCACCGCTGATCGCGATGGTCGGCACCTGCATCGGCGCCGGCCAGCCCGAACGGGCTCTGCGCGCGACATGGGCCGGCGCCGCTCTCGCATTCGCGATGGCGGAAGCGATCGGCCTTCTGGCCGCGGCATTCCCGCATGCGTGGTTGTCGCTGTTCGATACCGATCCGGCCGTGATTGAGGCCGGCAGCCGGTACCTGCGCACAGTCGGCCCGGTATACGGCTTCTTCGGCCTCGGCCTGGTGTTGTATTTCGCTTCCCAGGGCGCGGGCCGCCTGCTGTGGCCGGTGATAGGCAATGTGCTGAGGCTGGCGATTGCGGCCGGCGGCGGTTGGCTGGCACTACGCTGGGGCGGAGGACTGACGCAGATTTTCTTTGCTCAGGCTGTGGCGCTGGTGGTGTACGGTTTGGTGAATGCCGGTTCAATCGCCGGCGGCGCCTGGTTCGGCCCGGTCGGCCGGCCGCGCGGTACGGCGGCGATGCTGAGCCGGGTACGAGCTTCATAGAAGACGCAAGATGGATCATGGTTCAGCCGAGCTTCCGGCTTGTGGGTAAAATCGATCCATTCAGGAGTCTTCATGGACGATTCGTACAACCTGCAGCGCTTTGTCATTGCCCAGCAACCGGTATATGCGAACGTACTGGCAGAACTTCGCGCCGGCCTGAAGCAAAGCCATTGGATGTGGTTCATCTTTCCGCAGATCCGCGGATTGGGCCACAGTCCTTTGGCGCAAAAATTCGCCATCTCTACGCTGGATGAAGCCGAGGCGTATCTGCAGCATGCCGTTCTCGGGATGAGGCTGCGCGAATGCAGCCGCCTGGTTGCGGATATTAACGGCCGCACCATCCAACAAATATTCGGCTATCCGGACGACATGAAATTTCATTCTTCCATGACATTGTTCTCGCTGGCAACCCAAGAGAATGATGTTTTCAAGCAATGCCTGAACAAATATTTTTCGGGCGAAATGGATGCCGGTACCCTTGCGCAACTTGGGTGCTGAATCCCGCATATAAGCATCCGACGGAAAATGTGCTTTCCATTGAACATCCGCAACTTTACGTGATCGAACCTCTTTCCCTGCTAAGAATGGGATAATGCACCTCCGGGTTCGCTTTGCCGCGTCACTTATGTGGGCAAGCACCGGGATTTCATTAACTATTTAAGAGCATCACATATTGAACTCCCCTAAAAGCAAGCGATGGAATGGAAAATTTGACACTCTTCCGGTGGATTACCTGAAAGAGGTCATGGCAAAAATGCTCGACTATGGCGATCGCGTGCAATTTTCGCTCGCCGGCGCAGGATCCCAGTTGAGCTATCAAGTCATCAACGCGCTTGACAAGAAAATGGCATTCGACCGGAATCATCATCTGCTGGCATCGCCGACCGATGAATTTACCGGAACCAATGCCAGCGCGGTGTTCACATTGGATCAAGTCAAGGCGCGCATCGCCGGCGTCAGGGTCAGTACCGGTACCACAGCGAAAACCATTCGTGCGGCACGCACCGGTAGCGGCGGCGGACGAACCACCGCGGCCAAGCTGGGCGAACAGTTTGCGACCCAGCGCTATGAATACTTCAAGAACAATCGGCAAACGCTGCCGCCCGCCATTTCAGAACATTCGGCCGAGATTGCCGAACTGATGATGAAAGGCAAATCCGTCGAAGAGGCATTTGGCGAGGTAGTTGGAAAATATTTCCAATAGCGCCTTGCGGATGCCGGGGCGATTCATCGGCCCCGTATGCGGGTCCTAACCAAATTCCGACATCAGTTAAATGTCATTTCGCGGGTCGAAGCGGAATAGCACAAGATGACGGCCCATATTGAAATGTGAAGAATTGATGGCAGACGCATGCGGCGTGGACTTCGGTACGTCCAATTCAACGGTCGGCTGGAGCCGGCCCGGACAACCAGCCCTTCTCATGCTGGAGGATGAGAAGCTGACTTTGCCTTCGGTCGTTTTTTTTAACGCGGAAGATGAAACGGTCAACTTCGGCAGGGCGGCGCTCGCTTCTTACCTCGCCGGCCATGAAGGCCGATTGATGCGGTCGTTGAAAAGCCTGCTCGGCTCCAGCCTGATCGATGGTCAAACCGAGGTGCTGGGACGTGCATTGTCGTACCGAAGCTTGCTGTCGCAATTCATTGCGGCGCTCAAGCATCGGGCGGAGCGCTCGGCGGGGCGGGAATTCAGCCATGCGGTTTTAGGCCGGCCGGTATTTTTCGTGGATGGCGACGCCGATGCCGACCATCTGGCCGAACAAACCCTGGCAGATATCGCCCGCGATGTCGGTTTCAGGGAAGTTGCATTTCAGTATGAGCCGATCGCCGCCGCGTTCGACTACGAATCGCAGATCGATCGGGAAGAACTGGTTCTGGTGGCCGACATCGGCGGCGGCACATCGGATTTTTCCCTGGTACGGCTGTCGCCCGCGCACGCAAAGAAAATCGACCGGCGCGGCGATGTCCTGGCCACCGCGGGCGTCCATATCGGCGGAACCGATTTCGATAAATATCTGAGCTTGTCGAGCGTCATGCCGCTTCTGGGTCTTGGCAGCCGGCTGAAGAACAACAGTGAAATGCCATCCAGCTTTTATTTCAATCTCGCGACCTGGCACACGATCAATCTTGCTTATACCCGACACGCGGAAAGCCAACTCAAGGACATTTATCGTGATGCGATCGATCGCGATAAACTCGATCGCCTGCGCGATTTGATACTGCAGCGCGCCGGTCATTGGCTGGCGCTCAAGGTCGAGCAGGGAAAGATCGAACTTTCCAATGCCGATTCCACGGAATTGGTCCTTGAACGATTGATGCCCCAGGAGACGGTCACGCTCGACCGCGATCGCTTTGACGGCGCGATATCTCCGTTGGTCTCCGCGATTGAAAGCACCGTGCTCGGCTTGTTGTCGAATGCGGGCATCGGCAAGGAACAAGTGAGTACGATATTCTTTACCGGCGGATCAAGCGCCGTGCCGGCACTGCGCAAGAAGATCGCTATGGCGGTGCCCGATGCGCGGCAGGTCGAAGGCGATCTGTTCGGCAGTATCGGCGCAGGATTGGCGCTCGATGCCGCCAGGAGATTTGGCTAGTCGATATTGGCGCACCAGATCAACCGGTTAGTTCCCTTCGCCGGTACGCGGTTCAATGCCGGAATAGAGTCGCATGAATTTCAAAAGGGTAGACTTTTTCTTGATTGTTGGCGCATCGTGCAGATGGAAAAACATGGCGTTTTGAACGGGAATGCGAATTCATAGTCTAAAAGGTTTCCACTTGCATAGATTCATTACCCTATGACAACCGATGCCGAAATAGAATTGCCAAAGAGCACCAAGACGAACAAGTCCCTGACCAAAGTACTGAATCAAAGTGCCCGTATCAAGGAAGTGGTGGAAGAGTGTGCTGAAGAATTATCATCGGTGAATACCGTCCTCCAGCAAGAGCTTGCGGATTCGAATGCGTTGCCGGATGTTAAAAATGCACTTCAAAAAAGTGGAACCATCGAAACCAAAGTACATGAAGCAGCCGGCGAGCTATCGCTGGTGAACCAGGCGTTGGAGGATGAGGTCAAGGAGCGCCAGATGCTTGAACATCAATTGGTCGCGGTCAAGAAGCAGGAGGAAGCGGCACGTCATGCCGCCTTTCACGATCCCTTGACCGGCCTGCCGAACCGGGTGCTGTTCAGCGATCGGCTTGAACATGGAGTAGCGCAGGCCAAACGGCATGGCTGGAGCATCGCGCTGATGTTTGTGGATCTGAACGATTTTAAAAGCATTAACGATTCGTATGGACACGACGTCGGCGACCGGGTGCTGGAAATAATTTCGCAGCGGCTCAAGGATAGTACGAGGGCGGACGACACAGTCAGCCGCCACGGCGGCGATGAATTTTTATATCTGCTGATGGAGATCCGGGACGAACAGGATATTGTCGTGATTGCCGAAAAAATCCTCAAAGCGCTCGAAGAGCCATGTGACATCAACATGCGCGGCCTTGCCATAAGTCCGCTGATCAATGCAAGCATCGGAATCTCGATTTTTCCGAAGAACGCTCTTACTGCCGACGACTTGATCAAATGCGCGGACAAGGCGATGTTTCGAGCCAAACGGACCAGATCCGGATATGCCTTTGCCCGGTAGCGCCGATTGGTTGCAACCCAGGACATTTGCCCATAGAATTGCCTTTCATGGGGTGGTAGCTCAGCTGGGAGAGCGTCGCGTTCGCAATGCGAAGGTCGGGAGTTCGATCCTCCTCCGCTCCACATTCAAATTCATTCGGCCTTAGGGCCCGCGCAGAAATAACTTGCACATTTTTGCTGGCCGGAGCGGGCGCGCTGCTGCGTTGCCCGCCGCTTGCAGTGCTCGTACTGCGGCGCGTCGGGCGCCTTGCGTCGCCTCCCGCTCCGACCGCCAAATTGCACAACTTATTCCTGCGCGGGCCCTTACATCGGTTGCATCCGCATGGATACCGATCGGACCGGCAGCAAGCGCGAAGCAGGATTGGTTTAAATCCGGTAATTGCATTTTTTTGCAATGCCGGGATTACAGATGGACTCCAGTCATTGGATATCCAGGCTTCATAGCGATGATTAGCGCGGGCAATGGTTCGCAATGTCTTGCTGCGCCTTGTTCTCGATTGCGGCCCGTTCATCGTCTTCCATGTAGCTTCGCTGGCCGTTTTTATCGAGCCGGTAGACTAACTTGCCATCCAGGTTTTGCATTTTGCGACGCGCGCTTGCGCAAATATGCTGGCTGGTGGACGCGGTTTCTTCCTTGGGTTTCATCGCATCCTGTTCGATTCTTCTACGCTGGAAGTCGCGGTTTTTCTGTTCCCAGTCAGGCGTTTGCTCGCTTGAATTCTGAGTTGGCGTCGTTCGTATCACTTCCGGCTTGACTTTGCGGGATTGGGGAGGCGCATCCCCGTACTGGGTCTTTCCATTTGCATCCACCCATTTGTAGATCTGGGCTTCGGCGGACAGCGTGATCATGCACAGCACAAGAAGCAAAGAGGATGGAAAAATATCGGTCATTTCAACGCTTTCGAAGTTCAGCCGGGTGGCCATTGAGTACTTTAATTTATTATGTAAGGTAGAGCGGCGCGACACATTCAGAATCATCTTGTTAAGTGCGCCTTGGATGCGCCTGCGCGATGGTATATGCTGATTCAAGGTCAATGCTATCCCATAGACATGGGATAACGATACGCACTGAGCCGGTCAGCCATGTTTGATCGGTCTGCGTGGCATCGACTTGCCCAGTGCATCTGTGTAAAATAAAAACGATCGTCAGGTGCAGTTGCCATCGGCAAAAATTGCCGGCTTCAAGCCAAACCATTTACCCCGGTTCAAGCTGATGCACTTTTCTATCGGGCGAACGCGCTCGCGGTACTCGCATTCCTAACCACGAAGACGAAGCGCACAATGGAAAATTCGTTCGGCAGCACTTCAGTCCCCGATCTTGACACCGACACCTCCCTTTATCCTCCAATACCGGCCTATGTCGAAGACAATTACTGGTGGGCTTACGTGCATCCGCACGCCGTGTATTTTTGGGATCGCCAATGGCTGATCAACCTCGTTCTGCTTGGCAACTATAAACGCTTGTGCGCAGCAGTCCTGGATGGATGCCGGCGCAGCTTGCCTGGCCGCACGCTCCAGGTGGGCTGCGCGTACGGCAATATAACGCCGCGGCTGGCACAATGCGTCGAGCAAAACGGCATGCTTGACGTGATCGATGTCTTGCAGGTGCAGCTCGACAATCTGGCGCCGAAATTGCCGCAGGATGCGCGTGTGAAGCTGCATTGCATGGATTCGACAGCGCTCAATTTTGACGATGCCTGTTTTGACCGCGTGGTGTTTTTCTTGCTGTTGCACGAGCAGCCGGTGACGGTGCGCAAGCAAACGCTGGCCGAGGCGTTGCGCGTGCTTCGGCCCGGCGGCACCATTACGATCGTCGATTATGCCCGTCCAAACCGTTTCAATCTGCCCTGTCGACTGTGGACTTCGGTGCTGGAAAAGCTGAAGCCCTTTGCCTCGGATTTATGGAACGGGGAAGTGGCGGACTGGCTGCCAACCGATGCCGGCGTCGTGTGCGTTCGCCGGCTGCGATTTTTCGGCGGTTTTTTCCAGATTCTGACCTTCACTTCGGATTCCGTAACGGAAAAACGCTGAACGATCGTCGTGCAGCGCGCGCGCACATTGCGGCAGCGGCCGGAGCGGGCATCACTCAGCCGCGCAGTTCCAGCCGATTTAAACGCCGTGATCGTGTTTGTCGGAGATACCGAGCTTGTGCATTTTTTCCCATAGGTTTTTTCGGCTGATCCCCAATGCCGCGGCAGTGTCGGCGATTCTTCCATGGTTGCCGACAAGCGCTCGCTCGATATAGCGTTTTTCACATGCATGCAGGTAGGCGTTGAGCGTGTCGCCCTTCATATCCGGCACGTTATCGAACTGCATCGCGGATTCAAACAGGGATTGCGCGGTCAGCGTCGGCTGTCGCGAAATGATGGAGGCGCGTTCGATGCAATTCTTTAGTTCGCGCACGTTGCCCGGCCACGGATAATCCAGCAGCGCCTGTTCAGCCAGCGGATGCAGGGAACGCCGCACCGCTCCATGATCGCTTTGGGTATCGAGAAAAACCTGGGCCAGCCAGAGGATGTCTTCTTTCCGTTCGCGCAATGGCGGAATCGCGATGTGTATGACATTGATGCGATAGTAAAGGTCTTCCCGGAATTGACCGGCCTCCACCATGCGCAGCAAATCGTTGTGGGTGGCGCATACAAGATTGATCTCGACCGGTATTTCCCCATCGCCGCCGACCCGGACGATTTTCCGCTCCTGAATTACGCGCAACAGTCTTACCTGCATCGGCAACGGCATATCGCCGATTTCGTCGAGGAACAGGGTGCCGCCGTTTGCTTGCTCGAAAAACCCCTTCCGGGTTTTCAGCGCGCCGGTAAAAGCGCCTTTTTCATGACCGAAAAGTTCGGCTTCGATCAATGTTTCGGTCAGCGCGCCGCAATTCACGGCGATGAAGGGCGCTTTCTCATCGGGCGCGCGCAGCCGGTGCAGCGCGCGCGCCACGATCTCCTTGCCTACACCGGACTCGCCGGTTAATAACACCGAACCGGTGCGGCTTGCGAATCGGGGCAGCATTTCGGCGATGCGGCGCATTGCGGCGGAGATGCCGAGCACAGGCGCCTGCGGGATACGGGGTTGCCGGCGCTCGCAAATCGACTTCAATTTATCCAGCAGCATTTCAACATCAAAGGGCTTGGTCAGATAATCTTCCGCGCCAAGCCGCAGCAGGCGCACCGCACTGTCGATCGCACCGTGGCCGGTGATGAACACAAACGGCGGCAATGCAATGCCGCTTCCGATCAGTTCTGTGAACAACTGTTCTCCATCCACGTCCGGCAAACAAATATCGCTCACCACCACGTCATACGGTTTGCTGCTGATCGGCAGGATTGCCGCGCGGCCGGCCTTGAACCAGTCGCATGAAAATCCTTCCAGGTCAAGACGGTCGGCCAGCGCTTCGCCCATGATGGCGTCGTCTTCGATCAGGCAGATGCGGTACAGGGGCTTGGTCACACTTTTGCTCCTAACGGTATATGGACGCCAAACCGGGTGATGCCTTCATCGCCGGCGACAATGATGCGGCCACCCAGTTTTTGCATGATTTGATAAGTAACCCACAAGCCAAGACCATGGCCCGATTCCCGATGCGTCATGAAGGGTTCGAATATATGGTCGCGCTGCGCTTCGGTAATCCGGCAGCCGTCATTGCCGACTTCGAACCGGAGTTCGCCGCGGGCGATTTCGATCTCGCACCAGACGATGCCGCGCTCGTTGGCCGCCTGAACGGCATTGAGCAAAAGATTCATGAACACTTGGCGCAGCAGGGTCGCAGGAAGCGCTACCTCGTTATCGAGTTTTCCCCGGTAGTCAATTTTCAGATGCTTCTTTTGCGCCTCGGGCTGCATCAAGGTATGAATATCATCGACGTCCTGCGGCGAAAAATTCCGATTGTTGACGCGCGCCTCAATCAAAAGCGCGGCAACGGTTTCTTTGATTTGTAGAAGGCCCCGTTCGATCAGCGAAACTGTTTTCAGCATGCGCGGAGTGCATTCGCCATGATGCTTGAGCGTGTTGGTCGCCGTCAGCATGCCGGCCAAGGGGTTGTTTATTTCGTGTGCGATGCCTGCAGTCAGTTGGCCCACCGCCGCCAGGCGTTCACTACGGACCATTTCCTTTTCCAGCAGCGCTTTTTCGCGCAATTCGCCGAGCGTCAGGCGATAGGCGTCAAACAGTTTTCCGAGTTCGTCGCGATATGGATAGAGCGTGGGATCGATATCGTCAGGCAGCCGGCGCGTGCCTAATTGTTCCATGCGTTCGGTGAGCTGCATCAATGGAATCGCCATGCGGCGCCCCCAATACCAGTTCAACGGCAATAGCACCGCCAGTATCAGCAGTCCCATCAAACCGGCACGCCATGCACTTTGAAAAAAACTCTCCATGAATTTCGAACGCGAGTAAATCAGTATCAGCGTTCCGATTTGCGTTTCCTTGTCGGCAATGGGTACGGCAAAGTAAAAATACCGAGACCCGCCCACTTCAAGTGCGCGTGTTGAATCCATATCAGCGCTGGGAAGGCGTGCGGCTATTTTCGAATAGTCGCCGCCATGCCGCGCCAGGTCGGTAAGCATAGGCAAGCGGGCCGGCTGGGTCGATACAACAATCTGCCCCGCGGTATTGACTACCAACAGCGTTTCCGCCTGCATGGGGTTTCCCCCGGCCGTGCCGCGCAATGGCGCCTCGATCAATTCGTAGGCACCCCAAACATCCTCATGCAGAAGCGTCGTGAACAGGGTATTTGCCAGGGATCGTCCAAGACTGTCCGCGCTTGTCAGCATGCCCTGCTTCAGGTCGTCGTAGGTGTGAGCGAACAGGGAGGCCGACGTAGTCAAGACCGTCAGCACGATCAACAGTCCGCCCCAGATCGGAATCTTGGTGCGGAAGCTCAAATCGAAAAAAGCTTTCATCACGTCGGCTTACTCTTCCCCGAACGCAGTCATCATTTGCTTTACGCGCTCATATAGCTGTTCCGTTCCAGGCGTGAAACCGTCCAGATTAAGGCGGCGCAGCAATGCCGCACCCTCGGCATCCGCCGCCATGCCAAGCAGTATTTTTTGAAAAGCATTGAAATCCGCATCCGGAACCGAGCTGTGTGCAACGAATGGGGGAAAGCCGTATTCGGGCGATCTTTCGACAATGCGCGTTTTTGCCGTCAATTCGGGATTGACGATTGCCAGCGTGTCCCAGACAAAACTGTCGACCGCGCCGCCCTCCGCGAGCTGGATCGCCACTGCCTGGACAACCTTGCGATGCGAGTGGGTGAAAAAAGTCTTGCGGAAGAAGGTCGCGGGATTTTCTCCAAGCTGAAGCAACGCATGGCGCGGCACCAGGTATCCGGTATTGGAGTAGGGGTCGGCGTAGGCGAACACGGTGTTCTTCAACTGCTTGATCGAGGTGACGTGCCGATTGGAGGACGGTACCAGCAAATAAGAGCGGTAATAGGGACGCCCCTGATAGACCGGTACGGCGAGCAGGCGCACCTGTTTTTTCAGATGCAGATACGGGTAATCGCAGATCCACGCGAAATCAAGTTTCTTCAGCCGGAACAATTCAATCGTTTCTCGATAACTGTCGCGACTGATGAATGTGACGCCGCGGCCGAGTTTTTTTTCGAGATAGCGCCGCCATTCTTCGAGCAAGCCATGCTGGTCATGCAGGAAGGCCGGGGACAAGCCGATCCGGACCGGTTTCGGGCCGACCGTCCATCCCGGCGCCGGCCAGAGCAGTGCGCCCATGGCCGCGGCAAAAGTGCGCAGGAGATGGCGTCTGTCTGTTTGCGGCCGGTTACCGATTCGTAACATGAATCACTCCCTTTGAATCTGTTGTCACCGAACCGTAACCATTCTTTTTCCATGGTTTTGTTTCGCGATGGATATTTCCCTAGGGTAGATACAGTGAAATGTGGTTTGGACAACTCTGGCGCGTTTTTTGCGAATTACTTGTTGCCATGCCATTCACTCTTATCCGCTTCGCAAGTCCCGTGCCGGAAATGCTGCCGTCGATCCGACGCGATCGCGCCATGCCGTGCAGTGCGGGGATTGGGTTACGGCTGTCAGCGCTGTGGAAGTTTGCGGTCAAAACGGTTCAAAGGCGTCGGTTACCGGACGGTAACCGGGCGTTGAAGGCCAAGTCGTGTTTCTTTATCGGCCGGTGGCATCGCGAAGCAAATGGCCGAGGTCTCGGGTTCGGGAATATGTTTGGCGTTCTTCCCAATACCAAGAACGCCCGGCGCGACGTCGGCAAACGCTTTCGTATGCCAATCGGTTGATTATTTTATCCAGGAGTTACGTATGAAGCTGTCCAGAAGAACCTTTATCATGGCGTCGGGCGTTTCGGCAGGCTTGCTAGTGACCGGCAGCGTCGGCGCCTCGACGCTTGCGCGCAAACCAATTCACAGCGCGTTTATACCCCGCAAGGCAAGGCTCAGCAGCCCGGCCGCCGGCGACTGGGTCGCCAGCACCTGCCAGGGCTGCACCCAGTGGTGCGCGATCCAGATCTTCGTCCAGGGCGGCCGTGCCACCCGTGTACGCGGCAATCCGCTGTCCAAGACCAACCACGGCTATGTCTGCCCGCGCGGCCACATGATCCCGCAGCAGATGTATGACCCGGACCGCATCAAGGTGCCGATGAAACGGACCAATCCGGTCAAGGGCCGCGGCGTCGATCCGAAATTCGTGCCGATCAGCTGGGACGAAGCGATGAATACGGTGGCCGACAAGATGATCGAGCTGCGCAACGCGGGTGAGCCGGAAAAACTGACGTATTTGCGCGGGCGCTATTCACCGACCTCGACAGCCTTGTTGTACGGCACCCTGCCCAAAGTGTTCGGTACCCCCAACTATTTCTCGCACAGCGCGATTTGCGCTGAAGCCGAAAAAATGGGTCCCGGCCTGACCCAGGGCTACTTCGGCTATCGCGACTACGATCTGGCCAATACCAACTGCCTGGTTGCCTGGGGTTGCGACCCGCTGGCGTCCAACCGCATGGTTCCCAACATGATGAACCGTTTCCCGGACATCGTTAAGCGCGGCACCGTGATCGCGGTCGATCCGCGGCTGTCCAACGTGGCGGCCAAGGCACATGAGTGGCTGCCCATCAGCCCCGGAACCGACGGTGCGCTGGCAGGCGCGATTGCGCATGTGTTGCTGACCGAAGGTCTGTGGAATCGCGAATTCGTCGGCGACTTCACGGACGGCAAAAATCTGTTTGTCGCAGGCAAGGAGGTGGATGAAGCCGCTTTCGTCGAGAAGGAGACTTATGGCCTGGTGAAGTGGTGGAACCTGGAACTCAAGAACCGCACGCCGGCATGGGGTGAAAAGGAATCCCTGATTCCCGCCGCGCAGATCGTGCGCGTGGCGCGTGCCATGGGCAAGGCCGCGCCCAAGACCGTGGTGTACATGGGGCCGGGTGTGGCCATGACCCCACGCGGCACATACGCCGCCATGGCCGTGTATGCACTCAACGGACTCCTCGGCTCGGTCGATGTCGAAGGCGGTGTCTGGCAAAGTCCTAGCGGCCCGCCGCTTGGCAAGTTCCCCAGCGTCGACCCGTTTGTCGATGAGGTGGCCAAGATCGGAAGCAAAAAGAAGAAGCTGGACGGCCGCGGAGCCAAGGACATGCCGGCAATGATGGGCGCCAAGCCCGGCAGCGGCGTGGTGACCAACAACGTGGCCAACGGCATGCTCAAGGACCCCGGCGCGGTGGAGGTATTGATTGCCTCGTGGGCCAACTTCAACCACTCATGCACCGGTGCTGACCGTTGGGACAAGGCCATGGCCAAGGTGCCGTTCTTTGTGCACATGGTGCCCAACCCATCGGAGATGACACAGTTCGCCGACATCGTGCTGCCATCGACCTTCAATTCAGCGGAGGGCTGGTCCATCGTCACCAACATGGGCAATGGCTATGGCTATGCATCCATCCAGCAAGGCGCCATCAAGCGGCTGTGGGACGTCAAGCAGGAAGAAACAGAAGTCATGTGGCTGTTGGCTGAAAAGCTCAACGCCAAGGGCTTCCCCAACCTGTTCGACTACTATTCCAAGGGGTTCAAAGACCCTGAAACCGGCAAGGCGCCCACCACCGCGCTGGAGTTCTCTGAAATCGCCGCCAAGATGACGAGTGCGCCGATCTGGGCGGCCAAGGAACCGCTCAAGGGCGATGCGCCGATCGCAGGCTGGGACGACTTCAAGAAAAAGGGTATGTTCAGCGGAGCAAAGTATTCGCTCAAGAAAGGCTGGGGCGGCAAGTTCAACACGCCCACCAAGAAGTTCGAGTTTTACAGCGAGGCGCTGAAAAAAGGCTTGCTCGAACACGCCGCGAAGTACCAGACCACCACCGACGACATCCTCAAGGTCAGCGGCTACACGGCGAGTGGAGAGTTGGCCTTCGTGCCGCACTACGAGCCGGTCAAGCGCCATGGCAGCGTGGCTGACTACCCGTTCGCCTTCATCGACTACAAGTCGCGCCTGAACCGCGAAGGCCGTTCCCAGAATCTACCCTGGTACCAGGAGTTCAAGAAAGTCGACCCGGGCGATGTGTCCTGGAGCGATGTGGTCAAGATGAACCCGATCGATGGCGCCAAGCTGGGCCTGAAGACCGGCGACACCGTGAAGATCACTTCAGAGGCCGGGGCGATTTCCTGCGAGCTCAAGCTGTGGGAGGGCGTGCGCCCAGGCACGGTTGCCAAATGCTACGGCCAGGGTCACTGGGCTTTTGGCCGGGTTGCAGCCAAGGACTACGCCAAAGCCATGCCTAACGGCGGCAACAATAACGAGATTCTTGTCGACGACTACGACCGGCTGAGCGGCTCGACCGCTCGCAACGGGGGCTTCACCGGCGTGCGGATCCAAAAGGCCTGAACGACCACCACCAGCTATAGGAGTAATACATCATGACAAGACTTGGAATGGTCATCGACCTGGCAAAATGCAGTGGTTGCGGCGCCTGCGCCTTTGCCTGCAAGACCGAGAACAACACACGTGACCGCGCCGATGGGCAGAGTTTCAATTGGGCCGACTTCCTGATGCACACGGACGGTACCTTTCCGAACACCACGCATAGCGTGATGCCGGTATCCTGCAATCATTGTTCCGAGGCACCCTGCATCACGAAGTGCCCGGGTAATCCGAAGAAGGCGGGCAAGGGCAAACCGTACAAGGCGCTGTTCAAGACGCCGGAAGGCATTACCCTGCACGATCCGGAGCTGTGCATCGGCTGCGGCGAGTGCCTGAAGAGTTGTCCCTACAGCCACGAGGAGCTCGACTCGTCGAGCCTGCACGGCGCGACCTACAGCGTGATCAGCCTTAACACCATGGATGAAAATCCGCAGCCGCGTTGGGCCGACAAGACCTCGGCCATTCCCGGCTGCACGTCTTCGGGCGCCGAAATGGCAGAGCTGACGGGCGCAACCCCGCCGATGCTGAACCAGTGGAAGGGCGGCGACCTGCAACCCGTTCGCAAGGATGACGTGGTCGAGAAATGCACCTTCTGCTACCACCGCGTGCTCAACGGTCTGCAACCGGCATGCGTGGAAGCCTGTCCGGCTCAGGCTCGTATCTTCGGCGACCAGGATGATCCGAACAGCCAGATATCGCAAATTCTGAAGAAGGAAAAGTCCTTCCGTCTGCAAGAAGACAAGGGCACCAAGCCCAATGTGCATTACATTGGAAAATACAGCCCCCGCTCTTGATCAGCTCGGCGCCAAGTGCATCAGGGGCCGGGTTGACCGGCCCCTTTTTTGTTCAAGGAGTAATGATGTCCAAATATGACCCAGACGAGGCCACCGCGCGCGAGGACTTGTGCCGCTTCCTGTCCGCCTGTTTTTACGAGCCCGAGTCCGAATTCGCGGAGGAGAAACTGTTTGACTCGATGCTGGTGGCGGCCACGCAGGTTGATCCCGACCTGGCCGATCACGTGCGCAAGCTGGGCGCGGCATTCGCGGCGCAAGACCTGGAGACGCTGCTGGTGGACTACACGCGGCTTTTTCTCGGGCCGATCGAGGCGCTCGCCAACCCCTATGGTTCATCCTGGCTGAGTGCGCCGGTGCCGACCGAGGACAATCCGCCCCTGGCAGTGCTCGATTTGTACAGCGCGGGCGGATTTGAGATCGATGAAGAGTTCAGGGACTTGCCGGACCATATGGCGGTGGAACTGGAGTTCCTGTACCTGCTGACATTCAAGAGCAACGAGGCGCGGCTGGCCGGACACGCGGATGATCTGTCGGCCGCCGATTTGCTTGAACGGCAGTTCCTGGGCGAGCACCTTGGCGCCTGGGTTGGTCCCTTCGCCGCGGCAGTCAAGGCCGGCGCCGAGACGGCGTTCTATCGAAAGTTGGCCGAATTGACGGAGTGCTTTATCCGCATAAAAGAGAAAGAGGCGAGCCTTAGCGCGAGCCCTAGGGAGCTATTCCGATGTTAACGGATAGGTTCGGACGACATATCGACTACCTGCGGTTATCGGTGACGGATCGTTGCGATCTACGCTGCAGTTATTGCATGCCGGATGATTTCAAGGGTTTCGAGGAGCCGCGGCATTGGCTTGCGTTCGATGAAATCGAGCGCGTTGTGCGGGCATTTGCACGCCTGGGCCTGCAACGCATCCGGCTAACCGGCGGCGAGCCGCTGGTACGGAAAAATGTGCATGAACTTGCGGCGCGAATTTCCGCCATCCCCGGCATTACCGACCTTTCGCTTTCGACCAATGGCACCCAATTGGAAAAAAAGGCGCAGGCGTTGCGCGCCGCGGGCGTCACCCGCTTGAATGTGAGTCTCGACACGCTTGACCCGTCGCGCTTTGCCGCCATCACCAAGCGCGATGCACTCGATCGCGTACTGCGCGGCTTGATGGCTGCGCGCCATGCCGGGTTCGTCCCGATCAAGATCAACATGGTCGCGATCGCGGGCGCCACCGGCGAAGAGATCGATGCAATGGTCGCGTTCTGCATCGACCAGCGATTTGTCTTGCGCCTGATCGAAGTCATGCCGGTTGGCGACACCGGCAGAAATGTTGCGCCAATGTCGCTGGGCCCGATACAGGAACGTCTGCGTTCCCGGTTTGACTTGATTGACGGGATCGTTCCCGGTGCAGGGCCGGCACGCTACCTGGTGTCGCGGGACGGGCAGTTTCAGATCGGCTTCATCACCCCGATCTCGCAGCATTTTTGCGATACCTGCAATCGTGTCCGCTTGAGTGTGGATGGCATTCTTTATCTGTGCCTGGGACAGAATGACAAGGTGGATCTGCGGACGCCCTTGCGTGCCGGATGCAGCGACGACCAACTGGAGGCGCTGTTGCGCGATGCGATTCAACGCAAGCCGCTGCGGCATGAATTTGGAGAGCTACCGGCCCGGATCATGCGGTTCATGTCATCCGTGGGCGGGTAGCACTGCAGGTCGAATCGGTCTTCTTGCCGGGAGGGCGGACGAATGACATCGAATAATATTTCAGGAGACGGCTCAACGCGGAGAGTAACGTTCGTCCGTGCAAAGCCCTCACTCAAACCCTCCGAGAGATTTGCCGACGCTGCCCGGTCAGGTCGTTTTTGACCTGGATCAATGAAATTGCCTGACCCGGTTCGTACACTGCACTGCCTTAGCGTCATTTCCGAATTGTCGGAACGACAGGCAGCAGGAGTAAAAAATGGCGGTTCCTACAACACCGGCGGCGGCTCCATCGGTTGAATTCGATGCGGCACTGATCCGCAAGCTCGATCGTCCCGGCCCCCGGTACACCTCGTATCCGACCGCGGACCGGTTCTCCGACGCGTTCGATTACGCCGATTATCTGCAAACGGTGGCAGGTCTGCAGGTACGCAAAGGCAGGCCGCCGTTGTCGCTGTACCTGCACATTCCATTTTGCGACACGATTTGCTATTACTGCGGTTGCAACAAGATCGTGACGCGCGACCGCAACAAGGCGGTCACTTATCTCAGCTACCTGAAGCGCGAGATCGAGATGCAGGGTAAATTGTTCGCCGGATTCAACCAGGTCGAGCAACTGCATTTCGGCGGCGGCACGCCGACTTACCTGTCGGATCAGCAGATGGACGATCTGATGGCGCATCTGCACCGCTGGTTCGATTTCGCGTCGGACGCCATCGGTGAATATTCGATCGAGATCGACCCGCGCACGGTATCGCGCGAACGGATCCATACCTTGCGCAGGCAAGGGTTCAATCGCGTCAGTCTCGGCGTGCAGGACTTCGACCCTGACGTGCAGAAGGCGGTCAACCGGATTCAACCGGAACAGCAGACGCTGGAAGTGATCGACGCAGCGCGCGAAGCGGGCTTCAGGTCGGTCAGCATCGACCTGATCTACGGGCTGCCGAAGCAAAACGTGATGACCATGCAGCAGACGCTGACCAAGGTGATCGCCGCCGACCCCGACCGGATTTCGATCTACAACTACGCGCATTTGCCGCACCTGTTCAAGCCGCAGCGCCGCATCAACGTGGACGAGCTTCCCAGCAGCGAAACCAAGCTCGACATGCTGTTCCTGTGCATCAAGCGCCTGACCGATGCAGGCTACGTTTATATCGGCATGGACCATTTCGCCAAGCCGGACGATGATCTGGCGGTGGCGCAGCGACAAGGCCGCTTGCATCGCAATTTCCAGGGTTATTCGACGCATGCCGAAGCGGACCTGGTGTCCTGCGGCGTGTCGGCGATCAGTGCGGTCGGGGCCACTTACAGCCAGAACGCCAAGACGCTGGACGAGTATTACGACTATATCGAACGCAACGAATTGCCGATCAAGCGCGGCATCAAGCTGAGCATGGACGATATGGTACGGCGCATCATCATCCAGATGCTGATGTGTAATTTCGAGCTGTCGATGGCATCGATCGAGCTGGCATATCCGATCACGTTCAAGAGCCATTTCGCGGACGAGCTGGAAAAATTGCGGGAGTTGGAGCGCGACGGCTTGCTGGCCATCGATGCCGAATGGATCACGGTAACGCTGAAGGGGCGGCTTTTGATCCGGAATATTTGCATGGTGTTCGACCGCTACCTGGGCGCCACGCCGCAAAAGCCGCCGGAGGGCAAGGAGCAGCCGCTGCGGTTTTCGCGGACAATTTAAAGTGATCGCCAAAATATTTCGGTAACCGGCGCTTAAAAGACCACTCCCGTGACCGGCCTGAACCTCTTGCCGTTTTTCATGATCGGCCTGCTCGGCGCGGTGCATTGCGTCGGCATGTGCGGCGGAATCGTCGGCGCTATGTCGCTTGCCGGTGCGCCACGGCGCAGCTTTCCTGTTCCGGTCGTTACCGCCGCCGCATCCGCGCCAGGCATGGTGCTGGACAATACGCTGCGCATCCTTGCCTACAACACCGGCCGCATCGCCAGCTACATGACCGCGGGCGCGATCGCGGGCGGGGTGGCCGGAGGTGCGCACGCGTTGGCCGATATGGCGTCATTGCAGATTGCCGGCTACTGGCTGGCCAACCTGATGCTGGTTGCCCTCGGCCTGACCCTGATGGGCGCATGGCGCGGACTCGCGCGGCTGGAGCAGGCCGGACAAGTCATTTGGCGCCGCGTGCAACCGCTCATGAAGCCGCTGTTGCCGATGGATTCCGTGCCCAAGGCGCTGGCGCTCGGCGCGCTGTGGGGCTGGGTGCCGTGCGGCATGGTCTACAGCGTATTGCTGGCGGCAATGCTGACCGGTTCGCCCTGGTCCGGGGCGGCGGTCATGCTCGCGTTCGGGCTGGGCACCTTGCCTGCGCTGCTGACGATGGGCATGGCCGGCGCACGGCTGACATCATGGACCAGGGTGCGCGGCGTGCGGGTCGCGGCCGGGATCATTGTGCTGGCATTCGGCGTGCTGGGGTTGGTGCGTGCCGGCAACGGCATGGCGCCGGGTTGGCTGGATACGTTTTGCATCACGCCGCCGGCGGGAGCGCATCAATGAACGCCGCACTTCCGCATGCCATCTCGATCGGCGAACCGGGACAGGAATTCGTTTGCAATGCAACGGATTGTTTCCATTGCGGCGAACCGCTGCCGCACGGACCGACGTGGCCGGTTACGATCGGCAATATGCAACGGCCGACCTGTTGCCCCGGTTGCCAGGCCGTGGCGCAAACGATTTTCGACACAGGTCTGGCGGATTATTACCTGACCCGCACCGCGCTTCCCGCCACGTCCGGGACCGACCGGTCCGTGGTGCCGCCGGAACTCATGCTGTATGACGAACCCGATGCGCAACACCAGTTTGCCGCCGATGCGCACGACGATGCAAGGTCCGCCGAAGCGACGCTATCGGTCGAAGGCATACGCTGTGCCGCCTGCGTCTGGCTGATCGAGCGCCGGCTGGCGCGCCTGGACGGCATCGAGGCATGCCATATGAACGTGGCGACCGGCCGTTTGAACGTGCGCTGGAACAAGGACACTTGCAAGCCGAGCGATATCCTGCTGGCAATCCGCGACGTCGGATACACGGCTTATCCATTCGATGCCGCCAGGCAGGAAGGACAGTTGCAGCGTGCGGGCAAGATATTGTTCCGCCAATTGTTCATCGCCGGACTGTCGATGATGCAGGTCATGATGTACGCGGTGCCGGCGTATCTGGCGGACGACGGCGCCATGGATGCCGACATGGACAGCCTGATGCGCTGGGCCAGCCTGCTGCTTACGCTGCCCGCACTTCTTTATTCGGCGCAGCCCTTCTTCAAGGGTGCCTGGTCCAGCCTCAGGAAGCGCGCGCTCGGGATGGACGTGCCGGTCGCACTGGGCATCGCGGCGGCGTTCGTCGGCAGCGCGGTGGCGACCTGGTGCGGGCAGGGCGAGGTTTATTTCGACACGGTCACGATGTTCATCTTCCTGTTGTTGTGCAGCCGTTACCTGGAACTGGCGGCACGGCGCAAGGCGGCATCGTCGCTGCAAAAACTGAGTCACGCGATGCCGTCATCGGCAACGCGCGTGCCGGAGTATCCGGCCGGCCGGCAAACCGAAACGGTCGCGGCCGCCAGACTGGTTGCGGGCGACGTGATCCTGGTCAAACCCGGCGAGGCAATCCCGGCCGACGGCACGCTGATCGAAGGCGATACGTCGATCGACGTGTCGCTGCTGACCGGAGAAAGCCGTCCGCAGACCAAGGCGGTCGGCGAGGTGCTGCCGGGCGGCGCGGTCAATACCTCGCAGGCGATTTTTTTGCACGTGATTCGGCCGGTTGCCGACAGCACCTTGGCCGCGCTGGTCAGGCTGATCGAACACGCGGGACAAGCCAAGCCGCAGATTGCACTATGGGCGGACAAGGTCGCGGCCTGGTTCGTGGCATCGCTGCTGCTGTTCGCGGCGGCGGTGTTTGTTTACTGGATGTCGGCGGATCCGCAGCGCGCATGGCCGATCGCGATCGCCGTGCTGGTGGTGTCCTGTCCTTGTGCACTATCTCTTGCGACGCCGAGCGCGCTCGCCGCGGCGACCGATTTTCTGGTGCGGCGCGGCGTGCTGATCGTCCGCTCGCATGTGCTGGAGACCTTGCACCGCGCGACCCATATCGTGTTCGACAAGACCGGCACACTCACGGTCGGCAAACCGACGCTGCAACAGGTTAGGTTATTCAGCGCCGAGCCGGAGGACTGGGTCGTGAATATGGCCGCCGCGCTGGAAGCGTCCAGCGCGCATCCGCTCGGCGCGGCATTGGTGGATGCGGCGAAGCTGCGCGGCGCGGTGTTGGGCAATATCCAGTCCGATGAAGTCCGCCATACGGCCGGGCAGGGACTGGAGGGCGTGGTGGACGGTATGCGTTATCGGCTGGGCCGCGCGGCTTTCGTCGCGGAATTGAGTGGAAGCGATTATCCCGAGAGCGGTTCCGACGAGTATACTTCGGTGTATCTTGGAACCGATGGCAAGTGGCTGGCCCGATTCGACCTGGCCGATGCGGTGCGCGATGATGCGCAGGCGACGATCGCGTATTTCCGCGCGGCAGGCAAGGCCGTCATCCTGCTCAGCGGCGACCACCCGGCAGTGACGCAACGCGTGGCGGACGGTCTCGGCATCGACATTGCATACGGCGCCTGTCTACCGGAAGAAAAGCTTCTGTTCGTGCAGGAATTGCAACGCGGCGGCGCGGTGGTGGCGATGGTCGGCGACGGCATCAACGACGCCGCGGTGCTGCGCGCCGCCGATGTATCGTTCGCAATGGGCTCGGGCGCCATGTTGGCGCAGACCCATGCCGATGCTGTGCTGCTGTCCGGACGGCTGGACTCGGTTCGGGAAGCTGCGCTGACGGCGTCCGCAACCATGGCGGTTATTTGGCAGAATCTTGCCTGGGCCACCTTGTACAACGTGATTGCAATTCCGGCGGCGGCGCTGGGCTGGCTGAATCCGTGGATGTCGGGAATCGGCATGTCGGTCAGTTCCGCGGTAGTGGTGGTGAATGCATTGCGGCTGCGGCGGATGCAATCGGGTCCGCGATCGATCGACCGCGCACGGCTTCACTCTCCCGCCTGTGCGAGAGCGAAGCAAGAGCAGATAAGGAATACGTAATATAGAAGCGCTCTACCTGCTCATACCGCTCAGCGTTGCCATCGTATTTCTGGCAATCTGGGTTTTTTTCCGGGCGTCCGATAGCGGACAGTTCGATGACATGGTCGGCCCCGGATTGCGCGTGCTGCAAGACGACGACTCCACTCAAACTGAAAAGGAATAGCAATGTCGATCGCGGATCTCAGAACTGAATACACGCTGGCCAGCCTGACGGAAGCCGATGTCGCGGCCGATCCGATCGCGCAATTTTCCAAGTGGTTCGACCAGGCGCTGCAGGCGCAACTTGCGGAGGCGAATGCGATGAGTCTCGCCACCGTCTCGGCGGAAGGCAGGCCGTCATCGCGCATCGTGCTGCTCAAGGGTTTCGATCATCGCGGGTTCACCTGGTTTACCAGTTACGACAGCCGCAAGGGCCAGGATCTCAGCGTCAATCCGTATGCGGCATTGCTGTTTTTCTGGAGCGGCCTGGAACGCCAGGTTCATATCGAGGGCCGCGTGGAACGTGTATCGGCGGCCGAAAGCGATGAATATTTTGACATCAGGCCGCTGAAAAGCCGGATCGGCGCGATTGCCTCCGACCAGAGCAAGCCGGTGGACGATCGCCTGGTTCTGGAAACCCGATTCGCCGAAGTGTCGGCGCAATGCGGCGAACATCCTCCACGTCCCGAGCGCTGGGGCGGATACCGGTTGATGCCGGACCGGCTTGAATTCTGGCAAGGCCGCCGCTCGCGCCTGCATGACCGCATCGCATACACGCTTGACGCGGAAGGCGCCTGGCGCATCGGCCGGCTGCAGCCCTGATCTTCGGCATCCATGGCATGCGAGTGTTATCCCGCATGCCATGGATGCCTCTCTTTCCCAAGGTTTCTTTCTTGATGTGGATCAATTTGATTCAGGTCAAAGATTTTCGGCGGCGTAAATCCTATCCTCCCTGCACATCAACGTCGTGCACAGGGAGAGGTCGTGGATACAGCACTTAACTACAACTACAAGGTCGTCAAGCAGTTCACCATTGCGACCGTAGTGTGGGGTGTGGTCGGCATGCTGGTCGGGGTATTCATTGCCGCCCAGCTGGCTTGGCCGGCGCTTAATTTCGACATCGCGTGGCTGAGTTACGGACGGCTTCGTCCGCTACACACCAATGCGGTGATTTTTGCGTTCGGCGGTTGCGGCTTGTTCGCCACTTCCTACTATGTCGTGCAGCGGACCAGCCAGGTCAGACTGTTCTCCGATCAACTTGCGGCATTCACCTTCTGGGGTTGGCAACTGGTGATCGTTGCCGCCGCGATCACGCTGCCGCTTGGCATGACGCAGGCCAAGGAATACGCGGAACTCGAATGGCCGATCGATATCCTGATCGCGCTGGTGTGGGTATCGTACGCGGTGGTGTTCTTCGGCACGTTGCTGAAACGAAAAGTGTCGCACATCTATGTCGCCAACTGGTTTTTCGGCGCGTTCATCCTGACCGTCGCAATTCTGCATATCGTCAACAGCGCGGCGATGCCGGCATCCGCAGTGAAGTCGTACTCGGCTTATAGCGGCGTACAGGATGCGATGATCCAGTGGTGGTACGGCCACAATGCGGTCGGCTTCTTCCTGACCGCGGGCTTCCTCGGCATGATGTATTACTTCATCCCGAAACAGGCGGAGCGTCCGGTCTATTCCTATCGTTTGTCGATCGTGCATTTCTGGGCATTGATCTTTACCTACATGTGGGCCGGCCCGCATCATCTGCACTACACCGCGCTGCCGGACTGGACCCAGTCGATCGGCATGGTTTTTTCGCTGATCCTGCTGGCGCCTTCCTGGGGCGGCATGATCAACGGCGTCATGACGCTGTCCGGCGCGTGGCACAAGCTGCGCTCCGATCCTATCCTCAAGTTCCTGGTCGTCTCGCTGTCGTTCTACGGCATGTCGACCTTCGAAGGTCCGATGATGTCGATCAAGACCGTCAATGCGCTGTCGCATTACACCGACTGGACTGTCGGCCATGTGCATGCCGGCGCGCTTGGCTGGGTCGGGTTCATCACGATGGGTTCGATTTATTACCTGGTGCCGCGCCTGTTCGGCAAGAAGGAAATGTGGAGTATCCGCATGATCGAGCTGCATTTTTGGGTGGCAACCATCGGCATCGTTTTCTACATCGCGGCGATGTGGATAGCCGGCGTGATGCAGGGCCTGATGTGGCGTGCGGTCAATGCCGACGGCACGCTGACCTACACTTTCGTCGAATCGGTCAAGGCAACCTATCCGTATTACGTGATCCGTTTCACCGGCGGACTGCTGTATTTGGGCGGCATGATCCTGATGGCGTGGAACGTGTTCATGACAGCTCGCGACGCCAGGGAAGTGGTGGCGCGCATTTCCGCCATCGGCCCGGCGCACGCTTGAGGAGTATCGAATGAAATTTTCGCATGAATGGATCGAGAAGAACCCCTGGCTGTTGATTGCACTGGTGGTGGCGGTGGTCAGCGTCGGCGGCCTGGTTGAAATCGTCCCGCTGTTCTTTCAAAAATCGACCACCGAGCCGATCGCCGGTTTGAAACCTTATTCGCCGCTGCGGCTGGCCGGGCGCGATGTTTACGTGCGCGAAGGCTGCTACAACTGCCATTCGCAAATGATCCGGCCGTTCCGTGCGGAGACCGAGCGCTATGGTCATTATTCGGTGGCCGGCGAATTCGTGTACGACAGGCCGTTCCAGTGGGGCTCGAAACGCACCGGCCCCGATCTGGCGCGCGTAGGCGGGCGTTACAGCGACGAGTGGCACCGCGCGCATTTGAACAATCCGCGCGATCTGGTGCCGGAATCGAACATGCCCGGCTATCCATGGCTGGAAACCGTCAAGCTCGACCCGAACGCGGTGGTCGCCAGCATGCGCGCGCTCAAACGTCTTGGCGACCCTTATACCGATGAAGACATCGCAAAAGCGCCGGCGGAAGTGGCGGGGAAAACCGAACAGGATGCATTAATCGCCTATCTGCAGGAGATGGGCATATTGATCAAGGCGAAGAGGTAATCATGGCAATCGAACTAATCGATCTCCGGATTGTGGTAACGGTCGCAAGCTTCATCGCCTTCATCGGCATCGTCTGGTGGGCATACGACGGGCGTCGAAAGTCGTCATTCGACGAGGCCGCACAACTGCCTTTTGCCGACGACGAATCGGATAGCGAACACACGGAGAAACGACATGGCTGATTTCACCGACGGATTCTGGAACATCTACATCACCGTCCTGACACTGGTCAGCGTATTCGGCTGCGGTCTGTTGCTGTGGTCGCAGTCGAAGAGCAAGGTGGTCGTGTCCAACGATGCAGACAACGATGACAATACCACCGGCCACAGCTGGGACGAAGGCCTCAAGGAATTGAACAACCCGATGCCGCGCTGGTGGATGTGGCTGTTTTACATCACGATCGTGTTCGGCCTGATCTACCTGTACCTGTATCCCGGCCTGGGCACGTTTGAAGGCAAGCTCGGCTGGAAATCGGACGGCCAGTATCAGCGCGAGATGGCCAAGGCCGACGCTGACTATGGTCCGCTGTTCAACAAATATCTGCAACAGGACATGAAGCTGGTGGCGGCGGACCCGCAGGCGCGGATGATCGGCGAACGCCTGTTCATGACCTATTGCGCGCAATGCCATGGATCGGATGCCGGCGGCAACAAGGGTTTTCCGAACCTGACCGACAAGGACTGGCTATACGGCGGTACGCCTGAGGCGATCAAGACCTCGATTCTCGGCGGCCGGCGCGGCAACATGCCGCCGATGGCCGCTGCGCTCGGATCGGACAAGGACGTGGAAAATGTTGCGCATTACGTGCGCAGCCTCTCCGGCATGGCGACCGATCCGATCAAGGTGGTGTTCGGCAAGGCGAAATTCGCCTCCACCTGCGCGGCATGCCATGGCCCCGGCGCAACCGGAAACCAGGCGCTCGGCGCGCCCAACCTGACCGACAAAGTCTGGTTGCACGGCGGCAGTGCGGAAACCGTGATGGAAACCATACGCAGGGGCCGCGTCAGCACCATGCCGGAATTCAAGGGCTTCCTCGGCGAAGCCAAGGTGCATGTGCTGGGCGCGTATGTCTGGAGCCTGTCTGCCGACAAGAAGGAATTGACGCAGTATTGAATGAACCGGCTTGCCATTCCTTGACGCAAGCTCGATCGATAGATGAACTCCATGAAACAGGAACAGGCGCCGAAAGTCTCGGTCATCAAGATGTACGCGGCACGCGAGGAAATTTATCCGCGTGAGGCAAAGGGGCGCTATGCGACCCTGCGCTGGGTGTTCGTGTGGCTGACGCAGCTGATTTTCTACGGCTTGCCATGGATGAGCTGGAACGACCGGCAAGCGGTCCTGTTCGATTTGGCTGCCAGGAAGTTCTACATTTTCGGCATCGTGCTGTGGCCGCAGGATTTCATCTACCTGGCAGTGTTGCTGATTATCAGCGCCTATCTGCTGTTTCTGGCCACCGCGGTGGCGGGCCGGGTATGGTGCGGTTTTGCGTGTCCGCAAACCGTCTATACCGAGATCTTCATGTGGATCGAGCGGCAGATCGAAGGCAGCCGCAGCGCACGGATGCGGCTCGACAAGCAACCGGCGTCATTCTCCAAAGTTGCCAGAAAAACCGCCAAGCACGCGGCCTGGGCCGCGGTCGCGTTATGGACCGGCCTCACATTCGTCGGTTATTTCACGCCGATCCGTGTTCTGCTGCAAAACGTGATGATGCTGTCGCTCGGTCCATGGGAATGGTTCTGGATCCTGTTCTACGGTTTCGCCACCTACGGCAATGCGGGCTGGCTGCGCGAACAAGTGTGCAAGTACATGTGCCCGTATGCCCGATTCCAGAGCTCCATGTTCGACCGCGATACGCTGATCGTCAGCTATGACGTCAAGCGCGGCGAACCGCGCGGAGCGCTGAGCCGGAAGGGCGACGCACGGAACAGGCGGATGGGCGACTGTATCGATTGCACGATGTGCGTGCAGGTTTGCCCGACCGGGATCGACATCCGCAACGGACTGCAATACGACTGTATCGGTTGTGCAGCTTGTGTGGACGCCTGCAATGCCGTCATGAACAAAATCGGCCTGCCGGACGGATTGATCCGTTACACCACCGAAAATGCGCTGCAGGACAACCTGTCCGGCCGGCAGGTAAGGGCGCGGGCGCTACGTCCGCGCATCCTGATCTATACCGGCACGCTGGCCGTGATTGTCGCGGTTTTCTTCGGCTCGCTGCTGATGCGTACGCCGCTCAAGGTGGATGTGATTCGGGATCGCGGCGCAATGGGCCGCGAAGTGGAGGACGGCCTGATCGAAAACGTGTATCGGCTGCAGATCATGAACACGGCGGAGACGACTCACCGGTACAGGATTTCCGTGTCCGGTATTGAGTCCATCCGATTGGCCACGCCGGACGAGGTGGTGCTGGAAGGCACGGCATCCCGCGGCATGCCGGTCAAGGTGCGAATTGCCAGGGGAAATGCCGCGCCTGGATCGAACCGAATTGAATTCGAATTGAGATCGCTGGATGGATCGAACGTGGTGGTGAAGGAAAAAGCGGTGTTTATCGTGCCGCGCGATTGAAGAGTACAGGGAGAATGCCATGCACAACACGACTGCTGTTTCACCGCACATGAAATCCGAAAAGCCTTGGTATAAACATCGCTGGCCATGGTTCCTGATGATCGGACCGGTCGCGGTGATCCTGGCCGGCAGCTATACCGGATGGCTTGCGTATTCGCAGCAGGACGCTCTGGTGGTCGACGATTATTACAAGCAAGGCAAGGCGATCAATCAAGACTTGCGGCGCGACCGTGCCGCCGCCAATTTGGGCCTGTCGCTCGATTTGCGCTATGACCCGGCGGCGGGCAGGCTGAACGGCCGCCTGCTGGGCTATGGCAAGCCGATTCCCGGCGCGGTGCAGGTGCGCCTGATTCATTCGACGCGGCCCGAACGGGATATCAGCCTGAATGCGGAGCCGGATCAAAGCGGCGCATTCTCCATCGCGTTGCCGTTGCTGGAGCAGGCGCGCTGGCAAGTGCAAATGGAAAATACACAGCGGGACTGGCGCTTGTACGGCACATGGAAATGGCCGCAAGAACAGACGATCGAAATCAAGACTTGAGGGGCGCCTATGTTACGCCTTGCATTGGTTGTGTTATGGCCGTCTTTCCTGGTGACGATTGTCGCCGAGGGATTTTTCTTTTCTTTTTTCGATCCACATGATCTGGCGATCGGCGGTGACCATACCGACTTGCCGGCGATCGCGATTTACACGCTCGGCTTCTTTTTCTTTTGGGTATTCTGTTCATTGGCCAGCATGTTGACTTATTATCTGACTGCGCCGGGACCGCAGTCCCCGCCGCGTTGAATACTGTTTATAGATCGGGAACGAATAAAGTTAGAACCCGATCCCCTCACTTGCAGTGCGCGTATTCGCTTGCATGCGAATACCGTTACGCAGGCGTGGCAAAGGAGTATTGCCTTGCAAGGCAATACCGTTGCGCAGGCGCGAGGCGGTGCCTCGCGAAACCCCTGCTCCACCATGCGCCACGAAACCCCTGCTCCACCCCCGGCCCTCTCCCAGAGGGAGAGGGTGAGAATAGCAGCCCGAAAAATAGAACCTTTTCCGGGCCGAATCAATAGAACCTGCCGTGCCGCGCGGCCAAGCGGCCAAGCCAATTCATGGAAAGCGCCCATTGCAAGAACAACACGCACTTCCTTTTCTCAGGGAAACGCTCCTGTTCCTGGCCTTGGCGGGAATACTGATTCCGCTTCTGCAGCGTTTGCGCATCAACCAGATAGTCGGCTTCCTTGCAGCGGGGATTGTAGTCGGTCCGTTCGGGCTCGGCTTGTGGGTCGACCGCATTCCCGAATTGAAATACTTTACGGTCGAGCGCGGTGCCGGCGTCAATGCGCTCGCGGAACTCGGCGTGCTGTTCCTGATGTTCATGATCGGACTGGAATTGCCGGCCACCCGTCTATGGTCCTTGAAGCGCTGGGTGTTCGCGGGCGGCATATCGCAGATTGCGCTGAGCGCGGTGATCATCGGTGTTGCCGCGTTTTTCTTTGGCAACCGGGCCGAGGCGGCAGTGGTGCTGGGGCTCGTGCTTTCACTATCCTCGACCGCGGTGGTGATGCAATTGCTGACCGAACGCCAGGCACTGAATGCACCGCTCGGTCAAGCCAGCTTTTCCATCCTGATGCTGCAGGATCTGGCGGTGGTGCCGCTGTTCATACTGTTGAGCGTGATGGCGGAGGGGGAAATTTCCAACCTGGTCCCGCTGCTCGGCATCACGCTCCTCAAATCAATCGCGGCGATTGCGCTGATCTATCTGTTGGGACGGCGCGTTATTCGGCCGTTGTTTCAACTCTTCGCACGACAGCGCCAGCCGGATGTATTCATGGCGATCACGCTGTTGAGCGCCCTGGGTATTGCCGCCGTGACTTCCGCGGCAGGCTTGTCGATGGCGCTGGGGGCGTTTCTGGCCGGATTGCTGCTTGCCGAAACGGAATACCGTCACGAGGTCGACGTGACGATCGAACCGTTCAAGGGGCTGTTGATGGGCCTTTTTTTCATGTCGGTCGGGATGCAAATCGATCTGCGGCAAATTGCTGACTCTCCATTATGGATTCCGTTGTCGGTGATCGGCCTGTTCGCGATCAAGGCATCCGTCATGAGCCTGGTATTTCGCGTTGGCGGATTTTCCTGGGGCCGTTCGGTGGAGGGCGGATTGCTGATGGGACAAGGCGGCGAGTTCGCTTTCATCATCATCGGCTACGCACTTGCGGTCAATTTGCTCGATCCGGCAGTGGGTCAATTCATGATGCTGGTGGTGGGATTCAGCCTGTTTGCAACACCGCCGGCAGCCAGGCTGGGGCGCGCTTTCGGCGACTGGTGGGAACGGCGGCACCAGGCGCAGGCTGCAGATCTTTTTTCGACGGCGGGACCGCAGTTGATCGAAGGACATGTAATCATCGCCGGCTTCGGGCGCGTCGGTCAGCTTTTGGCGCAGATACTGACCGCGCAGGGGATACGCTATGTCGCGCTGGAAAGCGATGCGCGCCTGGTTGGAGAGCTGCGTTCCCAGGATATGCCGGTGTATTTCGGCAATGCCGCACGCACCGAACTGTTGCGCAAGCTGCATGCAGATCGCGCCGCGGCCATTGTGCTGACAATGGATCATGTTGCGTCGACGCTGCATGCGGCCAGGGCCATTCGGCGCGAATGTCCCGGAGTGCCGCTGTTTGCCAGGGCCAGGGATGAAAAGCATGCACTGGCGGTGAAGAAAGCCGGTGCCACCCTGGTCATTCCGGAAACGCTGGAAACCAGTCTGCAGCTATCGGCGCTGGTATTGCAAACGCTTGGCATGGCGGAAATCGCGGCAGCGCATGTCATTCAGGGAGAGCGCGACCGGAGAATTTCGTTGTTGCAGAAGTGACCGTACTTGAACAGCCATCTGCGGCGCGCCGCATCTTGCCGGAGATACGCTATAGAATATCGGCAGAGACCCGCCACAGGCAGAAAGCCCTCCATTTTTCGATGCGATGCCATACCGATCAAGGATCAAGACTCCATGCTCAAGGGACATAGCATCGACTGGATATTGCAGTCCGCCACTGACGCGATGCTGATTGCCGATCAGGAAGGGGCGATTGTGCTTGCCAATCCTCCGGCTGAAAGCATGTTCGGTTATGCGCCAGGAGAATTGCTCGGGAAACCGGTGGAGGCCCTGCTTCCGGACCGTTATCGCGCTTCGCACCTGTCCCGGCGCAAGGACTATGCGGCGCAGCCGCGAGCGCGCAGCATGGGTAGCGGGATGGAATTGTCCGGGAAACGCAGTTCGGGCATGGAATTTCCCGTGGAGGTAACCCTGTCGCCTCTCAAAACGGAGGCCGGAATGACGCTGGTGTTGGCGACGGTGCACGACATTACGCGGCGCAAACAAGCCGACGCAGCGCTGCAGGAGAGCGAAGCGCGCATGCGCGCCATCTTCGATACCGCGGTCGATGCGATCGTGACGATCGACGAGCGCGGTATCATCGACCGCTTCAATCAGGCGGCGGAGCGCCTGTTCGGCTATGCCGAAGCAGAAGTGGCCGGTAACAACGTAGCCATGCTGATGCCGTCTCCGTATCGCGAGATGCATGACGGCTATCTTGGCCATTATCGGCAGACCGGCGAAAAGAGGATCATCGGCATCGGACGCGAAGTCACCGGCCAGCGCAAGGACGGAACCACGTTTCCAATGGAATTGTCGGTGGCGGAAATGCGCTTCGGCGAGCGCCGCATGTTTACCGGCATGGTGCGCGATATCAGCGAACGCAAGCATGCCGAAGAAGCGCTGCGGCAGTCGCAGTCGGAATTGCGGCGGCTGTCGGCCCATCAGGAACAGTTGAAGGAACAGGAGCGCAAGCGCATTGCACAGGAAATTCACGATGAACTGGGCGCTTTGCTCACCGGCATCAAGGCGTATGTGTCGGTATCGATCGACCGTACGACGCGGGCCGGATTGCCGGTGGACCCGTTACTGGTGGAGACCGCCGGCCTCGCGGATACCGCCATCAAGACCGTGCGCAAGGTCATCACGGACCTGCGGCCCAGCGTGCTGGATCAACTCGGGGTGTGGGCTGCGCTGGAATGGTATGCCGACCAGATAGAAGAGCGATCGGGACTGGACTGCGTGTGTTCCATCGATCCGACCGCGCTGGCGGTCGAACTCGACCACGAACGCAGCACCATGCTGTTTCGCGTAGTACAGGAAGCGCTGACCAACGTGGTGCGCCACGCTGAAGCGTCAAACGTAACGGTACAGGCGGCGTGCCATGATGGCGCCATCGTGCTGCGAATTGAAGACGACGGCAAGGGCATCGATACCGACCGGCTGCTTAATCGGGATTCATGGGGATTGCTCGGCATGTACGAACGCAGCCACCACTTCGGCGGCGACTTGCGCATTACCGGCGCGCCGGGACACGGGACGCAGGTGGTCTTGCGGCTGCCTTTGGAGAACATCAATGCTCAATGACAAAATCAAGATCCTGTTGGTGGACGACCATGCGATTGTTCGCAACGGCGTTCGGCTGATGCTCAGTTCGGAAAGCGATATCGTGGTTCACGGCGAGGCGGCAAACGCGCAGGATGCATTGCGCCTGGTGCGCGAACAGGACTTCAACGTCGCGCTGGTCGATATCGCGATGCCGGGCAAGAACGGACTCGAATTGCTGCGGCTGCTGCGTGCGGAAAAGCCCAAGCTCGCGGTACTGATCCTGAGCACTTATTCGGAAGAGGTGTACGCGGTGCGTGCGCTCAAGCTCGGCGCCGCCGGCTACCTGACCAAGGACAGCCCGGCTTCCGCGCTGGTTGCGGCGGTACGCAAGGCCGCGGCCGGCGGCAAGTACCTGAGTTCGGCGCTGACGGAAAAAATAGCCGACCTCATCGGCGGCGGCGGGACGTCGTCGCATGAGGATCTGTCCAACCGCGAACTGGAAGTGTTGAAAATGATCGCGGCCGGCGAAAGCCTGGTCAATATTGCCAATACCTTGCATCTGAGTCCGAACACCGTCACCACTTACCGTACCCGCATTCTCGAAAAAATGGGCATGGCCAGCAATGCCGAATTGACCCGCTATGCGATCGAAAACGGGCTACTGATCTAGCAAAGTTCTCTTGGCGTTTACGCAAGAAAGCCGCTGCAAATCTGCGCTGTAGGGTATCCCCTACAACCAACAATCCGAGAATTCCCTACAAAATGACGCTGTCATCGCTGATGGCGGATGCGCGCGCGCCGGCCGATACTGGTTGCATGGATGACAGTCTCGGGGAGATGCGCATCCGGTCAGGCGCGGTTGTATTGGGACCAATACGATCGCTTTCCGGTTTTACCTGGAGCAGCGAACATGACGGCAGCCATTCAACTCGTACCTTCCGCGGCATCGAAATCCGAAGCAGCGCGCATTCCGGAGCCGAACCATTGCTCCTCATGCAGCCTGCACAAGTTGTGCCTCCCGACCGGCCTTGAGGATTCGGAAATGCAGCGGCTTGACCAGATCATCGGACGCCGCCGCCGGGTCCAGCGCGACGGCAACCTGTACCGCATGAACGATCCGTTCACCAAACTCTATGCAATTCGGGTCGGCCATTTCAAGACCTTCCAGATCAACTCGGCCGGCGAACAGCAAATCACCGGTTTCCAGATGCCCGGCGAGTTGCTCGGCATGGATGCGATCGGCGCAAATCGGCATCATTGCGGCGCGGTGGCGCTGGAAGACAGCGAGGTGTGTGAAATTCCGTTTGCGAAGCTGGAAGACCTGTTTGCCGACATCCCGACTCTGCTGCGCCATTTTCATCGGTTGATGAGCCAGGAAATCACCCGTGAACAAAACGCGATGCTGTTGCTGGGCGGTATGCGCGCCGAGCAGCGGCTCGCGGTTTTCCTGGTGAACATGGGTGCGCGCTATGCGGCTCGGGGCTACTCGGCAAGCAATTTCCAGTTGCGCATGATGCGTGAGGACATCGGAAACTATCTCGGACTGACGATCGAGAGTATCAGCCGGCTGCTGTCCAGGTTCAAGAAAGGCGGCTTCCTGAAAGTTTCCAATCGTGAAATCGAGATTCTGGATCCGACTGGCTTGAAGGCACTGGCCGCGGGAGCGACGCAGTGCCATTGATGCGGCACGAATAAGTATGGAGCCGCATCCCCTCACTTGCAGTGCGCGTCCTGGCCTGCAGGCCAGGACCGTTACGCAGGCGGACGATATATCGTCCGAAACCCTTGCTTCACCCCCGGCCCTCGCCCGGAGGGAGAGGGTGAGAAATGGGCACGATGAAATAGAGACTTCACCGTGCCGGATCAATACTGAAATATTTTCGCAACCAACATTGAAATATCAAATGCTCGCGCTACACCCGTTGAATACAAACACACTGAAGTCCCGGCTCGATCGGGAACGGCAGGAGTTGATAATCCGCATTCGGGAGCAGCTTCACCGTTCCGATGATCCGGACCTGATGTCGCTTTCCAGTCATATGGCCGAAGTCGATAGCTGGGAGGTGGCCGATTTGCTGTGGGATACCGACATCGCCATTCTCAGCCACGAACTTTCCGAACTGCGCGAGGTCGATCTGGCACTGCAGCGCATCGTCAACGGCACTTACGGCGTCTGCATGGAATGCGGCCGGCCGATCGAACCGGCACGCCTGAATGCATTGCCGGCAGCTCGTCAATGTCTTGGATGCAAGGCTGCGTTCGAGAAGCGGCGCGGCATCGTCAGAAACCCGGTTATTTAATGGTTGAACACGGCTTGTCGACGCGCAAGCCCGAAAGGTACATCATGTCTAATTCGTTGTGGTCTTCTGAAACATCACTCGGCATTTCATCCCTGGACGAGCCGCACAAGGCGCTGCTGGATAAGCTTGCGCAATTGCAAAGCGTGTCCGATGCAGACTTTTCCGCGCACTATGCCTCCCTGGTCGCACGCGTGGAGAATGATTTCAGGGAGGAAGAAGAGTTGATGGAACAAATCGACTTCCCAGGTCTTCGCTGCCACCGGGAGGAGCATGCAAAATTGCTGGGCGGGCTGCATCATGCGGCTGCGGCGGTGATGGAAGGCGATGTCGCACTGGGCCGCCGCGCAATTGAATTGCTGCCGCAGTGGTTCGTATTTCATATTTCCACCATGGACACCGCGTTATCTTTCGCGCTGCAGTTCAGGGACGAAGAGCAGCACAACGGGCAGACCGGCGCCCGGTTCATCTGAGCGCACGAGGTTGCGGTGCGAAAGCGTATCGTCATTATCCAGGGCCATCCCGATCGCGAGGCCGTTCATTTCGGACATGCGCTGGCGCAAGCGTATTCCCAAAGTGCGCAAGAAGCCGGACACGAGGTTAGACACATTTCCGTTGCGGCGCTGGATTTTCCGCTTTTGCGCAGCAAGGAAGAGAGGGACAGGCAACCATGTCCCGTATCGCTGCGACCGGCCCAGCAGAATATTCACTGGGCCGATCACATCGTCATTCTGTTCCAGCTGTGGCTCGGTTCGATGCCTGCGCTGCTCAAGGGGTTCATGGAGCAGGTATTCCGCCCGGACTTTGCGATCACTCCGGCAGAACCGGGAAAACTCTGGAAAAAGCTGTTGAAGGGAAAAAGCGCGCGCATCGTGGTCACGATGGGCATGCCGGCCTTGGTATACCGATGGTTCTATCGTGCGCACAGCTTGAAGAGCCTGGAACGCAACATTCTGGTTTTTTCCGGTATCGCGCCGGTCAGGGCTTCGTTGGTCGGGACGGTGGAAGCAGACGCATCGAAGCGCGAAAAATGGCTGGACAAAATGCGCATGCTTGGCGGCGCTGCAAAGTAAGCGCACAGGCTGACGCAGTCTCGATAGACGCAGATGAATAATTCGCCGCAAAAGATGCAGGATGCAAGCCGGCACAGTCCGTGTCATCAAAGAGAGTATGCCGGACAAAGCCGATGCGCACGGCCGGCATGCCAAGTAGTAATTCACGCTGCCAGCTTCGGGTTTCCATGATGAATCGTCTTACTTCGGTTGCAACGACGGACCCCGCTCAATCGAAGCACGAGGACATGCATGCCGCCGCGAACTGGCACGCCAGCGATACCGGCGTCGTCGTCGATACGCTCAAAACTTGCCGCGAAGGACTAACCCAGTCCGAAGCTGCGCGCCGCCTGGCGCGGTATGGCGCCAATACATTGCCGTCGCCGCCCAAACGCAGCGCCGTGCTGCGATTCCTGATGCAATTTCATAACGTGCTGATTTACGTGCTGCTGGGCGCCGCCGCGGTCACCGCCTTGCTCGGTCATTGGGTTGACACCGGTGTGATCATCGGCGTGGTGCTGATCAATGCCGTCATCGGCCACATTCAGGAAGGCAAGGCGGAACAAGCGCTGGATGCGATTCGCCGCATGCTGTCGCTGCATGCGCAAGTGCTGCGCGACGGCCGGCGCAAGGAAATATTGGCGGAATCGCTGGTGCCCGGCGATATCGTGTTTGTCGCGTCGGGAGACAAGGTGCCGGCCGACCTGCGGCTGCTGGAAGTGCGCAGCCTGCGTATCGGCGAGGCGGTGCTTACCGGTGAATCAATGGCGGTCGAGAAACGGGTCGAGCCGGTAAGCGAAGACTGCGAACTGGGCGACCGCTTTTCGATCGCCTATTCCGGCACACTGGTCACCTATGGTCAGGGCACAGGGGTAGTGATTGCCACCGGCGCCGCCACGGAAATCGGCCGCATCAGCGCGATGCTTGGACAGATGGAAGGATTGACCACGCCGCTCCTCAAAAAATTGACTCAATTCGGCCGCTGGCTGACCTGGGTCATTCTGGTCGCATCCTGCCTGTTGTTCGCGTTCGGCACGCTGGCCGGAGGCTACTCGATGCGCGAGATGTTCCTGGCGGCAGTCGGCCTCGCGGTCGCAGCCATTCCAGAGGGCTTGCCGGCCATCATGACAATCACGCTGGCGCTGGGCGTGCAGCGCATGGCCAGGCGCAAAGCAATCATTCGGCGCTTGCCCGCTGTCGAGGCATTGGGCTCGGTGACGGTCATCTGCTCGGACAAGACCGGCACGTTGACCAGAAACGAGATGACCGTGCAGCAGGTGATTACGGCCGATGCCGTGTTCGATGTTTCTGGAATCGGTTACGACCCTCGCGGCGATTTTACGCTGGACGGCGGCGAGATCGATGAGGCGCAATACCAGGCCTTGAAAGACGTCGGCCGCGCGGTACTGTTGTGCAACGACGCCAGCCTGCGCAAGGAAGACGGACAGTGGCAGCTTGCGGGCGATCCCACCGAAGGAGCGCTGCTCACGCTGGCCTTGAAAGCAGGTCTCGATCAGGACTTCGAAAAAGAAGCACGGCCGCGCACCGACGCGATTCCATTCGAATCGGAGCACCGGTTCATGGCCTCACTGCATCACGACCATGAAGGCCACCACACGGTTTTTCTCAAGGGCGCGCCGGAGCGGGTGCTGGAACTGTGCCGCGCTCAGCGCGAGGAAGGAAAGGACCGGCCGTTGGAATTTTCCCGATGGCATGAGTCGATGGAAATCGCGGCCGGATCCGGCATGCGGCTGCTGGCGGTGGCGATGCGAACTGAAGAAAACGCCCGGCTGGAGCTGGACTTTTTCGATGTGGAGGCGGGAGATTTCACGTTGCTGGCGGTAGTCGCCATTACCGATCCGCCCCGGGACGAAGCGATCCGCGCGGTGGCGGCTTGCCGCGCGGCCGGCATCCGGGTGAAGATGATTACCGGCGACCATGTTGCCACCGCCAGCGCCATCGGGCAGCGGCTGGCCCTCGCGGCACGGATACGCACCGTCACCGGCGCCAGCCTGGACGCGATGGACGATACCCAACTGCAGGAACTGGTTGCCGAGACCGAAGTTTTCGCACGCGCCAGCCCGGAGCACAAGCTGCGCCTGGTCAAGGCGCTGCAGGCGCGGGGCGAGGTGGTCGCAATGACCGGTGACGGGGTCAACGACGCGCCCGCGCTGAAGAGAGCCGATGTCGGCGTGGCGATGGGTTGCAAGGGAACCGAGGCGGCGAAGGAGGCGGCTGAAATCGTTCTGGCGGACGATAACTTCGCCTCCATCGTGGCTGCCGTCGAAGAAGGCCGTACCGCCTATGACAACATCCGCAAGGCGTTCACATTCATCCTGCCGACCAACGGCGGCGAAGCCGGCATGGTGCTGATAGCCATACTGCTGGGCATCAATTTGCCGATTACGCCGGTGCAGATACTCTGGGTAAACATGGTTACCGCGGTCACGCTATCGCTGGCCATCGCGTTCGAACAAGGCGAAGCGGACATCATGCGGCGGCCTCCGCGCGATCCGAAGGAACCGCTGTTGTCGCGCTTCCTGATATGGCGCATCGTGCTGGTTTCGGTATTGCTGGTGGCGGGCAGCCTCGGGTTGTTCCTGTGGGAACTCGACCATGGTAAAGATCTTGCCACCGCCCGCACCGTTGCGGTCAACGCGCTGGTCATGGGCGAAATCACGTACCTGTTCAACTGCCGCCACATGACGGCGTCCGCGCTCAACCGGGAAGGCATGCTCGGCAATCGCTTCGTGTTGCTGGCGATCGGCCTGCTTTTGGTATTCCAGATGCTGTTTACTTACCTGCCGGTCATGCAAGCGATGTTCGGCACCGCGGGGCTTGATCTTGCCTCCTGGGGCCGGGTCGTGCTTTTCGGCTTGGCGCTGATGCTGATTGTAGAGGCGGAAAAGTTTTTTCTTCGGCGGGCGGCTCTTGCGCCGACGCCGCAGCGCGCATAGGCGTAGCTCATCCTCCGCGAAAAACACGATTCTTGAAAATTTTTTCAATGTGATCCGGAGCATGGCCTTGGCCGGCTCGATTGGCCATGCCGATGAAGTCGTACTGTAGGGGATGCCCTACAGTCGCGTATCCGCAATTCGCTTACAAGAAAAGCCGGCTATCCACGATATCGGTTTTTCCTTGCCTGTTCGATACTGTTTTTGCCGAGTACGGCATTACGTTTCGTGGGGTTGCGTTTGTCGCCGGCATATCCGCCCGGTCCCGCATCGCACATACAGAACGGTTTCGAGAAAAAAACATGGATCAGCTGAACCGGAATTCCCAAACCACGATCTCCACCCATGGCGGAGATTGGCTGATGCCGATCAATTACGCGGTCGTCTGGCTGGATCATCTGGAGGCCGACATATTACACTTCAGCATGGTTCATTTGAACGCCCATGTTCTTTACTTCAATGCTGAAGCGGCCGAGTCGGAAAAGGCGGGCGAACAGGCGCATCCGCATGCCGCCTCGGACGACCGGCATGTCCCGGATGGTCCGCGCTATTTCGCCTGTATCGCCCAGGCGCTGGCGGAGGCAGAGGAAATCATCATTGCCGGCCCCGCGTGGGAAAATTGGATTTTGACCACCTACCTGGCGCAGCACTATCCCGGCGTCGCGGCGAGGGTCGCCGGTTTCGAAATCGTCGATTATCCTTCCAGCAAGCTGTTGCTGGCATGTGCGCGTAAGTGTAAGCATTTCCTGAAGCCGATTTCTTTCTGTTGATTTTGATTATTCAAGAACTGGAGAACCACCATGAGTTACAAGACTATTGCAGTGCATGTCAATGAATCCCGTCATTCCCCCGCGCGCATTGAACTTGCCGCCGCAATCGCTGCGCAACATGGCGCTCACCTGGTCGGCGTTGCTGCGACGGCGCTGCCGCAAGCGTTCTACATGCCCGGTCTGGTCGGCGAAAGCGGCGCTGCGCTTGGCGCATATCTGGATTTCATAAAGGAACGGGCGCTTACCGCGCTGGCCGGTTTCGAGGGACTCGCCGAAAAGGCCGGTGTCACTGCATTTGAACGGCGTCTGATGGAAGACGAGACCGGCGCGGCGCTGTGCCTGCAGGCACGCTACAGCGATCTGCTGGTCATCGGCCAGAACGATCCTGACGAAGAGCTGTCGTCGCAGCGCTCCGACATTCCGGAATACGTGATAACGCATTCTCCGCGCCCCGTTCTAGTGGTTCCCTATGCAGGACGATTCAACTCGATAGGAAAACGCGTCGTCATCGCATGGGACGGCAGCACGGAAGCGACGCGGGCAATCGTTGCCTCGCTGCCGTTCCTCAGGCGGGCGCTGACGGTTCAGGTCGTAGTGTTCAATGCGGAGATCAATCAGGCCGCGCATGGTGAGCAACCGGGCGCCGACATCGCGCTCTATCTCGCGCGCCACGGCGTCAATGTCGAAGTATCGCAGCAAGCAACCTTCGACGGCGGCGATGTCGGAAATGCGTTGCTGTCGCATCTCGCGGACTTCGATTCGGACCTGCTGGTGATGGGCGGTTACGCCCATTCCCGCTTCCGTGAAATCCTGCTGGGCGGCGTGACCCGCACCGTGCTTAAATCGATGACGGCGCCGGTATTGATGGCGCACTGAGGCGGCTGCCGCGAATAGTTGAAGAGGAGCGAATCCATGTTCAAGTCTCTCGACAGCAAGCAATCCGCCGCCGGCGGCAGCCGGCGCATGCATGCCGGAAAATTTGGGACAGTCCATCGCAGGCGCCCTGTCTTGAGTCTGGTCTTGTTCGCATGCGCATTTGTTGCGCTTGCCGCCACGGCTCCGGCGATTGCCGAGGTGGCTGCGACGAAAACGGATGCAGGCAACGTCTATCTGCGCGGTGACGATATCCGGCTCGCCGAGCCGGTCGCGGGAGACTTGTTCGCCGCAGGCAGGCGCGTCAGCGTCGACCGGCCGGTAAGCGCGGATGGCGTGATCGCCGGCGCCACGGTCGACGTCAAGGCCGAGATCGGCCAGGATCTGCGGGTTGCCGGCGGAACGGTCAATATCGACAGCGGCGTCGGCGGCGATCTGGTGGCGGCCGGCGGAACGGTGAGGGTGGCAAGGTCATCCACGGTATCCGGCTCGGCATTGATCGCCGGCGGGGAAGTGAACGTCGATGGCAGGCTGGCGCATGGGGCAAAGATCTATGCCCGCGAAATCTCGGTCTCCGGGCAGATTACCGGCAATTCCCGCTTGTACGGCCAGCAGGTCACGCTTGTTCCCGGAGCCAGGATCGACGGCGACTTGATCTACGCCAGCACCGATCCGCTTTCCGCCGAACAGCTGGCGCAGGTGTCCGGCAAAGTGGTGCGTGAAAACACGCCTGACGATTGGAAACCGGCATCGGGCGGTTCGGTGCACCCTGGGACATGGTTCAAGCCGGTGTTTTTCTCAGCATGCTGGCCTCCGGTTCGCTGCTGTTCATCCTCTTTCCGAACGCCGTTAGCGGAGCCCGGCAAGCTATCAAACGCGTTCCGCTGCGCAGCCTGCTGATCGGCCTTGCGTTGCTGTTCACGCTTCCGCCCGTGGCAATCCTGTTCATGATTACCGTAATCGGCATCCCGATCGGGCTCGGATTGCTGGCGCTATATCCGGTGCTGCTTCTTCTCGGTTACCTGGCCACGGCCTTTTTCATCGGCCGCGAAGCGGCGAATGCAATGCATCAGCCAAAGGACGTCACGCTTGGAAAGCAAATCGCATTTCTCGCCGGCGCGCTGTTGTTACTGACTATCGTAGCGATGATCCCCGTGCTGGGAGGGCTATTGATGTTTCTGGCATTAGTGATCGGAATCGGCGGATGGGCCGTGTGGCTGTACCAGCGCTACCGTGGCGAGGCGCCTCGGGATACGGACGCAGCCGCCGGAGTGTAACGGAGACGTCCGCGCCGTGGATACGGTCGGCGGACGGATGCGATGGAACGCGTTGCGCCAGGACTGTGCACCGGGCAAATCCGGTCGCCCGGCGGCGACAATATCGATTTCGTCAGATGCGAGATGCTCTCATGAGCGATCCGTCAATTCCATTTTCCATGATTTCCGCCGATGCTGAAGCGTCCGGCGCCCAGCAGCGCGACCGCAACAGCACCTGTCAGGAACATTCCTTGCAGTTCAAGAGCCCAGCCACCGGTTTTTGTGATGTCAAACAATTCCGCTGAATGGACCAGCACGATGGCAACGATCATATTGATCGCAATGACCAATGCCGCCGGCCTGGTCCACAGACCGAACAGTACCAGCAGCGGAGCGATGACTTCTCCGGCATAGACCAGATAACCCAACGCAGGCGGCAGTCCGAATTTTTCGACCAGTCCGGTGATGAAGTCCACGCCGCCCATGATCTTGGCGATGCCATGCATCAGAATAAGGATCGCGAGAACACTGCGTAGAATGAGTTTTCCCAGGTCTTCCGATACGCTACTGGATACGTTGGTTCGCATGGCATCTCCTTTTTAGGTCTCGTTGGAAACATGAATCGGTTTGCGGCAACGGCCAGTACAATCGTTTCGCACGTTATTTTTTGCATTGCATGTATCGACCGGCCATCGCTCCCGTTACTATCCACCGGCCGCATCGGACGTGCAATGACTTTGGCCACATCAAGAACATATTCCCGATGACCAACTCACGGTCCGGGTCCGCTCGGGCGATCGCTATTTCTTCGTGTCCTTGCCATCGTTGCAGTACTGCGAATAAAGCACTTGCATGACTGCCATTGCTTCCTTGCTTGCGATCGTATAAAAAATCTGTTTTCCTTCCCGCCGTGTGCTGACCAATTGTTCTTCGCGCAGGACTGTCAACTGCTGCGATAACGTCGGCTGTCTGATGCCCGTGAGAGCATCCAGGTCGCTGACGCAGTACTCGCCCTGAGTCAATTGACACAGCAACAGCAAGCGGTCGCGGTTGGACAATACTTTAAGCAAGCCGCACGCTTGCGTCGCCGCTGCCGACAGACGTTCCAAATCAATTTCCCTGCTGGGTGGATTCATCTCCATCACTCCGCCAAATACAAACCAATCGCGGATTATACTTCACGATATTATGTTATTGAGTATATTGAAACGAAGGTACGCATTTCCATAATTGAGCGGCCGGTCGCCGATGACGCCGGCCTCGACTTGAGCGGTGTGGCAAGACGCTGAATCAGGATTCACTGAACAGGAGTTTTTATGATCTTCCGACAACTTTTTGAACCGTTATCAAGCACCTATACTTATTTGCTTGGATGCGAAGAGTCCGGTCAGGCGATCCTGATCGATCCCGTGATTTCGTCGATGGAACGTGATCTTGCGGAAGTGCATCGATTCGGATTGAAATTGGCATATACCGTCGATACCCATATTCATGCCGACCACATTACAGCGGCGCTTCATCTCAGGCAGGCAGTGGGCAGCAAAATCGCTGCGCCGGCATACGACCGGCTTGCGTGCGCGGATGTCGGTATTGAAGAAGGCACACCTTTCCAGGTCGGCGGGATCAGCTTGCAGCCATTGCACACGCCCGGGCATACCGACGGCCATTTCGCTTACCTGTTCGGCGATCGCGTGTTTACCGGCGATGCATTGCTCATAGAGAGCTGTGGACGTACCGATTTCCAGAACGGCGATGCGGACGCCTTGTATAAAAGCGTCAAGGAAAAGCTGTTCACGCTGCCGGACGATTATCTGGTCTACCCGGCGCACGATTACAAGGACCGGCACGTATCCACGATTGCGCAGGAAAAGAAACGCAATCCACGGCTCGGCGGAGAACGCACTCTTGAAGAATTCAGGGACATCATGGCAAACCTCAATCTACCGTACCCGAAGTTCATCGATTACGCGGTGCCGGGCAACAGGCAGTGCGGCGTCTGCCCACCCGACGTGCCGGAAAACCTCGCAAACTATTGCCGGAAAATGACGGAAAGCCTGCAGGGCTGAGTTTTTCAACGGAAAAATCGTTGATCGGCACAAGCAAGTCGATGCTGATCGACGACGCTATCCAGACAGTGCCGGTAGCGCCGTGAAATTGGATCTGCATGAATCAACCAATCGACCTTCCCCTCAAGGCTGCAGCACATAGGTCCCCGGCGCGTCGCACAGCGACTTGCCCAAGGGCGGCGATGCGTTACGTTCCCCGGAACGCTTGGATAGCCAGCTTTCCCATGCAGGCCACCATGATCCCTCGTGCCGGGGACTCGTCGAGTGCCAGACGTCCGGGTCGACATATGGATCATGGTGAGTCCGGGTGGCCATCTGGTAACTCCTGTTCGGACGGCCGGGCGGCGACACCACGCCCGCATTATGACCGCCCGTCGTGAGCAGGAACGACACCTCGGTGTCGGTGAGCAAGTGAATCTTGAACGCCGAGCGCCACGGTGCGACATGATCGGTCAACGTCCCGACTGAAAAAATAGGTACCCGAATATCGGTCAATGCGATCGGTTTTCCGTCTACCAGATAGCGGCCCTCGGCCAGACTGTTTTCCAGGAAAAGTCTGCGCAGGTATTCGGAATGCATCCGGAAAGGCATGCGCGTGGTATCTGCATTCCATGCCGTCAAATCGTTTTGCTGTTCGGGAAGACCCAGCAGATACTGGTTCAAGCGGCGCGACCAGATCAGGTCGTTCGATCGCAGCAGCTGGAATGCGCCCGCCATCTGCTTGGTATCGAGATAGCCTTGCTCCCACATGATCGCTTCCAGGAACGCAACCTGGCTGTCGTCGATGAACAGGGACAGTTCGCCGGGTTCGCGGAAATCCACCTGGGATGCGAACAGCGATATGCTGGCCAGCCGCCGGTCGTCATCGCGCGCCATGGCGGCTGCGGCGATCGACAGCAGCGTGCCGCCCAGGCAATAGCCAACCGCATTGACTTGCGGCGCACCGGTAATCGACGTGACCATGTCCAATGCATCCATGACGCCAAGCTTGCGGTAGTCGTCCATCGACAGATCGCGGTCATTCGCGTCCGGGTTTTTCCATGAAATCATGAACACGGTATAACCCCGGTCGACCAGATAGTTGACCAGCGAATTCTGCGGCGATAGGTCGAGAATGTAGTACTTCATGATCCACGCCGGCACGAACAGCAACGGGACGGCGTGCACCGAGGTCGCGGCAGGGCTGTATTGGATCAGTTCGATCAGCCGGTTGCGGAAAACCACCTTGCCCGGCGTGACGGCGACGGTCTTGCCGACGACGAACTCCTTGTCGATGCGCCGGCTGCGTCGTATCTCGTGTTCCCAATCGCGCGCCGCATTGACCGCGCCGCGCACCAGGTTGCTGCCGCCGCTGTGAATTGTTTGATCCAGCACGACCGGATTGGTGAACAGGAAATTGGATGGCGAAAACATGTCCAGCCATTGGCGTGCAATGAAGGTCACCACATCCTTGTGGTGGGGTGCCACACCGCTGACTCCGGTGGTGGCGCGATGCCACCATTGCTGATACATCAGGAATCCCTGCGATAACGCGTTATACGGCCAGCGCTGCCAGGCAGGATCGGTAAAACGTTTGTCTTGCGGCAAAGGCGCGACGCATGGGCCATCGCGATTTTTCTCATTGTTGCAATGCGCCGCGCAGTAATCATTCCAGCGCGTAAACTTCCTCCATGCATCCACCACCAGTTCCTGCTTTTTGGCAGGAGAAAGTTGCAAGTGCGTAAGCCAATCCAAATAGGCGATCGCCAGTGCCGCAGGGGAAATATGGGCAGTGAAGCGGCCCAGCCATGCGTTGAAGATGCGGTCGAGATCGGACGGCTCCCGGTACTCAATTGCATGCTTGTCTGCAGGCCCGAGCCAGGCGCTTGCCAGGCGCTCGGATTTTAATTGTTCGGACTGTAATGGAGGAGGGGTCAAAGGAGTGTTCATTGGCTTCACATCCGGTCATCGAGTTAACGCCAGAATAACAAGAGGTTATCGCAAAATTTTGATTCAGATCAACTGGGCAGGTAAGGTGCGCTTTAATACCGATGGCGCAATGTCTTCTTATTAATTGCGAAGGTAATCGATCAAGCGGAGGTCGGCCGAGCTCACGCTTCGAAACCGGATTCACTTGGGAACTCATCCACGTTATTTCGGATGGTTTGACTTGCATCAATTTTTTTCCGTGTCGGGTATCTAGCATCGACCTGAACCAGTCAACCATAGGAAAAAGCCATGTTCAAGACGATTCTTGTGCCGACAGACGGCTCTGAATTATCCGAAAAATCGATCCGGGGAGCCGTCGAACTTGCCAAGTTGGCAGGTGGACGGATCATTGCAATTTCGGTCGCGGAGCCGTATCCGTTCACGCCCTCGGTGGAAGGAGCATTTGCTCCCGATTTGAATCTGTACGAAAAGCAGATGCAGAAGTTTGCGGAAATGCATGTGGAAAAAGTGGCTGAGATCGCGGCCAAAGCCGGCGTGCCGTGCGAAACGCACGTGGCACATTCTTTCAATCCCTATGAGGAAATCGTCAATGCAGCCAGGGAGCACCATTGCGACGTGATCTTGATGGCATCTCACGGCCGCAAAGGCTTGAACAAGCTGTTTATCGGAAGCGAGACGCAAAAGGTGCTCGCTCACTCAAGTATTCCCGTGATGGTATTCCGTTAAATTGCATCAGCCGCGCCTTGATCAAGACATAAGGGGGTTCGCGGAGCGCCACAAGCCCCTCTTGAAGAGAGTTAGGCAGCCGTTGCGCAGCCGCCTTTGCCGCCCTTGGCTGGCCCCACTAATATCGCTGTGCTACCGTTATGGCCCACGATGCGCCGCCGTCGTCCATCTGATTTGCCCAGTACCAAGCCGACACGTCGCTCCACTGTCTGCCATTCTGATCATGAATCCGCTCCGACACCAGAAAATTCCTTTTCCCATGCGCTGCGAGAAACGTCGCCCAGCGCTGGCCGCCGGTTTCCCTGATCGGCCGTGGAGTGACCGTGTATCCGTTCGCCCTGAAACAATCGGCCGCCGGATGCAGTTTGCGCGTGGGATGAGCAACCCAGCGCATGATGATTTCGCGCTTGCCGTCCGTGAAGCGTGCGATGTGTCCCGGGAAGTCGCGCGCAAAGCGTTCCTCCAGTGCGGACAGCGGCAACCGCGTCAATGCCCGGTTCTCAAATGTAGTCGGCCAGCCGGGGAATCCGGTTATTGCCTTGATACCGGGTGAGGCTGGTTTGCCGCCCACGGCCAGCGGCGCCAGGGCAGCCGCAACGCAGGCAATCAGGAACCAGCGTGTACCGCGCTTGACCATGTCCGACCTCCCTTGATCTGGCGGATTCCCCACAGGATGGCGCAAGCGCCGATCGCGAAGCTGAACATGCCGGTCGCATCATGAGCCCAGCGCGGCAGGTTCAACATGCCGGTTTCCATATAAAACAATGCGGCGGCACGGATCGCGTTAGCGGCCACCACCGTCGCCACGGCGAACGCGATGGCGCAGCCGGTCTGGACACACGACAGGCGATGAAAGGCGGACAGTGTATACACCATGTACATTGCGGCCCATAGCATCTTGACTCCGCTGCACGGCGCGTCGATCGACACGATCTGATCGGCCCAGTTGAGCAAGGCGCCTTCGCGCACGACTGCAATACCATTCATCTGCAGCAAAGCCGCCGACAAAGCACCGGCCGCCACGCGCAATGGATAGCCCAGATAAAACTGCCAGGTTGCCGTCAGCGGCAGCGCCAGCATCAGCAGTGCATGCAGTGGCAGATCGATGCGCTTGCCCAAGCGCCATGCGCTCGCCAGCGACCCCAGCGCCAGGAAGGCCAGCACAGCGCGTATCGATATGGGCGCCTCGGCCAATGTCGCAACCAGATAGAACGCGACGAATGCGGCCGGAAGCGCCAATGGAAGGCGCACCATGGAGGGTGATTTGTTCCTCGCCACTACCAGTATCGCGCTCGCCAATGCGAGCAATCCCCAATAGTCGTTCGAGGCATCCATGGTGGCGCTGACATACCACCCCCATACCGGCCAGAATGCCAGCGTCGCCGCAAGCATGATGCCGCGGCCGCCGGTATTCTTGATCCGGCACGATGCAGTCCCCATTTCATCGCGATCATTTCTCACCCTCTCCGTCTGGAAGAGGGGCGCGGTGAGGGGATGCGGCTCCATATTTATTCGTGCCGCATCAATCATCGCGGCACCCGGCACACTCGACACGCGCCATGCCGCACAGTCTGCCATCCGAGCAGACACAGCACGAGGAACATCAGCATCCAGGTTTCCGGCTCGGGTATGGTCGGAACAGTGCCCGGAGCGACCGGCTCCAGACCGGCATCGGTGTATTGCTGACGGGTTTCCAGCACGACGGCGCCGGTCAACGGCGTTACCAGTTGATACCGTTGCGCCAGCAGGGTCGCTGCTTCGCGCCGCACAGGTTTGCCTGCCTGCACCATGGCGGCAACCTGGTCGGCAGCCCACAGTCGTGCAATATGATTCGAAGTTTTGGTGATTCGCGGAAAACCTGCGGCGTCAGCGGAGACGCGTTCGCGCGTGACCGTGACCTGCCTTGCGGTTGATTGCCATTGTCCAAATAGCCGGCGGAGATCTTCGGCGACCGTGCCGAGCCGCGGCGCCATCGTCACGGGAACCGCACCATCCATTTTTTCGGCAATCCGGTTGGCGCCGGCAACCGTCTCGAACTGAATCAGCCGGACCAGATGCGGGCGGCGTTCGAAACGTTGCAGCAAGGGATCAACCGGTTCAAGCAACACCGGCTGCGGTCCGTGTATCCACACGATCACCCCATTGGGCGCTGCCGACGCAAGATCCCACGCTTGCGTCAGTGCCTCCAGATTGCCGCGTCCGCCGGCAAAGGCAAATTTTTCAATGGCCGCTGCACCAACCGCCGCATCCAGACCACCGGGCTTCGACAACGTTACTGTTTCGTCGCCGGCGATGACGATGCTCAACGCAATATTCAGTGGTAGGTGCGCCAGCGCCTCCGCAATCTGGAGCCGGGCGTCCGCCATGGCGCGCGATCCGTCGATCACCAGTACCGCATGGCGCGGTGTCCAGGCCGGGTGCCGGTTGTAGCGCTGCAGGACAATTTGCTTGCGCTCGGATTTCTGGTCGTCCGTCCAGACCGTCGTGATCGCCGAGTCGCGACGCGCGGTGACCACGCTGACTTTTTTACCCAGCACGGCGTCGGCAATGGCACCGCGTACAGCCCAGAGCTCCGGACTCGGATGCTCTTGTTTCAGCTCGCCGGATCCATCCAGCGCTGTTTTTGATTCCAGCCATACCGCGTGGCGCAGCGTCGGGTTGACTTCGAAATTGCGCTCGCGAAATGCGGGTAGCTGCAATTGCGCTTGCGCAAGATCGGTCACAACCATCGGCACCGTCATGCCGATCCTGACCTTCATCTCGCCTCGCGGCTGGATCGGAAACAACTGGAACAGGACGCGGTCCTTTCCGGCGGTCGTTACCAGTACCGGGTCGCGCTGCCGACGCACCACACGCTCGTACGCTTGGCGTACTTGCGCGCGCCCGCCAAAAGCAGCTTCGCGTTCTTCGCCGTCGATCCACAGCGTGACGCGCGACACTACAGCGCCGGGCGGCAGCGCTATTTGGCCGCGCCCCTCTTGCTGTTCCGTACCTTCATTCTTGAGTACCATGGTCCATTCCAGATAGCCGGTAGTCGCGTCGGCATCGATCGAGCCGTCGATACGCGAACTTGCCAGCGCGACGCCTTCGACCTTGCGACCGACCCGGTCGCCGCCACGGTCGCCATCGAAACGCATGCTCCAGTCGCGGCCAGCCCGTGCCTTGGGGGCCGGTTTTTCATTGAAAGGCGTACCGGTCACCTGATAAAAAATGGTTCTGGCCTGGTCGGTGCTGACCGGATCGCCGGACGCGAGGAGCATTCCGATCAGGTCGGTCGACATCCCGGAACGCACGTAGCAAAGACGCAGCATCAGATCTTCATGGCCGACGGCGCGCAAGATTCGAAGCCCGAGTTGGCGTGAATCGATATCCTGCGACATAGCTAGATGTAACCCGATGCGCGTGACGCTGAAGTGCATGTCGGCTGCAACGAGCATTGCAAGTGCCAGCGCGATGCCGCTCCACACACGGGGAATGCGCGGCGCATTATGTCGAGCGACGGACCGGATCAGTACGCGCCGCGCCCAGATCGCGGCAACCAGTGACAGTGCCGGGGCGACCGGTAGAAAGCCGAGACCCAACCAGATCAGGAGGATGGGCGCCACCGGCGTCAGCGGCAAGTACAACACCGTATAAAAAAGCGCGATACCAATCGCGAAGGCGTTGAGCCAAACCAATCGGTTCGCATGAACTATCCTGGAGCGCGACAGCGCCACCAACATCAAAATATTTGACAGCGGCACGATTGCGATCAGCACGCCATGGAAGATCGTCGGAATCGGGTCAAAGAACGCCTGGCCGCTCATGCGCGTCATGGCCTCGAAGCCTAGTGTAAATGCAGGCAGCAGTATCCCGATGAAGACGAATAGCGCAACTTTGGGCAGCCCGGGGGCTTCGGGCAATTGATGCGGTGCTTCATGATCCATGGCGATTTCCTCGGTTTCGAATTCGAGGTAATTTTCGCGCGCGGTTATGCGGTCATGACTCGTTCAATGTGAAGTGCGTGTGAAGTCGAACCCGGTCGAATCGAGCGCTGATCGGAGTGGTTTTTGTCTGCGCTCGATGTGGTCGAGGTTGAACGAGTGATTGTCCGGAATCGACCCGGCGCCGGCGATCGGGGGTCGGGAGACGGACGTTTGGCGTTTAGTTTAGCGGCACCCGGCAGAGGCGAAACCGCGCAAGAGCACTGCAAGTTGCTAATTTAAATACTGCTAACAGACAGGTGGGTGCGCGGTTGAATCCCACGGGCCTTCCGTTCGATTTCTTCGATCTCCGATCCTGCGTATCGAATATCCGACGCCTTGCTTTTTTAATCGCATTGCGGCGATTGGGCGCCTTCAAAGTACTTTTCACAAGAGCCGCAAGCACAGGTTGCCGGCACGCTAACCATCCTTACAGCGCCTTCCCGGCAGGGTGATGTTTTTTCGCGACATCGTGCAATCTCATTTCCGATTGAATTTTGTGCCGGCGCATATGTCCAATTACGGTTTTTCCTTGCGGAAATTATCCGGAGTTCACTAGGAAGTTTCGAGAAAACGCTTTGACGATCCGTGTTGACGCCTGGAATTAGATATTCGACACATTAATCAGTGTTCCCGCTCTTGTTGATAAAGCACAAACACATGTGTTTATCTCAGGCACTACTTTCAAAGTCGGCGATAAGTCGTTAATTAATAGGGAAATTTTCCATTTAGATGGCATTAAGGAATTGCGCTAAGTCATTGACTTCATTGGAAAAACTACGATTTCGCCTCTTGAATATTCCTTGACCGCAAATTAGTCATACTCTAAAGTGGGCGACAGTGTGAAAAAGTGTTTTTTTGTGGGGGAATTTTGAATCCTTTACAAGACAAGACTCATGCTCACCAACCCGAAAAACGACAGGATGATAACGGTGTTTCAAGGCGCGTCCGCATTAAATCTCGATGCCAAAGGCAGGATGTCCATCCCGGCCAAGCATCGTGACGCGCTGTCCGTTCAGTGCGAGGGCCGGGTCACGCTGACCAAGCATCCGCACGGCTGCCTGTTGTTTTTCCCGCGCCCGGTATGGGAAAGCCATCGCGAGCAGATCGCCGCGTGGCCGATGTCGGCGCGCGCGTGGCAGCGGATTTTCCTGGGTAATGCATCGGATGTCGAACTGGACTCGGCCGGCCGCATTTTGATTGCGCCTGAATTGCGCAGCGCTTCCGGCTTGTCGCGCGACGTGATGCTGCTGGGTATGGGCAGCCATTTTGAAATCTGGGATGCGGCCAAGCTCGCCGAAAGCGAGTCGCAGGCGATTGCGACCGGCATGCCTGATGTTTTGAATAATTTTTCATTCTGACGGCCCGTGATGATTCTGCAAACGGTGCCTGAGTTGCAGCACCGTACGGTGCTGCTGGATGAAGCGGTGGACGCGCTGGTCATTGAAGGCGAGCGCGCCAATGGAATTTATGTCGACGGCACCTTTGGGCGCGGCGGGCACAGCCGAAAAATTCTGGAGCGGCTGGGACCAGGCGGACGCTTGATTGCTTTCGACAAGGATCCGCAAGCGATTGCGACGGCGCAAACCATTGCGGATCAGCGCTTCGAGATTGTGCACGACAGTTTTGCAACGATCGACGACGTGCTCGCGGTGCGCGGTATTTCGCGGGTCGATGGAATATTGCTGGACTTGGGAATTTCGTCGCCGCAGGTTGACGATGCGGCGCGGGGTTTCAGTTTTCGCTCGGATGGCCCGCTCGACATGCGCATGGATACCACGCGCGGCATGTCGGCGGCAGAGTGGCTGGCGGTGGAAACCGAACAGAAAATCGAGAAAGTGATACGAGACTATGGGGAAGAACGGTTTGCTTTTCAGATTGCAAAGGCGATTGTTGCTGGCCGGGCAGTCCAGCCAATTTCAAGCACACGACAGCTTGCCGCGATCGTGGCACACGCCGTCAAAACCCGCGAGAAGGGCAAAGACCCGGCCACTCGTACCTTTCAGGCTATCCGGATTTACATCAATCAAGAGCTTGAAGAACTCGAAATAGGATTGAGCGGCGCGTTCAGACGCCTGGCACAGCAAGGGAGATTGGTTGTGATCAGCTTTCACTCGTTGGAAGATCGCATCGTCAAGCAGTTCATGGTCTCCAAGGCCAATGTGCCGCAGCCCCATCGTCGCCTGCCGATTCGCGCCGTCGATCTGCCGCAGCCTGAAATGAGGCTGGTGGCGAAAATGAAACCCTCCGCAATCGAAGTGGCGGAAAATCCGCGCGCCCGTTCCGCCGTGATGCGCGTGGCCGAACGGCTTGCATCAACCGGGACGGCGCAATGAGCGGGCGTCTCAATGGGCTGCTCACCGTGCTGCTGGTGTTGAGCGCGTTGTCTCTGGTGAACTCCCAATACCAGGCACGCCGTCTGTTCATTGAACTGGAGCGGGCGCAGGCAAATACCCGTCAACTCGATATCGAGTGGGCGCAGTTGCAACTGGATCAATCCACCCTGGGCAAGCATGCCCGCATCGAAGCCAATGCGCGCCGTGACCTGAAAATGGTTGCGCTCACGCCGCCGCGCACGCAGTACTTGACCGCCGTGGCGGAGATGTCACCGGAAATAAACAGCTCCGCGATGTCCCCGTTAAGCCGGGGTGAGAAATGACCCGCAGCACCTCACGCACAGCCGCCGGCAAAGGCGTGCCATTCTCGACCAGCCCGGTGCTGGCGGTGCAACTGCCGGCATGGCGCTCGCGCATCGTGCTGTTTGTGCTGTTCGCCGCTTTTCTGACTTTGGCCGGACGTGCGTTATGGCTGCAGGGAATCTCCAAGGAATTCCTGCAGAAACAGGGGGCATCGCGCTACGCGCGCACCTTGGAACTCCCGGCGACACGCGGAAAAATCACCGATCGCAACGGCCAGGTGCTGGCTTCTTCGATACCGGTCAAGGCAATCTGGGCGATTCCCGAAGATGTACTGGAAGCATCCAAGGAGAAATTGCGCGAACTGGCCAAATTGCTCGACATGAGCGAACGCGAACTGCACAAGAAACTCGACTCCGATCGGAGCTTCGTTTATCTGAAGCGGCAGGTCGAGCAGGATACCGTCGACAAGATTCTCAAACTCGATATCGCCGGCATTCACACCCGCAAGGAATACAAGCGTTTCTATCCATTGGGTGAGGTCGTGGCGCACGTGGTCGGTTTTACCAATGTCGAAGATGCCGGTCAGGACGGCATGGAACTGGCGTCACACAGAACCCTGGCCGGCAAGACCGGCAGCCGCCGCGTGATCAAGGACCGTCTGGGGCGCATTGTCGAGGATATCGAGTCGGTTCGCGAACCGCACGACGGCAAGGATCTGGTGCTGTCGATAGACAGCAAGATCCAGTACATCGCGTTTTCCCAGCTCAAGGATGCCATCGAAAAACACAAGGCCAAAGCCGGCGGCGTCGTGGTACTCGATGTCAAAACCGGCGAAGTACTGGCGCTTGCGAACTTTCCGACTTATAACCCGAACGACCGGTCGAAGCTGACCGGTGCGCAACTGCGCAACCGCGTGTTGACGGATACCTTCGAACCCGGTTCGACGATGAAGCCGTTTACCGTCGCGCTGGCGCTTGAAACAAAGCGCGTCACGCCGGCCACCACCATCCAGACCGCACCCGGCAGGCTGACCATCGGCAAGTCGACCATCGGCGATGCGCATTCGCATGACCTTCTGACCGTGGCCCAGATCATCGAGAAGTCTTCCAATGTGGGCACCAGCAAGCTGGCATTGCAGATGCAGCCGGTGGAAATGTGGGAAATGTTCACGACGGTCGGATTCGGCCAGCAACCCAGATTCGGTTTCCCCGGCGCCGTTGCGGGGCGTGTGCGGCCTTACAAGTCCTGGCGCCCGATCGAGCAGGCGACCATGAGTTACGGTCACGGTATCTCGGCCTCGCTGATTCAGATGGCGCGCTCGTACATGGTGTTTGCGCGCGACGGCGACATCATTCCGTGGAGCTTCCAAAAGATGACGGATCAGCCGATCGGGCAACGCGTGATCAGTGAAAAAACCGCGCGCGCAGTGCGCAGCATGCTGGAAATGGCGGCAGGTCCAGGCGGTACCGCACCCAAGGCGCAAGTGCCCGGGTATCGCGTGGCAGGCAAGACCGGCACCTCGCACAAGCTGGAAAAAGGTCAATACATCAATAAGTACGTGGCATCGTTCGTCGGCTTTGCACCGGTCTCGGATCCGCGCATCATCATTGCGGTGATGGTGGATGAGCCGTCCAACGGAAAATACTATGCGGGTGAAGTGGCGGCGCCGGTGTTTTCGGCGGTCGCGGCCAATGCGCTGCGCGCATTGAATGTCCCGCCCGATTCGACGGTGACGAATATTATCGTCCCCATGGACAGCGTCAGGGAGAGCCTGTGATGCTGGCAAACACTTCGCACCTGAGCGAGATCTTGGCATGGTTGCATGCGGCGGCGCCTGGCGCGCGGCTGTCATCCGACTCGCGCAGCGTTTCCGAAGGCGAGGTATTTCTTGCCTATCCGGGCGACACTGCGGACGGCAGGGCATATATCGCGCAGGCGATCGGCCGCGGTGCGAAAGCGGTCCTGTATGAGGATGCGGACAGTTTCAGCTGGCATGATGAGTGGAAGGCGTCGCATCGTGCAGTAACTGATTTGAAAAACAACGCCGGTCGAATCGCCAATGCCTGGTGCGGGAATCCGGATGCCAGAATGTTTACCGTTGCCGTCACCGGAACCAATGGCAAGACCTCTTGCAGCCAGTGGCTGGGGCGTGCCATTTCCAGACTCGGGGATCCGACTGCCGTAGTCGGCACGCTGGGTATCGGATTGTTTGAATCGGGCGCGCCGCGGACGTTCGAAACGACCGGTTTCACAACGCCCGATGCGGTGGTGTTGCAATGCGCGTTGGCCGAATCCCGTGATGCCGGTGCAAAGGCACTGGCCATCGAAGCATCATCGATCGGTCTGGAACAAGGCCGATTGAATGGCATGCATTTTGATGCCGTATTGTTTACCAATCTCACCCGCGACCATCTTGATTACCACGGTGACATGGCGGCGTACGAAGCGGCCAAAACCATGTTGTTCGATTGGAGCGGCTTGAAGCACGCAATCATCAATCTCGATGACGCGATGGGCTTGCGTCTGATCAGGCGAATGAAACAGTCGGCCTCGCCTGCTTCAATCATCGGCTATACGCTGACCGGTCAAGACGTCGAAGGCGTTGCAAGTCTGCGTGCGACCGAGGTTCGCACCAGCCATGCCGGCACGCTATTCCAGCTTGAATCGCCATTTGGTTCGGCACAGGTAAAAATTCAGCTGGTCGGCGAATTTAATGTCAGCAATATCCTTGGCGTACTGGGCGTGTTGCTGGCGAAGGGGATAGCGTGGAAAGCCGCAATTGACGCGATTGAATCGTTGACCGCGGTCCCGGGCCGCATGCAGCAACTCGGTGGCGAAGAAAATCCTTTGGTGGTGATCGACTATGCGCACACGCCGGATGCGCTGGAAAAGACGCTCGACACTTTGCGCCACGTCGCACGGCAGCGCCAAGGGCGGTTGTGGTGCGTATTCGGCTGCGGCGGCGATCGGGATCCGGGGAAGCGTGCGCAAATGGGTGCAGTCGCCGCGACGGCCGATCAAATTATCGTGACCAGCGACAATCCGCGAAATGAAGATGCGAGCGCAATCATCGCGCAAATTGTTGAAGGTTTGAAGTCTGTACAAATTCAGCAGACACAATTGAATGTAATCGAAGATCGCGCTGCTGCAATTTTGTGGGCCGTTCGGCAGTCAGCCAGACCAGATGTTGTTTTGATTGCCGGCAAGGGGCATGAAAGCTATCAGGAAATCAAAGGCAAAAAGCGGCCTTTTCTGGATGCAGACCACGCGGCGCTGGCGCTTGCGGCAAGAGCGACGATGAAGGGTACCGGCCTATGAAGGCAACGTTAAGCAGTGTAAGACCCTTTTTGTCAGGTGCCATACAGACGGCACGCACCTCCTTTGACGGGGTATCGACCAATAGCCAGACGGCAGTTGCCGGGAATTTGTTTGTCGCACTGCGCGGCGAGCGTTTCGATGCGCATGCGTTTCTGGGCGAGGTCGTGAAAAAAGGCGTGGCCGCAGTCGTCGTGGAACGGTTGCCGGACGGGTTGAACATACCGGCGCTGATTGTGCCGGATACCCGTGTCGCGCTGGGCGAGATTGCAAGCTACTGGCGCCGCCAGTTCGTGTTTCCGGTCATCTCCGTAACCGGCAGCAACGGCAAGACGACGGTCAAGGAAATGATCGCATCGATCCTGGATGCCGAGTTCGGCACGGGCCGCTATCTTGCCACGCGCGGTAATCTCAATAACGATATCGGCGTGCCGCTGACAGTGCTGCGCGCCGATACGTCCCATCGTGCCGCGGTGATCGAGCTGGGGATGAATCACCCCGGAGAGATTGCCCAACTGGCCGCGATCGCACAGGCCACGGTCGGACTGGTGAACAACGCCCAGCGCGAACATCAGGAATTCATGGAAAGCGTCGAAGCGGTTGCCAAGGAAAACGGCGCGGTGATCAGCGCCCTGCCGAAAAACGGCATTGCGGTCTTTCCGGCGGACGATGCGTTCTCGCCGCTGTGGCGCAGCTATGCAAAAAGTTCAGGCCGGCGCAAGGTGCTGACGTTCGGCCTGTCTCCCGACGCAAATGTGACGTGCACTTATCAGCCGAGCGACTTCGGCAGCGATTTGCTGGTCAAGGTCGGGCAGAAGGAGTTTCCGGTACGCCTGTCCGCGGCCGGCGTGCACAACGTTCGCAATGCATTGGCGGCAGTGGCATGCACGCTGGCGATCGGCGTTCATCGGAATGCAATTGTCCAGGGACTTGAGGCATTTGCACCGGTAAGCGGTCGCCTGCAGCGAAAAGCAGCGCGCAACGGCGCAACCGTGATCGACGATACCTACAATGCCAATCCCGATTCGGTACGCGCCGCCATCGACGTGCTGATGCAGGCGCCGTCGCCGCGCATATTGGTGCTGGGCGACATGGGAGAGGTGGGCAACGAAGGCCGCCAGTTCCACGTCGAGATCGGCGCTTATGCACGCGGCCGCGGCATCGAATATTTGTTCACTCTCGGCGAACAGGCGCAACACGCCAATCAGGCGTTTGGTGCGCGCGCCAAACATTTCAACGATATGGATTCCTTGATCAAGGCTATCGACACAATGAATACCCCTCAAACAACAGTGTTGGTGAAAGGATCGCGCTTCATGAAAATGGAGCGGCTGGTTCAGCACATGGTTGGCGAACAGGCACAGGAGTCCCACTGATATGCTGCTTTGGCTGGCACATTATTTTCAAGACGAGATAGGCCCCTTGCGGGTCTTCAACTTCATCACGTTCCGCGCGGTCTTCGCGACCATGACGGCGCTGGCGATCGGGCTGTTTGCCGGGCCGGCGGTGATCCGCATGCTGACGCGGCTGAAGGTAGGACAGGCGGTACGTACCGACGGACCGCAAACGCATCTGATCAAATCCGGCACGCCGACCATGGGCGGCGCATTGATCCTGATTGCGATCGGCGTAGCCACGCTGCTGTGGGCCGACTGGAGCAATCGCTTCATCTGGCCGGTGCTTATCGTGACCCTGGGTTTCGGCGCGATCGGCTGGTTCGACGATTACCGCAAGGTAGTCTACAAGGACCCGAAAGGCATGCCGTCCCGGGAAAAATATTTCTGGCAATCGCTGATCGGCCTCACTGCCGCGTTTTATCTCGCATTTTCCGTGTCGGCGCCGACCAACGCGCAGGTCTGGCAGTTGCTGTTCGAATGGGGGCAATCGGGTTTCAGGATGGATTTGCCGCCGAAAGCCGACTTGATCGTGCCGTTCTTCAAGACTGTCAGCTATCCGCTCGGTGTCTGGGGTTTTATTGCGCTGACCTATTTTGTCATCGTCGGCACCAGCAATGCAGTCAATCTGACCGATGGACTGGATGGATTGGCGATCATGCCGACCGTGATGGTCGGGAGCGCGCTCGGATTGTTCGCCTACCTGACCGGAAATTCGATCTACGCCAAGTATCTGCTGATTCCGCATATTCCCGGCTCCGGCGAGCTGGTCATATTTTGCGGTGCGATGGCCGGGGCCGGACTGGCCTTCCTGTGGTTCAACGCGCATCCGGCGCAAGTGTTCATGGGCGACGTCGGCGCACTTGCGCTGGGCGGTGCGCTGGGCACGATCGCCGTCATCGTGCGCCAGGAAATCGTGTTGTTCATCATGGGTGGCGTATTCGTTGTCGAGACCTTGTCGGTGATGCTCCAGGTCGCTTATTTCAAGTACACAAAAATGCGTTTCGGCACAGGCCGGCGGGTGCTGTTGATGGCGCCGCTGCATCATCACTATGAACAGAAAGGCTGGAAAGAAACGCAAGTCGTGGTGCGGTTCTGGATCATCACGATGATGCTGGTGTTGTTCGGACTGTCAACCTTGAAATTGAGATGACATGAATTACCAAGGCAAACACGTTCTTGTCCTCGGGCTCGGTGAATCGGGCCTGGCGATGGCACAGTGGCTCTCGCGCTGCGGCGCGACCCTGCGCGTCGCCGACACACGTGAAGCGCCGGACCGGCTCACGAATCTGCGGGAAGCAGTGCCGGCCGCGGAATATATCGGCGGGCCGTTTTCCGCCACCCTGATCGATGGAGTCGATTTTATTGCGGTGAGTCCGGGCCTAGCGCCAAGCCGCGAACTGGCGGACATCATCCCGGCCGCCGAAGAAAAAAATATCCCGGTCTGGGGTGAAATCGAATTGTTTGCGCAGGCGCTTGCCGCGTTGCGCACGGAGCGGGAGTATGCGCCGAAGCTCATTGCGATTACCGGGACCAATGGAAAAACCACGGTGACCAGTCTGACCGGACTCTTGTGCAAACGCGCCGGACTGTCGGTCCAGGCTGCGGGCAATATCAGCCCGGCCGCACTGGATGTACTGCGCACGGCGATTGAACAGGATGATTTACCGCAAATCTGGGTGCTCGAACTGTCGAGCTTTCAACTGCATACCACTTTCAGTCTTCAAGCGGATGTGGCGACGGTGCTCAATATCACGCAAGATCATCTCGACTGGCACGGCGACATCGATACCTATAGTGCGGACAAGGCAAGAATTTTCGGAGCGCATACCGTACGCGTACTGAATCGGGATGACGCCAGGGTAATGCTGATGGCCTCGCCGTTGGCTCCCGCGATCAGCTTCGGATCGGACGAACCGGATCAGGCCAACTGTTTCGGACTGGTCAATGAGAACGGCATGCAATGGCTGTCGGTTGCAATCCCTGCGGAAGAGACTGAAAAAAAGCGGCGCAAGAAAGAAAGCGTCGAATTGGAAACTTCAGTCAATCGCCTGATGCCTGCCGAAGCGCTCAAGATCCGGGGGCAGCACAATGCAGTCAATGCCTTGGCGGCATTGGCGCTGTGCCGCGCGATTGACTTGCCGATGGCGCGGCTGTTGCATGGATTGCGCGAATATCAAGGCGAGCCGCATCGAATGGAACTGGTGACGACCATCCAGGGCGTCGAGTACTACGACGACAGCAAAGGCACCAACGTCGGCGCCACGGTTGCGGCATTGAACGGCCTTGGGGCCAGTTTCGGTACTGGCGTCGGCCGTTTGATACTGATTGCCGGCGGCGACGGTAAAGGTCAGGATTTCAGCCCGCTTGCGGAACCTGCGGCGAAATACGTTCGCGCAATGATCCTGATCGGCCAGGACGCACCGCTTATACGCGTGGCGGTTGAACCGTCCGGGGTCGAACTGATCGATTGCCAAACGCTGGAACAAGCGGTGCAACGCGCTGCCGAACTGGCGCAGGCCGGTGACGCGGTATTGCTGTCGCCGGCCTGCGCCAGTCTCGACATGTTCAGGAACTATGCACATCGCGCGGAAGTATTTGTCGATGCGGTGCGCGAAATCGCATTGACGCGCGGCGAGGTCGTGGCATGAGTTTCTCGCTGCCTCTTTTTTCTTCGGCATCCGCGCAAAAGCCGGTCAGCGGGCTGTCGCAGCGATCGAGAATGATGGAATACGATCAGCCCTTGGTATGGGTCACCATATTGCTGATGCTGTTTGGCATGGTGATGGTGTATTCGGCATCGATCTCGCTGCCGGATTCGCCTAAATACGCAGCCTACAAGAACTCGCATTTCCTGATGCGCCAAAGCGTGTTCATCGCCGCGTCTTTGGTGGCAGGATTGCTGGCGTTCCGCGTGCGCATCGAAACCTGGCAAAAGTTGGCGCCTTATCTTTTCGTGCTTACCCTGGTGCTGCTGGTACTGGTCCTGATTCCCGGTATCGGCAAAGGCGTCAACGGCGCACGGCGCTGGCTGTCGTTCAAGATGTTCAACCTGCAACCGTCCGAATTGATGAAACTGTTCGTAGTGCTGTACGCAGCGGACTATACAGTCCGGAAACAGCAGTTCATGCACAAGCTGACCAAAGGTTTCATGCCGATGACCATCGCCATCGGCGTTGTCGGTTTGCTGTTGTTGCTGGAGCCGGACCTGGGCGCATTCGGCGTGATCGTTTGCATCGCGATGGGCATTCTTTTCTTGGGCGGCGTCAACGGAATCTGGTTCGGCGGCATTGCCACGACCTTGGTCGGCATTTTCAGCATGGTGATCCTGCTGTCGCCGTGGCGGCGCGAGCGGATTTTTGCTTATCTGAACCCGTGGTCCGAAGAGAATGCGCTGGGAAAGGCATATCAATTGTCGCATTCGCTGATCGCGTTCGGACGCGGCGAATTATTCGGCGTCGGATTGGGCGGCAGCGTGGAAAAACTGCATTACCTGCCGGAAGCACACACTGACTTTTTGCTGGCGGTGATCGGCGAAGAGCTTGGTTTTGCCGGCGTGCTGGTGGTGGTCACGCTGTTTTACTGGATCATCAAGCGCTCATTTGAAATCGGCCGTCAGGCAATCGCTATGGACCTGACCTTCGCGGGCCTGACCGCCAAAGGCATCGGTATCTGGATCGGCGTACAGGCATTCATCAACATGGGCGTGAACCTGGGCTTGCTGCCGACCAAGGGATTGACCCTGCCGCTGATGAGCTATGGCGGTTCGGGCGTCCTGATCAACTGTGTCGGACTCGCGATCCTGCTGCGGATCGATTATGAGAATCGAGTGCTCATGCGCGGAGGCCGCGTATGAGAGCGACGATTCGGTGGAGGCTAACTTTGCGCAGCAAAGTTAAGAGAGCGTCAGCGATTGGCCGGCGCCAGAATCCTTCACTCATGCGCGGAGGCCGCGTATGAAGCGGCTTTTAGTAATGGCGGCAGGTACCGGTGGCCATATTTTCCCGGGATTGGCGATTGCCGAGACCATGAAGTCGCAAGGCTGGCAGGTTTCGTGGCTGGGCACCGCACATGGAATGGAAAGCGGAATCGTGCCGCGGCATGGCGTCGAAATGGATGTGATCGATTTCAGGGGATTGCGCGGCAAGGGATTGCAGCACACATTGGGCGGTGCCTTTAAATTGACAGCAAGCTTAGCCGCATGCCTGCGCATCCTCGCGCGGCGCAAGCCGGATGTTGTACTCGGCATGGGCGGTTACGTGACGGTGCCCGGCGGCTTGATGGCACGGCTGCGCGGCATTCCGGTGGTACTGGTCAATGCGGATGCTGCTCTGCTGTTGTCGAACAAGGTATTGACGCCAATCGCGAGCCGGATTCTGTTCGGCTTTCCGGCGGATTTCGGGCGCGCCGCGGGCAAGTCAATCGTCACCGGAAACCCGGTGCGCAAGGAAATCATGGCGTTGCCGTTGCCCGCCGTACGCTATGCACAACGAACCGGAGCGCTTCGCTTGCTGATCGTCGGTGGCAGTCTCGGCGCTAAAGTGCTGAACGATTGCATGCCATTGGCATTGGCTCGGATACCGGCCAACGAGCGGCCGACCGTGGTTCACCAATCCGGCAAACAGCATATCGAAGCACTGTGCAAAGCGTATGCAGAGGCGCAAGTGCAGGCGGAAGTCGTCGATTTCATCGAGGACATGCCGCGTCGATACACGGAAGCGGATATCGTGATCTGCCGCGCCGGCGCGATTACGGTATCGGAACTGACCGCGGCAGGCGTTGCAAGCGTACTGGTTCCGTTCATTGCATCGACTACAAGTCATCAGCGGGACAATGCACGCTGGATGGCGGCACAGAATGCGGCGATTCATTTACCGCAGGGTGAGTTGACTGCGGAAACGATGGCGAACCTGCTGCAGTCGACGACGCGCGAGGCATGCCTGAAGCTGGCGCAAGCAGCGTACGACAATGGCCGGCGCGGCGCGAATGAAGCGATTGCCGACGTACTGGAAACACTCACGGGATCGGCGCATAAAGCATGAAACATAAAGTAAAAAACATTCATTTCGTAGGCATTGGCGGCTCCGGCATGAGCGGGATCGCCGAAGTGCTCCTTACACTCGGCTACACGGTATCGGGATCGGATCTCGGTGCCAACGCGGCGACCAGGCGGCTTGAAAAACTGGGTGCAAAGGTTACCCGCGGCCATGCGATCGAGAATATTAAAGGCGCGGACGCGATCGTAACTTCGACCGCGGTCAAGGGCGACAATCCGGAAGTGGTCGCTGCCCGAGCCAAGCGTATTCCGATCGTTCCACGCGCGATGATGCTGGCTGAACTGATGCGCCTCAAGCAAGGCATCGCAATAGCCGGCACGCATGGAAAAACCACGACCACCAGCCTGGTGGCCAGCGTATTGGCGCAAGGCGGCCTGGACCCGACCTTCGTGATCGGCGGGCGTCTTAACAGCGCCGACGCGAATGCGCGGCTGGGTGCGGGCGATTTCATCGTCGCCGAGGCCGATGAGTCGGATGCTTCATTCCTGAACCTGTCGCCGTGCATCCAGGTGATCACCAACATCGATGCCGATCATATGGAAACATATGATCACAGTTTCGCGAAATTAAAACAGGCATTCGTCGAATTCACGCAGCGCCTGCCGTTTTACGGAGTCGCAATACTGTGTATAGACGATCCGCATGTGCGCGAAATCATGCCCTTCATTTCCAAGCCGATCGTTACTTACGGATTTCATGAAGATGCGCAGGTGCGGGCAGTGGATGCGATCGCAGTTGACACGCACATGCAATTTACCGTGCTGCAGGACGGCTATGCGCCGCTGACCGTCAGGCTGAATCAGCCCGGCATGCATAACGTGCAAAATGCCTGCGCGGCGATCACCATCGCACGCGAACTGAGCGTGGATGACAGCGCAACGCAGAAAGCGCTTGCGGAGTTCAACGGTGTCGGACGCCGGTTTACCCGATACGGCGAAATCAATTTTCCAGCCATCGAAGACCGGCCGGCCGGCACCTTCGCCTTGGTCGACGACTACGGACACCATCCGGTTGAGACGGCGGCGACCCTGTCGGCCGCACGCGGCGCCTATCCCGGCCGGCGCCTGGTCCTGGCATTCCAGCCGCATCGTTACACCCGCACTCGCGACTTGTTCGAAGATTTTGTGAAAGTGCTGTCCAGCGCCGATGCATTGGTGCTGGCGGAAGTGTATGCGGCGGGCGAGCAGCCGATTGTCGCGGCCGACGGACGGGCGCTGGCGCATGCGCTGCGCGTGGTCGGCAAGATTGAGCCGATATTCGTGGAAGACATTGCGGATATGAGCCAGACCATCTTGAACACGGTAAGAGACGGCGATGTCGTTATTACCATGGGCGCCGGGTCGATCAGTGCCGTACCGGCGCAGTTGACGCAATTGTTGGAGCACGATTAATCATGAATGCAAAGAGCATGGCAGTTGAATTTGGCAAGGTCGGTGTGCTGTTCGGCGGACGCTCCGCCGAGCGCGAGGTGTCGTTGATGTCGGGCAGCGGTGTGCTGGCGGCCTTGCGCAGCAAAGGCATCGATGCGCATCCGTTCGACCCGGCTGAGCGAACCCTGGCCGACCTGGCTGCCGAAAAATTCGACCGCGTATTCATTGCGCTGCACGGCCGCTACGGTGAAGACGGAACATTGCAGGGCGCATTGGAGCAGCTCGGTATTTCTTATACCGGCAGCGGTGTGATGGCATCCGCGATCGGGATGGACAAGGTGTATACCAAACTGATCTGGTTGATGCATGGATTGCCGACGCCGAAGTATGCACTGCTCGATTCCGATACCGACTTGCGGAAAGTACCCGACCAGCTGGGTTTGCCGCTGATCGTGAAACCGCCGCATGAAGGATCGACCATCGGGATTACCAAAGTGTCCGAAATTTCGGGTATGCGGGAAGCCTACGATATCGCGGCGAAATTCGATGATGTCGTGCTGGCCGAAGAGTTCATCACCGGCCGGGAATTCACCGTTGCGGTTCTTGGCCGAGGAAAAACCGCAAAAGCCTTGCCCATTGCGGAAATCATTGCGCCCGAAGGCAACTACGATTATCAGAACAAGTACTTTACCGACGACACAAAATACCTGTGTCCCGCACCGCTCGATGCGCAGACCGCCGATGAATTCCATCGCATCGCCGTGGAAGCCTATCGCGCGCTTGACTGCGAAGGCTGGGGCCGCGTCGATATCCTGCTGCGCGCATCCGACAACAAACCGTTCCTGTTGGAGATCAATACTTCGCCCGGAATGACAAGTCATTCCCTGGTGCCGATGGCGGCGCGTGCTGCCGGCATCAGCTATGAAGACCTGTGCGTTGAAATTCTGCGGTCGGCGAGCCTAAAAATCGCCAAAGGCAAGGGAGCGTAACCGGTATGTGGCAAGACATCAAAATGTTGAATGCGGCTGCCGATGCATTGCTCGGCCTGTTCGCACTCGCATTGCTCGTTGCGAGCTTTTGGTGGCTTGCGCAACGGCCGATGTTTACGCTCAAGGCAATTCGCATCGAAGGCACGGTGGACGTGCCAATACGTTACGTTAGCCGGTCGACGATAAAGGGCACGGCTCTGCCGCGTATCAGGGGAAACTTCTTTACGGTCAATCTCGATGCGGTTCGTACCGCGTTTGAATCGGTGCCATGGGTGCGCAAGGCAGCCGTTCGCCGCGAATGGCCGAACAAATTGATCGTGATGCTGGAAGAGCATGTCCCGCTTGCGACCTGGGGTGAAGACGGGCGCCTGGTGTCCATGAAGGGGGACGTGTTCACCGCCAACCTGGCCGAAGCGGAAGAAGACGGCGAACTGCCGGAACTTGCCGGGCCGGTCGGCAGTGAAAATGAAGTGGTTGAGCGGTTCAGGGATTTGCATGCATGGTTTGCACCAGCCAGTCTGAAGCCGGCTTCGCTACGCCTGTCCGGCCGGTATGCATGGACAGTCCGGTTGAGCAACGGCATGACCGTGGAACTGGGGCGCGAGCAAAGCCGGGAAACCTTGAAGGCGAGGGTAGACCGGTTGACGGGAATTTATCCGCAACTGGTGGCACGTTTGCAGGACCGAATCGAGAGCATAGATATGCGTTATCCCAACGGCCTTGCCTTGAGGGCAAGCGGATTGGCAATCGGACCGGATGTTAAAAAACAGTAAGCGGAAAACATGACAAAAGACGCGAAAAATTTGATTGTCGGTCTCGACATAGGCACTTCGAAAGTGGTTGCCGTAGTAGCCGAAATCATGCCCAACGGACGGCATGAAGTCATCGGCCTCGGCCAGCACGAATCGAAGGGGCTGAAGAAGGGAGTGGTGGTCAATATCGAAGCGACGGTCGAGTCGATCCAGCGTGCACTGGAAGAAGCCGAACTAATGGCCGACTGCAAGATCCGCAATGTGTTTACCGGCATCGCGGGCAGCCATATCCGCAGCTTCAATTCCAGCGGCATGGTTGCGATCAAGGACAAGGAAGTCACCGCAACCGACGTGGCGCGTGTGATCGAGACCGCCAAGGCAGTCAACATTCCGACCGACCAGCAATTGCTGCATACGGTGCCGCAGGAATTCATCGTCGATAACCAGGAAGATGTGCGTGAGCCGATCGGCATGAGCGGCATCCGCCTTGAAGTCAAGGTGCATATCGTCACCGGCGCGGTGTCGGCGGTGCAAAACATCGTCAAATGCGTTCGCCGCTGCGGACTGGAGGTATCCGATTTGATCCTGCAGCCGATGGCCTCGGCTGATGCGGTGCTGACGCAGGATGAAAAAGAATTGGGCGTGGTGCTGATCGATATCGGCGGCGGCACCACCGACGTCGCGATCTTCACCGAAGGTGCGATTCGCCATACCGCGGTGATTCCGATCGCCGGCGACCAGATTACCAACGACATCGCAATGGCATTGCGCACGCCGACATCCGAGGCGGAAGAAATCAAATTGCGTTACGGCGTCTCCAAGCAGGTGCTGGCCGATCCGGGTGAAACACTCGAAGTTCCCGGCTTGGGCGACCGCGGCTCGCGCTCGTTATCGCGCCAGGCATTGGCAGCGGTGATCGAGCCGCGCGTCGAGGAGTTGTTCGCGCTGGTGCATCAGGTGGTGCGCGAATCCGGTTACGAAGAGGTGCTGTCGTCGGGCATCGTGCTGACCGGCGGCACTTCGATGATGCCCGGCATGGTGGAATTGGCCGAAGACATTTTCCTGAAGCCGGCCCGGATCGGCATGCCGGAATACAGTGGCCAACTGGCCGACGTGGTGCGCAGTCCGCGCTATGCAACCGTGCTCGGCTTATTGCTGGAAGCGAAAAAACAGTATTTGCGCGGTCATATCGTCACCCGGCAGGATGGCTCGATCAAGGCGGTATGGCAGCGCATGAAAGAATGGTTTTTGGGAAATTTTTAACGGAGTTTTTAGCAACCGCAGTTGGCAGTTAATAGTCGTCACGCCAAGTGATGCCTATCGACTGAAAACTGCAATTTAACCAGGAGTCATCATGGAAATCGATATGCTCGATAACACATCAATAGGTACCGTGATCAAAGTTGTCGGCGTCGGTGGCGCGGGCGGAAATGCGGTACAGCACATGATCAACAAAGGCGTCTCCGGCGTCGAGTTCATCGTCGCCAACACGGATGCGCAAGCGCTCAAGCAATCCAGAGCGCACAATGTGATCCAGATCGGAGAAACCGGTCTGGGCGCCGGCATGAAGCCCGCAGTGGGCCGGCAGCTTGCCGAAGAATCGCGTTCGCGCATTGAAGATGCATTGCGCGGTGCGCACATGGTCTTCATCGCCGCTGGAATGGGCGGCGGCACCGGCACCGGTGCTGCACCGATCATTGCGCAGATTGCCAAGGAACAGGGCGCGCTGACGGTGGCCGTGGTCTCCAAGCCTTTTTCGTACGAAGGCCAGAAGTGCATGGATATTGCCGATGAAGGCTTGGAGGCATTGTCGCAGCACGTCGATTCGCTGATCATCATCCTCAATGAAAAACTCGAAGAGATTTACGAGGACGACAGCATGATCGAATGGCTGCAGCATGCCGACGACGTGCTCAACAATGCCGTCGCCGGGATTGCGGAAATCATCAATGTGCCGGGCCACATCAACGTCGACTTCAACGACGTCAAAACCATCATGGGCGAGCAAGGGAAGGCCATGATGGGAACCGCTACGGCATCCGGCGTCGATCGGGCCCGGATTGCAGCCGAGCAAGCCGTCGCTTCGCCGCTGCTCGACGGCATCGATCTTTCCGGCGCGCGCGGCGTGCTGGTCAATGTAACCGCCAGCCGCAACCTGAAAGGCAAGGAAATCAAGGAAGTCATGGCGACCGTGCGCGCATTCGCGGCGCCGGATGCGTCGATCGCTCAAGGTATCGCATACGACGATCAGATGGGCGACGACATTCGCGTTACGGTCGTGGCAACCGGATTGGGCCGCGCTCGCAAGACCGTGCAACTGGTACAGACGCCCGCGCTGCGCACCGGTACGCACAATGAGCCGATGATGGTAAATGCCGCGATGGCGCAAGGAGCCGGCCAGGCTTCTTCGTTCGAGGGTTTGAAAACACCGACAGTCTGGCGCCGCGAGTCGGCATCCGAGACGGTGCGCGCATTGGAAAAGAACGGGATGGAAACATATGACATTCCCGCATTCCTGCGCAAACAGGCCGATTAAAAACGCCTGTAGCGACTCTCTGCACGGTAGATGCTATCCCGCACCGTCGGGGTAGCGTTTTCATGTCGCCTGCATAAAATTGCGGGAAGAGGCATACTGCGATTGCTCGTCCGGTTCAAGCGGGCGATGTTTCTGCTGATATCGCAATTGCACAATATAAGAAAGAGGAAAATTTCATGACCATCAAGATTGGCGACCGCCTGCCTGAAGGTACGCTGTCCGAATTTATCGAATCAGAGACCGAGGGTTGCTCCCTCGGCCCAAATACGTTCAATGTTTCTGAACTGGCCCAAAACAAGAAAATCGCCATTTTCGGGTTGCCCGGCGCGTTCACACCCACCTGTTCGGCGCAGCATGTTCCCGGCTATGTCATGCTCGCGGATGGGCTCAAAGCCAAGGGCGTTGATGAAATCTGGTGTGTTTCGGTCAACGATGCATTCGTGATGGGTGCTTGGGGACGTGATCAGAAATCAACCGGCACCGTACGCATGATGGCTGATGGCAACGCCGCTTTCAGCAAGGCGCTCGGACTCGATGCTGATTTCAGTAAATTCGGCATGGGTATCCGTTCACAACGTTATTCAATGCTGGTCGAAAATGGCGTTGTCAAACAATTGAATGTTGAGGCGCCCGGCAAGTTCGATGTGTCGAATGCGGAGACACTGCTCGCTCAAGTGAGTTGAGTAAATTAGATTCGCACAATAAAAAACGGCGCATCCAGCGCCGTTTTTTATTGTCAATGCAAGCCGATGCCGTCGTTTTTGTCCAACATCCTTGCCGTATGCGGACGACTGATACATCGGCGGGTTGCTATAATTCCATAATGCTCAAACAACGCACCATCAAGCAACTGATCAAATCCATCGGCGTCGGCCTTCATTCGGGCACCAAGGTCGAACTTACCTTGCGTCCCGCCGCTCCGGATACGGGGATCGTATTTCGTCGCGTGGATCTGGATCCGATTATCGACTTGCCGGCAACGGCTCTCGGCGTCGGCGACACGCGCATGGCGTCAACGCTGCAGCGCGAAGGTGCAAAAGTCTCCACTGTCGAACATCTGATGTCGGCCTGCGCCGGATTGGGTATCGATAATCTATATATCGATGTGACGGCGGAAGAAATTCCGATCATGGATGGGTCGGCGTCATCATTCGTTTTCCTTTTGCAACAGGCCGGATTACAAGAGCAGAACGCTGCAAAAAAATTTATCCGAGTCAAAAAAACCGTCGAAGTCAGGGAGGGCGAGGGGGCGCATGAAAAATGGGCGCGCCTCGAACCTTGCAATGGCTTCAAGCTGAAATTTTTCATTGAGTTCAACCATCCGGCGGTAGACGGCACCGGCCAGACAGCAGAGATCGATTTCAGTATCGAATCCTATGTAAAGGAAATTTCCCGTGCCCGTACGTTTGGGTTCATGCAGGATGTGGAAATGCTCAGAGGCATCGGTCTGGCACGCGGCGGTTCGCTGGAAAATGCGATCGTAATGGACGAATACCGGATTTTGAATTCCGACGGACTTCGTTACGATAACGAGTTCGTCCGGCATAAGATCCTTGATGCAATCGGCGATCTGTATCTGGTTGGTCATCCCTTCCTGGCAGCCTACACGGCACACAAGTCGGGCCACACGTTGAATAATCAGCTGCTGCGTGCTTTGCTGGCACAGCCCGATTCTTTTGAAATTGTCAGCTTTGACTCACTTGAATCGGCTCCGCCAACCTATGTCCGGCAAGCAGGACGGGAATGGGCGCTGAATTAAGCGCGCCCCCATTTCTGCGCAAGGATCTGCCGGAAGCGAATAATCGCTGCATTAAAAATTATCAATCTGGGTTGATCTTCATCAGATTAAAGGCCAGTTCTTGCCTTGTCACTTCGTGGCACCATGACGTCTTATCATCGTGTCAATTGCAGCCCGTAGTGCTGCGTTGCGCGGCGACTCTTCCAACGCATTGTTGAGGGTTGCAAGTGCCGACACTGCTTGCGTTGGCAACTGTAAACTTTTGGGCGCGCCGTGCTTTTCCGTAATGTTGCCAACTTGCACTTTTAGGCGGATTGCGCTAACCTGCCATCCACGTTGCAATAAAGCATCTTGCAACTTAGGTAGTTTTTGTTTCAATTTTGCGGCGAGCGCAGCATTCGGTATCGAAAGCGTTAATTGATCTGAATCGAACTGCAGCACCGCGCAGGCATTAAACATTTCAGGGAGGATCGCCGCGCAATCTTTTTGCAACGCGATCATGCGCGCTACAGCAGGCAAGAGGGAAGCCATCTTGTCATGTGCGCGCAAGTAGTCCGAAGCGCCTTGTGCAGACCGTGTTGAAGCACGTGTCGCCTTGGTGCTTTGGTGGTAAGGGGGAAAAAAAGATGAATGCATTATTCATAAACCTTATCACATCTCTTCCCGAGTGGATGAGCCGGAGGAGTCATCATGCAAGTTATTCTGCTGCATCCGCATTTTCAGGCCAAGTCGCTGACCCTGACCAACAGGCACCTTTTAATGGTTGTGCTGGTGTTCATGTCCGGCGTAATTGGTGGTGCGGCATTGCTTTATAACGTCACAGCCAATCATTCAATCGCTAGCAAATGGTCGTTCATGCGGGAAGCGCGAGCTTCCAATTCCTTGGGTAACGCGGCGGACCAGGACAAATACATCAAGGAAAATCTTGCCGCAATGGCAATCAAGCTTGGCGAGATGCAGGCGCAATTGATGCGGCTCGATGCATTGGGCGAGCGGGTTCAAGGACTGGCTGGCGTCAAGCCGGAAGAATTCAACTTCAAGGAACTGCCTGGCCGCGGCGGCGCGGAATCGTCCAGTCTGGGCAATCGCGAGATGCATGCCTTGAGCATGAGCGAGTTTGGGAAACTGCTGGAAGCCACAGAAAAAAATATCGAACATCGTGCCGACTACATGAACGTCGTCGAGACATCACTAATGCGCGACAAGATCAAATTCAAGCTGTTACCGACGATCCAGCCGGTCAATGTCAGCTACAACTCCTCCGGATTCGGCTGGCGCATCGATCCGTTCAGCGGACGAGGTGCGTTTCATGAAGGAATCGACTTCGCTGCGCCGACCGGCTCCACGATTGTCGCGGCGGCGGGCGGCGTAGTGATCGCCGCGGAATATCATCATCAGTTCGGGAATATGCTTGAAATCGATCATGGAAACGATATCGTGACACGCTACGCACACGCGTCCAAGCTGCTGATGAAAGTCGGCGATATCGTCAGGCGAGGCCAGCAAATCGCCCATGTCGGATCGACCGGGCGTTCGACCGGAGCGCATCTGCATTTCGAGGTGCTGGTAAAAGGCGTTCAGCAAGACCCGCACAAGTTTCTTTCCGCCGGCGCCGCCCAAGCAAAAATTGGCGCTCTTGCGTCAAAATAGCCGTCTGGGCAGCGGGTACGCGGCATAGGCCTTGATTCTTGAGCCATAACCCCGATCTACCGGGGACAGCATGATAGAATCCCCGATTTAGTCAAAGCTCGGCTCGAAGCGGTCTTGCACTGCATACGGGGTTTTTTCCGCGGCGCCTTTTTTTAGAATCCAAGCATGTCATTATTGACCCAGATTTTCGGTAGCCGCAATCAGCGCTTACTCAAGCAATATCAAAAAACGGTTCGCATTATCAATGCGTTTGAGCCTACGATAGCCGCGCTATCCGATGCCCAACTGCAAGCGAAGACACCGGAATTCAAGGAGCGTCTTGCCAAGGGCGAAGCGCTCTCCGATATCCTGCCTGAGGCATTCGCGGTATGCCGCGAAGCGAGCAAGCGCGTGCTGAAAATGCGCCATTTCGACGTTCAGCTGGTCGGTGGCATGGTGCTGCATGACGGCAAGATCGCGGAAATGGGGACCGGTGAGGGCAAGACCCTGATGGCCACCTTGCCTGCTTACCTCAACGCATTGGCCGGCAAGGGTGTCCATATCATCACGGTCAACGACTATCTGGCGCAACGTGATGCCGACTGGATGGGCGAACTGTATGGCTGGCTAGGATTGACCACGGGCGTCAACCTGTCCCAGATGGATCACGACATCAAGCAAACCGCTTACGCCGCCGATATCACTTACGGCACTAACAATGAATTCGGCTTCGACTACCTGCGCGACAACATGGTTTACGAAGCGAAAGACAGGGTGCAGCGCGGCCTCAGCTTTGCCATCGTCGATGAAGTCGACTCGATCCTGATCGATGAGGCGCGAACACCGCTGATCATTTCCGGCCAGGCAGAAAACCATACCGAGCTCTATCACAAGATCAATGAAGTGCCGCCTCTGCTGACCTTGCAGATTGGTGAGGAAACCCCGGATGGAAAGGGCATCGTCGAAGTGCCGGGCGATTACACCAAGGACGAGAAATCCCATCAGGTGCTATTGACCGAGGCCGGACATGAAAAGGCCGAGCAGATTCTGATACGGATGGGATTGCTTGCCGAAGGCGCATCCCTGTATGACGCCACCAACATTGCGCTGATTCATCATCTGTATGCTGCATTGCGGGCCCATACGCTTTATCACAAGGACCAGCATTACGTGGTCCAGAATAATGAAATCATCATCGTCGACGAATTTACCGGTCGCCTGATGACGGGCCGCCGCTGGTCCGATGGATTGCATCAAGCGGTGGAAGCCAAGGAACATGTTCAGATCCAGAACGAAAATCAGACACTGGCTTCGATCACATTTCAGAATTATTTCCGCATGTACGCCAAGCTGGCGGGCATGACCGGAACCGCCGATACGGAAGCGTACGAGTTCCAGGAAATCTATGGCCTCGAGACCGTCGTCATACCGCAGAACAAGCCAAACCAGCGCAAGGATCGCCAGGATCAGGTCTACAAGACCGCGCAGGAAAAATACAATGCGATGCTGATCGATATCCAGGACTGCTATGAACGCGGCCAGCCGGTATTGGTGGGTACCACATCGATTGAAAATTCGGAGCTGCTGTCGGGCATACTGACCAAGGCGAAACTGCCGCACAACGTGCTGAATGCGAAGCAGCATGCACGGGAAGCGGAAATCGTTGCGCAGGCCGGACGTCCGAAGATGATCACGATTGCAACCAATATGGCCGGTCGCGGGACCGATATCGTATTAGGCGGCAACGTAGAGAAGCAAGTACAGATCATCGAAGCCGACAGCAGTCTTTCCAACACTGAAAAACAGCTGAGAGCACAAAAGCTGCACGACGAATGGCAATCACTGCACGACCACGTTGTTGCCGCGGGCGGCCTGCATATCATCGGCACCGAACGTCACGAATCGCGCCGCGTCGATAACCAGTTGCGCGGCCGTTCCGGCCGCCAGGGCGATCCGGGTTCATCGCGGTTTTACCTGTCTCTTGACGATGCACTGTTGCGTATCTTCGCCGGCGATCGCGTTCGCGCAATCATGGACCGATTGAAGATGCCGGAAGGCGAGCCGATCGAAGCCGGCATCGTGTCGCGCTCGATCGAGTCTGCGCAACGCAAGGTTGAAGCGCGCAACTTCGATATTCGCAAGCAACTGCTTGAATACGACGATGTGGCCAACGATCAACGCAAGGTGATATACCAGCAGCGCAATGAACTGCTCGAGTCGAACGACATATCGGAACTGATAGCGTCGCTGCGGCATGGCGTGTTTACCGACCTGTTCCGTACCCATGTGCCTGAGGAATCGGTTGAAGAGCAGTGGGAGATCAAGGCGTTGGAGGGTGTGCTTTCCAGCGAGTGGCAACTCGATGTGCCGCTTTCCAGCATGCTTGAAGCCAAACCAGATCTGGCCGAGGATGAACTGCTGCAACGCGTGCTGAAGGCGGCTGACGATGCCTATGACGCCAAGATAGCGGTGATCGGGAAAGAATCGTTTGCCGGATTCGAGCGTAGCGTGATGCTGCAGAGTATCGATACGCATTGGCGTGAACATCTGGCGGCGCTCGATCATCTGCGTCAGGGAATTCATTTGCGCGGATACGCGCAAAAGAATCCGAAGCAGGAATACAAACGTGAAGCATTCGAATTGTTCGGTCAGATGCTCGACATGATCAAGAATGATGTCGTCAGAGTCGTCATGACGGTTCGGATCCAGTCGCGTGAAGAAATCGACGCAGCAGAAGAGCAATTGTCACAGCAGCACGTTGAAAACGTTCATTATCAACATGCCGATTTCAATTCAAATCTTGCACCGGAGGAGCTGCTCGCTCCTACCGCCAGCGCCGAGCCGTCCCGATCGCAGCCTGTCGTCAATGCAGTGCCTAAAGTCGGACGCAATGACCCTTGTCCGTGCGGCAGCGGCAAAAAATACAAGCAGTGTCACGGCAAGCTGGCCTGACAGCGATTGATTGTAAAAAACGGCGGGTTTCCCGCCCTTTTTTATTGAAATGCCAAAGCCACGATTCGTGGCAATCGGCGCAATTCCGGCGAAAGCCGGATATCGCTATGTCGGCCGATAAGATTACAATAACCATCCGCTATTACATTAAAGAATTGATATGGCCGTCAATCTTCCTCTTCCTGTTGCCGCAAACCTGAATCCTGTTGCCGGCATTGAGCTTGGATACGCTGAAGCCGGCATCCGTAAAACCAATCGCAAAGACCTGCTGGTAATGAAACTGGCATCGACCGCGACTGTCGCCGGCGTGTTCACCACCAACCGTTTTTGCGCGGCGCCTGTGCAGGTATGCAAGGCGCATCTGGAAGGGTTGTGTATTTCCGGATCGCCGATCCGTGCGCTGGTGATCAATACCGGTAATGCAAATGCGGGAACCGGCGAAGCAGGCTTGGCAGATGCCAATGCAACCTGCGTTGCGTTGGCGGAGTTGCTGGACTGCGAGCCGTCGCAGATTCTTCCTTTTTCCACCGGGGTCATTCTGGAGCCGCTGCCGGTCGATCGAATCAAGTCTGGTTTGCCGCAAGCGATCGCCAATCTCAAAGCCGATCACTGGTACCAAGCAGCCGAATCGATCATGACCACCGATACGCAACCTAAAGCGGCGTCGCGCAAGGTCACGATCAATGGTACGTCGATTACGCTCACCGGCATCAGCAAAGGAGCCGGCATGATCAAGCCGAATATGGCGACCATGCTCAGTTTCATGGCTACCGATGCGAAGATTGCGCAGCCGGTGCTCGAACATTTGGTGAAAAGCGCGGCAGACCGGTCATTTAATTGCATCACGATCGACGGTGATACCTCCACCAATGACTCATTCATGCTGATTGCAACCGGCACGGCAGAACTGGAAGTATCCTCGATCGACTCGGTGGAATACGCAGAACTGTCTGACGCCGTGATTGGATTGTCGCAGGAACTTGCGCAGATGATTGTGCGCGATGGGGAGGGAGCAACCAAGTTCATCACGATCACGGTGGAAGAAGGCGCCAATATTGAAGAGTGCCGCAAGATTGCCTACTCGATCGGCCACTCACCTCTGGTCAAGACCGCTTTTTTTGCATCCGATCCGAATCTCGGACGCATTCTGGCCGCGATCGGTTATGCCGGCGTCAACGATCTGGACGTGACGAAAGTGAACCTGTATCTGGACGATGTGTGGATAGCAAAAAACGGCGGGCGCCATCCGGATTACAACGAGCAGGACGGCCAGCGCGTAATGAAGCAAAGCGAGATAACAATCCGGGTCAAGCTGGGGCGGGGTACTGAAGCCGCGACGATCTGGACCTGCGATCTGTCGCACGAGTATGTGACGATCAATGCGGATTACCGGTCGTGAGTACTGCGGATGCTGCTCAACCAAATTGGTTTTGTTTTTTGCATGAATGACGGTAGCTTTTTTTCGATATGACGCAACTTGAACTATTCCTTGCCCGTGCTGACGTGTTGCTTACGCGTCTTGAAGCAATCCTCCCCCACGCAAATACGGCGCCCGACTGGAACGCTGCATCCGCTTTTCGTTGGCGCAAACGTGGTGGCGCGAGCCATGGATGTTTGCAGCCGGTCTCGCATGCGTCTACCATTACGTTGCATGATCTGCAAAACGTCGAGTCGCAAAAACACCAGATCGAGCAAAATACCCGGCAGTTCGTCCAAGGAAGGCCGGCCAACAATGTATTGCTGACCGGTGCTCGCGGCACCGGCAAGTCGTCTTTGATCAAGGCGTGTCTGAATCAGTATGCAGATCAAGGCCTGCGTCTGATCGAGGTCGACAAGAACGATCTGACTGATTTGCCGGACATCGTGGATTTGGTTGCTCAACGACCGGAGCGCTTCATCGTCTATTGTGATGACTTGTCGTTTGAAGAAGGCGAGGGCGGCTACAAGGCGTTGAAAGTCGCGCTTGACGGCAGCATTTCCGCGCAGTCGGATAATGTGCTGATTTACGCCACATCGAATCGGCGGCATTTGATGCCGGAACGCATGTCCGACAACGCCACCTATACGCATACCGATGACGGGGACTTGCATCCCGGCGAAACGGTGGAAGAAAAAATTTCATTGTCCGAGCGCTTTGGATTATGGGTATCGTTTTACCCATTTCGGCAAGACGATTATCTTGGCATAGTCGCATATTGGCTGGCGCATTTCGGCTGTAACCCGGAGCAAGTTGCGGCCGCACAAGCCGACGCGCTCCGCTGGGCATTGCAGCGCGGATCACGTTCCGGACGTGTTGCATGGCAGTTCGCCAAGGATCATGCCGGAAAGACTGGCGCATGACCGTAATAATCCGGCTTTGCGCGTTATCGGTGACGCATGTCTGAACATGCAGCACTTCCCATCGATGTTGCCGTCGGCATTCTAATGAAGTCGAATGGCGATGTACTGCTTGCGCAGCGCCCGCCGGGCAAACCGTATTCAGGGTATTGGGAATTTCCAGGAGGAAAAGTGGAAGCCGGGGAATCCATCTTCAGTGCGTTGAAGAGGGAGTTTCTGGAAGAGCTGGGAATTGACATAACTTCCGCCGAACCATGGTGCGGCGTTGAACATGTTTATCCGCATGCACATGTCCGCTTGCATTTTTTTATCAGTCGAGAATGGCAAGGAGAGCCGCAGGGCCTCGAAGGGCAGGCGTTTGAATGGCAAGGACGAGTCAGGGTGGAGCCGTTATTGCCGGCCACGATTCCATTGCTTGAATGGATCCAGGGATTGCGGCCGATCTAACATTCACACGACAGCAATATCTGATTTACCGTGTTTCTGGAGGACTCTCTTCATCGTTTTCATCGGGAGGATTGATGGCTGGAATGGCGTACTTTTCCTCCGCCCATGCGCCCAGGTCAATCTGTTTGCAGCGCAGCGAGCAAAACGGGCGATATTTGCTCTGTTCTGTCCATTCCACTTTTTTGCCGCAGGTAGGGCAGTCAACAATTGCAGCCATAACAATACGAATACGTTAAAAATTACAAAGTGTCAGCTCGAACGGCACATCGCCGTCATACGCCTTTGGTTTCAAATCTCCGCCTTGAGAAGTAAAGCGCACCCAAAGCATATATTTATTGGCTGAAATTTCAGGAATCGCCCCTAGCGTGTCATCGATATTCAAACGCAGCATCTGATACACCTTGCCTTGTAGCATTTGCTGATAACTGCCGGCTTGCGCAATAATTTTTGTCGAGCGACCGGATTCGCGCAGCAGCCGCAGTACCATTCCGATGGCATCGAACAGCGGTTGAAGTGGCGCAAACCAGGCGGAAATATCCGCATATCTTTGTTCTGCGGAATCCTGTTGCCAGGCAAAATATGATGGCAAATCAAATTCACATGCGCCGCCGGGAATAATGGTGCGGCCGCGAATGCTCATCAACCATTCATTATCACGCACATGCTGGCCGGTCTTGCCTTGTGATGCGATCAGCGCTGTGCTGATCCGGTCGACTTCGGCAAGTATCGCATTGAGTCGCTCAGCCTGTACATTGGGATTGGTTTTGAAGCCGAGCAGCGTCTGTTTTTGTCGTTCAAGTTCCTGCAACAGATCGGATTTCAGATCGGCGCGCCCAGCAACTTCAAGCATTTCGAAAATGGTGGAAAGCGCAACATGATGCTGCAATGGATGCGTTTGCTGCAAAAAAAACGAAAATTTTTCGTACAGGTCTTCCAGGCGCAGCAAAGTGCGAATACGCTCGTTGAAAGGGTATTCGTAGACAATCAAGGTGCTATCCCTTTAAAGGTTGGGCTGAAAAGCATGTACGTGATTCTGAACCATGCTGCACAAAATTACAAATTTTGCAGGTTTTTGTTTAGCCGGCTTTTGCCAAAGAAGTATATAGAGCATGCAACCGGTCAACTTGTGGGATCAGTGCTGCGATGTCTTTATCGTTGATGATGACATCATCCGCCGCAGCCAGGCGTGCTTCTCGTGTCGCTTGCGTTGCCATGATGGCGCGCACTTGAGCTTCTGATAGCTGGTTGCGGTTCATGACACGGGAAACTTGCAGTTGCTCCGGTGAATCCACAACCAGTATCCGTGATGTCCGGCTTTTCCATGAACCTGATTCCACCAGCAGCGGCACCGCGAATATCAGGTAAAGCCCTTGCGCTTGTGCGGCGGCACGTTCGGTTTCAATGCGTATCAGCGGGTGCAAGATAGCTTCGAGCCGTTTTTTTTCTTCCGGATCCGCAAATACCCGCTCCCGCATTTTCATGCGGTCCATTGCGCCGGCATCGGTAATGAAACCGTCTCCGAACTGCGCCCGAATCAAGGGAATAGCACTTCCTTCAGGCGCGGTCAGTTGATGTGCAATTTGATCGGTATCGACCACTGCCGCTCCACGCGCTGCAAACATGTCGGCCACCAGGGTTTTCCCGCTACCGATACCGCCAGTCAGGCCGATCGAAAATCTTTTCGGCGAAAGCGTGTCGCCCATACCGTTTAGACAGCGAAACCAAGATAAATTTGTACAATCGGCTTGCCGAAAAGCAAAGCAATCATTCCGGCGGCAGCCAAATACGGGCCGAAGGGAATCGGATTGTTCCGCCCGTGCTTGGAAAACACAATCAATGCGATTCCAACCAAGGCGCCGACCAAGGACGAAAGCAAAATGATAATAGGCAACATGATCCAGCCGAGCCATGCTCCCAATGCAGCGAGCAGTTTGAAATCGCCGTAACCCATTCCTTCCTTGCCGGTTGCGAGTTTGAACAACCAATAGACTGACCAGAGCGATAAGTATCCTGCGGCCGCACCGATGACGGCATCCCTGAGCGGTACGAAAGTGCCGTTCAGATTGATCAGCAGTCCGCACCACAGCAATGGCAAGGTCAGATCGTCTGGTAAGAGTTGCGTATCTGCATCGATCAAAGTCATGGCGATCAGCAAATAAGCAAACAGTAGGGAAGCCAGTCCGGCCATTCCGCTGCCGAAATGCCAGATCAGAATGGCGGATAGGACGCCCGTAAGCAACTCGACGATCGGATAGCGCATTGAGATGGGCGTCTTGCACTTAGCGCATTTGCCCCTCAGTAGCAGATAGCTCACGACTGGGATGTTTTCCAGGGCGGTAATCCGATGGCCGCAATGCGGACATGCCGACCTTGGCACGGTTAAGTTGTAACGGTCGCCATGCGGCAGCGGCTTGCCGCTTTCCTGCGCCACATAGTTGTCGGACTCGCGCTGCATCATTTTCGGCAGGCGGTAAATTACTACATTTAAAAAGCTGCCTATCAATAAGCCGAATATTCCGGCAGTAACAGTGGCAAGAGCATTTCCAGATGGCGCAAGGAAAAAAAGCTCTGTCATCAAACCACAGCTCCCAGCTTGAATATCGGCAGATACATCGCAATCACCAAGCCGCCGATCAATACACCGAGGATCACCATGATCAGCGGCTCCATCAAACTGGAAAGCGATGCGACGGCTTCATCCACCTCCTCTTCGTAAAAATCCGCAACCTTGCCAAGCATCTGGTCCAGCGCGCCGGATTCTTCACCGATCGATACCATCTGGGTGACCATGTTCGGGAATACGCCGGAATTCTGCATCGCGGCCGTCAGGCTGGTACCGGTGCTGACTTCGGTCTGAATTCTTTTTGTTGCATCCAGATACACCGCATTGCCCGATGCGCCGCCGACTGAGTCGAGCGATTCGACCAAGGGAACGCCAGCCGCAAACATGGTGGCCAAAGTCCGGGTCCAGCGAGCGATTGTGGCTTTTCGTACTACTTCGCCAAAAATAGGGACTTTTAACAAGAGTGCATCCATGAAGCGTTGCATTTTGAGCGACCGCTTCCAACTATGAAAAAAGAAGTAAAGTCCGGCAAACAAGCCGCCAAAAATGAGATACCAGTTCGCGACGAAAAAGTCGGAAATCGACATGACAATCAAGGTAGGAGCCGGCAAATCGGCGCCAAAGCTCTTGAATACGTCCTTGAACGCAGGCACAACCCAGATCATGATTACTGCAGTCACAACAAATGCCACTGCCATGATTGATACCGGATAAAACATCGCAGATTTGATCTTGGCCTTGATCGCCAAAGTCTTTTCCTTGTAAATCGCCAAACGCGTAAGCAGATCTTCCAGGATGCCGGCCTGTTCGCCTGCGCCGACCAGATTGCAGAACAGCGGATCGAAATAAAGAGGAAACTTGCGGAATGCCTGATTCAGGCTGGTGCCGGTTTCGACATCGGCACGAATATCCTGTATCAATTTCGATACTGAAGGATTGGCGTTGCCTTTGGAAACGATGTCGAAAGATTGCAATAAAGGGACGCCTGCCTTCATCATCGTTGCCAACTGACGGGTAAACAGCGTGATGTCCTTATCTGTAACTTTTTTACCGCTGCGGAAGGTTTTTTTCTTGACCTTGGTGACAAGAATGCCTTGTCTTCTCAAAGATGCATTGACAACCGCTTCGCCGCTTGCGCGCAGTTCGCCGCGAACCGGCTTTCCCGCTTTGTCCTTGCCTTCCCAGGTGAATATCGATTCAGTTGCCTGGCGCGCGTTTGCTGCTGTAGCCATGCCTTGTCTCCTTCTTTATGCGTTGGTGCAACCAAGTACTTCTTCGAGACTGGTCATTCCCAGCTTGACTTTTACCAGTCCCGCTTCCCGCAATGTCTTTACGCCATCGCGTCGGGCCTGCGCTTCAATTTCAAGCGCGGTGCCATGCGTCAGAATGATTTGTTCAATCGCTTCGGTAATCGGCATGATTTGATAAATGCCGACCCGGCCTTTGTAGCCGCTGCCGGAGCAGCGTTCACAACCGATCCCTTTATAAGGGAGCCAGGTGCCATCCAGATCGTCTTCGGTAAAACCGGCCTCGAGCAGCGCTTCATCAGGAATCGTGGTCGGCTGCTTGCATGTGCAGAGACGACGCGCCAAGCGCTGCGCGGTAATCAAAATGACGGCGGACGCAATATTGAATGGCGCTACACCCATGTTCATCAGGCGGGTCAGGGTTGCCGGCGCATCGTTGGTATGGAGTGTGGAAAACACCATGTGACCGGTTTGCGCCGCCTTGATTGCGATATCGGCAGTCTCTAGATCGCGAATTTCACCAACCATGATGATGTCGGGATCCTGGCGTAGAAACGCTTTTAATGCGACCGGGAAAGTGAGTCCGGCACGGTCATTGATGTTTACCTGGTTGACACCCGGCAAATTGATTTCAGCCGGGTCTTCCGCTGTTGCAATGTTAATCCCGGGTTTATTCAAAATGTTCAGGCAGGTGTATAGGGAGACGGTCTTGCCGGACCCTGTCGGTCCGGTTACAAGCACCATGCCATAGGGCCGCTGAATTGCCTCCATCAGCGTTTCTTTTTGATCAGGATCGTAGCCTAACGCATCAATGCCCATCTGAGCTTGCGACCCGTCCAAAATACGCATTACAATTTTTTCGCCAAACAGGGTCGGCAAGGTGCTGACGCGGAAATCGATGGAGCGGGTTTTCGACATGGCCAATTTCATGCGACCGTCCTGAGGCACGCGCTTTTCCGAAATGTCGAGTTTGGAAATCACCTTGATTCGCGACGCCAGCTTTTCCTTGATCGCCAATGGCGGTTGCGCGATTTCCTTCAACACACCGTCAACCCTGAAACGGATCCGGTAAAATTTTTCAAACGGTTCAAAATGAAGATCCGAGGCACCCATGTTGATCGCGTCGACCAAGATTTTTTGCAAAAACTTGACGACCGGTGCATCGTCGATATCGGTAGTTCCGCCCGGATCGGCTGGAGTGGCTAATTCATCTTCGACAAAATCGATATTCTCAAGATCGTCGCCGATCATCTCGTTGAGATTCTGTTCTGCGCTTTGCCCGAGCTTTTCAATCAACTGCAGCAAATGATTATGTTCGACTATCACCGGTTCTACGGCCAGTTCGGTTTGAAATTTGATCTGATCCAGTGACTGTGTATTGGTCGGATCGGAAATGGCAACCGATATTTTGTTCCCGCGCTTGGCCAATGCAACGACGCGTTGGCTCTGCATTAACTTGGCATCGATTATTTTTTCCGGCAAGGTCTGCAAGTTGAGCGCCGAAAAGTCAACAATCGGATAACCGAACGTTTCCGAACAGAAAATTGCAAGTGATCGCGCATCGATATTTCCACTTTGCAACAAAATATCGATAAACGGCGATTTTTCAGAGACGGATTTTTTATGCAGAGCATCAGCCTGTTGGGCCGAAATGCGGCCGGCTTGCAGCAATGCGCGCGCAAGGCTGGACATGCTTGAGGTTGAAGTTGAATTTGGAAGAACTGCCGCCATATGCCTGTACTATAAAAATTTGCGCCGGAAACGGATGAATCGCATTAGATAATGCCTATAGGCATCTAATTTGTAAAGATATTGTGATGGTTTGTTAGCTTTGCATACACGAAGTGCGTGGTGATTTGACTAGCCCTGAAATCACAAAAAGATCATCCGCCAGTAGCCAATACAGAGCATTCACATGGCTGATTCGGGCTCAATGTTTGCCAATTTGGCACGACGCTTGACTTGAGCGCGCCAATCGCGATCAATGGATTTGTCTTGAGTTAAGAAATGAATCGATCAGGATGCGAGAGGATCAATGTCGGTAGTCCCGCCCATACTAATGCAGCAGTCATACGGCCTTCGCACAAGGGATTACGATCGCGTGGGATTGGTCGGGGTGAGAGGATTCGAACCTCCGGCCTCTACGTCCCGAACGTAGCGCTCTACCAGGCTAAGCTACACCCCGTATGCAGTGCCGAACCCCTGATAAAACCGCTGTTTAGTGATTGCGGGTCACTGCGAACGCAGATAATTCTAGCAAAGATTCCTTGAATTGACTATGCGGCAAGTCGGCGATCGACTCGGCCGCGCGCTGCGCAGCTTGTTCGGCTTGGCGCTTGGTATAGTCCAGCGCGCCGGATGTGGTAATGGCGGCCAGAATATCGCCAAAGCGGTTTTCATCGCCACTTTCGATGCAGGCACGCACCAATTTCCTTTGCGCCGGCGTGCCATTGTGCATCAAGTAAATCAGTGGAAGAGTGGGTTTGCCTTCCCGTAAATCGTCGCCCACATTCTTGCCTGTATCCGCGGCATTGCCGGAATAATCCAGTACATCGTCGATCAACTGGAAGGCCGTACCAAGCGAGCGGCCATATTCGGCGGCACTCTCGATATCGATATCGGAGGCGCCGGCAATCAGCGCGCCGAGTTCGGCTGCCGCTTCAAACAGCTTCGCAGTCTTGGAGCGGATTACTTGCAGATAGCGCTGTTCCGTCACATCCGGATCGTGCATGTTCAGCAGTTGCAGCACTTCGCCCTCTGCAATCACATTGGTTGCATCTGCCAGAATTCGCATCACGCGCATATCGCCGATCGACACCATCATCTGAAAGGCCCGGGAATAAAGAAAATCCCCGACCAAAACAGACGCAGCATTGCCGAACAGTGCATTGGCGGTTTGCCGGCCGCGGCGCAGCGACGATTCATCGACCACGTCATCATGCAGCAATGTGGCAGTATGAATAAATTCAACGATGGTTGCCAATCGATGATGATCGATGTTGCGTACACCGTGTGCGTTGGCAAAAAGCAACACCAATGCTGGGCGAATCCGTTTTCCGCCGGCATTGATTATGTACTGGGCGATCTGCTGAATAAGTGGGACGTCCGAATACAACTGCTGTCGAATGACCAAATTGACCGCATCCATATCAGCTGTAATCGGCTGAATGAAGTTGGTGTGCACCATGGAAGGAGAAGTGGCAGACAAGATTAAACCTGCGAGAAATTCGTTAATTGTCAGGATTATACGGTGACCAACGCCATAAGCCAGCGCATTATACTGATGGCCACGCTTTTCCAGTATTCCTGTAAAAGGCCGCCGAACTTCCGATTAGGCTTTGACCGAGGCGCTAAGTCTATGTATAATTTCAGGTTTTCCGGATTCCGCTCGACTATTTCGGACGTTTCCAGGAAAGAGAAAATCCTTTAATCATTTGATGAGGTTTCACATGTACGCGGTCATAAAAACCGGTGGCAAGCAATATAAGGTTGTCGCTGGCGAAAAATTCAAAGTAGAACAGATACCGGCAGACATTGGTTCCGAAATCACTTTAGATCAAGTGCTCGCTGTGGGTGCGGGCGACACCATTAAGTTTGGTGCGCCGCTGGTCGAAGGTGCAACGGTCCTGGCTACGGTTTTGGCGCATGGTCGCCACGACAAGGTTAAAATTTTCAAGATGCGTCGGCGCAAGCACTATCAAAAGCACCAAGGCCATCGCCAAAATTACACCGAATTGCAAATCGTCTCGATCAACGGTTAATCGTTGACAGAGCAAACCAGATACCAAGGAGTCTGAAATGGCACATAAAAAAGGCGGCGGCACTACGCGCAATGGCCGCGATTCCGAGTCAAAGCGACTCGGCGTAAAAGTGTACGGCGGTCAAGCGATCAACGCCGGCGGAATCATTATTCGTCAGCGCGGCACCAAAGTACATCCCGGTGAAAACGTTGGTATGGGAAAAGACCATACCTTGTTTGCGCTGATCAATGGCAAGGTGCAGTTTACAACCAAGGGCGCATTACAACGCCACATGGTGATGGTCATACCTGCGTAATCGTTTCGAATTAGTGTAAGGCGCAAGCCTTCAATCAAAAGGCTCTGCCGCTGGGTAGGGCCTTTTTAGTTTTTTGGCTGCAAAATATGAAGTTTATAGACGAAGCAAAAATCGAAGTTATCGCCGGTGACGGCGGTAACGGCGTTGCGTCTTTTTGCCGTGAGAAATTCAGGCCGTTCGGTGGTCCGGACGGCGGCGACGGTGGTAAAGGCGGCAGCATCTGGGCGATTGCTGACAGAAACATCAATACCCTTGTCGACTACCGCTTTTCCAAGCTGCACAAGGCACGCAATGGCGAGAACGGACGCGGCGCGGATTGCTATGGCAAGGGTGCGGACGATATTACGTTGCGCATGCCGGTGGGCACGCTGGTCATCGATCATGAAAGCGGTGAAAGCATCGCCGATTTGACCGAGCACGGGCAAGTTGTATTGCTGGCAAAGGGCGGCGAGGGTGGTTGGGGGAACATTCACTTCAAGTCGTCGACCAATCGGGCGCCGCGCCAGAAGACCGAAGGCAAAGAGGGCGAGCGGCGAGAGTTGCGTCTTGAGCTCAAGGTATTGGCTGACGTCGGCCTGCTCGGCATGCCCAATGCCGGGAAATCAACCTTTATCACGGCAGTCTCCAACGCCCGTCCAAAAATCGCCGATTATCCGTTTACCACGCTTCATCCGAATCTTGGCGTTGTACGAGTCAGTCATGAGAAAAGTTTCGTCATTGCCGATATTCCCGGCCTGATCGAAGGCGCGGCGGAAGGCGCCGGCCTCGGAATTCAATTTTTGCGCCACTTGCAGCGCACGCGCTTGTTGCTGCATATTGTCGACCTTGCGCCTTTCGACAATGTCGATCCGGTCAAGGAAGCCAAGGCGATCGTAAAAGAATTGAAAAAATACGACCAGTCGCTATTCGACAAGCCGCGTTGGCTGGTGTTGAACAAGCTGGACATGGTGCCCGAGGATGAGCGTCATAAGCGCGTGAAGGATTTTGTCAAACGATTTGGCTGGAAGGGCCCGCTGTTTGAAATCTCGGCACTGACGCGCGAGGGTTGCGAAGCACTGGTTGTCGAGATCTATAATTACCTGGCCATCCAGCGTCAGCAGGAAGATCGGGCAGAAGAAACGCAGATGGTTGAAGAAGCGCGCGGGATTGCGTCGATTGACCCGGATGATCCGCGTTTCAAGGCAATCGAGTAGTAACAATTCGCAAAAAATGCTTGTCGTGCCCGCTTTAATTTGCGGCTTGATGAGTGCGATGAATTCCCGTACGGTGAACCACCACAAGAACATGAACTCCGTCATTCACAAAGCCAGGCGCTTGATCATTAAAGTCGGTTCATCGCTCGTTACCAACGACGGCAAGGGCTTGGATACTGCCGCCATTGCCAAATGGGCTGCGCAAATCGCGCAACTGCGCACACTTGGGAAAGAAGTGGTGCTGGTCAGTTCCGGTGCTATTGCCGAAGGCATGCAACGCCTTGGATTTGACAAAAGGCCGACTGGAATTCATGAGTTGCAGGCTTGCGCCGCGGTAGGTCAAATGGGGTTGGCTCAAGTCTACGAAACCAGCTTCCGCGCGCACAGCCTGCGAACTGCGCAAGTGTTGCTGACGCATGCGGATCTGGCTGATCGCGAGCGGTACTTGAATGCGCGCTCGACGCTCTTCACGCTGTTGCGTTTTGGCGTGGTACCGATCATCAATGAAAACGACACGGTCGTCACCGACGAAATCAAATTCGGCGACAACGATACGCTTGGCGCACTGGTTGCAAATCTGATCGAGGGCGATGCGCTGATCATTCTTACCGATCAAAAGGGATTGTTTACCGCCGATCCGCGCAAAGATCCCGACGCACGGTTCGTCCATGAAGGCAAAGCCGGTGATGTATTGCTTGAAGCGATGGCAGGCGGAGCAGGTAGCGGCATCGCGCGCGGCGGCATGCTGACCAAAATCCTGGCTGCCAAGCGCGCCGCCACTTCCGGCGCACATACCGTCATTGCATGGGGGCGCGAAGATCAAGTACTGACCCGTTTGGCGGCGGGAGAGGCGATCGGTACGCAATTGACGGCGCAAACCGCGCAGCTTACTGCGCGCAAACAGTGGATGGCCGATCACTTGCAGACGGCAGGAAAGGTCATGCTGGATGACGGTGCAGTGCAAAAACTCTCAACTGAGGGGAAATCGTTGCTGCCGATAGGAGTCCTCGAAGTCGGTGGAGAGTTCGGGCGAGGCGACGTAATTACCTGTACAGATCGGGCCGGACGATCAATTGCCCGTGGAATCACCAACTATTCGAGTTCGGAAACGCGTCGCATCATGCGCCGCCCGTCGGCCGAGATCATTGCAATTCTGGGGTTTGTAGAAGAACCGGAACTAATCCATAGAGACAACATGGTGCTGCTCTAATCGGCAAACTGCGTCGACTGCAGAGACTTGAGCACCTGCTGAAGGGCGCTGCAATTACCGCGCCCTTAACCCATATGCCTTATTCGCCAAGCTGTTGCGTTAAAGGTTGCTGCCATCGAATTCTCTCCAGCATTTTTTCCGCATTATCGGCAACGGTCAAACTTTGGCAAAAATAATCCTTGGCCAAAATTGCGTGCTGACGATTGGCGGCATTCTGAGCAATGCGCTCCCACTGATCGCGACGGGAGCGCGACCAACTACCATCCGCTTGACCGAACGCGTATATTTTCTTTTCAAACGATCTGCAGCGAATACCTTCGTAGCTGATGTTTTTTGCCCCCCCGGGGCTGTCGGCAACCAGCGTATAACGGATCACTCCGTCCGATCCGACCGTAAGCGATTTCGCATCGATTGCAAACGACTGTGTTGCCGTCGCACTGACATAAAACGGCAACAGATTTGCAGCCTGAGGCGCAGCAGGAAGCTGAATTGCGATTTCCTGCCAAGGCTTGTGTTCATCTTCGAAATCTTCCTCAAACTGAGATTGCGACTGAGCGACGCCGATGGCGCCAAGAAGCACGGCGAAGGCAATTAAAGAGCTTGGACGAAACGGCATGAAACGAAATTTCATAAGCATGAACGACTCATTTGTTATTTGGCTCGATTTCGATTGGCATCGATTTCTCAAGCGGTTTTTCAGTGGGATTCTTGTGAGTGTAGCGCGCCGCGTGGCGCTGGGCGCCGGCTTGTATCGGCCTCGTCAAAAAGCGCGATAATTCCTGCAACGCCCTTTGGTACACATCGCGCTTGAATTCAATGACGACATCAAGCGGTACCCAATAGTCATGCCAGCGCCACGCGTCGAATTCCGGGTGATCGGTCACGCGCAAATTAACGTCGCAATCACGTCCAACCATGCGGAGCAAGAACCAGATCTGCTTTTGTCCGCGATAATGTCCGCGGATTTCACGTTTGATAAAGTGGTCGGGAACTTCGTAGCGAAGCCAATCGCGGGTGCGCCCGATAATCTTGACGTGTTCCGCCTTCAAACCTATTTCTTCTTCCAGCTCGCGGAACATCGCTTGCTCCGGGGTTTCTCCGAATTTGATGCCGCCTTGCGGAAATTGCCACGAATGTTCGCGCACTCGCTTCCCCCACCACACCTCGTTATGGGTGTTGAGGAGGATGATGCCGACGTTGGGGCGGAAGCCTTCACGGTCCAGCATATTGCACCTCAAAACTTTCTGCGGCTAAGGTACCCTCACGATAAATAAAGCGCACATACCCGTCTCCTGATCGTTCCTGCAACTGGGATCGAACGCGGTGAAGGCATCAATTGTGCAAAGAGTGGGTGCATCAGCCAGCTAATCCTTTAAAATTGAGTTGATTATAACCCTCTCTTTTTAAAAAGAATTCATCGTCATGCGCGCATCCAGATTTTTTATTTCCACGCTCAAAGAAGCTCCATCCGACGCCGAGATCGTCAGTCATAAATTGATGCTGCGGGCCGGTATGATAAAACGCCTCGGTTCAGGCATTTACACCTATATGCCGATGGGCCTGCGCGTGATCCGCAAGGTCGAAGCGATCGTGCGCGAAGAGATGAATCGTGCCGGTGCGGTTGAACTATTAATGCCGGTGGTTCAGCCGGCGGAATTGTGGCAGGAAACAGGCAGATGGGAAAAAATGGGCCCGGAGTTGATGCGGGTGAAAGACCGCCATGGGCGGGATTTTGCGATTCAGCCGACTTCCGAAGAAGTCATTACCGACGTGGCGCGGACGGAAATCAAATCTTATCGTCAACTGCCGGTCAATTTTTATCATATTCAAACCAAGTTTCGTGACGAGCGCCGGCCCCGATTCGGGTTGATGCGGGGACGGGAATTCACGATGAAGGACGCCTACTCATTCGATCGCGACGTGGCGGGCATGCAGCAGTCTTACCAGACCATGTTTGACGCCTATGTCCGTATTTTCGACCGCTTCGGATTGCAGTTTCGCGCCGTGGCGGCCGACAATGGCGCCATCGGCGGTTCGGGTTCTCATGAATTCCACGTGATTGCCGACACCGGCGAGGACGCATTGGTGTATTGCCCGGCATCCGACTATGCCGCCAATATCGAAGCGGCGGAGGCAATTGCGCTGTCGGATGCGCGGGCGCCAGCGGTGCAAGCATTGACTAAAACGCCGACGCCGGACAAATCGAGGTGTGAAGATGTTGCCGCCATGCTGGACGTGCCATTGGCGCACACTGTCAAATCGATTGTGCTTACGGTCGAAAACGATGGGGTCAAAGGCCCGGGCAAGGAAGTCTGGTTATTGCTGCTGCGCGGTGATCATGAGTTGAATGAAGTCAAGGCAAGCAAAATTCCCGGGTTGGCCGGTTATCGGTTCGCAACGGAAGCGGAGATTGTCGACTGGTTTGGAACCAAGCCTGGTTATCTGGGGCCGATAGGCACCAAAAAGCCGGTCAACATTGTGGCGGACCGCACCGTTGCCAATATGAGTGATTTCATCTGCGGTGCCAACGAAGCAGATTGTCATTACACAGGAGCCAATTGGGGCCGCGATATGCCGGAACCGATCGTTGCCGACATTCGCAATGTGACTGACGGCGACCCTTCTCCCGACGGCCGAGGAACACTTGCGATTCAGCGCGGCATCGAAGTCGGTCATGTATTCCAACTCGGAACCCGTTATTCGGAGGACATGAAAGCGACCTATCTTGATGAAAACGGTAAGCCGCAGCTGATGCAGATGGGGTGTTACGGCATCGGAATTACACGAATTTTGGGTGCGGCGATCGAACAGAACTTCGATCAAAAAGGCATTATCTGGCCGGTCTCGATCGCCCCCTTCGCGGTAGTTCTATGCCCGATGGGTTACGATCGCAACGAAGCGATCAAGGCCGAGACCGACAAGTTGTATACGGCATTGTTGGAGGAGGGTGTCGATGTGGTCCTGGACGATCGCGGTGAGCGTCCAGGCGTGATGTTTGCGGACTGGGAATTGATAGGCGTACCTCATCGTATCGTAATCGGCGATCGGGGATTGAAAGGTGGCACGATGGAATATCAAGGCCGACGTGATACGGTGGCGACTGAAGTGCCGCTTGATCAAATGGCCAGATTCATTGCAGATAAATTGCGACCATAAAAATTTGAATTTTTTGCAAATGACGTCATTAAAATCTATTTTGATAGGGAACGGGAAAAATTCGGCTGATTCGGAAGCAGATCGTTTCGGAAACGGGATTGCAAATGGTCGAGAAAACCCCTGGTTTCTGCGGCAATTCTTCCCGGTATTGGCATATTGCGCACTGCTTGCTGTAGTGCAGCTTGGTTCGACTCATGCAATCGCCGGCAACCAAAAGGAAGAAGCTCTGGCCGATTCCGTGCGAATCGCATTGTCCAATGCAATCACGGACTCACGTCCCCCCAAGGTAAAGATCGACGATATCAATGAACGCATCAAATTCCTGTACTGGCGAGGGGAGATGTCCGAACGTTTGAAACGTCGAATGTCCGACGTGCAGGTTCGACTCGAGTTCCTGGAAACCGTCTGGTACGAATCAAAGCGTGCCGGCCTTGATCCAGCATTGGTGCTTGGGCTGATTCAGGTGGAATCAGCCTTTCGAAAATATGCAATGTCGCATGTCGGTGCACGTGGGTATATGCAAGTAATGCCGTTTTGGACGCGAGTGATTGGAGACAACGACCCCAAAAAACTGTTTCATATGCAAACTAATTTGCGTTACGGGTGCTCGATTTTGCGTATGTATATCGACATGGAGCGTGGCAATCTTTATCTAGGGCTTGGCCGTTACAACGGCAGTCGCGGACGGGCTGAATACCCGAACGCAGTGCTGGCGGCATGGAAAAAATGGGAATATGCGCACTGACGGGCTACGCCATGCCCACAGATTTGCAACTATTCGTCACGTGTTGATATCCTCGCGTGGGATGCGCTGAACGCACCGGATAACAAGACGATGGTAATGTTAATGACACAAATCAATGTACAGGCATATTGCATTGGAAAATTTGGCGATCGTCGGTTAAGAAAAATCGGTGCGTACTTGTATAGTCGGATCGTGGCCTAGATTCGGCCACTGGTTAAACAATCTAAACAATCCGAAAGTGACACGATAGGAAATCATGCGGGAAGGCGGCATCAAAGCGGGGCAGTTGGCAGCGGGATTGCATGTGCTTACGCTGCAGATACGAGCGCGTTGAACTATCAAAAGCATGCGGGCATACTGCAGAATTGGGCAAGGTGGGCAATGGCAACGATGTGGACCCGTTTATCCACTCGGTGCTGACACTGGATGCACCCGGTGGCCCATGTCCCGGACTGGCAAACCAGCATGCCTGGGTCCGAGCGCAAACTCCGGATCGTTGCATGATTAGGCGTACGGAATGGTTATGCCAGTGAAGCCAAATCTGCCCCGATTACGATGCCGCGAGGTTGCGTCTCGCGAAACTCCTGCTGCACCATCCCGCTCCGGACGCCAAGATGCACATTTTCTTCTTGCGTGAGCCCTAAGTGTTATCCGCAGAATGCGTGATTTGCACCATGCGGTGTGACGGACGACACACGTCATTTTTACGAAGAACCTTACCATTCCAATAGTAACGCTGTAGCACTGGCCGGACATCGTCGGCGCGTGAAGTAAAATTGCCCCATTTTTATTGGGCGCTCATCATTAACTTGAATGGAGATATCATGATAAAAAAATATATGGTTGCGTTTATGCTGGTAGTTCCGCTGTTTTCCGGGGCCGCTGACACTGATACGACGCCGGTCGCAAATTTGCAGAATAGCGATTTTGTGGCCGGAAAAAAAGCGGTGGAAAATAAAAGCTGGCAAACTGCGGTGGACGCGTTTAGCCGCGCGGTCAAAACCGAGCCGCGCAATGCGGATATCCATAATTACCTGGGATACTCCTATCGCAACATGGATCAAATGGATTTGTCATTCAAGCATTACAATGAAGCACTCAGCTTGGATCCGAACCATCGGGGTGCGAATGAATATATCGGTTGGGCTTATTTGAAGACAGACAAGCTCGGAAATGCAGAAGAGCATCTAGTTCGACTTGAAAAGATTTGCGGAAAGGCTTGCGACGAATATACCAAGCTCAGCAATGGAATTGCCAACTACAAGGCAAAAAAATAAGTAAGGCGCCAGCGCTGCTGTTTTGGTTTTTTGGCAGCCGGTAAAAACAAAAACGCCCGCGTTAGCGGGCGTTTTTGTTTGGCACTTGGAAAGAAGATTATTTCAAGTGGTCGGAGATAAGTTTGGTCATCTCGAACATCGATACTTGCTTCTTGCCGCCAAAGACAGCTTTCAACTTTTCGTCCGCGTTGATGTTGCGCTTGTTGGCCTCATCTTGCAGCTTGTTCTTCTTAATATATTCCCAGACTTTTTTAGTGACTTCAGTGCGCGGCAGCGGATTGGAACCTACGACCGCTGCCAATGTGGCGGACGGCGTCATCGGCTTCATGAATGCTGCATTTGGCTTTCGCGCAGTTTTGGGTTTTGCAACCTTTTTTGCCGCCGGTTTTGCCGCTTTTTTAGCTGGCGCCGCTTTTTTAGCTGGTGCCGCTTTTTTGGCTACTGGCTTTGCTGCTTTTTTAGCTGGTGCCGCTTTTGCTGCCGGTTTCTTTGCCGCCGCTTTTTTTGCAACCGGTTTTTTTGCCGCGGGTTTTTTGGCTGTTGCCATCTTTAAACCTCCTTCGCAATAGTGTTGGGAAATTGCGTCATTTCACGCACCGCTAATAGTGGTGGGGTTTTGCCAGCTATGCAAGTGTTTTTTGCAAGTTTCTAGGGCTAGTCGTGTAATCGGCAACACGCCTTCTTCATAGAGAGAAAACAAAGGCTGATGGAAGCGGATATATTGGGCGGTCCATACTGCCTTCGTGTCGTTTCAACCTGTAACAAAACAAAATAAAGGAGAGGCTCGACCAGCGTTGGTTTTCTCGCTGCGCCATTGCGCAGCCGGGGTGCTAGCGCATCCCGGGCAGCATTCCCTTCATGCCGCGCATCATTTTCATCATGCCGCCACCTTTGAGCTTTTTCATCATTGACTGCATTTGCTCAAATTGGGCCAGCATGCGATTGACTTCCTGTACCTGAACCCCGGCACCGGTGGCAATGCGCTTTTTGCGTGAGGCCTTGATCAGTTCCGGTTTGGCACGTTCCTGAGGCGTCATTGAATTGATAATGCCTTCCATTCTACGTACTTGCTTTTCTGCCTGATCCATATTGGCATTCCCGGCGGCTTGCTGAAATTGGGCCGGCAGCTTGTCGACCAGGCTGGACAATCCCCCCATTTTCTTCATTTGGCCGAGCTGCGCCTTGAAGTCGTTCAAGTCAAATTTGCCCCCACCCTTGATCTTGTGTGCCAGATCCTGTGCCGCAGCGACGTCTACGCCTTTCCTGGCTTCTTCCACCAGCGCAAGAATGTCACCCATGCCGAGAATGCGATTGGCCATCCTGGCCGGGTCGAAGGCCTCCAGGCCATCCAGCTTTTCGGCCACGCCGGCAAATTTGATTGGCTTGCCGGTAATGTGGCGCACCGATAGCGCTGCGCCGCCCCGCGAATCGCCGTCAAGCTTGGTCAAGACAATACCGGTCAACGGAAGCGCATCGTTAAAAGCTTTTGCGGTATTGATCGCATCCTGACCGAGCATTGCGTCAACGACAAACAAGGTTTCAATCGGTTTGACAGCGGCGTGCAGCGCTGCAATTTCCTGCATCATCGCTTCATCAATGCCCAGCCGGCCTGCGGTATCAATGATTAATACATCGTGATAATGTCTTTTGGCATAGTCGAGCGCCGCCAGCGCAATCGCAACCGGCTTATCGGTCGGTTGCGATAAGAAAAAATCGGCGCCGGCTTGCGCTGTTACTGTTTGCAACTGTCCGATGGCGGCTGGCCGGTATACGTCAGCCGATACGGTCAGCACTTTTTTCTTCTTTTGTTCTCTAAGATATTTGGCGAGCTTGCCGACGGTAGTCGTTTTCCCCGCTCCTTGCAAACCCGCCATCAGTATCACTGCCGGCGGCTGCGTTGCGAAACTCAATTGCGATGCTTCCGGACCCAGGTCGGCACCCATGATGGCAGCCAGTTCGCTTTGCACCACGCCAACCAACGCCTGGCCGGGAGAAAGTGATCCGATTACGTCTTCGCCTAATGCTTTTTCCTTAACTCGAGCAATAAACTCCCGCACAGCCGGCAGTGCGACGTCAGCCTCCAAGAGCGCCAAACGCACTTCACGCAGCATGTCAGCCGTATTGGACTCGGTCAGGCGAGCCTCGCCGCGCATGGTTTTGACGACTTTGGCCAGGCGTTGAGTTAGATTGTCGAGCATGAGTGGACCATTCAAGAAAAAACAGGACTAAGGGAGATGACTACTCAAAGTCAGTCCGGCATTTTAACCGATACGCTATGCTATCCAGGGTCAGCCGGGCTGAATGCCGCATGAATTTTTACGAACGTTTTGAATCGCGAGACTGCAGTGCCGAAAATCCTAGGAAAACTTCAACGCCGCTAATTTTTATGCCGGTATTCAAAGCGGCAAATCAACTGTTATGCAAACCGCAAAAGGCGGGTTTGCGATGCATCTTTCAGCCGCTCAATGCAGTTGCATTCATGGAATAAGGTACTGGCTCACGGAGTTACATGGTGTAAACTTAAATGATGCAAACCTATTTTGTCTTTTTGGCGGCGCTGCTCTATGCAATTTGCGCTTTTTTGCCATCGAACCGGCGCACGCTCGTTTCTGCAGTCACTGCTATCGCATGGCTGACGCATGCAGCAGTGTTATGGGGAGACTTGATTGCCCCGGGAGCGTTGCGCCTTGGATTTGCGATAATGCTGTCTTCGACACTATGGGTCTCAGTTGGCATTTACTGGTTTGAAAACCGTAATTTCTCCCTTGATGGGTTGCGGGTAATGGTATTGCCTTGCGCAGCAGTGGCAGTCATTTTGCCGGCGTTATTTCCTGGCAGTCTTGTTTTTCTGGAAGATAAATCGCTACTATTTTCGTGGCATATAGTGATCGCTATGCTGGCTTATAGCACACTGACAATTGCCGCATTTCATGCCGTATTGATGGCACTGCAAGAAACTCGCTTGCATGCTTATCCTGCTGCTTCCAAGAGTAGCCGGTTCGCTGCAGCTATTGATAGATTGCCGGCATTGCTGACAATGGAGAAATTATTGTTCAGGCTCATTGCGTTCGGCTTTGCATTGCTGACGCTGACGGTGTTGTCGGGTGTATTTTTCTCTGAACATCTATTCGGCAAAGCTTTTAAATGGGATCACAAGAACGTATTCACCATGCTGTCATGGGCACTATTCGGGCTCTTGCTTGCAGGGCGAACATGGCGCGGATGGCGCGGGAAAACTGCGTTGACATTCACGCTAAGCGGCTTTGCAACCCTGTTTCTTGCTTACATCGGCAGTCGTTTTGTTTTTGAAGTCATACTGCATCGGGGGCTCTCATGAGACTGCTGTTGTGGGGAGTTATCATTTTCGCGATAGTAATGTTGGTGCTGCATGTAAAGAAAGCCGCTATTCAACGGCGTGATCGCGGCCAGGAAAATCCCCAAAGCCCAGTTGAAGCCGCCGAGACCATGATCCGGTGTGCGCAGTGCGGCATGCATATTCCGGCATCGGAAGCCGTGCTTGTCCAGTCCGATCTCGCCTTTTGCAGCGAAGAACATCGACTGAAGCATTTTTCCGATTAGCGCATGAGCGGGCCGGCGCAATTCCCTTTTTCTGCTTCGCAAGAGACTCTTTGGCGAACGCTGCAAACCTTCAACGCGACACGCATTGTCATTGCGGTAGTTTTGCTTGCTTATTTAAGCGTTAATATAAAGAAGAGCGCCTGGATATCCGAACAGTTCCTGTATCGTGAAACATGCGCTGTCTATGTTTTGCTGGCAGTGGTATTCGCGGTGATATCCGCATATTACAAGCGCCGCTTTCTGCTGCAACTCACGTCGGAAATCGCAGTTGATATTGCCGTCATCTCTCTTCTGTATATTGCCGCGGGCAGTGAAAAAGGCGGACTTGGTATCTTGTATCTGTTTCCATTGGCCGGTGGGGCAATTCTGGCGCCACTGCTATTGGCATTATTTTTTGTCTCTATCGTAACAATAGTCATGCTTGCCGAGAGCAGCTATCAGGCATTGCAATCGGTGGCCGAAGAGTCAGTTTCACGAACAGGATTATATGGAGCCGCCTTCTTTGCTTCTGTTTATGTCATCAATCGTTTGGCGGCCAAACTGATCACGCAGGAAAAACTGGCGGTCCAACGTGGACTGGATCTGCAAGTTCAGCAGGCAATCAATCGGCTGGTTCTGGCTGATGTGGGGGACGGCATTCTGGTAGTAGGTCGCGATGGCACGGTATTTACAGCCAATCCCGCAGCGGAACGGATGTTGGGATTACTTGTGCCGGAGAATAGTCCGCATTGCAAATTGACGGAAACCTTTTCTCTGAGACCGATTGCCGATGCATTCGATGCATGGTCGGCGGGTTTGTCCAACACCGGACCGAAGGATGCTGAGTCGGTGACCTATGTCATGGTCAAGCCGACGGGCGAGACGATGCAGCAGGACGATCCGGGCGGTTGGACCGCGCGGCGTGGCTTGGCGGTGCATTTGAGGCTGCGCTTTACTACGGTTGAAACCGACGGGATAGGAACGGATCGGACCGTGATTTTCATGCAGGATGTGAGCGAAATAGAAAATCAGGCGCAGCAATTGAAGCTGGCGTCGATGGGACGCCTCACCGCCAGTATTGCACATGAAGTGCGCAATCCTCTTTCTGCAATTTCGTATGCGGCGTCGCTGATGGGGGAAGAGGCCTTGGATCCGGCCCAGAGCCGCTTGGTAAGCATCGTCGGGGATAATGTTACACGCCTGAATCAGATGATTGAGGATATTCTCAAACTGTCACGTAAAGCGCAGCCGCGAGGCGAGCCCGTCGAACTGGTACCGCTTCTCGCCGAGATTCTCGATGAGTTTGAAAAAACACGTAGCGTGCAAAAAGGCTTGATTCAACTGGGAGGAATGGGTCAATATCGGGCCTGGTTCGATCCGTTGCATTTACGTGAAGTCGTCGTCAACTTGCTGGCGAATGCAGTACGCTATGCAAGCGGCCGGACCGGAAGCATCCGACTGACTCTCGTAGGTAACGCCGGCAGCCGGTTGGAACTGCACATACAAGACGACGGACCTGCGATTGATCCGGACGTCCGTGCCCATTTGTTTGAGCCGTTTTATACGACTTCCAGCAAGGGCACAGGGCTTGGACTCTACGTCGCGCGTGAATTGTGCTTGAATAATGGAGCGATGCTTGATTACGAATACCGCATGAATACCTCAAACCATGAGTTGGATGAGACCGGCGGCAGATTCGTGGTCACGCTGGCAACCCCCGATCGATTTAAAGATTTCTGATGCACGCGATGAAAAAGACTTTGCCATGACCGCACCACGCATCCTGATCGTTGACGACGAAGCAGATTTGCGCGAGCTGCTGGAAATCACGTTTATCAAAATGGGTTTGGATAGCGATAGCGCTGATTGCATTGCGGTTGCCCGAACTTATTTGGCCCAAAAAGAATATGCGCTGGTGCTGACCGATATGCGGTTGCCGGATGGACAGGGAAGCGAATTGGTCCGTGAAGTTTCAGCCAAATACAAGAATACGCCAATCGCCGTCATCACCGCTTTCGGCAGTGCCGACAATGCGGTTGCGGCGCTCAAGGCGGGCGCGTTCGATTATTTGTCCAAGCCGGTCGCTTTGGATCAATTGCGCATGATGGTGCAATCCGCGCTGCGTTTGAACCAGGCGACGGGGAAAAGCGATTCACAAAAAGACTCCGCGGGCGAGCCTATGCGGCTGCGTTTGCTTGGACAATCCGGTTCGATGCAAGACGTACGTGCGCAGATTGCGCGTCTGGCGCGAAGCATGGCGCCGGTCGCTATTGCCGGTGAGTCGGGCAGCGGCAAGGAACTTGCCGCGCGCGACATTCATGCGCAAAGCGCACGTGCCGACAAGCCGTTCGTCGCAGTCAACTGCGGCGCGATTCCAGAGGCGCTCATGGAGGCGGAATTCTTCGGTTATCGCAAAGGCGCCTTTACCGGTGCGGCAGAAGACCGTGACGGTTTTTTCCAGGCTGCCAACGGCGGCACGCTGATGCTCGATGAAGTCGCTGATCTGCCGCTTGCGATGCAGGTGAAATTACTTAGGGCGATCCAGGAGCGCCGGGTACGCAAAGTGGGGGCAACCGTCGAGGAGCCGGTAGATGTAAGACTGATCAGTGCCACGCATCAGAATCTTGCCGAATGTGTCGAACGGGGAAAGTTTCGGCAAGATCTGTATTATCGGCTGAATGTCATCGAGCTGAGCCTGCCTCCGCTGCGCGAGCGAAAGGACGATATCGGTTTGCTTGCCAATGCGATTCTGGCACGGCTGGCTGCGCCGCAGCCAGCGGCGGTGCTGACTCGGCAAGCGCTGGATGCGTTGCAGGGTCATGCTTTTCCGGGAAATGTGCGCGAGCTCGAAAATATTCTTGAGCGAGCACTGGCTTTTTCCAATGACGGCCTCATAGAAATGGCCGATCTGGCCTTGAAGTCGGCAGGAATATCCCATGCGGAACCGACGAAAGCGGCGCAGCCGGCCGATTCCATGGCTATTGCCAACGAGCCCGTGCCGGCATCAACTTCGGTCAGGGCAATCGATGAGTTGCCGAGTTCTTTACCCGATCATCTCGATAATGTCGAACGCGAGATCATTCGCCGGGCTTTGGCGAAAACTCAGTTCAATCGCACCCAGGCGGCGGAGTTGCTTGGCATTAGTTTTCGTCAATTGCGTTATCGGATGCAAAGATTGGCCATCCATGAATCCGACTGAGGCGGCTTTTTCCAGATTCGTTGTGGCGGCCGATGGCTGGTGCAGCGGCGTGTCGCGTATGCCATCTTCCAATTTTGATGCTCGCCCTGCGGACGCGAAAATTGATCTGCTGGTCGTGCATAACATCAGCCTGCCGCCAGGCCAGTTCGGCGGGCAATTCATTTCCGACCTGTTCGCCAATCGCCTTGATTACGACGCTCATCCATATTTCGATCAATTGCGTGCGCTGCGTGTTTCCGCGCATTTTTTGATCAGGCGCGATGGTATCGCGATGCAATTCGTTTCAGCCAGGGACCGCGCGTGGCATGCCGGCCATTCGTCGTTTCGAGGGCGAGACGGATGTAACGATTTTTCGATCGGGATTGAGTTGGAAGGCAGTGATTTCGAACCATTTTCCGGGATTCAATATGAAATGCTTGCCGCACTTACCGTCGCATTGCAAGCAGCCTATCCGTTGACGGATGTGGCAGGGCATGAACACATTGCACCTGGACGCAAGACCGATCCGGGGCCATTCTTCGACTGGGGTGATTACCATCTGCGTTATCAACAGGCGCTACGCCGGCTGCAATCTTCAACGATTGCGGCACACTCATTACACTTCCATGCATTAGCCTGAAAAGTCAATTGCATTGCAGCATTGAATTATGCTGTATGTATTGAAAAACTTATTGCATCCTGCTCTTCTAGGCACTAGAATTAGTACACATTTCGACGCCGCCTACTAGATATAGTGTTTTCTGGGTTTCTGGTTCGAAGTGTCTAAGCCGCTTGCATGCATTGCAGAGCGGTTTTAATAACAAGGCAGGGCATGCAACGTCCCTGTTTGCGTTGAAGGTCAAATCGTGCCTGACAGGGCATCAGCAATAAGGCTGAACATAACAGCCTGCAGTTTCATCCTCGTGAATGCCGGTTGATCCGGTGTTCTAAGAATAACCATAAGCAGCAGCAAAGCTGCTGTAGACAGTCCAGGAGGCATAGTGCACTCTACCCAAGAAACTTCCGTAATACCTTCCAGCGCCGGCATCGTATCGCCAGTCTCGTATCCGCATCCTTCATCAATGAATGCATCGGTTTCTCTCGGCGACTACAAGATCATCCGCCGCAATGGCGCGGTAGTCGGATTTGAACCATCGAAAATTTCCATCGCCGTGACCAAGGCTTTTCTGGCCGTCAATGGCGGACAGGGAGCAGCTTCCGCGCGGGTGCGCGAATTGGTCGAGCAGTTGACAGCCAATGTCGTGGCGGCACTGATGCGCCGGCAGCCGGCCGGCGGCACGTTTCACATTGAAGATATTCAGGATCAGGTCGAATTGTCCTTGATGCGCTCCGGCGAGCATGACGTGGCGCGTGCTTATGTGTTGTATCGCGCCAAACGGATGGAGGAACGCGCTCAGCAGCAGGCGGCACAGCCTGCCGCGGTCACGACGCAATTGTATGTCGTCGAAGAGGGGCAGCGCCGTCCGCTCGACATGAATCAGGTACGCGCCTTGATCACGGCGGCTTGCGTCGGTCTCGAGAAGCATGTGAATGCCGATGCGATTCTGGCCGAAACCGTCAAAAATCTGTACGACGGTGTGCCGGTCGAAGAACTGCACAAATCCGCCATCCTGGCGGCACGGGCGCTGATGGAAAAGGACCCGGCATATAGCCAGGTCACGGCGCGTTTGTTGATGCACACGATTCGCAAGGAAGTGTTCGGCCAGGAAGTCGCTCAAGACGATGCGGCGGCTCACTATATTGAATATTTTCCGAAATTCATCAAGAAGGGCATTGAAGCCGATCTGCTCGATCCGAAGCTGGCGCAATTCGATTTGAAAAAACTGGCTGAAGCGCTGGTTCCAGAACGTGATCTGCAATTCGGCTATCTTGGCCTTCAGACTTTGTATGACCGCTATTTCTTGCATGTGCGCGATATTCGTATTGAAATGCCGCAAGCGTTCTACATGCGCGTCGCGATGGGCTTGGCATTAAGCGAAATCGACCGGGAAGCCCGTGCCATCGAATTTTACAATTTGCTGTCGAGCTTCGACTTCATGAGTTCGACCCCGACCTTGTTTAACTCGGGAACGCAACGTTCGCAACTGTCCTCCTGTTATTTAACGACGGTCGCTGACGATCTTGAAGGCATTTACGATGCGATCAAGGAAAACGCATTGCTCGCCAAATATGCCGGCGGCCTGGGCAACGACTGGACTCCGGTCCGCTCGCTGGGCGCTCATATCAAAGGCACCAACGGAAAATCGCAGGGTGTGGTGCCGTTCCTGAAGGTGGTCAACGATACCGCAGTCGCTGTCAATCAGGGCGGCAAGCGCAAGGGTGCAGTCTGTGCTTATCTTGAAACTTGGCATATGGATGTCGAGGAATTCCTCGATCTTCGCAAGAATACCGGCGATGACCGCCGCCGTACCCACGACATGAATACCGCGAATTGGATTCCCGACTTGTTCATGAAGCGTGTGATGGAAAAAGGCGAGTGGACGCTTTTTTCGCCCAGCGATGTCCCCGATTTGCATGACAAGTTCGGCCGAGCATTTGAAGACGCTTATACCGGCTACGAGGCAAAAGCAGCACGTGGCGAATTGCGTTTGTTCAAGACAATACAAGCGATGGACTTGTGGCGCAAAATGCTGTCGATGCTGTTCGAAACCGGCCATCCATGGATCACGTTCAAGGATCCGTGCAATATCCGTTCGCCGCAGCAACACGTCGGCGTCGTGCACAGTTCGAACCTGTGCACCGAGATCACCTTGAATACCAACGAATCCGAGATCGCGGTCTGCAATCTTGGATCGGTCAATCTGCCGGCACACATGAAGGACGGCCAGATCGATCGCGTCAAGCTGCAGAAAACGATACGCATCGCGATGCGCATGCTCGACAACGTCATCGATATCAACTATTACGCGGTCAAGAAAGCGCGCGATTCCAACCTGCGGCATCGCCCGGTGGGTCTGGGCATCATGGGCTTCCAGGACTGCCTGCACATGATGCGCGTGCCCTATGCATCGAAAGAAGCGGTCGAGTTCGCCGATCGATCGATGGAAGCGGTCTGCTACTACGCCTATATGGCGTCGACCGAACTCGCGGAAGAGCGTGGCCGCTACAGTTCGTTCCGCGGCTCATTGTGGGATCGCGGCATTTTGCCGCAGGATTCACTCAAATTGCTGGCCGAGGAACGCGGTGGTTATCTGGAAGTCGATATGTCCGAAACCATGGATTGGGCAGCGCTACGCAGCCGGATCAAGCAGTACGGCATGCGCAACTCCAACTGCGTGGCGATCGCGCCGACGGCGACGATTTCCAACATCATCGGCGTCGCGGCCTGCATCGAACCGACTTATCAGAACCTGTACGTCAAATCGAACTTGTCCGGTGAATTTACTGAAATCAACGAATACCTGGTTCGTGACCTCAAGGCGCGTGGATTATGGGACGAAGTGATGATCTCCGACTTGAAATATTTCGATGGCAGCCTGGCCAAGATCGATCGTATTCCGCAAGATCTTCGGGATATCTATGCGACTGCATTCGAAGTTGAACCATCGTGGCTCGTCGAAGCAGCATCACGTCGCCAGAAGTGGATCGATCAGGCGCAATCGCTCAACATTTACATGGCGGGCGCATCCGGCAAGAAGCTCGATGAGACATACAAGCTGGCATGGCTGCGCGGCCTGAAGACAACCTACTATCTGCGCACGATCGGCGCGACGCATTCCGAAAAATCCACCTCGAAGACCGGGGCATTGAATGCCGTGTCAACCGATGGCGGACTGACCGGTGGCCTGGCATCTGCGAATCATTCGGGAATGTCGGCTGCGGCAGCCGATGAATTGGCGGGGCCTGCGTGCATGCTGCGTCCCGGCGATCCCGGCTTCGAAGAATGTGAAGCGTGCCAGTAATTTATTGAATGGCCGGATATGGAAGATACTGCCGTCCAGGTTATTAAGCTTGGACAAATAGTCGCGTAAAAATTCGGCAGTGATTGAACTATCTGGTATGAATACCAGACAAATCAAAAGATGGAAAAGGAAAAAATAATGCTTTCTTGGGATGATGAAGTGACGTCGGCTCCGCGCACGCCGCAGGCATCCGCGCAACCGCAACTGCAGCCGGCGGTCCCGTCTTCTGCCCGTGCCCAACCGGGTTTGCAGCCGCACGACATTGCACTGAATCCTGCATTGGTTGCGAAGCCCTCGGAGTTGGCCAAGGAAGGCGCGGCGCGCCGGGTAAATGCGGCGGACAAGCGCATCATCAACGGCCAGACCGATGTCAACCAACTGGTGCCATTCAAGTACAAATGGGCGTGGGACAAGTATTTGGCCGGCTGCGCCAACCATTGGATGCCGCAAGAAATCAATATGCAGCGTGACATCGAACTGTGGAAGAACCCCAACGGGCTGACTGATGACGAGCGTCGCCTGGTCAAGCGCAATCTCGGTTTTTTCGTTACCGCCGATTCGCTGGCGGCAAACAACATCGTGCTCGGCACTTACCGGCACATTACCGCACCGGAGTGCCGCCAGTATTTGCTGCGCCAGGCGTTCGAAGAGGCGATCCATACCCATGCCTACCAATACATCGTGGAATCGCTCGGCCTCGATGAGAGCGAGATCTTCAATGCATACAACGAAGTTGCGTCGATTCGTGACAAGGATCAGTTCCTGATTCCATTCATCGACGTGTTGACCAACCCGGAATTCAAGACCGGTACGATTGAAACCGATCAGACATTGCTGCGTTCGCTGATCGTGTTCGCCTGTCTGATGGAAGGCTTGTTTTTCTATGTCGGCTTCACGCAGATTCTCGCGCTCGGACGCCAGAACAAGATGATGGGTGCGGCTGAGCAGTATCAATACATCTTGCGCGATGAGTCGATGCACTGCAACTTCGGCATCGATTTGATCAACACGATCAAGATGGAAAACCCGCACTTGTGGACGCCGGAATTTCGTGACGAGATCAAAGCGTTGTTTTTCCGTGCAGTAGAGTTGGAATATCGCTACGCAGAGGATACAATGCCGCGTGGAGTGCTCGGATTGAATGCGCCAATGTTCAAAGGCTACCTGCGATTCATAGCAAACCGCCGCGCACAACAGATCGGTCTCGACCCGATGTTCGGACAGGAAGAAAATCCTTTCCCTTGGATGAGCGAGATGATCGACTTGAAGAAGGAACGAAATTTTTTCGAGACACGGGTCATTGAGTATCAAACTGGCGGCGCTCTTAATTGGGAATGAGCAAGCAGAAGAGCTTCGCAGAATTCACAGGGCAGCAGGGACGGAGCAAGTCGCAGTCAATTAGCAAAACCGAAAAAGACTGCGGAAAACTGAAAGGCACTAATCAAATTTAATGGACAGTAGAAGACCGAATCGATCTTGCCTGTGTAAGCCGCTGCACCCGATCCTGTCGGGTAAGGCGGCTTTTTCTTCGAAGAATGGCTTGGTTTTTTTGAAACAGTATTCCGATGCCGGCGTTTTCGCCGGCGTTCTTTTGGCTACCGACGCAGCGTTGCTGCAGTCGAAAGGTAGTCAATGATGGCTGAAGTGCTGCATAAACGAGGAGATGCAGCAGTTCAGCTGGTGCCGAATTCATTAGCGCAAACGACGAACATGCTTGCGCCGATGAATAATCCGCCTGACGCATCGCGATGAGTCAGGAGGGTTTCCATCTTGTAGCTTGATTTTCCATCACGTGAAGGAGAAACAAATGGCAACAGCAGCAAAAAAGAAACCCGCAGCCAAGAAACCAGCTGCGAAGAAAGCCGCTCCGGCCAAGAAAGCCGCAGCTCCTAAAAAAGCAGCAGCCAAGAAGCCGGTAGCAAAGAAAGCCGCTCCTAAAAAAGCAGCAGCCAAAAAGCCGGCAGCAAAGAAAGCCGCTCCTAAAAAAGCGGCAGCCAAGAAAGCCGCTCCTAAAAAGGCAGCAGCCAAGAAGCCGGTAGCAAAGAAAGCCGCTCCTAAAAAAGCGGCAGCAAAGAAAGCCGCTCCTAAAAAAGCAGCAGCCAAGAAGCCGGTAGCCAAGAAAGCCGCTCCTAAAAAAGCAGCAGCCAAGAAGCCGGCAGCAAAGAAAGCCGCAGCTCCTAAAAAAGCAGCAGCCAAGAAGCCGGTAGCCAAGAAAGCCGCAGCTCCTAAAAAAGCAGCAGCCAAGAAAGCGGCTCCTAAAAAGGCAGCAGCCAAGAAGCCGGCGGTCAAGCCTGCTGCTTCGCCTGTCGTAAAAACCGTGTTGAATCCGGCAGCGGCCTGGCCGTTTCCGACCGGCACGCGTCCGTAATATCCAAGCTCGCTTGGAAGCCTGAGTAACTTCAGGCACAATGCCCGCTGTATGGCTTCATGCCATGCGGCGGGTTTTTTTTGGGGGGAGACGGAACCGTGCTGTATAACATTTTTTCGCTGATTCTCGATACCGTTGCGACGGTCCTTGCAGCTATCTTGCTGCTGCGCTTCTGGATGCAAACGGTTCGGGTTCGCCCGCCGTCGTCGATTGCACAATTCATGTTTCAACTGACCGACTGGATGGTCAAGCCATTGCGCCGCGTGGTGCCCGGAGTCGGTGGTTACGACTGGGCGAGCCTGCTGGGTGCTTTTCTGATCGCCCTGTTGCTGGTCGTGGTCCACCTCTGGATAGTCTCCGCGCTGTCCATACAAACGGTGATGGTGCTGTCGGTGCTGCGCCTTCTGCAATGGGTGCTATACGGCTTCATGGGCTTGATCATCATTGAAGTCATTTTCAGCTGGGTCAATCCGCATGCTCCGCTGGCGCCTCTGGTGCGGGCGCTAACTGATCCATTGATGCGGCCCCTACGTCGCGTGATTCCGTTGATCGGGGGCATCGACCTGTCACCCCTGGTCGCATTTATCCTGCTGCGCATTGCGCTTTATCTTGTCGACGCGTTGATCCTGCCGTTGGCATGACCCAGGCGTGGTGTTGTGCGATATCGGGAGGCGTGCGACTGGCGTTGCAGATTCAACCGAATGCCAAGAAAAGCGGAGTGGTTGGATGCTACGCTGACCTGCTAAAAATTCGACTGCATGCGCAACCGATCGAAGGCAAAGCGAACGAAGCACTGATTTCCTACTTGGCTGACGTACTGGATGTGCCGAAAAATGCGGTAAACATTACGCGCGGTCACACAACCAAACGCAAAATAGTCGAAGTAAGGGACAGTCATTTGACGGTCGACATGGTTCGACAGGTATTGCTCGGGTCAAATGTGGAGTAACACGGGCGAGGCGCAAGCCTGGCCGGTTACACAGGAATCGAACTTCTAATACCTGCCGACCGGATGGATCAATGCGTGATCCTGGCGGGGGCGGCGTCCGAGATGATTTTCACCGGCTCGCCTATGCGAAATACTTCGCCCGGTTCAATGTCGTAAGTATGCACATCGCCGTTCTGAAAACGCACGGTCAATTTGCTGGCGGGCGTGCTGCTATTTAATTTTCCGATTTACTGCCTGCAATACATCCCGATAGTGCGCCGACCGTGGCGGTCATAGTTGAAAATGACCTCCATGGACGGCGATGCCGCAAACCCCTGTCACGTATCTCGTTTGCACCAGCATGGTTCCCCGTGCCGAAGATGCACCGGATCGGGCCGCGAAGCACAGCCCCCGAACGCTGCCGCGGCAAGGGAAAACATCAGTAGCGGAGTGACGTGCATGCCACTCCCTGGTTAAAAGCGATAACCGAATTCCTTTTGAAACCGGTCTTCAATTTCCGTAATGGTCGGTGCGTGATTCTGTCCACCTTGATACGCAATCTTGAGTCCGCCCATCAGGCTGGCCAAACGACCAGTGGTCAGCCAATCCATATCATTGGTCAGTGCAAACAACATGCCGGCACGGAATGCATCGCCGCAACCCGTAGGATCAACCACTTGATCCACTTTTACACATGGAATATCAATGCGTTGGTCTTGCGTATAAATTTCGGCGCCTTGTTCGCCTCGAGTTACCACCAGTGCCGATAGACGTTGCGCAATATCTTCCAAAGTCAACCCGGTGCGCTCGGTCAATAATTCCGCTTCGTAATCGTTGACTGCAACATAGGTCGCCAGTTCAATAAAATGCACCAGCTCGGGACCATTGAACATCGGCAAACCCTGACCTGGATCGAAGATAAACGGGATATTCAGATCGGCACAATCTTTGGCGTGTTGCAGCATGCCGTCCCGGCCGTCGGGCGCAATAATCGCGAGTTTGACTTTGCCGGCGCCGGACACTTGATTTTCGTGCGACAGCGCCATCGCGCCCGGATGAAAGGCGGTGATTTGATTGCTGTCGGCATCGGTCGTAATGAAGGCCTGCGCCGTATATGACGTTTCGATCGTCCGGATGCAACGTTTGGAAATGCCGAGACGCTCTAGCCGGTCAAGATATGGCGCGCCATCCTGACCGATGGTAGCCATGATCAGCGGGTCGCCATTCAGCAGCTTCAGGTTATACGCAATATTGCCTGCGCAACCTCCGAATTCCCGTCGGATGCTCGGCACCAAAAAAGCGACGTTAATTTTATGCAATTGATCGGCCAGCAGCGCCTCGGAAAAACGGCCGTTGAAAGACATGATGGTATCGAAAGCGACTGAACCGCAAATCAGGGAGGTCATGGATAAAATTCCAGAAATTAAGGTGGGATTGGAGAAATAGTTAAAAAAGATTGGCGGCGGAAGCATTCATCCAGATTACCTTGGCTGAATCGCGCGGCATATCGGTCGCGTCGCCGGTATGTCATGGATAAAACAGGTATACACGATAACCGGATGCTTTTAAATCCGACAGCTCGAAAAATACTCTGATCGCTTGTTCCGAATTGGGGCCAAACCCTTTCGACAAATCGTTTGCGGACACCAGATATTCGCGCGGTGAAAACACGCGCCTCGCTATCGCCTTTTCATTCGCGTCGTTGAGCGTTAATTCAATGCTCGGCCATGCCTGAGCAATCGAACTCCGGTTGCGCAGCAAGGTGTTCAATACAAAAGTATTCTGATTCGGGACCAGGGATTGCAGCTCACTCGACTCGATCGATACGGCATCAATTTGCGTCGGAAGACCTACATCGCAGCCGACGCGCGCGCATGCTTGGATCAGCATTGGAGTCGCCTGCGGCAGCCAGGCCGCAATCTGGTTCCTGAACGCATAAACAGTCTGGCCAACCAATGTGATCATCAAAAGCACTGATCCGACGCTTGCCAATATACGCAGGGTTCGCCCGATTTGCTGCTGCCGGCGTGCCCGTCGGACGAAATCAGGTTCTGTCGTGTCTTCATCTCCTTCGATGTCGTCATCGATATTGCTCTTCGCATTCTTGCGGCGCCAGGGTTTACGTTGCAAATCTTCAATTGCCCGATCCAGTTCATCAGACGCTTCTGCCGGTTGTTCGGTTTGGGAATAGGTGGCTGGATCATCTCTCTGCGCATGATCGGCGTCTGCATGATCTACCCGCAGAGCCGGGTCGATCTCGTCAACTTCTTTCCATGCGGAGAAATCCATCAGTGTCATCCGCTGCAATGGATCGGCATTGACGTTCGTATCAGTGGCGCCAGAGGTTTCCGGATGTTCAGCCGGTGCGCCGGAGTTCTCGTCTTTACTGATTTGTTTTTCTGATGCCGGAGAGACAGTATTCTCAGGTGCTACAGCGGGTTGTTGATGCGGTGTTTGTTCAATGCGCCCCTGAAGGGCAGATGAACTTGCCGGGCCATGAAATGCAGCAGAAGCTTGAAGATTGGCGGTTTGTGGCGGAACGCTCGCTGACAATAAATGTTCAACGCCGTTGAATATTTCCTTGCATGCGCCGCAGCGCACCAGTCCTGCACGCAGCTTCAATTGGTCATGCGCGACGCGAAAAGTCGTGTGGCAATGCGGGCATCGTGTCGCCAGCGCCATGGCTATCGGCGCACACTGTCAGATGAGCCGGCGGCACTGGTTAACTGCCCGGATAGCGCCACCCAGCCGTCCCGTTCGGCCCAGACTTTCAGGGCGATGAAAGGCGCATAAGCCGCTGCGACTTCATCCGCCTGGCGCAGCAATACACCGGAAAGCACCAAGGCGCCGCCTGGCGCGATACGTGCCGCCAGCATCGGCGCCATCAATTTCAGTGGGCCGGACAGAATATTTGCAACCACGATATCGAACGATTGGTTATTCGAAGATTCGGCGAATTGCTGCGGCAAAAAATAATTGATGTCACAGTTGTTGCGGCTGCTGTTGTAGCGTGCCGATTCGATCGCTTGCGGATCGATATCGATGCCGACCACAAGATTCGCATCGAGCTTTTTCGCCACCATTGCCAGAATGCCCGAGCCGCAGCCGTAATCCAGTACGGATTGTCCTTTTGGCGAATGAGATTCCAGCCATTCCATGCATAACCTGGTAGTGGGATGGCTGCCGGTACCGAAGGCAAGGCCTGGATCCAGCTCCAGCACCAGAGCGCCTGGATCGGGTATGTCATGCCAGCTTGGCACTACCCAAATGTTTTTGCCGATATGAATTGGGTCGAACTGCGATTGCGTCAAACGGACCCAATCCTGTTCGGCGACCTCGCGCAAAGAAAAGGGAATCGTCCCTGCATCGGCACCTAAGCCGGTAGCCGCAAGTGCTGCTGCAACAATCGCCGCATGATCGGCATCGGATGGCGTCAGCGCAATTACCCGGCTATGCTCCCATGCAGCCTGTTCCGGCTCCATTCCGGGTTCACCGAACAGGGGTTGCTCCGAATCGGTTCCCTCATCCGCGTCCTCCACCGAAACTGACAAGACGCCTGCATCCATCAATGCATCAGACAGTTTTTCTGCGTGATGGCGGGCGACTTCGATGACGATTTCAGTCCAGCTCATTGGGGTATCCGGTTTGGTAGCCGCTTACTTCGGTTCTTTTGGTAAATCCGGCTTGTCTGCAAGCTTTTGCTCAAGATAATGAATATTCGTGCCGCCTTCGATGAATCGAGCATCGACCATCAGTTCGCGATGCAAAGGGATATTCGTCAAAATTCCCTCTACCACCATTTCAGACAGGGCAATCTGCATGCGCTTGATTGCCTGCTCTCGCGTCGCGCCGTAAGAAATTACCTTGCCGACCATCGAGTCGTAATGCGGCGGGACATAATACCCTGCATAGGCATGCGAATCGACGCGAATCCCGGGCCCACCCGGCGCATGCCATGAAATGATTTTACCGGGTGACGGTGTGAACTTGAAAGGATCTTCGGCATTGATGCGGCACTCGATCGCATGACCTTTCAGTTCGATGTCGCGTTGGCGAAAGCGTAACTTCTCGCCGGCGGCAACGCGGATTTGTTCCTGTACCAGATCGATGCCGGTAATCATTTCCGTCACCGGATGCTCGACCTGTATCCGCGTATTCATTTCAATGAAATAAAACTCGCCATTCTCATACAGAAACTCGAAAGTACCGGCGCCGCGGTAGCCCATCTTGCGGCACGCTTCGGCGCAGCGGTCACCGATTTTTTCGATGAGCTTGCGCGGAATGCCGACCGCCGGCGCTTCTTCGATTACTTTCTGATGGCGTCGCTGCATCGAGCAATCGCGCTCACCCAGCCAAACCGCGTTCTTGAATTCATCGGCCAAAATCTGGATTTCCACATGGCGCGGATTCTCCAGATATTTCTCCATATAGACTTCCGGATTGCCGAACGCCGATCCGGCTTCCGTTTTGGTCATCGTGACCGCATTCAACAGCGCCGCTTCGGTATGCACGACTCGCATGCCGCGTCCGCCACCACCGCCCGCCGCCTTGATGATGACCGGATAACCGATCTTGCGCGCGACACGGATGATTTCTTTCGGATCGTCCGGCAAGGCGCCTTCCGAACCGGGTACGCAGGGTACGCCTGCCTTGATCATCGCCTGTTTCGCCGACACCTTGTCGCCCATCAACCGGATCGATTCGGAACGCGGTCCGATAAACACAAATCCGGATTGTTCGACGCGCTCCGCAAAGTCGGCATTTTCGGACAGGAATCCGTAACCCGGATGAATTGCCTCCGCATCCGTGACTTCCGCCGCGCTGATGATTGCCGGCATGCTGAGATAGCTGAGCGCCGACGAAGCAGGTCCGATGCAGACCGACTCATCGGCCAGCTTTACGTATTTTGCGTCGCGGTCGGCTTCGGAATGGACGACCACTGACTTGATGCCCATCTCACGGCAGGCCCGCTGGATACGAAGCGCAATTTCGCCACGGTTGGCGATGAGGATTTTTTCAAACATGTTTGGGAAGTGTGAGGCGTTATAAGGGGTGGGCGCTAAAAAAACCAGCGGCGCTTGGGGTGCAAAGCGAGCGCCGGATGCGCAGCACTTAACCGATTACAAACAGCGGCTGGCCGAATTCCACCGGCTGGCCATTCTCAACGAGGATCTGTTTGATTACACCCGATGCATCGGCGTCGATTTCGTTCAGGAGCTTCATGGCCTCGATGATACATACGGTTTGGCCTTCCTTGACGGTAGAGCCGACTTCAACATATGCCGGGGAGCCCGGCGCAGATGAACGGTAAAAGGTGCCGACCATCGGAGATTTGACGACATGGCCTTCAGGCTCGACACTGACTGCCGGTACGACCACTTGTGGCGCTGCAGACTGCATCGGCATCTGTGAATGGGCCTGCTGCGGCTGCATCATGACGACTTGGTTTTGAGGCATGGCACCGGACTTTACGATCCGGACTTTACTTTCTCCCTCTGTTACTTCCAGCTCGGCGATATCTGATTCAGCAACCAAGTCGATCAGGGTCTTGAGTTTACGTAAATCCATATGAGTTCCCTCGAAATTTTTAATGTATTAAGTTGGGGATGTCGCAATTATAGTATTTTTGTCGACAGATAAAGAAAATTAAAGCTTTTTGAGGGCGAAATCGATAGCGGCCCGATAGCCTTCGACTCCAAGGCCGCAGATGACGCCAATCGCAACCGACGACAGATAGGAAGTGTGACGGAATTCTTCGCGTTGGTGAATATTCGATATGTGTACTTCGACAAACGGAATGGCCACTGCTGATAAGGCATCACGCAGCGCGATACTGGTATGGGTCAAGCCACCTGGATTAATTACGATAGCGTCGACAGCTTCGGCTTTTGCGGCGTGAATCCGGTCTATCAACGCACCTTCATGATTACTCTGAAAGCTGACAAGGGTAGCGCCCGCCGCACCGGCTTGCGCCGCCGCCGCGCGTTCAATATCGGCAAGAGTCTGTGATCCATAAATCTCTGGCTCGCGTGTACCCAGTAAATTCAGGTTTGGACCATTGAGCAGAAGGATATTTGTTGCCATCGAGATGCAACTCCGTTTGACGAGGATGCGCGCATTTTGCCGCTAAATGACGTTGATTGGCAAGAGGAAAGATTCCTGAAATTTTATAGAGAAGCTAAATCCTGACGCAATTGTATAAACTTCAAGCGGCCTAAATAAGTTTTTTTTATTTGCCCATCGGTGCCGATCAATACCGTAAAAGGCAACCCGCCCGATTGATTGCCAAACTGTCTCGACAACTCCGTGCCATTCATTCCAGCTATATATAGAGGATAGTCAATTTTGTGTTTAAGGGAAAATGCCGAGATGTTAGCGGCAGAATCAATACCAATACCTATAACTTGGACATTATGCAATCCCATTTCCCTTTGTAAAGCGACCAACTCAGGCATTTCCTCTACGCAAGGAGGGCACCACGTCGCCCAAAAATTGACGACCAGAATTTTCCCTTTCCACTGCGACAGCGCGTGTGGCCTACCTTGCGCATCTGAAAACGTTTGCGCAAAGAAAGAATTAGAAGCTGATTGTTGTGGAACTGTGGATTCCACTCTTTCCAATGCAAAATAGACACCAGTGGCTGCAAAAACTATTGCAATTGCGGCAAATAGGAAGTTAATCTTTTTCATATTGATCCAATTTCAGCAATCAACGCGCGTACTGCACCAATATCGGCTCGCTCCAAGCCGCGTGCCGTGCTGGTTTTGATAGCGCCGCGTAAATCGTCAAGTACGTATAGTACAAGGTGTATGCCCTCTTTTTCCAATATGAAACTCACCGTTTCCACCGCTTCATGGCCGTTTTTGAAATGCGGAGTCTCCGACACTTCGAACTGAATATTCTTGTTCAAAAGATAAATCAGTACGTCCTTGGGGCTTTCGGTAAACAACTGCAAATAGATATCTGAATGTTCCCCGGCAGTTCCATTAAGCGCGGCACCGGTCAGGTATGGGTTGAACCGGGCCAATTCAGTCATCAATCGCAGCGCAAGTTTGCGCAAATGCAATAACCGGGCCGGCTGACTGTCACTTAAGAAGAGTTCCTGGTAAAGCCGTACCTCTTCTTCGATTTGCGCATTGTCCGGCAAAATATTGCCCGACACCTTGGCATTGCCAAGGATTTGTCGGGCCGCCTTGCGTTTGGCGCTGCTATAGTCCGCGCCGTCTTCGGCAATCATGCGGGCGGCGGCTGCGGCGATTTCGGCGCGCAGCGACTCCATATCGGCTGGATAATTACTCATAGAGCCTGTCTCGGCAGGAAATAGTCCGCAAGGGATGCAGGATAGTCAAAGGCGAGAGTTCGGGCGTCGGGTAAAATCTCGCTATTCCATTTCGAAATTGTACAATGCATATTCATATCCTTGGCATCTGCGGCACCTTCATGGGTGGTCTTGCGGTGCTGGCCAAAGAAGCAGGACACAAAGTCACCGGCTGCGATGCCAATGTGTATCCGCCGATGAGCACACAACTGCAAGCGCAAGGCATCGAGCTGATCGAGGGTTTTGGCGCTGAACAGATCAATATGCAACCGGACTTGTTCGTCATCGGCAATGTCGTTTCGCGCGGCAATCCGCTCATGGAAGAAATCCTGAATCGCGGATTGCGCTATACGTCCGGTCCGCAATGGATCGGCGAGCATATCTTGCAAGACAAGTGGGTGCTTGCGGTCGCCGGAACACATGGCAAAACGACGACGGCTTCCATGTTGGCATGGATACTCGAAGATGCCGGGTACGATCCGGGCTTTCTGATCGGCGGCGTACCGATGAATTTCGGTATTTCGGCGCGGCTGTCGGGAAAGAGCGGTGAATCGTCTTTTTTCGTCATCGAAGCCGATGAATACGACACGGCGTTTTTTGACAAGCGCAGCAAGTTCGTTCATTACCGCGCCAGGACGGCGATCCTGAACAATCTTGAATACGATCACGCGGACATCTTTCCCGATCTCGCCGCAATCGAAACCCAGTTCCATCATCTGGTTCGCACGGTGCCTGGCGTTGGGCGGCTGGTCGTGAACGGCCGCGAAGCCGCATTGCAACGAGTAGTCGAGCGCGGCTGCTGGAGCGAAATGGAATGGTTCGGCGCAACGGATGAACAGGGATGGGCCCTGGTTGAGCACGACGATGGCAGTTTCGATGCCGTCTTTAACGGCGACCGGCAAGGTACAGTCAACTGGGCATTGACCGGAGAACATAATCGACTCAACGCGCTTGCCGCCATCGCCGCCGCGCGCCATGTCGGCGTACCGGCAGCGCAGGCGATCGAATCGCTGGCACGCTTCGACAGCGTCAAGCGCCGCATGGAGGTGCGCGGCGTGGTCAATGGCATCACGGTATATGACGATTTCGCGCATCACCCGACCGCAATTGCAACCACGGTCGCAGGGCTGCGCAAAAAAGTCGGCAGTGCGCGCATCCTGGCGGTATTGGAGCCGCGTTCCAACACGATGAAGCTTGGCACGATGAAAAATGCGTTGCCTGGAAGCCTGGCAGATGCCGACCTGGTTTTCGGTTATGGCGCAAGTGGAAACAACAAGGATGCGCTGGGCTGGAATCTGACCGAGGCATTGGCGCCGCTGGGAGCGAAAGCCTGTGCATTCGACCGGCTCGACACATTGGTGCAGGCCATTGTTCAAGCAGCCAAACCGGGAGACCAGATCCTTGCGATGAGCAATGGCGGATTCGGCGGCGTGCATCAAAAAATCCTGGACAAGCTGGCCCAATGATTTTGTACTTGCATGGATTTCGTTCGTCGCCTCAATCATTCAAGGCGCGCCTGATAGCGGAGAGGCTGCACGCATTGGGTCTTGATGCAGATTATTACTGCCCGCAACTGCCTGCCTCGCCGCGCGGCGCAATCGCATTGGCATCGCAGATTGCACGCCGGTCGGCGTCCGAGGGGTTGACCTTGATCGGCTCTTCGCTGGGCGGTTATTACGCGACCTGGCTGGCGGAGCAGTTGGGTTGCCGCGCGGTGTTGCTGAATCCCGCGATCAGCCCGCCGCGTGACCTCGAAAAATATGTCGGCGTCACGACCACTTTCCACTCCGAGCAGCGGTTTGAGTTCAAACGTGAGTATATCGATGAATTGACGGAATTTTCGGTCGACCATATCACCGATCCGCAGCGGTATTTCCTGATGGCGGCCACTGGCGACGAGCTGCTGGATTGGCATGAAATGGTGGCGCACTATCCCGGCGCCCGCCACTATGTGATTGAAGGCAGCGATCACGGGATTTCCGACTTCGGCGATCATCTGGATGCTGTGTTGGCGTTCTGCGGAATCGGGGAGGTCGATTAGTGATAGCTCGTTCACTTGTACATGCACGCTGGTTTGATCATGTGAACGCCGTTAATCCGCCATCGGAAATGCGGCACTGGCTCATCGGCAGGATTTCCTTGACGGTGAAACTGATCGCTTGCAGCCGACGGTTCCGCGTGCAGCGGATACGGCAAAGCCGGGGCGTGAGTCTTGCGGATGAGTACCGAGCAGTGCGACTGCCACGCCGTATTCAAGTATACGAACGCGAAGTATTGTTGCGATGCGATGAACGCCCGGTCGTATACGCGCATACCATCGTGCCGCTGGCGGCGAACGCATCCGACTGGCCGTTTTTCAATGCACTGGGAGAGCGTTCGCTCGGCACGACCTTGTTCGGCGATCCGTCAGTCAAACGTGGCGCGCTGCAGTTCGCGCGTCTGTACCCCGATCATCCGCTGGTACGGCGGGCGTGCGAAGCGCTCGGTGTGGATAGCGTTGGCTGTCCGCTCTATGCGCGGCGCTGCCTTTTTCAACGCAAAAACGGTGTATTGCTCGTCACTGAAGTTTTTCTGCCTGCAATCGCCGACACTGGTTCCTCGGAAAAAATGTCCGGCGAAAATTCCACGGTGGCCCAGGTTTTATCAACCGAGACTGCAAGTTGAAGCTAAACGACGCAATGAAAAAGGCAATGTTTCTGCTGATCTGGCTTGCCGCTTCGTTCACCTATGCGCAAGATACGGGTCATGTCCGTTTTTTGAAGTTTCAAGCGGATTATCGGGTAAATGCCGATGCAACTTATACCGTAGTGCGCGAAACCGCTTATCGCTTGCTGACTGAATCCGCGCTGGTCAGCAGCGGCAAGATGCCTATCAGCTACAGCAGCAAGCTTGAAGACGTGGAGATCTTGGAGGCCTATACCCTGAAAAAAGATGGCCGCCGAGTTGATGTCGGCGCTGCCGGCATTCAGACGCAGCAAGGCCGGCTCGCTTCGGGAAACGGCATTTCAAGGATTGATCAACATACGCTGATGATTACTTTTCCGCAGCTCGAAGTTGGCGATTCGGTTGCGTACAAATATCGGTTGACTCAAAAGGAATCCGTTTTCCCGGATCAGTTTCATGCCGCCAGCGTATTCGCACGTGGCTTCGCCTGGGATGCAATTGATGTGTCGATCGATATGCCAACATCCATTACGTTACAGATCGAGTCCGAGCAGATGCATGCGCTGCCGGTCGTCGAGCAAAACGGTCGCCGGGTGCATCGATGGCATGCCCGGAACTTACCCATCATCCAGAATGAGCCGGCTTCAGTGGATATGTTTCTCAGTACGCCGCGGCTGATTGCAAGCACATTCAAGGATTGGAGGCAGTTTGCCGCTGCTTACGAAGCACGTGCCCGGTCCAAGACTGTAGTCACGCCGGTCATTGTACAAATGGCGGACCAGATTACACAAAACGTGGCAGAACCTTGGACGCAAGCCAGGCTGATTTATGAATGGGTGACGAAGAACGTGCGGTATGTCGCTACCTGGATCGGTGCCGAAGGATGGGTGCCGCATGATGCCGAGTCGATACTGAGCAATCGTTACGGTGATTGCAAGGATCATGTGGTGCTGCTGAACGCACTGCTGGCAGCCAAGGGAATTACGTCGTCAACCGTATTGATCAACAGCGACAGAAGTTCTTATACGCTGCCATCGGTCGTCTATCCTGCGTTCAATCACGTGATCACTTATTTGCCGGCTTTCGATCTTTATCTCGATTCAACTGCAGGATCGATCGTGCCCTTTGGCGTGTTGCCGCTCTCAAATGCCGACAAACCGGTGATTCACACCACGCCATATGATGGCGTACGCCGCACTCCCATGGTAACGTCGCCGCACTTCTTCGCGAGCCGCGTGACAAAAATGGTACTCACCGAAAACGGGTCGGCCTCGGCTGAGTTGGCCATTACGGCCAATGGCGTCGCGGCGATCGAGTTGCGTGAATTGCAGCGTTCGATCGGGAGAAAAAAAGAGGCAGAATGGGTGCGCGAATTCCTCGATGGAAAAAATCTTGAGGGGGAAGGCACTATCTCATTCGAGGAAAGTAACGATGGCGCATCGATGACGATGCGCCTGAATGTCAGTATCAGCAATTTTCTGGCGATTTCCGACAATGGCACGATACCGTTGTCGCCGCTGCTGGTCGGGCCGATTGCATTCGACACGCTTCGTGCCGTCTATAAACGGCCGTCACGTTTGCTGCCATACTGGTGTCCCGCTTGGACTTTGGACGACCGATATGAAATTCATGTGCCAAAGAACATGAAGCTGATTCTGCCAAAAGGCAGGTCGATCAAGGAATCGGAATTTTCATATTCATCGCATTACGCGATTGACGGCAACAAGCTGACAGCAGTACGGCGTATGTCGATCGACAGACCGACGCTGGTATGCCAGCCCGGAGAGTATCCGGCCGGAAAATCGGCAATATTACGAATCGAGCGCGACTTGCGTGCGCAGATCATTTACCAAGCTACCGAACAAACTCAATAAGCAAAGTGATCGATGAATTTATTTTTTGAAGAGTCCGGCGATTTCAAGGCCGGCGTGGTGCTGTCGCAACAAGGCGAGGCGTATCAGGTTGAGATGCAGACCGGCAAGCGCACCAAGGTGCGCGCCAAGGATGTTCTATTGCAGTTTGCATCGCCGGCGCCGCTTGAGTTGTTGAGCGAGGCGCAAGCGATCGCGAATGAAATCGAGCTCGAATTTTTGTGGGAAGTTGCGGGACAGGAAGAATTCGGATTCGCGGAATTGGGAAGCGAGTATTTCGGCCATGACCCAAAACCGCATGAGGCAGCCGGATTGCTGGTAAAACTGCATGCTGCGCCGATCTATTTTTACAAGAAGGGCAAAGGCCGCTACAAGGCGGCCCCGGAAGCATCCCTCAAGGCTGCTTTGGCAGGCGTTGAAAAGAAAAAGCAGCAGGCATTGATCCAGGCGCAATATGTCGAAGAACTGAAGGCCAATCGTTTGCCGGCATCAATGAAAGCGATGACTTTGCAATTGCTGTTCAAGCCGGACAAAAACAGTATCGAATACAAGGCACTGGAGTCCGCGTGCAATGAATTGCAAACGACGCCGCAACGCCTGATGCTTGCAGCCGGCGGTATCGGATCGCCGAAGGAATTGCACTTTTCAAAATTCCTGTTTGAGTGTTTTCCGAAAGGGACGGGCTTTCCAGCGATTTCGATACCGAAACCGCCATCGTTGCCGCTCGCTGATGTTCAGGCATTTTCGATTGACGACGTGACTACGACCGAGATCGACGATGCTTTTTCTGTCGTGACGCTGGCCGACGGCAATGTGCGCATCGGCATCCATATTGCAGCGCCGGCACTCGGTATTCAGCGCAATGATGCTGTCGATGCGATTGCCAGGCAGCGCTTGTCCACGGTCTATATGCCGGGCGACAAGATCACGATGTTGCCGGATGCGTTGGTTGAAGCATTCACATTGGCTGAAGGAAAAACCTGTCCTGCCGTATCGCTGTACGCAACGCTCAATCCCCAAGACTGGTCGGTTGTCGGCATTGAAACCAAAGCCGAGGCGGTGCCGATCGCCGCCAATCTGCGGCATAACGATCTGGATGCGCACGTGACGGAAGAAAACCTGGCTGCCGGTGCCGGCGATTATTCGCACAAGGCGGATATCGCGTTGTTGTGGCAATGGGCGCAGGTGCTTGAAAAAGGCCGCATGACCAAGCGCGAAAGCTTTGGTCTGAAGCCGGAACAAACCAATCGCATCGATTTCAATTTTTATGTCGAAGATGATGTCGTCACCATTACCCGCCGCAAGCGCGGTGCACCGCTCGATAAGATTGTTGCCGAGCTGATGATTTTTGCCAATAGCAGTTGGGGAAAACTGATGCATGAGCACGGCGTGCCCGGCATTTACCGCAGTCAGGGCGGCGGCGGTGGCGGCTGGGCCACGCGGATGCAGGTACGGATGGTGACGCACGCAGCACCGCATCAGGGGCTGGGCGTCGATCAATACGCATGGAGTACTTCGCCTTTGCGCCGTTACACCGATCTGGTCAATCAATGGCAGATTCTGGCATGCGTGCAGCACGGTGTAACGGCGCCATTGGTTGCGCCGTTCAAGCCGAAAGACGCAGATCTATTTGCGATCGTGTCCGCTTTCGATGGCGCCTACAGTGCCTACGCCGATTTCCAGTCAACCATGGAACGCTACTGGTGTCTGCGCTGGCTCGAGCAGGAACAGGCGAAGCAGGTCGAAGCCGTGGTACTGAAAGAAGAAATACTGCGGTTGGTGGATATTCCGCTAATCATCAAATTGCCGGGCATGCCTCAAGCGGCGCGCGGCGCGCAGGTCAGGCTGGATTTGCTGCGTTGGGATGAAGTGGATCTCGCCGTCGAAGCGCGCCTGCTCGAAATTGCCGCTGTATCCGATGTCGAACCGATAACCGATGAAGACGAGGAATTGGTCGATGCGATTGAATCGGGTGTCGAAACGACCATAATCGACAATACAGTGAACATTCCGTCGGCATCCGAGTGATTCAGGCTTAAAATTCTCGCGGAATTTGCCGGCCTTGCGTAAAATCGATCGCCTTCGGCAACTTTCTTGACGGAACGCGTGAAGTTACTTTTTCAAAATCCTACCTTGGCTATTGCCATTACCGCATCGGTACTGGTGCATAGCGCATTGCTGGCAGTCCGGTTCGTGGCGCCGGACAGTTTTCGGTTCAAACCGGCTGATCCGGGACTGGAAGTCATTCTGGTAAATGCCAAGCACGACAAGAAGCCGGTCAAGGCGCAGGCTTTGGCGCAAGCCAATCTTGACGGCGGCGGCAATGCCAACGAAGGCCGGGCGAAATCGCCGCTGCCGGATTTGCGCAAGAGCGAAGATGGCGACAGCATCAAGGCCACCAGGCGCCGGCTTGCCGAACTCGAAGAACAGCAGCAAAAAATGCTGTCTCAAGTTGCCAGAAGTACGCCATTCTCAGCAACACCACTGACCGAAAAAGACAAACCGCGAGAAGTGCCTCCGCAGCCGGACGGGGCGGACCAGACTGATAGCGCCAAGGTGCTTGCGCGCATGGAAGCGGAGATCGCAAAAAATATCGAGGATTACAATAAACGTCCGAGAAAAACCTATATATCGCCTAGCACACGGGAAGTCGGCTATGCGATGTATTTCGATACGGTGAGAAAGCGAATAGAAAAGATCGGGACGCTGAATTTTCCGCAGAAAAATGGAAAGAAATTGTATGGCGAATTGATTCTTTCGATTTCCATTTACCAGGATGGATCGCTTTACAAGGCGGACGGCGACAACGGCGTTGTGATTGACCGCTCATCGGGCACGCCGGCGCTGGACGCGGCCGCTAAAAACATCGTGCGCAAGTCTGCTCCATTTGGCGTGTTCGCTAAAAGCATGCGGTCAACCGACAAAAATGATGTCTGGATCATGACAACCAGTTTTAAATTCACCCGCGATGATGCACTTGAAGCCACTTTGCGCGGGAGTGGAAATTGACGGATCAAACCGACCGTTATGCCGTGATCGGGAATCCGGTTGCCCATAGCAAGTCCCCGGAAATTCATGCACGCTTTGCAGCGCAGACGCAACAGAGCCTGATTTATGAGCGCCTGCTCGCACCGCTGGACGGTTTTGCCGCGGCGGTACGCAGGTTTATTCAGGAAGGCGGTCGCGGCGCGAACGTTACCGTGCCATTCAAGCTGGAAGCGCACGCGTTGGCGACAGTGCTGACCGAGCGGGCGCAGGCGGCAGGCGCGGCCAATACGTTGAGGTTCGACGGAAATGCCATTCTCGGCGACAACACCGATGGCATCGGCTTGGTGACGGATATTGTGCGCAACGCGGGTGTGCCCGTGCAAGGCAAGAGAGTATTGCTGCTCGGCGCCGGCGGCGCGGCGCGCGGAGTCATCTTGCCGCTGTTATCAGAAAACCCGCTCAGCCTGACAATCGCCAATCGCAACCATGCGAAGGCAGTCCAACTGGTGCAGGAGTTTTCGGCACAGCACAAAAATGTTCATGCGGATGATTTTACCGCCTTGCATGAACCATTCGATATCATCATCAATGCTACCTCCGCCAGCTTGGCGGCGGAGGTTCCCCCGCTTTCTCCATCGGTATTCGGAAATGACACGCTTGCATATGACATGATGTACGGCAAAGAGCCGACGGTATTCATGCGTTTTGCGATGCAGCATGGGTCCATGGCGCGCGACGGCTTGGGCATGCTGGTCGAGCAGGCTGCCGAATCGTTTCTCCTTTGGCGCAATGTGCGGCCTGATACCGCTGCAGTATTCGCCCAATTGCGCGCAGCGCTTTAATCCAGACCGACCAGGCATCTACGAATGAGAGTTTTACGCAAGGTATTTTTATGGCTGATCATCGCGCCGCTTGTCATCGTGTTACTGATTCAGATGTATTTCTTTCTGCAGATATGGTGGTGGGTCGACCATAATCCCGGCTCGACCAGTTTCATGCGGCGGCAGCTGTCCGTACTGCAGGAAAAAAATCCCAATGCAAATCTGAAGCATCAATGGGTGTCTTACCAACGCATATCCAACAATTTAAAAAGAGCGATCATTGCGTCGGAAGACTCAAATTTTTCCGGCCATCCGGGTGTCGACTGGGAAGCACTGCAAAAAGCGTATGAGAAAAATACCAGGAAGGGCAAGGTGATCGCGGGCGGTTCGACGATTACGCAACAGCTTGCAAAGAACCTCTTTCTAACCGGGGAACGCAGTTATCTACGCAAGGCGCAGGAATTCGTGATTACTTACATGCTTGAATTCTGGATGGATAAAGAGCGAATATTCGAGATATATCTCAATGTCGCGGAATGGGGCACCGGCGTCTTTGGCGCCGAGGCGGCGGCCAGGCATTATTTCGGCGTTTCTGCCGCCCAACTGAGTTCAGGCCAGGGTGCCCGTCTCGCGGTAATGCTGCCGAATCCACGTTTTTTTGAAAAACGCCCGGGGTCCGGTTATCTTGCGCGACGTACTAGCCTGATTCTGCGGCGTATGGGCTCGGCTGATCTTCCGTAAGTTCATCACTGCAATTTTTGCAAAGCGGCAGTGCGGTCATATATTCCGCTGAGAGTGTGTTTCCGAATACGAAATATGCCCAGCATTCGCATGGAAGGAGCCGGATTTTCCTTGCCAAACGACGGCTTCTCTCGCTTCACCACTCGACTTCGGAAGAAATTGAAAAGCATCCTCGCCGGCCGGGAAATGCGCTACCTCGGCGCTTGCCTGTCTCGTCCGTTATCAGTACACTTGCGCTGTTTTCGTTTGCGGAGACCCGTCTTGGGTAGTCCTTTTTTTATTTTGCGAGCCGTCATTGGGCGGCCTGCCGGCGAGATAGCGCTTTAACGCGAGCTTGTACAAAGCGCCTCTCGCCGTATATCGGTGAGCGGGCGCGTCCAGGCCAATTTCTTGGCCGCGTTCCCTAAAATTTATCCAGATTTGCAGAGCTTGCTCTGCAACTGAACTGCGCGTCCGCGTCACTGACAGCACCGGTGCCGGTGCTGTCAGTGACGCGGCCAGGAGAGCATATGATTAATGTATTTGTCTTGCAAAACGGACGGCTTAACCAGGTCAACATCGAAAGCCGGCACGACCTCGAGAATGCCGCACCGGTATGGGTCGATCTCACCGAGCCGAACGACGATGAGCGTGATTGGGTAAAGAGCATCTATGGCGTCACCTTACCTGACGAAGACGAGGTAAAGGATATTGAGGCGTCTGCGCGTTATTACGAGGCAGAAAACGGCGATCTCCATCTGCGTACCGATTTTCTTCTGGAGGAAGATGACGGCCCGTCACGCGTAATTACCGTTGCTTTCATTCTCGCGAAAAACATGCTGTTTTCCGTGCATACGGATGATCTGCCGGTATTTCGGCTGGTACGGATGCGCGCACGGTCAAGGCCCGGGTCGATCACGGACTACAAGGATGTGCTGCTCGACCTTTATGCGACCGACGCGGAATACTCTGCGGATGCACTGGAAGGCATCTACCAGAATCTTGAAGAAGTCAGCCGCAGCGTGTTGCAGAAAGACTTTACCGATCAGGATGCGGCGGTCTCGCTGAATGCAATGGCGCGCGAAGAAGATTTGAACGGCCGGATTCGGCGCAACATGATGGATACGCGCCGCGCAGTGAGTTTTTTAATGCGCGGCCGCCTGTTGAATGCGGACCAGTTCGAAGAAGCAAGGCAAATCTTGCGCGATATCGAGTCGCTTGACGGACACACCGCTTTCTTGTTCGACAAGATCAACTTTTTGATGGACGCAACCGTCGGTTTCATCAACATCAACCAAAACAAGATTATCAAGATCTTCTCGGTCGCATCGGTTGCTTTCCTGCCGCCGACTTTGATTGCGAGCATTTACGGCATGAACTTCAAGATATTGCCTGAGTTGAGCTGGAATTTCGGCTATCCGTTCTCGATCGCGCTCATGGTGATCTCCGCCGTCACGCCATTCTGGTATTTCCGCAAGCGCGGCTGGCTCAAGTAACGCCACTACCCGAGAGCGTTGGCACTCTTGGGCGGCAGCGTTGCTGACGGAATCAAGCGATGCGGGTAAATGCGACGCGCGCCGCGCTTATCGTCGCATCAATCGCGGCATCATCATGCTGTGCCGACACAAAACCCGCTTCGAATGCCGATGGAGCAAGATACACGCCGGCATCCAGCATCGCATGGAAGAATGTGTTGAACCTGGATTTGTCACACATCATCATCTCGGCATAAGTGCCTGGGATATCCGATGCAAAATAAAGGCCGAACATACCTCCAATCGCATCGGCAGAGAAGGTCACGCCGGATTCCCTGGCAGCTTGTGAAAGCCCTTGTACAAGCTTGGTTGTCTGCGCTCCTAGCGCTTCGTAAAAACCGGGCTCCTGAATCAGCTTGAGCGTCGTCATTCCGGCAGCGACCGCCACTGGATTGCCGGAAAGCGTTCCGGCCTGATAAACCGAACCGAGCGGCGCCAGGTGCTGCATCAAATCCGCACGACCACCGAACGCGGCGACCGGCAAGCCGCCGCCGATGACTTTGCCCAATACAGTCAGGTCGGGTGCGATGCCATAAACTGCTTGGGCGCCGCCTAATGCAACACGAAAACCCGACATCACTTCATCGAAGATCAATACAGCCCCGAACTGGCTGCACAGACGGCGCATCGTCTGCAAAAATTCCGGCGTCGCGCGAAGCAGGTTCATGTTGCCGGCAACCGGTTCGACAATCACGCATGCGATCGAATCGCCCATTTTTGCAAACACATCTTCCAGTTGCTGCGGATCGTTGTAATCAAGCACCAAGGTATGTTTGGCAAAGTCTTCCGGAACACCAGCCGAGGTTGGATTGCCGAAGGTCAGCAAACCGCTGCCGGCCTTGACCAGCAAGGAGTCGGCATGGCCGTGGTAACACCCTTCGAATTTGATGATTGTGTCGCGACCGGTCGCACCACGCGCCAGGCGCAGGGCGCTCATTGCCGCTTCCGTGCCGCTGGATACCAGTCGAACCTGTTCGATGGATGGAAGCAGCCGACAAATCTCCTCTGCCATCTCGATTTCGCCTTCGGTCGGTGCGCCGAAGCTCAAGCCGCGTGCGGCGGCGTCCTGTACCGCCTTGACTACCACCGGATGCGCGTGGCCCACAATTGCCGGCCCCCATGAGCCGATGTAATCGATATAGCGCTTGCCATCGGCATCCCAAAAATAGGGGCCTTCCGCGCGGGTGATGAATCGCGGCGTACCGCCAACTGAGCGAAATGCCCGAACCGGCGAGTTGACGCCGCCTGGCGTAGTGCGCTGCGCGCGTTCAAAAAGAGAGTCGTTCTTGGATGTCATGCAATGTATCGTATCGTGGGAAATCAATCGGGATCAGGAATGTCGTCAGGGTCGCGTGCCCAAAAATATCGATCTGGTATGAGTTTGCCCATCCCCAGGCGCTGTGCATGGGAAAGAGCAGCCATGGTAAATTCCTGCGCTTCAAAAACCGCTTCGGGCACGTCCAGCCCATTCGCCAGCATTCCGGCGATGGTCGCCGACAGTGTATTGCCAACACCGCTGAACGAGCCTGATTGGCGCGGCCAGTTATCCTGGCGTACGATGCCGGCGTCGCTGAACAGCGTATTCGTCACATCGTGTACATCGCCGGGTGTGCCGGTAACAAACAGATATTCGCACCCCAGATCAATCAGGCGCATCGCATCCAGCGCCATCGTATCTTCGTTAGACGGTTCACGCCAAGTTTCAGCAAAGCGTGCCAATTCCACTGCAGACAACAGCAGTAACGTCGTCTGTGGAATCAGGAGTTCTCTGGTGGCGATCAACAGATCGTCAGCATCCGGCCCTTGGTCGGGTATCGAGCTGCTGAATGGATCGAGTATCAATGGAATATCGGGATAATCAGAAACGATTTCCGCAATCACGGAAACATTCTCGATACTGCCGAGCACACCGACCTTGAAGGCAGCTACCGGCATGTCCTCAAGCACGACACGGGCCTGATCGGCGACCCAATCCGCCTCGATAACCTGCATGTCTTCAACGCGGGCCGTATCTCCGATCAGGATCGCCGTGACCACTGAAAGTCCGTGGCAACCCATCGCAGCAAACGAAGCGAGATCAGCCTGAATCCCGATCGCTCCGACCGGATCGGATGCACCAAAGGCCAAAATGAGGGGAGAAGTTTGGTTTTGCACGGCGGTTAGATTAAGATATCTGACTTTGCATTTTACTTGAAGGGCAGTCAGCCGTGAGCACTAACGAATCAGCAAACGAAGAATTCAAAACTTGGATGTGTCTGATATGCGGGTGGATCTATGATGAATCCGCCGGATTGCCGGACGAGGGCATTGCCCCGGGAACCCGATGGGAACAGGTTCCGATCAACTGGACTTGTCCGGAATGCGGTGCGCGCAAGGAAGATTTCGAGATGGTTACAATCTAATCAAACACATGTTTTAATCTGATCAAACACATGTTTTGACCGAGTGTTGCAAATTATCCAATTTTTCGCATAAAAACCACGACCGGCGAAATCCTGCTCGAATGCTTGTTCTAAAGCATCTTGCTTTTTGTTACAGTTGCGCCGTATATTGGAGATAGTTTAACGGGATGACGCCATGACAACATCAACGGATAATGTCAGCCTGAAGATTATGGTGATTGACGACAGCAGTACGATTCGGCGGTCAGCAGAGATTTTTTTGGGCCAGGCGGGCTATCAAGTTGTCCTTGCTGACGACGGTTTTGATGCGCTTGCCAAAATGAATGATCATAAGCCCGCCCTGATTTTTTGCGATATTTTGATGCCCAGGCTGGATGGTTATCAGACTTGCGCATTGATAAAAAAGAGTGCGAAATTTCACACGACGCCAGTCATCATGCTGTCGTCGAAAGACGGCTTGTTTGATCGCGCGCGCGGCGCGATGGTCGGTTCGAATGCTTATTTAACCAAGCCGTTTACCAAAGACAGCCTGCTTAAAACAGTTCGCGAACATACTGCTGCTGCGCTTTCCAAGTAATTAATGAAGCAAAGGTTTCAAGATGGCCATTCAAAAAATTCTAATTGTCGATGACTCTCCTACCGAACGCTATTTCCTATCGGACATCTTGATCAAAAATGGATTTTCAGTATCCACTGCCGAAAACGGTGAAGAGGCGTTGCAGAAAATCAAGGCTGACAAGCCTCAATTAATCCTGATGGATATCGTGATGCCGGGACAGAACGGATTCCAGGTTACCCGAGCCATCAGCCGCGATCCGGATACGCAAGACGTGCCGGTCATCATTTGCACCAGCAAGGGCCAGGAAACCGACCGGATCTGGGGTTTGCGCCAAGGCGCTCGAGACTATATCGTCAAGCCCGTCGACCCTCAGGAATTATTGGCGAAAATTGCCGCGTTGGGATAATTGAGCATTCATGACCCAATCCACTTCGGATCTAGTGCCGGATAAGGTTTTCAAAAAGCCCGATTCAGCTGGCCGCCGTACGCGTTTGCGTGAATTTCAGGCGCAGTTGGTTGAACGCATGCAAGCAGCGCGTAGCGGCGTGGATACACGCGTCAACCAGCTAGGCGTCATGATTGGCCGAAACCGCTGGCTACTGAGTCTGCAAGAGGCCGGTGAAATCGTCTCGGTTGGCGCCATCACGCAAGTTCCCCTGACGCAAGACTGGTTTCTCGGATTGGCAAATATCCGGGGAAATTTGATCAGCGTGGTCGATTTTGCCCGTTTTCAAGACCAGACACCTACGCCGATCGACAAGGATTCCCGTATTGTCGCGTTTGCTCCCGCATTGTCATTCAACAGCGGCTTATTGGTTTCGCGCGTGATGGGCTTGCGCAATGTGGCGGAAATGGAATTGCAGTCGGATACTCCGGCATTGGAAGATGGCAACTGGATGGCTCAGCGCTATGTCGATAAAGAATCGCAAGTCTGGACCGAACTTAATCTTTCTTTAGTCGTGCAGGATCCAAAATTTTTGCAAGTGGGTTTATAAACCGCCGGGTTATTCAACTTGCGCGTACCGAATTAGGAATTAGGAGACTCAGTAATGGCGTTCAATCTACCGTTTTTATCCAAGACCAAAAAGGGAGAATCTGCCGGGAAAGCCGGAGTAGTTGCGCAGGATGCGAACAAGGCTGATAACTCCACGAACGCCGAGCCGGCCAAGGCTGGCGGACCGGCTGCGGGAGCAAATCCGAACGCAACCGTGATTGGTGATGCATTACAAAGGCGCGGTCAAATCCGCCTTCCGTTGATCGGCAAGCTGCCGCTGCAGAAACAGGTTCGTATCGCGCTTATGGTGCTTGGCGGATCGCTCTTTCTTGGTTCTGTTTTTGTGTATTTGAATACAGTGGCTTCGAGCATCAATTCACTCCAGACTCAAATTGCAGGCGATGCGCTGATGCATTCGCAACGGATAGGTAAGGCGGCGCCGAACGCGATTCAAGGCAATCCGGAGGCGTTCAAGCAATTGGAAGACAGCCGCAAGCGCTTCAATCAGGACTTGACGATTTTATCCAAGGGTGGATTGCACGAAGGGCGTGAAATCGCTCCACCAACACCACGTCTCGCAGCGACATTGAAAGAAACCAGCAATGCCTGGGCCAGTTCCGACAAGGCTGCCGATACTATTCTCCAGCTCAAGGCGGAATTGACAGGATTCGGTACTACCCTGCAAACCCTTAACGCGTTATCTCCGACTCTGTTGGAGTTGACCGAGCAGATTTCCACCCTCAAGGCGCAAGCGGGCGCATCGCCGCGGGAAATTTCCGCTGCCGGGCAATTAGTCATGCTGACGCAACGGCTTGGCCGCAGCGCGAATGAATTCCTGACGTCGGAAGGCGTGAATCCGGAAACGGCATTTCTCTTGGGAAAGGACACCAATACTTTTCGGGATATCACCGAAGGCTTCCTGAACGGCAATGAGGTATTGCGCCTCTCTGCCACCAAGGATGCCGATACGAAGGAAAAACTGATTGAGCTGCAAGAGGTATTCAAGGAATACCAGCAATCGGTGGCCGGTATTCTTGGTAACCTGCAGAATTTTATTGCCGCAAAACAATCAGAGCAGTTGATTTTTACGGAGAATGAAGCGCTGAAGGAGCGCATCTCGAAGTTGCAGCAAACTTATCGCAACCGGGAAGATTCGTTCAACTGGACTTTCTGGGCGATGTTGGGTTCCGCACTGCTGGCACTGTTTTCCGCGGCAGGCGTTGCACTGGTATTTCTTCAGGACGGCGCAAATCGTACCAGGGAAGCGGAATTACGCCGTGAAGCGGCGGAAGCGCAGCGACAAATGGCGCAGCATCAGGAGGAAGAAGCGAAAGCCGCCAACGACCAAAACCAGGCAGCGATTTTGCGGCTGATGAACGAATTGCAGGAAGTTGCGGACGGCGACTTGACCGTGCAGGCGACTGTATCCGAAGACATTACCGGCGCCATTGCCGACTCGTTGAATTACACGGTGGAAGAGTTGCGCGGCCTGGTGGGAAGGGTGACCACGACCGCAGAGCAGGTAACGTCCGCGTCCAACCAGGCACAAAGCATTTCGACTGAATTGCTGGCCGCTTCACAAAAGCAATCGAGGGAGATTCAGGAAACCGGTCAGGCGGTACTGGAAATGGCGGTACAGATTACCGATGTCTCCAAATCCGCCAACGAATCGGCAGAAGTCGCACGTCAGTCGGTGACTGCCGCGGACCAAGGCGCGAAGGCGGTGGAAAACGCGATCAAGGGCATGAACGAAATCCGCGAACAGATTCAGGAAACCTCGAAGCGGATCAAGCGGCTCGGCGAATCGTCGCAGGAAATTGGCGAAATCACCGAACTGATTTCCGACATTACCGAACAAACTAACGTGCTGGCGCTGAATGCGGCAATTCAGGCAGCCTCGGCGGGCGAAGCGGGACGAGGCTTCTCGGTTGTGGCGGAAGAGGTGCAGCGCCTGGCAGAACGGTCGGGCGAAGCTACCAAGCAGATTGGCGCGCTGGTTCGTACCATTCAAACAGATACGCATGACGCGGTTGCCGCGATGGAGAAATCGACGCAGGGTGTGGTCGAAGGAGCCAAACTGTCCGATGCCGCGGGTGCGGCGCTGTCGGATATCCGGCGCGTGTCGAACCAATTGGCGGAACTGATTCAAGGCATTTCGCTGGCGACGGAACAGCAGGCGACATCGGCCAACGGCGTTGCGCAAAATATCCAGAATATTCTGACCGTAACAGAGCACACGCAAGAGGGTACGCAACAGACCGCGCAGTCAATTCGTGAACTGTCCAAATTGGCGGAAGAACTCAAAAATTCCGTTTCCCGGTTCCGTGTAGCCGCTTGAAGCGATCGCGCTCAGTTACCAGCGTGGATGGGCGATTGCGCCGACCCATCCTTGCGTCCGATCAGTGTACATGGTGATAGGCTGTTGATTCAGGCTATCACTTCTTGAAACCAAGAGGCAGTCATGACTACCCAATCTTCCGCCTTTCCGCAAGGTGCCCGAGAAAATTTCGACACAGGACCATTGTCCTGGGTGATGGGTGAAATACGCGAGTCTTTGGTTCGCTCGAAAACGGCTGTTGAAGAAGCTTTAACCCAGGATGCGGAGGCGCAATCCACAACATTGCACCATGCGAAGACCTACCTGCATCAGGCGCATGGAGCGTTACAGATCGTCGATATCGACGGTGTCGCGATCGTGACTGAAACGATTGAAGACCTGTTGGATCGCCTGGAATCCGGTCAACTGGAATTTTCGCCGGATATGGCGCAAGCCATCACCAATGCGTACCAGGCGGTAGTCGAGTACCTCGAAGAATTATTGGCTGGAGTCCAACACCAACCGGTAAGATTATTTCCTTATTACAAGGCATTGCTCGAAGCCCGCGGCGCGGAAAGAATTCATCCCGCAGACTTGTTTTTCCCGAACATGGCGGTTCGGCCGCAATTGCCGTTGGCTGAACCGGGAGCCAGCCCGATCGATTATGGCGTGTTGCGCCAGCGCTTCGAGCGGGCATTGCTGCCCTTTCTGAGAAGCGCCGATCAGGCAGCCGAGCGCGCAAGTGCGACGGCCATGTCTGAAGTTGTCGCGGAAGTGGAGCGAGCGCAGGCCAATCAACAGTCCCGTGGATTTTGGTGGGTCATGCATGGTTTTGCACAAGCCGTATCTTCAGGCAAAGTCAAAAATGAGATTTACGTCAAGCAGTTGTTTGCGAGAATCAATCTGCAGATTCGGCGTTTGAGTGAAGGTTCTTACAGCATCGGCGAACGATTATTGAGGGACGCATTGTTTTTCATTGCGCGCGCCGAAGATCCATCACCGCTTTTGCTGCAGATTCGTAGTGCTTATCAACTGGAAGGGCTGGTTCCTGTCGATTACGATAGAAAACGTTATGGGCAGATCGATGCCGTAGCTTTGGCGACTGCTAAAGAGCGGCTGGCGCAGGCAAAGAACATGTGGAATCGCATTGCGAGCGGCGACGCGAGTGCCGCGCCTGCATTCGAGCAAGAAATGGCTGGATTGACCGAAGCCGCCGCCAAGCTGAATTCACCATCGCTGACCAAGTTGATGCGCGAACTCGGCGGTATTGCACGGCACGCAGCCCGGTCCAATGCCAATGAACGTGTTGGGCTGGAAGTGGCAACCAGTCTTCTTTTCGTTGAGAATGCATTAAATCACACCAGTCGCCTGACGGATAATTTTTCAGAGCGTGCCGATGCAATGACAGCCCGGCTGCTGGCGATCGTTGCTGGGCAACAGCCTGCCGACACAGCGCAATGGCTTGACGATATGTCGCGGGAAGCGCAGCAGCGCCAGACAATTCTGGTGTTGGCCAGCGAAATGCAATCAAGTTTGGGCCAAGTCGAGAAAATGCTGGACGAATATTTCAGCAACCCGTCCAGGCGCAGTTCGCTTGCGCCCATCGACGCGATCTTGCACCAGATCGAGGGTGCGCTGGCGATATTGGATCAAGATGACGCAATACGCGCGGTCCAGCATACGCGCGCGGAAGTAAAGCGTTTCGCAGAAGCTGATCCTGACGCAGTGCCCGGCACGGACGAATTCCAGCATGTTGCCCAGAACGTGGGCGCGCTCAGCTTTTTCATTGAAACGCTGCAGCTTCATTCAGAGGGTGTAAAGAAACGCTTTTCGTTTGACGAGACGCTTGGTGTTTTTCAGGCCAATCTTGTAAAAAAAAATGATTCGCCTGTAACCCCTTTTAAGGTCGAGGGAGTCGAAGCAGCTGAGCCGGCAACCGATGACAGCAATATCAGCCCAGACATTTCTATCGACCCTATCCTGCCTACGATTGAGGCTGAGTTGGCGCAACATCAGCAGGAATCGGCTGAACTCGCCATTTCTCTGTCTACAGAGCCAGACAATACATTCTTGCAGGAGCAACTCAAGGAATCGCTTGCTCGCGTTCGCGCCGATGCCGCATTGGTTGACAATCCGGAAGCCAAAGAGCGTGCCACGGCTGCCATCGATATTCTTGAGAACCCCGACTTTGCCGGCTCCGCAGATGCTTGGGCGGAAATAGTTACAGCGACCGCTCCAGTGGCGGTGGTTCCGGCGCCTGATCCGGTGGTGTCGACACCGCCTCAGTCAGCCACCGAAGAGGCAGTCGACGCTGAATTGCTTGAGATCTTTTTGTCGGAAGCACAGGAGGTTTTGGATTGTGTCAAAGAGACCATCCCGCAACTGCGTAACGAGGCGCACAATCAAGAGCACTTGACGACCTTGCGGCGATCTTTTCATACGCTCAAGGGAAGTGGCCGGATGGTTGGTTTGATGGCCTTCGGAGAAGCTGCGTGGAGCATCGAACAGGTACTCAACGTCAGATTGTCCGAGGGACAAGGCGGTTCTGCCGATCTTTACGCATTGCTGGAAAAGGCGGTCGAAGTCCTCGGTGCATGGGTGATGGATCTTCTGACGCAAGCAAGGTCCGATTGCACACCGTCCGCCTTGGTGAACGCCGCCGAGCGGGTTAAAAAAGGCGAGCCTTTTCAGTATGAAGAAAGCATTGCTGCGATTGCCGGCATAGTAGAAGAGCCGCCATCGATGGAAGATGCTGTCGGCGACCCGAATTCGCAATTGAATGACGAAGCAACAGACTTGGAACTTGATTTGCCACAAGCCGAAGAGACGCCGATGTCGGACGCGGACCTGGCTGTGTTCCATATTGAAGAAGTCAAGTCGATGGTCGATCCTGCGGCCGAGGACGCGCTTGTTGTTCTCCCTGACCTTGCGGAACCTGACCTGATGCGTACGGCCGAGGTGATCAGTTTTCACGAAATTCCTGTGTCGGAACCAAAGCACGACGACAACGTCAAGCGAATAGGCGCACTCGAGATTAGTGTTCCGTTGCACAATATTTATACTGCCGAGACCGATGAGCTAGTCCGGCTTTTGTCGAACGATATCGAAGAGTGGCGTCACGAACCCGAGCGTTGCGTCAATATCCTGGCGGTGCATGCGGCGCATTCCTTGGCAGGCAGTTCGGCCACAGTAGGATTCGACTCGCTGCATGAGGCGGCATATGCGCTTGAAATGGTGTTGCAGACCTTGGGGCGCAAGCCGGTACGGCTGCTTGCTGAAGAATATGACACCTTAATCCGCAGCGTCGAGTGCTTGAAGGAGATGCTGAAGAAATTCGCCTTGTGCGAAATGCCGGATCATGAGCCGGAGCTGGTTCAGACACTGGAAGCGCTGCGAAAGGAAGTCAATACTCGCGCCGGAGCTGCTGCCGCGGAACCGATTTCATCAGACCTGCCTTTTGGCGAAGCAAACGATGACGCGCATGGCGCGTCGATGGAAACGGCACCGCCACAGTTTGTGGACCGGAGAGCGCCACAAGAAGAATTCGCGCCGGAGGCGCCTCTCGCTGTCCCGGAATTGCAGCCGGCCGTCGAGACGATTCCAGAACCGCTGTTTGAGCATGCACGCGACACCGTCGTTGATCATGCGCTGGTTCCAAAAGACGAGCTTGACGCAGATTTACTGCCGGTTTTTTTGGAAGAGGGCAGTGAAATCCTTCCGCAAATGGGGCAACAGCTGCGTACTTGGCAGCAGCAACCCGCAGACGTTGCTTCGGTGCAAGCATTGTTGCGTTTGTTGCACACCATCAAAGGCAGCGCAAGAATGGCCGGCGCGATGGCGCTTGGTCAGCATATGCATGAAATGGAGTCGCGTATCGAGCAAATCACGCGATCCGGAACTCCATCGTCAAGCGCAATTGATGAATTGCTCGGCCGTCTTGATCACGGTCTGTACATGTTCGAGCGATTGCAAAATCCGGACGCAAGCAGATCGGTGCCGGAGGTTAAATTCGTTGACGATGAACGCAACCGGGCAGATTCGATATCCGACATTAATAGCCGCCCGGTAACTCAGGATTCGGAAACCTTGCCTTCGTTGATGTCGCCAACGACGGCAGTCAGTCTTTCCCCGTTAGCCAAGACCAATGTACCCCAGACGCCCGTGTCGGCGGCCATAGCTGCTGTGGCGCTGGTGCGAGTACGTGCGGATATTCTGGACCGTCTGGTGAATCAGGCTGGTGAAGTATCAATCTCGCGTTCAAGGGTCGAAACCGAAGTCGATACGCTGCGTCAGTCGTTGTCGGAGCTGACTGAAAACGTGTCTCGCTTGCGTGGGCAGTTAAGGGAAATCGAGATACAGGCTGAGAGCCAAATGGCGTCGCAGATGGCGCACTCCGTAGACCGCGGGTTCGATCCGTTGGAATTTGACCGTTTCACGCGCTTGCAGGAACTCACCCGCATGATGGCCGAAAGCGTCAACGACGTCGCATCGGTGCAGCAGAATCTGACTCGAACTATTGATGGTGCGGCCATCGATTTGACCACGCAAGCGCGCCTGACCCGCGATCTTCAGCAAGACTTGATGCGAGTGCGCATGGTGCAATTTGCCAGTATTTCAGAGCGCTTGTATCGAGTTACCCGCCAGGCATCCAAAGAGGTCGATAAGCGGGTAAATCTAGATATACGCGGCAGTTCCGTGGAGGTGGACCGAAGTGTGCTGGAAAGGATGGCCGGACCGTTCGAGCATTTACTGCGCAACGCGATTGTGCACGGCATCGAGTCGAGGGAGCGCCGCGTCGCCGCAGGGAAAAGCGAAGTCGGCGAACTGTTGGTCGAAATCCGTCAAGAAGGAAATGAAGTCGTTATCCAATTTTCCGATGACGGTCAAGGACTGAATCTGGAACGTATTCGTGACAAAGCCGTAGCAACAGGGTTGTTGTCCAATGATGCAGAGCTATCCGAAGCAGAGTTGAAAGACCTGATCTTCCATCCTGGCTTTTCGACAGCCCAGGAAGTCACTGAGTTGGCAGGGCGTGGTGTTGGAATGGATGTGGTTCGTGCGGAGGCGGCAGCGCTGGGAGGCCGCATTGCAATCGTCAGCGAACTGGGCAAAGGAGCGCATTTCACTATTCAGTTGCCGTTGACCCTGGCAGTGACCCAGGCGGTCCTGCTGTCAACCGGAGGAAAGACTTACGCGGTTCCGTCGGTTCTGGTTGAACAGGTGCAGCAGTTGAAAGCGCACTCACTGGCGACCGCATACAACGAGGGCGCCGTGATGTGGAACGGCAGTAGGGTGCCCATGTATTACTTGTCCAGTCTGCTGGGCGACACCAATGCCGCTCCGCTGGCGCAGCAATACTCGCCGCTCCTGATTTTGAAAAGCGGCAATGACCGGGTCGCAATTCACGTGGACGAGATCATGGGCAACCGAGAGGTCGTGGTCAAGAATATCGGTCCGCAACTGGCGCGAATGATCGGTATTGCCGGGGCTACGGTCCTGGGTTCCGGCGACATCGTACTGATCCTCGATCCGGTTCCTTTGGCTCAACGGGCGATACATGACAATGCCCGTGCGCCGCGAATCATTCCATCGGATGCTCCTGACGGAATGGGCGCTGTAGCCGAAATGGCGGTTTCCGCACCGCTGGCGCCCAAGTCGGAGCCGGTACAAGGATTGCGTACACAACCTATTGTGATGGTGGTGGATGACTCGCTCACCGTGCGACGCGTAACACAGCGCTTCCTGGTGCGCGAAGGTTATCAAATTGTGCTTGCCAAAGACGGTGTGGATGCGTTGGAGCAATTGCAGGCGATTACCCCGGATGTGATGTTGGTGGATATCGAGATGCCCCGAATGGACGGATTCGATTTGACGCGGAATGTACGCAATGACGAGCGCACGCGTCATATTCCCATCATCATGATTACGTCGCGAACGGCTACCAAGCACCGCAATTATGCAATGGAATTAGGTGTCAACGAGTACCTCGGAAAACCTTACCAGGAAAGCGAACTGCTCAAGCTTATCGTCGGCTTCGTCAACAAGGAAACGCCGGTGGCTTGAAATGGAAATGCATTATGACAAAAACCCCCATTGAGCAGAACGGGGGTTTTTTTATGGGCGATGCATCGCTGCTATGAATCCGGGCACGCAGCAGATCGATCTGGATAAATTCCTGCAATACCGGGTTCAGGTTTGTAGCCGCGACATTTAAGTGCGGGTTTAGTGCTCCCGCGTGCCTACAGATTCCGCCATGCCAGCTTTGGAATGTAGGGCGCCGTCAAACGGGCAGTGATGATAAAAATGATAAAATGCACAGCATGGTGAAGCAAAGAAAGATCTCCGCATCTTCCTCCGAGCCTGGAGCCTTCCAGGATACGCCCGACTTTTCCGAATCTTCCGATATTGTGACTTTTCCCGAACTGAATTTGGCAAATCATTTTTTGATTGCAATGCCATCAATGCTGGATCCGATATTCGGCGGCACGGTTATATATTTGTGCGAGCATAACGCCGATGGCGCTTTGGGCGTCATCATCAATAAACCTACCGATATGACAATGGAGGTGCTGTTCGAGAGGGTCGATCTCACACTTGAGATCCGGCCCGATCTTGCGCCGATCGCCGAAAAGCCTGTCATGTTCGGCGGACCGGTTCAAATTGAACGAGGTTTTGTGTTGCACACGATCGCCAGTCAATTTTCTTCGATGGTCCGCGTAACCGACGAAATTGCATTAACCACGTCCAAGGATATTCTGGAAGCAGTGGCATCAGGCAATGGACCGGAAAAAATTCTGGTCAGTCTTGGCTGCGCCGGTTGGAGTGCCGGACAATTGGAGCAGGAAATTGTCAAGAATGGCTGGCTTACCGTGGCTGCGGAGCCATCAATCATTTTTGATTTGCCCATTGCAGAGCGTTTTGTTGCCGCAGTCAAACTGCTCGGAATTGACCCGATGATGCTGACTGGCGAAGCAGGCCATGCGTGAGTCGAACTCCTAGTGGAAACCATTCTCGGTTTCGATTTCGGCTTGAAACGCATCGGGGTGGCGGTCGGCAATTCAGTGATAAAACAGGCGCAACCGCTGACTATCATCAAGGCTGCTACCAACGATGCGAAATTTGCCGCGATCACCGCACTGATGGCAGAATGGCAGCCGGCGTGCTGCGTGGTCGGACTGCCGCGTCATCCGGATGGTACTGAGCATGAAATGACTTTGCGTTGCCAAAGGTTTGCCAACCAGTTGCACGGTCGTTTCGGTGTTCCGACAGTGCTGGTGGACGAGCGTTACTCGTCGGCGGTGATTCCGCATCAACGCGGCGATTTGATTGATGCACAAGCAGCTGCGATAATCCTGCAACAATATTTCGATGAATATGCCCAATTCAAAACTTGACGCCGAAGCGCTGTATCAGGCGCTGGCAAAACTGGTCAAAACCGGTGTGTCGAAACTCGACAACATCGCCGTTGTCGGCATTTACTCCGGCGGCGCCTGGCTGGCCGAACGATTGGCAGCCGAATTGCAGTTGAAGGATCGTCTTGGCTTTATCGATGTTTCGTTCTACCGCGACGATTATGCCGAAAAAGGTTTGCATGCAGAGGTGAAGCCGAGCCAGATACCGTTCGAGGTTGACGGCGCCACCATCATACTGGTCGACGATGTGCTCTACACCGGCCGCACCACTCGCGCGGCCATCAACGAATTGTTCGACTACGGCCGCCCGGCCAGAATCATGCTGGCTGCATTGGTCGACAGGGGCGGGCGGGAGCTGCCGATCTCCGCCGATTTCGTGGCCGATACCGTGTCTCTCGAAGGCAAGCAACAGCTTGTATTACACCGGGCCGCCGATGGCCGATTTTCCCTGACGGTGGACCATGCATAATCCGCAACTCAACAAGAACGGCGAACTGCAGCATTTGCTGACCATCGAAGGATTGCCGAAAGCGGTCATCACTCGCATTCTCGACACTGCTTCCTCGTTTGTGGGCATCGGCGATCGAGAAGTGAAGAAGGTGCCGCTGATGCGAGGCAAAAGCGTATTCAATCTTTTCTTTGAAAATTCGACGCGCACGCGCACGACGTTCGAGATTGCATCCAAGCGCTTGTCGGCCGATGTGATCAACCTGAATATTTCCGCATCGAGCGCCAGCAAGGGCGAATCGCTGCTCGACACCATCGACAATCTGGCGGCGATGCATGCCGATATGTTCGTGGTGCGGCATGCCCAGTCCGGCGCGCCGTATTTGATCGCCAAGCATCTGATCGATACGCACCAGCCGCATGTTCATGTGGTCAACGCAGGCGACGGCCGTCATGCGCATCCGACGCAGGGGCTGCTCGACATGTACACGATTCGGCATTACAAGAAGGATTTCTCGAATCTTACAGTGGCCATCGTCGGCGATGTTTTGCACAGTCGCGTGGCGCGATCCGATATTCACGGATTGACCACATTGGGTGTGCCGGAAGTGCGGATAATCGGTCCACGCACCTTGCTGCCCGGTGGGCTGGAGCAGATGGGTGTGCGGGTGTTCACCGATATCAATCAAGGATTGAAAGACGTCGATGTGATTATCATGTTGCGTTTGCAGAGCGAGCGCATGAGTGGGGCGCTGCTGCCGTCGGCACAGGAATTCTTCAAAAGCTACGGACTGACGACTCAACGCCTTGCGCTGGCCAAGCCGGATGCGATCGTGATGCATCCGGGTCCGATGAATCGCGGCGTTGAAATTGAATCTGCCGTTGCGGATGGCGCGCAAGCAGTCATCCTGCCGCAAGTGACTTTTGGTATCGCGGTACGCATGGCTGTGATGAGTATTCTGGCTGGGAATTAAAATGAAAATCCATATCAAAAATGGCCATCTTATCGATCCGGCCAACGGCATCGACGCGCAAAAAGATTTGTATATAGCCGATGGTAAAGTCGCCGGCGTCGGACCAGCACCGATAGGTTTTCAGGCCGACAATACGATTGACGCACAAGGCCTGATTGTAATACCCGGACTCGTCGACTTGAGCGCGCGCTTGCGTGAGCCAGGTTATGAATATAAAGCAACGCTTGAATCAGAGTTGCAGGCTGCCATGCAGGGAGGCGTAACCAGCCTGGTCTGTCCGCCGGACACCGATCCGGTGCTGGATGAACCCGGACTGGTCGAGATGCTGAAACATCGTGCCAAGAGCTTGAACCAGGCACATGTCTATCCGCTCGGTGCATTGACGGTCGGTTTGAAAGGCACCGCATTGACCGAAATGGCTGAACTGACGGAGGCTGGCTGCATCGGCTTCTCTCAGGCAGATCAGCCGATTTTGGACACCACCGTACTGCTGCGCGCGCTACAGTATGCCCAGACATTCGGATACACCGTTTGGCTGCGGCCGCAGGATCCACATCTCGGACGAGACGGGATTGCGCATAGTGGTCCGATTGCTTCACGATTGGGTTTGGCCGGCGTACCGGTCATGGCGGAAACTATCGCGCTGCATACGATTTTTGAATTGATGCGCGCCACCGGTGCACGGGTTCATTTGTGCCGGATTTCTTCTGCTGCCGGCGTCGACTTGGTGCGGGCGGCCAAGAAAGATGGCTTGCCGGTCACCTGCGATGTCGGTGCGCATTACATCCATCTGACCGATGACGATGTCGGTTTTTTTGATTCCAACGCGCGGCTCGCACCACCGTTGCGCGCTCAACGTGACCGGGATGGAATCCGGCGAGGATTGCTCGACGGGACCATCGACGCGATTTGCTCCGACCACACACCTGTCGACGATGATGAAAAACTCCGGCCGTTCGGCGAAGCATCGCCGGGCGCGACCGGGTTGGAATTGCTATTGTCGCTTGCGCTCAAGTGGGCCCACGAACATACGGATAAATCACAGAATCCGCTATCCAAAGCCATTGCCAAAATCACCATTGAGCCGGCCAACGTTGCAGGCCTGCCCTCCGGCCGGCTTTCAATAGGCAGTGTTGCCGATATATGCCTGTTTGACCCGAACGCGCAATGGAAAGTTGAAGCCAGGGCGCTGGCGAGCCAAGGCAAGCACACGCCGTTTCTCGGCTACGAGTTGGGCGGTCAGGTCAAGGCGACCATCGTTGCCGGACATGTCGCATTCACACGCTGAATGGCTGGAATGTCGATCCACGAACCGGCAGCGAAACCGAATGAGAATCCGGGTGCATGATTGCATATAAGCTTCTGCGCCTGATTTTCCTTCTGTTTTCCGGCCTGTTGACGTGTGCACTGGTCTTCCCGCTCACCAATGCCGCTGGCCGCGAGCGACGCATCAAGGATTGGTCAGCCAGGCTGCTCAAGATTTGCGGTGTGCATGTCATTGTCAACAAGGCCGCGGACGAGATGCCGGTGCACGGCGCGCTGATCGTCGCCAACCACATATCCTGGCTGGATATCTTCGTGATCAATTCAATGCAACCCTGCCGCTTCGTTGCGAAATCCGATATTCGGGACTGGCCGCTGCTCGGATGGTTGTGCGACAAGGCGGGCACCATTTTTATCGCGCGCGGTCGGCAACGTGATGTCCGCAGAATTTATGAAGGATTGGTCGCCAGCATCAGAAAGGGAGAACGTATTGCGTTTTTTCCGGAAGGCACCACGGCAGTTCAAGGGAAAATCCTGCCTTTCCATGCCAACCTGTTTGAGGCTGCGATAGAAGCCAAAGTGCCGATTCAACCGTATGCATTGCGCTACATGGACAGTGCAGGAAATCTGCATTCGGCGGCAGAATTTATAGGCGACACGACGTTTGTGCAAAGCGTGATGGCCATCCTGAAGAGTGATGGAATGATAACGGAGGTGACGATTTTGCCGGCAATCGACAGCCGCGGTGCACACCGCCGTGAACTTGCCGGCGCAGCGCGATCCGCTATCGGAACGGCGCTTGGCTATCTGCCGAACTAGTTTTTCACGGGCTCTTGATACTGAGGGCAATCGACCTGGAACACTGCACGATCTTCGATTCTTACTGCGGTAAGCTTGCCCCCCCATACGCATCCGGTATCCAGGCATATCAGATTGGGCCGCATGACCAATCCAAGTGTTGACCAATGGCCGCAAACAATCGTCACATCCTCGGTTTTTCGTCCAGGGATATCAAACCAAGGGAAATAGCCTGGTGCTGCTGTCGGGATACCTTCCTTTGACATGAATTCCATCGTGCCATCCAGGCTGCAGAAGCGAATGCGTGTCAAAGCATTGACGATGCAGCGCAAGCGATCAGCGACCTTGAGCTTATCGTCCCACCTCGCCGGTGTATTTCCGTACATCTCGCGCAGAAAGCTTACCCAGTTCGGCCCGCGCAGCACGGTTTCAACTTCATGCGCCAACTCAAGCGTCTGTTCAGCCGTCCATTGAGGCAGGACGCCGGCATGCACGAACAGGTGATCGTTCTCAAAGAGCGCCAATGGCCGTCGGCGTAGCCAGTCAAGCAGGTCGTCACGATCGGGCGCATCGAGGATATCGTTTAAAGTATCGGATGCATGCGGTTTGCGGATGCCGTGCGAGGCCGCCAAAAGATGCAGGTCGTGGTTGCCTAATACCACATTTGTGGTATCGCCAAACGCGCGGATTTGCCGTAGAGTGGCGAGCGATTGGGGGCCACGGTTGACCAGGTCGCCAAGGAATACCAATTTCGGGCGAACGGAAGCCGAATTTATCTGTTCTACTAATTCGCTTAGCCGTTGATTGCATCCTTGTACATCTCCGATTGCATAAAGGGTCATATAAACTTGAGTTGGCGATTAGATTGCAAGATTTTCGAATGGGGATATTATCAACAACGCACGCTGCAACTCCGACTAATCAGGCGGGATTTCAGCCAATATTGGGAAGCAGCATAGTAGTAACGTAAAATCGAGGTTTAGCGGAAATTATTATCTATTCTGCATAGGATACTGGAATGATTTTAGTAACGGGCGGAGCCGGGTTTATCGGCTCGAATTTTGTGCTCGATTGGTTGAAGCAGAGCGATGAATCAGTCATAAATTTCGACAAGCTTACCTACGCCGGCAACCTGGACAATCTTTCGATGATAAAGAGTGATCCAAGGCATAAATTTGTTAAGGGCGATATTTGCGATACAGCACATATATCGCAAACATTGTCGACTTACAAACCACGCGCGGTCATCCATTTTGCTGCGGAAAGTCATGTTGATCGTTCGATTCGTAGCCCTATTGATTTTATTAATACAAATATTAACGGCACCTTTAGCTTATTGGAAGCCGCTCGATATTATTGCTCTAGCTTGTCCGACGTCGCACGAGAGGCTTTTCGATTTTTGAATATTTCCACCGATGAAGTTTATGGATCGCTTGGGCCGGACGATGCTCCTTTTTCCGAGACCACACCGTATGCGCCGAACAGTCCGTATTCTGCATCCAAGGCTGCTGCGGACCATTTGGTCCGCGCATATCACCATACGTATGGTTTACCTACACTGACGACCAATTGCTCCAACAACTATGGCCCCTATCATTTTCCGGAAAAGTTCATCCCACTGATCATTGCCAATGCGCTTGCCGGCAATTCACTACCAATTTATGGTGATGGGCAAAATATACGTGATTGGTTATATGTTGGTGATCACTGCAATGCGATTCGACGAGTATTGGCCCATGGTAAGCTAGGAGAAGTCTATAATATTGGCGGCTCAAATGAGCGGAGCAATTTGGAGGTGGCTCATATTTTATGCGACATACTAGACGACCTAATTCCCAAGAGAGGAATTGATGGTGTGGGCACCTATCGTGACCAAATCACATATATTACTGATCGACCTGGGCATGATCGGCGTTATGCGGTCAACGTTGGGAAGATTGAACGAGAACTCGGATGGAAGGCCACTGAAAGTTTTGATAGCGGCATGAAGAAAACGGTGCAATGGTTTTTAGAACATCGCGACTGGCTTATGGCTTCGACGGAGGGCGGCCATAAGGAATATGGGGATCGTATTGGTGATTAGTTTCGTTTATGTGGCCGAGTGTAGTGACATTGTTCATGCGGATATTAAGAACCACGCAAAAATGCTCGATTTATCAAAATAGACCGGTGAGATAGCAACTCGGCATCTTCGTAACAAGCGCGTCATGTGCATGAAAATCATACCGACTTCTATTCCCGATATTTTGATCTTCGAGCCGACTGTTTTCGAAGATGATCGTGGATTTTTCTATGAGAGCTTTAACGGGCGCCGATTTGAGGAATGCACTGGTAAGGATGCATGCAAGTTTGTACAGGATAATCATTCAAAATCGCACAAAAGCGTATTGCGTGGCTTGCATTATCAGATTAAACAGGCACAAGGTAAGCTGGTAAGAGTGGTTGCGGGCGAAGTATTCGACGTTGCTGTCGATATTCGTAAGACATCTCCTACCTTTGGATTATGGGTCGGCGTAATGCTCTCGGCCGACAATAGACGTCAGCTATGGATTCCTGAAGGTTTTGCACACGGTTTTTTGGTCACCAGCGACTCCGCGGAACTTCTTTACAAAACTACCGACTATTGGGCTCCGGAACACGAACGATGCATCCTCTGGAACGATCCTGCAATCGGAATAGAATGGCCACTCACCAAGACGCTGCTACTGGCAAAAAACGATCAGGACGGTAAGTTGCTTGCGGATGCAGAGGTGTTTGCATGAAAATTCTTCTAGTCGGAAAAAACGGTCAAGTTGGTTATGAACTTGAGCGCAGTTTGCAGGGCATAGGTGAAATCGTCTCGGTTGATCGCACCAAGATGGACTTGGCGAACCTTCGCCAAGTACGCGATATTGTTCAACAGATAAAGCCCAGCCTTATCATCAATTCAGCGGCCTATACCGCTGTAAATGAAGCTGAAAGCGAATCCGAACTAGCCATGTGCATCAATGGCGACGCTCCGGGTGTGATGGCGGAAGAGGCTTTCAAGCTGGGCGCGACTATGATTCACTATTCTACAGATTACGTTTTTGATGGTGCGAAGCGCGGACCGCAGGGTGAGTTAGTAGCATATACAGAAGAAGATGTTCCTAATCCCATTAATATTTATGGCAAAACCAAGCTGGCGGGTGAAAAGCTGATTGTAGCCAGTGGCTGCCCTTATTTGATTTTTCGTACGAGTTGGATATATGGCACGCGCGGAGAAAACTTTCTTCTTACTATGCTACGACTTGCACAGGAGAATGATGAATTGTCCGTTATAGCGGATCAATATGGGGCGCCTACATGGAGCCGAACCGTATCTGCTGTGACTTCCCGAATTTTGCGCGAAGCGTTTCACAGCAAAAAAACGACGAAATGGTGGGAAGGTATTTCCGGTATTTATCATCTGACATCGCAGGGCAATACCACTTGGTTTGGCTTTGCCCAAGCGATTATGATGAAAGCGGCTCAGTTGGGATTGTTGGATAAGCAAGCCCCTAGCATTCGCCCCATATCCACAAAAGATTATTCCACACCTGTTTTGCGTCCATTAAATTCCTTACTAAATTCTGAGCGCCTCGCACGTTCTTTTGGTATCTCTTGTCCCGCCTGGCAGGATTCTCTTTCTAAGTGCTTACTTTCTGCGGGAAAATGATTACACTGTGCACCTTGTACTCACGATCGCCGCTTTAATGCCGTAATTGGGAGATTTTTTAGAATCGCTTTTAACAAAAATGAAAATTACTATTATTGGCACGGGTTACGTAGGTCTCGTTACCGGTGCTTGCCTAGCTGAACTTGGCAACGACGTATTTTGTGTAGACGTTGATTCCCGAAAAATAGACATTCTTAACAACGGCGACGTTCCGATTTATGAACCCGGTCTGAAAGAAATCATAGAGAGAAACCGCATTGCCGGACGGCTCATTTTTTCTACTGACATTCGGGCAAGCGTTGCACATGGCGATATTCAATTTATAGCGGTAGGCACACCGCCGGACGAAGATGGATCAGCTGATTTGCAATACGTGCTCACAGCCGCCCGGAATATTGGGAAATACCAAGCAAATTTCAAAATAGTTGTTGATAAATCGACTGTGCCCGTCGGAACCGCTGACAAGGTAGCAGCGGCAATCACCGCGGAATTGCAGGCTCGGGGAAAGTCAGATCTTGAATTCGCGGTTGTTTCGAATCCAGAATTCCTGAAGGAGGGGGCAGCTGTCGCTGATTTTATGCGCCCTGACCGTATCGTTATTGGCACAACGCAGGACGAATCGGGACACAAAGCTCAACACATTATGCGCACATTGTATGCGCCTTTCATTCGTAATCATGACCGTATGATCATGATGGATCTGCGATCTGCTGAATTTACAAAGTATGCGGCGAACGCGATGCTGGCGACGCGAATTAGTTTCATGAACGAATTGGCTAATCTAGCTGACAGACTCGGGGCTGATATCGAGCTGGTGCGCCAAGGTATCGGGTCCGATCCGCGTATCGGCTATAGCTTTCTGTATGCAGGTACTGGCTATGGCGGATCTTGTTTTCCAAAGGACGTACAAGCGCTGATTCGTACCGCACATGAACATGACCACCGCCTTCAAGTCTTGACTGCAGTCGAACAAGCGAATGAATATCAAAAACGTATTTTGATCGAAAAAATTTATGCCAGATTAGGTCGGAACCTGAAAGGTATGAAGTTCGCAGTATGGGGCTTGGCTTTCAAACCTGAAACGGATGATATGCGGGCCGCCCCGAGTCGAGTGATAATCAGGGAATTGCTCAGCCAAGGTGCCTCAGTGTGCGCATATGACCCGATCGCAATGAACGAAGCAAGGCATGCGTTCGCGAGTGACATGGCAGACGAGTCGGATTGGCTCAACCGGCTCACGTACGCGGAAAAGCCAATGCATGCGGTTTCTGCGGCAGATGCACTGATTATAGTTACCGAATGGAAGGCATTCAGAAGTCCAGATTTTGAAAGTCTCAAGGCGGCATTACGGCAACCTATTATTTTCGACGGACGAAATTTGTATGATCCAGTGCTTTGCGAGGACGCGGGAATCGAATATTTCGGAATCGGCCGCCGAAAGACTAAATAACCAATTTGAATGATAAATATATGTTGAATTTTGCAATAGTCGGTTGTGGCCGGATTGCCAAGCGACACTCCGAGCTGTTAGGCCATAATCAGATAAACAATGCTCGTCTAGCGGCTGTTTGTGACATCGTTGAAAGCAAAGCCAAGAAAATAGGCCAACAGTTTTCCGTACCTTACTTCATCGACATGCATGAGATGATGCAGAAGGTGAGAGTGGATGTCGTGGTCGTTCTGACCGAAAGCGGTAAGCATGCCGAGCATGTATTGGAGCTCGCACAATATGGTAAACATATTGTGGTCGAAAAGCCCATGGCACTGACTCTGGATGACGCCGATGCCATGATACGGGCATGCGATACGGCTGGCGTCAAATTTTTTGTCGTCAAGCAGAACCGCTTCAATGTACCGGTAATCAAGGTGCGTGAAGCCTTGCAAGCGGGCCGTTTTGGCAAACTCGTAATGGGCACCGTGCGTGTGCGCTGGTGCCGTACGCAGGCATACTATGACCAAGATTCGTGGCGTGGGACTTGGGCACTGGATGGCGGCGTTTTGACCAATCAAGCCAGTCATCATGTCGATCTGCTGGAATGGATGATGGGCGAAGTCGAAAGCGTATTCGCGATGAGTACTACCGCATTGGCGAAAATTGAGGCTGAAGACACCGCTGTCGTCACGTTACGCTTCAAGAACGGCGCACTTGGTGTAATCGAGGCTACTACAGCGGTGCGCCCAAAGGATCTGGAGGGCTCATTGTCGATTCTCGGTGAGGGCGGATCAGTAGAAGTCGGCGGATTTGCAGTCAACCGGATGAAGGTATGGAATTTTGCCGAGCCGCTGGAAGGCGATGACGACGTGATGGAAAAGTATTCAGTTAATCCTCCAAACGTTTACGGCTTCGGTCACCAGGCATATTACGAGCATGTGGTGGATTGTATTCTCAACGATAAGCAACATCTGGTCGATGGGCTGGTTGGTCGTAAAAGCCTGGAACTGATCAGTGCGATCTACGAGTCGATTGAAACAGGCCGTGAAATACCGTTGCGCTTTCGGCCAAAGTATTCGCGGCTTGGAAGTAATTAATGACGGGCCCAACATTCAAGCAAGTCGGCACAGTCAACGTTCAATTTGGCAACAACGTGACGGTGGTGCAGCCGACGAATATCTACGGATGCACCATCAAGGACGATGTTTTCGTTGGGCCATTCGTCGAAATACAGAAGGACGTTATCGTCGGAGCCCGGACAAAGGTACAGTCACACACATTTATTTGCGAGCTTGTAACCATTGGAGAGGACTGTTTTATCGGACACGGTGTGATGTTCATTAACGACCTGTTCTCCAATGGTGGGCCCGCACACGGCGATAAAATACTCTGGATGCCAACCATAGTGGGGAACCGCGTTTCTATCGGCAGCAATGCAACCATTCTGCCAGTGACGATCTGTGACGACACAGTGATTGGTGCAGGTGCGATAGTAACTCGTGATATCAAACAGCCCGGAGTTTATGCTGGAAATCCGGCCAGAAAAATCAGGAATCTAGAATGATAAAATTTCTCGACCTCGCCGCACAGTATCAATCAATCAAGGCGGAAATTGATTCGGCAATCGCAAATGTAATCAAGGAATCCGCTTTTATCGGTGGTACATATGTAAAAGATTTTGAAACGCAATTCGGGGCATATGTCACGGCCAAATATTGCATTGGAATGGCAAATGGCACGGATGCGCTTGAGATCGCCATTGAGGCGGCCAATCTGCCACAAGGTTCGGAAATTATTGTCCCGGGCAACAGCTTCATTGCGAGCTCCGAAGCAGTAACGCGTGGTGGATATAAAGTGGTTTTTGCCGATGTCGATCATGGATCTTATACGCTGACGGCCGAAACGATTCGTGCCAAGCTCACCGATCGGACAAAAGCCATAATCGCAGTGCATTTGTATGGGCATCCATGTGACATGGATGCCTTGCTTGATATTTGCACTGAACATGGGCTGGTACTAATCGAGGACTGTGCGCAAGCACATGGTGCCGAATACAAAGGACGACGTATTGGCAGTATCGGCCATATGGCTGCATTCAGCTTCTATCCAGGGAAGAACCTCGGCGCATATGGGGATGCTGGCGCCATAACCACGCAGGATGAGGCGTTCGCTACGCGCGCAAGAATGATCGCCAACCATGGCCGGATCGCAAAATATGATCATGAATTCGAGGGTCGTAACTCACGTCTAGATGGATTGCAAGCTGCGATCCTGAGCGCAAAATTGCCACATTTGGAAAGCTGGACTATGCGGCGCATTGAAATCGCCGATTTTTACCTGCAGAATCTGGCAGGTATCGATGATCTGATTCTGCCAGAACGTAAACAATGGGCGCGCCAAGTATACCACTTGTTCGTGGTGCGCACAACGCGACGCGATGGGTTAAAGGGCTATCTTGCTGAGAAGGGGATTGAGTCTGGAATCCACTATCCTATCGCTTTGCCGAAACTGGCGGCGTATAGCTACTGTGGACTTGCCAACGAGGATACGTTTTATAACAAGACCGATAGTACGCTTTTAAGTTTGCCGATTGGGGAGCATTTGACGTTAGAAGATGCCAAACGCGTAACTGGGGCCGTGCATGATTTTTTCGGTTCATGAGCAATCAGGGAAAGGGAATTTTCGGTTCTGCGATCGTTTACACAATCGCGAATGTACTAAGTGCCGGAATTCCGTTTCTGCTGTTGCCCATTCTGACTCGAGTTCTATCGCCGACAGACTATGGGTTAGTAACCATATTCACAATCACGGTAGGTATTTTTGGCGTATTTACGGGATGTAGCGTACATGGTGCGGTAGGAATACGCTATTTCCAACTTCCGCCGAAAGTGTTGGCCGAGTATGTCGGTGCATGCAACTGGATCCTGCTGGCAAGTACAACAATTGTGTCCGGTTTGGTATTTGTCTGCGGTAAATGGTTAGCGGAAATTACTGGCTTACCTCGCGAATGGTTGCTGCTTGGCGTTGTGATGTCAGGAGCGCAATTTGTCATAAATATTGGTTTGTCGCTATGGCAGGTGCGCTCAGAAGCAAAACAGTATGGCACTTTTCAAGTTTCTCAAAGCTTGGTAAATGCAGGGGTTTCGTTATTATTTGTGCTCGGCTTGGGGATGGCTTGGCAAGGCAGGGTCTTGGGGCAAGCAATTGCGACGCTAGTATTCGCAGTAATTGCGATTCTCTTCCTTTTTCGCCGCAATCTAATGGCGATGCCGAAGTCTCTGAAGGTGCATGTAAAGGATGCTCTGGGTTTTGGAGTGCCGTTGATCCCCCATGCATTGGGAGGCTTACTGATTGCTACTGCTGATCGATGGATCATTGGAAAAGTGTACGGCGCGGCCGAGGTGGGAATATACGCGGTCGCAATTCAGGTCGCGATGGGTTTGACATTAATTTGCGAGGCAGCTTTTAGAGCCGTGCATCCGTGGTTGATTCAAAATGCACAAACCAGCAAGGATCGTCGTCAATTAGTGATTTTTATCTACAAGATCCTTGGTATGGCGATCGCAGGTTGCTTCCTTTACTATCTGTTTGCATGGTTTACCTACCCATATCTCGTTAGCGATCAGTTCCAAGATGGTCGATCGCTTCTACCCATTTTAGTATTAGCCACTTTTTTCAGATGCTGTTATCACGGAACGGCGATTTTCATTAACGTGGCGAACAGGAATGGCCTGCTTGCTCGTAACACGCTGATTGCGGGATTGCTCGGCTTATCGTCAACGTATGTCCTGGTTCAGCATCTGGGCATTCTTGGTGCGGCGATCGGCTTGATGATTGGTGAATTGCTTTCTTTTTTGTTAAGTTGGCGTAGCTCCGCACAAGTGTTTCCCATGCCATGGTTTTCACTCAAATAAGACAGCATGCCGATTTATGGAATGAATTTTATGGCGCAATGCTCGAAGTTTTCTTTTGATTAGTAGTATTCAATTGACCTTAGAATTGCAATTGATCACGCAAGAATTCTATTTGAAAATATAGTCATTTTTTTGGAAAACATATGCGAATTTGTCTCATTGGTACCGGACGTATGGGCCGACGCCACATACTTGCAGCAAAGAATGTGGGATTTGAAATTGCAGGTATATACGATCCTTCGCCGGACGCGATAACGCTTGCACTGGATGAACAAAATCTTCCGCGCTCGATTGTGTTTTCGTCGGCGGAACAAATGCTGACTACGGTAAAGCCAGATGCAATTGTAGTTTCCTCAACGGCTCCCAGCCACGGCGAGTATGTTTGCCTAGCTGCGGACGTCGGAGTGAAGTATATCTTGTGTGAAAAACCGATGGCGGTATCAATCGCTGAATGTGACCGAATGATGGAGGCGTGCAAGCGTGCAGGTGCGATTCTGGCAATTAATCATCAAATGCGGTTTTTAGAACAATACACTGCTGTCAAAGAACTCGCCGATTCAGCTGCATTTGGCGGTTTGCGCAGCATGACGGTATGTGCTTCCAATTTTGGCTTGTCAATGAATGGCTCGCATTATTTTGAAGCATTCCGATTTCTGACCGGCGAGGAGATCCTGTCTGTATCGTTTTGGGCCGATGCGGCAGTTCTCCCGAATCCTCGCGGTCCAGAGTATACGGACCGCTCGGGTCAATTAAGAGCAGTAACTCCGTCAGGAGTGAGGTTGTATGGGGAGTTGAGTGCCGATCAAGGGCATGGAATACAGGTTATTTATGGATGTCGATATGGTCAGATTCTTGTTGACGAACTATCGGGATTCATGCGCATCATGCATCGTCAGGAACAATACAGGGATCTGCCAACGACACGTTACGGAATGCCGGCTGTCGAAGTGATTCGCCAGATCGAGCCAGTAGATGTCGTTGGCCCGACGGAATCCCTTTGGAAAGCGATGCTCAAAGGCGGATCTATACCTGACGGACAATGTGGTCGACATGCGGTAGCCACGCTTGTTGCCGCGAATTTATCCGGCGAACAAGACGGTAGGGCAGTGCAAATAGACGCTGGCTTGCCGGTAGCCCGCGTCTTTCCATGGGCATAAGGAGAATCGTCGTGAGTAAGAACGTTAAGGTTGCTATAGTCGGCGCCGGCAATATGGCAACAGAACATTTGAAAGCATTCTCGGCAATTGAAGGTGTGCAGCCCGCCGGCATATTCAGCCGAACGCCAACCCGCGCGGTGGCTTTGGCTGCAACCTATCCTCAGATGTCCGTGTGCGATTCAATCGAAGATTTGTACAACAAAACCCGTGCGGATATCGTCGTTGTCACAGTTAGAGAACTTGCGATGGCGACCGTAGCGGTCGAATGTTTTAAATTCCCATGGATCGTGCTTTTGGAAAAGCCTGCTGGATACGACCTTGTCGATGCTACACGAATCCTGGATGCTGCACAGAAGGCCAACAGCAAGGTTTATGTGGCATTGAATCGCAGAGCTTATTCAAGTACGCGTGGAGCACTTGGTGAGCTTGACACTACTGAAGGCAAGCGATTTATCAAGGTGCTTGACCAACAGGATCAGCAGGTTGCGCGTAATATCATTAAAGAGCCTGAAGCGGTTGTGCAAAATTATATGTTTGCGAACTCAATCCATCTAATCGACTATTTTCGGGTATTCGGAAGAGGCGGGATTGCCAAGGTAACACCGGTAGTGCCGTGGAATCCGGCCGAGCCAGGCATAGTTATTAGCAAGATTGAATTCACCAGTGGAGATATCGGCTTGTATGAAGCACTCTGGGATGGCCCTGGTCCATGGGCCGTCTCGGTCGCTACGCCACAGAAGCGTCTCGAAATGCGTCCACTTGAGCAGGTTACCGTACAATTAAGAGGTGAGCGCCGACTCTCATCCTTGGACATCTCCACCAGTGACACATCGTTTAAGCCGGGATTATTATTGCAGGCACAGCAGGCTGTCGCCGTAGTACGTGGCGAGACCAATTTTTTGCCGACATTGCATGATTCATGGTACTCGATGAAGCTGGTAGCTGATATTTATGGAATCGCAAGTTGAGTGATCTGCGTCGTTCAGAAGAGGAGGCGGCAAGGATTCTTGAGCACTTCGAAGATCGTCATAAAGTCTTTTCTTACGCAGTAAGAGGCGTTTCTGTATGGCGAATTCTGCGCTTTCCTATCAGTCTCGCCATACAAAATATCAAGTTAACTACGCCGGCTATTCCTCGGCGAGACTTGTTGTGTTCAGTATTCGGCGGCTTGAGAAAAATTTTCCGATTGCGTCGGACGTGCAATTATGTTGCGATAACATATGCATCAGCGCTACGAGTCCAATCGTCCAAAGGTTACGACGATATTTATTTTGATGCTTTATTAAATAATTTGCCTGGCGGTGTCAAAATATCGTCCCTTAATGCACCAGGATATGCAAATAGAATATCAAAAGCATCAATCGCACCGGTTTTTGATAGCACGATAATTTTGGTAGTTAGTGTGATTCTTGCCCGACTGTTTCCTGTGAAGGATGATGCAGGAATTTTCGCGAAAATAGCCGAATGTGTGCTGGCCGAGTTACGTCTGGATGAGTTTTCCGAAACAAGAATTCGGAGGAATTTCAGCGCATTTTGGTGGCGATGCGTGTTGTACGATTTATTGCTTCGCCGGTTGTCTCCTGAGATTGTTTTGGCGGCCGATGCAGGCCAGTATCCGGTGATACACGCGTGCCGTCGCCAAGGTATCCGCTTTGTGGAGTTGCAACATGGAATTTTTTCGCCGAATCATCCTGACGCTTTGCCTGCCACGGCACTAAGCACGGATGCAGAACATTTACTGCTGCCAGACTTCGTAGCTATGTATGGCGAGTATTGGGTAAGGCGGCTCAAGCATACCGCTGTTGCAAGAACGGGTACGCTGGTCGCTGTCGGATCTTCGATCATTGAACAGTATCGTACGATGCGCCAAAATTTGTTTTGTATTGACGAAAAAAATCTTGTATTGACTCTTACGACCCAAGGTATAGAACACGGAACGCTAATCCATTTCATGCACAGCTTTCTTTCTAATACTTCCGCAAGTCTTCAACTGAATATCAAACTCCATCCAGCCTACGATACTTCATATGATGACTATGTGGCTGCGTTTCAGAAAGATGTGCGAGTCCGTATTCTGAGAGGCCGGGAAGATCCAAATACATACGAGCTCATAGCACTGTCTGATGTGCATCTGAGTATATCTTCAGCATGTCATTTTGATGCCATTGGTATTGGTACTCCGACCGTGATAATTGCATTGGGCGGATTTGATCTTGTGCGCGATCTGGTTCGTGATGGCGATGCCATAGTAGTGTCGACCCCAGAGCAACTAGTAGATGTTGTCCTCCACCGTCACTGGTTGCCAATTACGCAAGAGACATCCAACAAGTACTACCAGCAAAATTTTGTTGGAAATCTTAAAGAGTTATTGCAACTATGATGATGCATACAATTTTTCGCGCGCTTGAAATCAAAGTATCAAGAGAGGAAATCTGTACCTTTATGAATTCGTTTGGCGCGCCGGTCCGTAGTCGCGACGCATTGCGCATCAATGCAAGAACGCCGGAAGTTACAATATGATCACCATCATAGATTACGGCATGGGTAATCTCGGGTCTATCAAGAATATGCTGAAAAAGGTGGGAGTAAATTCCGAAATCACAGCAGATCATGAACGATTAAGTCAGGCGAAAAAGCTTATTCTTCCCGGTGTCGGTGCGTTTGATGCAGGTATGATGCGATTGAAAGCTTCTGGTTTAATAGAAATATTAAACCAGAAGGTGGTGCATCAAAAAACTCCGATTCTTGGTATTTGCCTCGGAATGCACTTAATGACGGGAGGAAGCGAAGAAGGTACATTGCCCGGACTTGGGTGGGTCCAAGCGAGAACAATCCGCTTTGCACCACCCGTTGGGAGCAATCTTAAAGTGCCACACATGGGCTGGAATGTTGTTAATCCCTGCAAGTCTTCCGCATTGATGAAAGAAGCGGAGGCCGAACAGCGGTTTTATTTTGTGCACTCTTACTATGTGCACTGCGAAAACTCCGGCGATGCGTTGTTACATGCAAAATACGGAAATTCCTTCGATGCTGCTTTTGAAGTCGGAAATGTAATGGGTGTGCAATTTCACCCCGAAAAAAGCCATAAATTTGGCATGCGCATACTGCGTAATTTCGCTGAAAGTTATTGAGATGCTGCGTATTCGAGTAATTCCATGTCTATTGCTTAAGGGGCAAGGTCTTGTCAAAACCGTCAAGTACAAGGATCCAAAATACGTAGGAGACCCCATAAATGCTATCAAGATATTCAATGACAAAGAAGTTGACGAATTGATGTTATTGGATATTACCGCAAGCGTAGAAGGACGCGGGCCGTCCTTCGAGATCATCAAGGATGTGGCAAGCGAATGCTTCATGCCGCTTGCCTATGGCGGGGGTATTCGTAATTTGGACGACATTCGCCGCATACTTGCAACGGGCGTGGAAAAGGTTGTGCTTAATACTGCGGCAATCGGCAATCCCGAGCTGATTCAAAGGGCGGCGCAAGAGTTTGGATCACAGGCTATTGTTGTATCGATAGACGTGAAGAAAAGGCTGTTTGGGGGATACGAAGTAATGTCCGCTCGCGGCAGCCGCAAGACGGGCTTTGATCCGGTTTCATTCGCGAAGCGAGTTGTAGAGTTGGGAGCAGGCGAATTGCTCGTCAGTGCAATTGACCGAGATGGCATGCAGCAGGGATACGACTTGGAACTCGTGGAGCAAGTGACTTCCGCGGTAAATGTACCAGTAATTTCCAGTGGGGGCGCAGCCAGTGTAGACGATTTCATTCAGGTTTGTGCAAAAAGCGGCGCTGCTGCTGTTGCAGCGGGAAGTATGTTCGTATTCACAGGCCCTCATCGAGCCGTATTGATTACCTACCCGACAAAAGATCAATTAAGACCGCTTTGGCATGCTGAACGCAAGTAACTCACTTTCATCGATATCACAACTTGAGACGTCGATGAAACATAAGGCTGACGGCCTTCAGCGAAACTGGACTCTTCTTGTTTTTGTGGTCCTATCAATGCTGGTCCAGATCTCAATCGGGCAGGAGGATAAAGTCGAGGTTTTTAGTTCGACATACTGGATGTTAGTCGGCCCAGCGTTAATTTTTCCAATTTTTAGCATTAGACAGACCCTTATCGGTCTTTTAACTTCACGGGCTTGTCTGCTTTTGATATTTGGTGCTGTCGCTGGCGCTTGGCATTTGCTGCACGCTGACATACGTGCAGCTTCTCAGCTCATGTTGCTTGTTTGGGTTACGGCTTGGGTTGCAGGAAGCCGCACACGAATTTTCATAAGCGATTTAGTAAAATTGTATATTGGCTTAATCCTGATTGGAATAGCCATTGGTATATACACTGACATGAATGTCTGGGGTTTTTTCCCTGGTGCGACTCGTGAAGATTACGGCGTTTGGAGGGTGTCGTTCTTCCCCAATATCGCGAATACCGGAATGCTGTCTTTGTTCATGCTGCTTGTGCTAACGAAGGATAGGATAACGATCGTTAAGCACCCCATTGCGCTGGCGATTTGCTTGTATTTTTTGATTTTTTCGTTTGTGAGAACAGCTCAAATTGCAGCACTTTTATATTTCTTTATGCGATTTTGGTATGCACTCGGAAATTACTCGAATAAAAGGGAATATTATTTTTGGAGCGCGATAATTGCCGCTATAACAGTCCTTGCGTTAATCGCTTTATCTCCATTTCTCTTGGACTCTGCTCAACATTTTCCGATTGTATCGCGCCTTTTTCTTAGGGGAGAGGAAGGACTTACGACTGAAGAAATTTTTGAACAAGCATATCGACCTTGGTTATGGTGGCAACATTTTTCTCTTTTTTCTTCAAGTCCGGGACTAATGGGCTTGGGTTCTTTTGAATTTGGCGAAGTTGTAGATCAAAGTCTCAGCTTCGAACACGTTGACATGGGATCTGAAAGCTTACCTACTCGGTTATTAGCTTCATACGGTCTTCCAGTCGTTTTTTTTCTGGCATTTATTACCGTCGGATTGAGACGCAGGGCTTATTTTGCAGATCGCTGGGCATGCGCTTGTTTCCCCGCGATTATTTTGCTTATGATGAGTTGGGGTAGCATATTCCATCCTACAAATGCTTTTTTTGTTCTCTTTTTCGCCCTTCTTCTTTACGGCAGTGAGGGTTTTCCGGAAAAATATCCGCCAAGTATCGATTAAGCAGCATTTTTGATTATTTTATTTAAGCATGATTACTGAAACCTGTACTTGTTGCATTATGGATAAAACAGATCCTGATATTACCTTTGATAATGAAGGGATTTGCAACCATTGCCATCGTTATAAGCGTGTCGCAACTCAACGTCTAATCCCACTGGACCAACGCGAAAAGCAGTTAGGATTTTTGGTCGCGGAAATTAAAGCGGCAGGAGAAGGAAAAGACTATGACTGTGTAATTGGGGTAAGCGGAGGAGTCGACAGCACATATGTTGCCTATCTTGTTAAACAGCTCGGACTTCGTCCGCTAGCAATTCATCTTGATAATGGTTGGAATTCTGAGCTTGCGGTTGCCAATATCCAGAAAACACTCAGTGCGCTTAATATCGATTTGTATACACACGTTATTGATTGGCAGGAATTTCTAAAGCTGCAAGTAGCTTTTCTAAAAGCATCAACGCCTGACGGGGAAGTGCCCACCGATCATGCTATTTTTGCCCTGCTTTATGAATTGGCTGCAAAACATGGCTTAAAGCACGTTATTCTCGGCACCAACGTAGTAAGTGAAGCAATTCTTCCTGAAAAATGGGGATATGGCTATTTTGATTGGCGCTATATAAAGGACGTACAGCGTCGATTCGGCACAGGAAAATTGACTACGTACCCACATTTTTCATTGGCGAAACTGGCATATAGCGTATTTGTGCGGCGAATCCGGATGGTCGCAATCCTGAACTACGTTCATTATGACAAGAAAGAAGCGATGGACGTATTACAAGACAAGCTGGGATGGATCTATTACGGTGGCAAGCATTACGAATCAATCTATACTCGCTTCTACCAAGCATATATATTGCCGCGTAAATTTAATATTGATAAGCGGAAGGCACATTATTCAAATCTGATCTGCTCTGGTCAAATGACACGTGAAGAAGCTTTTACCCTCATGCAAGATCCGGTCTATCCGGAAAAACTTCTGGAAGATGACCGGGAATACACGATTAAAAAACTGGGTCTGACTGAAGATGAATTCGAAGCTATCATGAAAGCTCCAAATAAGACATTTCTTGATTATAAAACCAGTCATGGATTATTCGAGCATGCCAAAAAAATCGTAAACGCTTCTCGTCGTTGGATAGGCTGATGGCACTCAAGGTTCTCTATATTCATTTGATTGGAGCTTTTGGCGGATCTTCGCGAAGTCTTTTTGAGGCGGTAAGAGCTTTGCCGGCCGGGGAGATTGATGCGTATTTCGTGACACAACGCGGGTCCGTGACCAAATTCTTCAAGCAAGTAGGTGTCGACGTAATCGAATCCCCAGGTCTTACGCAATTCGATAACACCCGCTATAGTTTTTACCGTGGTGTCAGATGGTTGGTGATGTTGCGTGAACTTCTCTATCTGCCTGCGACGGTGCTCGTCCTGTGGCGTGCACGCAAGCGGTGGGGCCATATGGATCTCATCCACTTGAATGAATTTACCGGACTGATCCCCATGCTGATAGCACAAAGCTTCTTTAATGCGCCGGTCGTTGTTCATGCAAGATCCGTGGCGCGTACCGAGCCCATGTCTTTACGAACACGGTGGGTAAATGGCATATTGAAGAAAAAAGTAGCTGCAGTAGTGGCAATTGACGAGAATGTTCGTGCAAGTTTACCCGCGACTCTTGCTGTCGACGTCATTCATAACGGGTTCACGCCGGTCGTAGAGCACAGCAGAGACGAGTCCTTCCATGCGAAGCTGCAATTGTTACGGCCTACGTCATATAAAGTTGGTTTTGTCGGCAATTTATTGCGGGTGAAGGGTCTTTATGATCTGGTCGAAGCAGCGCGTATCGTAAGGCGTGCCGGATTGGATGTCGAATTCATCATCGTTGGTGAAAATGCACGCAAACTGAATGGCTTGCGCGGAGGGCTTCTGAAGTTCCTCGGTCTTGCACAAGATGTGAGATCGGATCTAGAGAGGTTAATCGTAGAATACGGACTTGCCGATTCCTTCCATCTCATGGGATTCACTACTGACATACAACGAGTTTATCAGAGCTTGGATATGCTATGTTTCCCCTCCCATTATGATGCGCCGGGACGGCCGATATTCGAAGCCGCTTTTTCCGGCATACCCAGCGTGGTCGCTGTTCGTGACCCGCGATCAGACACGCTGATAGACGGCGAAACCGGATTGGCGGTCCCGCCACAAAATCCAGAAGCGCTCGCCGAAGCCATAATATATTTTGCCAGCAATCCGGAAAAATCTCGTGCATTTGGAAATGCTGCGCGTATTATGGCGCATCAAAATTTTGACGTGAAATCGAATTCGGCGAATCTGCTTGCCGTCTATCGCCGCTGTACAGGCAGCTAACGCAAAATATCTGCTCGGCGCAAACTGCTAATTTGGTTTGGAAACTTATGTTTAATAACAAAACTCTACTTATTACCGGCGGTACCGGATCTTTCGGAAATGCGGTGCTCAGACGCTTTTTGAATACCGAAATTGCTGAAGTAAGAATTTTCAGTCGCGACGAAAAGAAGCAGGATGACTTGCGAAAGAAATTCCATAACAACAAACTCAAGTTTTACATTGGCGATGTTCGAGACTACAGCAGCGTTCTAAACGCGATGCGGGGTGTAGATTACGTGTTTCATGCTGCGGCGCTGAAACAAGTGCCGTCGTGTGAATTCCACCCTATGGAGGCGGTTAAAACCAATGTGGTTGGCACGGAGATTGTGTTGGAGGCCGCGATTGTCAGTAAAGTAAAAAGGGTTATTTGTCTGAGCACTGACAAAGCAGTTTATCCAATCAATGCAATGGGCATTTCCAAGGCAATGATGGAAAAGGTGATGGTCGCCAAATCGCGCAACCTCGAAGGCACAGATACTGTTGTTTGTGGTACCCGTTACGGCAACGTTATGGCATCGCGCGGATCGGTAATTCCGCTTTTTGTCGACCAGCTGCAAGCTGAGAAACCGTTGACCATTACTGACCCGGCGATGACGCGCTTCATGATGACACTGGACGACGCTGTAGAATTAGTCTTGTATGCATTCAAGCATGGGGAAAACGGCGATATTTTCGTGCAAAAGGCGCCAGCCGCGACGATCCAGGTATTAGCGACTGCTGTGCTTGAACTGCTTGGTAAAAGCGGCCATTCGATTAATGTCATAGGTACGCGCCACGGTGAAAAATTATTTGAAACATTGCTTAGCAGGGAAGAGATGGCCTGCGCGCAAGACTGCGGAAACTATTACCGAATCCCGCCAGACCTGCGAGATCTGAACTACGGTAAATTTGTAGAAGAAGGTGAACGAATCATTTCAGCCAGTGAGGACTACAACTCACACAATACTGAACGACTTGATGTCAAAGGAATGAAGAGCCTGCTGCAAAAACTCGATTTCGTCCGTGATCTGATGGCAGGAAAATCTGCCCACGCGATTGACTAATCTATGAAAGTACTCATTACCGGAGCAAATGGATTTGTTGGTAAAAACCTGTCGGTCCGACTAAGTGAACGTTTGGATATCGAAGTGCTGCCTTTCACCAGGGACTCTTCGATCGATGAATTGCGTCAGCACGTTGGGAATGCAGATTTCATTTTTCATCTTGCCGGCGTTAACCGGCCAACCGATCCTGCCGATTTTGCTGCCGGAAATGCGGAGTTGACGCAAACTCTGTGCGAACTCATTGCGCAAAGCGGCCGCAAAATTCCGATAGTGTATACATCTTCGATTCAGGCTGAGCGCGACAATCCGTATGGAATCAGCAAGCGCCGGGCTGAAACGATGTTGGTTGACCTAGCGAATCGAAGCGGCAGCAGCGTCTATATTTTCCGCCTTCCCAATGTCTTCGGAAAATGGTGCCGCCCGAATTACAATTCAGTTGTTGCTACCTTTTGCCACAACATCTGCCGAGACCTTCCAATCCAGGTCAACGATCTGAACGCCGAGATAACCTTGGTATATGTGGATGATGTAATCCATCAGTTTGTTCAACTGATGGATGGCCAGATTAATGAAGGCGTGTTTGCAAAGGTGGAGCCCGAGTATGTGACTACCATTGGCAAACTGGCCGACCAGATACTTGCATTCAAGCAGAGCCGGCAAACCTTGGTTACCGAGCGAGTCGGAACCGGCTTTGTCCGTGCGCTGTATGCAACTTATGTCAGTTATCTGCCACCAGCAATTTTTTCCTACGTCGTGCCACAATACAGCGATCCGCGCGGCGTTTTCGTTGAGATGCTGAAGACACAGGATTCAGGCCAATTTTCGTACTTTACCGCTCATCCCGGTATTACACGAGGCAGCCATTACCATTATTCAAAAACCGAAAAATTCCTGGTGATAAAAGGCGAGGCGCGTTTCGGTTTTCGCCACATCATCACCAATGAGTATTACGCAATTATTACCTCCGGCAGCAAGCCGGAAATCGTCGAAACTATTCCCGGCTGGACACATGACATTACCAACATCGGCGAAGATGAAATGATCGTCATGTTATGGGCAAATGAGATCTTTGATCGGGAGAATCCAGACACTTATGTACGCCCGGTAAACCATGAAAAAACTTAAAGTCATGACGGTGGTCGGCACCCGACCCGAGATCATCCGACTCTCGCGTGTGATGGCCGCGCTCGACCACTATTGTGATCACGTGATCGTACATACAGGGCAGAATTACGATTATGAGCTGAATGAGATTTTCTTTCGAGATCTTGAGGTACGTAAGCCTGATCATTTCCTCAATGCGGCTGGTACGAACGCAGCTGAAACTATTGGCAATGTGATTATTTCAGTTGATCGGGTGCTGGCCGAAGTACAGCCGGACGCGTTGCTGGTTCTCGGTGATACTAACAGCTGCTTGGCAGCGATTCCTGCCAAGCGAAGAAAGATCCCGATTTTCCATATGGAGGCCGGCAATCGCTGTTTTGATCAGCGCGTACCCGAGGAAACAAATCGGAAAATCGTTGACCACACTGCCGATATCAATCTTACCTATAGCGATATTGCGCGGGAGTACCTGCTGCGCGAGGGATTGCTTCCTGACCGGATCATTAAAACCGGCAGCCCGATGTTTGAAGTCTTAAACCATTACCGCGATGGCATTGAGCGCTCGGATGTGCTGACCCGGCTCGGCTTGGAAGAAGGAAAGTACTTCGTGGTAAGTGCTCATCGCGAAGAAAATGTCGATTCGGATCGACTACTCAATGCCTTGGTTGAAACCTTGAACGATGTTGCAATCGAATTTGATTTCCCGATCATTATGTCGACGCATCCTCGTACGCAAAAGCGCATCGACGCGAAGGGTATTAAATTCCATGCCAATGTTCGCTTGTTAAAGCCAATGGGTTTCAAGGACTATGTAAAACTGCAAATGTGTTCACGTGCGGTGTTATCCGATAGCGGGACCATTGGCGAGGAATCGTCAATCTTGAATTTTCGCGCCGTGAACATCCGTGAAGCGCATGAACGACCAGAGGCCATGGAAGAAACGGCCGTCATGATGACAGGCCTTAATTCAACCCGTGTGATGCAGGCGCTAACAGTGCTGGAAAAGCAGCCCACAGGCAGCGAACGGTTGATGCGCCAAGTAGCAGACTACGCTATGCCCAACGTCTCAGAAAAAGTGGTCAGGATCATTTTGAGCTATACCGATTACGTGAACAGGGTTGTCTGGCAACGCTACCAGTAAGGCCCTTAAGTGAAAATTCTCGTGGTCAGCCAATATTTTTGGCCTGAAAATTTTAGAGTTAACGATCTCGTTGCCGAACTGGTTAAACGAGGGCACGAAGTCTCGGTATTGACAGGCTATCCGAATTACCCGGACGGTGTTGTTTTCGAGGATTTCAAGAAAAATTCCAGTAATTACTCGAAATTTGCCGGCGCCGACATCACGCGCGTGCCGTTGATGCCACGTGGACAGGGCGGGGTAAGGCTTGCATTGAACTACGCAAGCTTTGTCGCCTCGGCCTCCCTGTTTGGCTTGTTCAAACTGCGCGGACGACAATTCGATTGTATTTTCGTATTCGAACCTTCCCCGATTACCGTCGGAATTCCTGCGATTGTGATGAGGTGGGCCAAAAAGGCACCGATCGTATTCTGGGTGCTCGATTTGTGGCCGGAGAGTCTGCGTGCGGTTGGTATTGTGAAATCCGAGCGAATTTTGCGTCTAGTTGGCGCAATGGTGTCATTTATCTATCGGCGCTGCGACGTGATTCTGGCGCAGTCGCGGTCTTTTATCGTGAATATCAAAAAATATTGCGACCCTGGGCAGCGCGTTGAATTTTTCCCGAGTTGGGCGGAAGACCTGTTCGGCAAAGCGACAACGGTCAGCGCTTCGGAGTTGGCATCATTTTCTGGACGCTTCAAGATTCTGTTCGCCGGCAATATCGGCGAGGCGCAAGATTTTCCTGCGATACTCGACGCCGCCGAACATCTGAAAGCGCGTGACGATATCCAGTGGATTCTGGTCGGAGATGGCCGAATGGCAGGATGGGTGGCGGATGAAATCAAACGGCGTGATCTAGCCCGCACCGTTACAATGCTCGGCCGTTTCCCGCTTGAGCGCATGCCATCATTCTATGCGGGCGCAGATGCCTTGTTGGTAACGTTAAAGAAAAACGATGTATTTGCCATGACAATCCCTGGCAAGGTGCAATCCTACCTTGCGGCAGGAAAGCCTCTGCTTGGCATGCTGGACGGAGAGGGTGCAGCGGTAATATTGGATGCGAATGCAGGTCTCGTTTGTGCGTCAGGCAGGGGTGAGGACTTGGCCAGAATTGCGCACCAGTTGGCAGACGCTGCACCGCAAACGCAACGCTCAATGGGACAAGCAGGTCAGGCTTACTACCGTAAGCAATTTGAGCGAGAGACCTTGATGACACGTATCGAAGAGATTTTGCTGAATTCCCGGATTGTGACAAAAACATGAGCATGTCCTCGATAATGGTTACCGGTGCGAACGGATTTGTAGGCCGTGCATTGGCACGTCGATTGCAGCAAGAGACAGATATACAAATACGGAGGGTATATCGTACCGCGCCCCGTGATGCTGGCGATGGCCAAGATATAAGTATTGGCGACATCGGGCCGCATTCCGATTGGGCCAAGGCATTGGATGGTATCAATGTGGTGATACATTGCGCTGCCAGAGTGCACGTCATGAACGACGCCGGATCATCGGATTCGCTGGCCCAGTTTCGTCGTGTGAATGTCGAAGGAACGCAGAATCTCGCACGTCAGGCTGTAGCAGCAGGCGTCACCCGATTTGTGTTTGTCAGTTCGATCAAGGTCAATGGCGAAACGACCACCGGGATGATGCCTTTTACGCATGCGAGCTTGCCCGCTCCCGTTGATGCCTATGGCATTTCGAAGTGGGAGGCGGAGCAAAAGCTTGGGGAAATTGCGAGGGAAACCGGCTTGGAAGTCGTCGTGGTGCGTCCGCCCTTGGTTTACGGGCCTGGGGTAAAAGCCAATTTCCTACGACTGATGCAAGCGGTCAATCGTGGCTTTCCCCTGCCTTTTGGCCTCGTACATAATAAGCGCAGTATGGTCTTTGTGGAAAACCTGGCGGACGTCTTGATTAAATGTGCATTCCAGCCGCGTGTAGCATCGGAGACATTTCTAGTATCAGACGGAGAGGATCTGAGTACAGGACGTTTAATTGAACTGCTGGCCAAGTCGATGAACCGACAGCCGCGCATTCTTAATGTATCCCCCGCCCTCATGCGTGCTTTTGCCGCCTTGCTTGGTAAGAAAGATTTTGCCGACCGCCTGCTGGGGTCATTGCAAGTGGACATAGGACATACCCGAAAAATGCTTGATTGGGAACCTCCGTTTTCCGTTGAAGATGGCATGAGTGCAACGGTAGCACCAGTGATCGAGAGATTTTCAGCAGCACGCTAAAGCTGAATTAGGGCCTAAAGTTTGAAATGACATTCGGCTACGGGGCAAAAAAATAGGATAATACCGTGCTGGGCATCAAAGCTTCGTCGCTCGTTGGTAATTTATTTATTGTTTGATGACTGTCCGGTAAAAATATGTTTGCCGACGTTTATTTTATATGTAAGGAGTTGTAATGGATCGCATTTCCGCCCCGCGCGAGGTAGATAAAACGCAATTTGCACCGGATTCAAAAAATCTGGAAGCAAAATATGGTCTGCCTGAGGAGGTGGTTTATTGCAAGCGCTGCGTTATTTCCAATCAGCGCCCGAACTCTGCCGTGGAATATAACCATACGAAGGCATCAAAGAAAAAAACAATTCATTTCGATGCGGAAGGCATTTGCGATGCCTGCCGTTTTGCTGAAAAAAAGAAGCAGACAATTGATTGGGAAGATCGGGAACGACAATTGCACGAGCTGTTTGACCGTCATCGCAGCAAGGACGGCAGCTATGACGTGCTGGTGCCGGGTTCCGGAGGCAAGGACAGCTTTTACGCATCGCATATCCTGCGCACGAAATACGGCATGCATCCGTTGACAGTTACATGGGCGCCGCATGTTTATACCGATTGGGGTTGGAAGAACTTTCAGTCGTGGATTCACGCAGGTCATGACAATTACCTGATGACTCCAAATGGTCGCATCCATCGTTTGTTGACTCGTCTTGCGGTGGAAAACTTGTTTCATCCTTTCCAGGCATTCATGTTCGGCCAGAAGGCACTGGCACCGAAAATGGCGCTGCTGTTCAATATTCCTTTGGTAATTTACGGAGAGAACGAAGCGGAATATGGTAATCCTATCGGCGATACTGAATCGGCAAAACGGGATTGGTCGTATTTCACAACGGAAGATCAATCAAAAGTGAATTTGGGCGGCGTGTCTGTCACAGATCTGAAAAAACATTTTGGAGTGCTAACGCATGATCTTGCGCCATATCTGCCGGCCAATCCAAACGAGATCGAAGAAAAGAAGGTAGAAGTTCACTACTTGGGTTATTACCTGAAATGGCATCCGCAGGCTTGTTATTATTACGCGGTCGAACACGGTGGTTTCCAGGCATCGCCGGAGCGTACTCCCGGAACGTATAGTAAGTACAACAGTATTGATGATCGGATCGACGATTTTCACTATCACACGACTGGCGTTAAATTCGGAATTGGACGCGCAAGTTACGACGCTGCGCAGGAAATTCGATCAGGCGACATCACTCGCGAAGAAGGTGTCGCACTAGTCAAGCGTTTTGATCATGAATTTCCGGAGCGGTTTGCAGATGAAATCTTCAAATATCTGAGTATCCCATCAAATGAATTTCCGGAAGCTAGCAAGATGTTCGAACAACCAATTCTGAGTCGTGAGTATTATCACAATCTGACCGATAGTTTTCGTTCGCCGCACCTATGGAAATGGGAAGACAACCAGTGGAAATTGCGCCATGCCATATGGCATGACCAACATGCGCTGAAGTAATCAATGAGCAATCTGCGTTTAATTCCCAGGCTTGATATCAAGGGTCCCAACCTTATTAAGGGCATTCATCTGGAAGGCTTGCGGGTCGTTGGTGACCCGCAGGAATTTGCAATTCGGTATTATCAGGCAGGAGCCGATGAGCTGATATACATGGACATTGTGGCGAGTCTTTATGGCCGCAACAATCTAAGCGACATCATTCGACGTGCGGCTGATAATGTTTATATTCCGATTACGGTGGGAGGTGGCATCCGTACCGTGGACGATGCTCGTCACTTGTTGCGCTCAGGCGCGGACAAAGTCGCAATCAATACCGCCGCAGTGGGGCGGCCGGAACTCATTTCGGAGGTTGCACGCCGATTTGGATCTCAGGCGATGGTATTGTCAATCGAAGCAAAGCAAGTGGGTAAGGGCAAATGGGAAGCCTATACTGACAACGGAAGAGAGCGCACCGGCCTTGACGTGATCGAATGGGTTCAGCGAGGTGTGGAATTGGGTGCGGGTGAAATTCTGTTGACATCAGTGGATCGTGAGGGGACCCGTAAAGGATTTGATCTGGAGTTAGTCAAGGCGGTGAGTGGCGCGGTTAACGTTCCTGTCATCGCAAGCGGAGGAATGGGTAGCGCGGACGACTTGCTTGCTGTTGCAAAAGTCGGTGGTGCCGATGCCGTGGCGATGGCAGATGTGCTGCACTATGGACGCACAACCTTGGGACAGCTTCGCCGAGCGGCTTTGGATACAAACCTCGCAGTTCGGAAAATTTGAGAATGTCTAAAAAAATAACGTTGATTGACTATGGCATGTGCAATCTGTTGAACGTGGCACGCGCGTTCCAACACTGCGGTGCAGATATCACTATCACCGAAGATCCAGCGGTCGCGCTTAATGCAGAAAAGCTGCTGGTGCCAGGTGTGGGTGCATTCAGCGAATGTATTCGTGAACTCGAAGTCCGCGGCTTTGCCGACGCTATTCGCCGCTATGTCGATACAGAGCGGCCGATGCTGGGAATTTGCGTCGGTATGCAGATGTTGTTTGAGGCTAGCGAAGAATTTGGCGAGCATGCTGGTTTGGGTATCTTGCCGGGACGCGTACGTGCGGTACCTGATACGGCGGTAACAGGTGAATCGCAACGCGTTCCGCATATCGGCTGGAATCATCTTGTGACACCAGAAACCGGCCGCCGGTGGGAAGGTACCTTGCTGGAGGAATACGCACAGCAACAACCAGCTGTCTATTTCGTGCATTCGTTTGCTGCCGTCCCCTCTCAAGAGAGCGACCGCCTCGCCGACACGATATATGGCGGCCAGCGGCTATGTGCGGCGGTACAAAGAGGAAATTTGATCGCAACGCAGTTTCACCCTGAGCGTAGTGCGGAAATCGGTTTGACAATTGCACGTCGCTTCGTCGAAATGTAATGTAATGCGAGTACTCGCAATTATCCCTGCCCGTGGAGGATCGAAGCGACTGCCAGGCAAAAATATAAAGCCGTTACATGGCAAGCCGTTGATTCAATGGTCAATTGACTTTGCGAAGTCGATCTCCTGGTTCACCGATATCGAAGTAAGTACCGATAGTGACGACATTGCGCAATGTTGCGCTGATGCTGGTCAACTGGTTACAAGGCGTCGACCGAGCGATTTGGCGACTGATGAGGCATCTTCCGTAGACGTGGTGTTAGACATGCTGAACTGGAAGGCAGCTCAAGGTGAGGAATTTGATTTGATCGCGTTGCTGCAACCAACGACGCCGGTACGTTGCCGGGATCATTGGGATGAAGCGTTAAGCTTGTTGCAAAGTTCGGAGCATGATGCGGTAGTCGGAGTAGGACCTGCGCAGAGCCATCCCCATCTGACATTTAAAATTGGGCAATCAAGGCAATTGTTGCCTTGGATAGAGACGCGCCCTTCATCTTTGAGGGCGCAAGACTTGGAACCTGCGGTTGTTGTCAATGGCTCCTTGTATCTGATTCGAACCAATGCACTGAAATCGGAAAAGACGTTCATGCCGCACCTGACGTCCGGGGTGATAATGAATGCACCGGTCGATAACCTGGATATCGATACGGAGTTCGACTGGTTGGTGGCTGAGCAGGCAATTGAGTATTTCCGGAGAAAGCAATGAGCACATTCATCATCGCAGAAGCGGGAGTGAATCATAACGGTCGCGAAGATCTGGCACTCGAACTGGTTGATACAGCGGCGCGATGCGGTGCCGATGCTGTGAAATTCCAAACCTTTACGGCAGAAAAACTGGTTCGTCCTGGCGCCGAAAAAGCGGAGTACCAAAGACGTGAAACTGGCGACGGTGACCAGTTCGACATGCTCAAAAAACTGGAGATGTCGGACGACTTGCATCGCAAACTGGTTCGACGCTGCAACGACCTGAATATCGAATTCATGTCCACGCCGTTTGATGAATTTGCTGCAGATTTTCTGGTTTCATTGGGAATGAAGCGCATCAAAGTGCCTTCCGGAGAAATTACTAATTATCCATTTCTCGAGTATCTCGCCGCCAAAAATGTGCCGATGATCATCTCTACCGGCATGGCCAATCTGCAGGAGGTGCAGGATGCGATCCAAGTGGTGGCAGCCAAGCGCCAGTCTTTGGGCTATTCGGGTGGTATGAGTGACTGCCTGACTGTACTTCACTGCACATCCAATTATCCGGCTTCGGTCGATGATGTGAACCTGCGAGCAATGCAGACTATTTATTTGGCGACTGGAGTGCCGGTCGGATATTCCGATCATACTGCTGGTATAGCGGTATCAGTTGCGGCCGTAGGAATGGGCGCGTCAGTGATCGAGAAACATTTCACGCTCGACAAAGGATTTCCCGGGCCAGATCATAAAGCGTCTCTGGAGCCGGACGAATTAGCCATGATGATTCGGCATATCCGCGACGTTGAGCGCGCGTTGGGTTCTGACAAGAAGGAGCCAGCCGCAAATGAGTTGCCGGTACGTGCGCTGGTCCGGCGAAGCGTGACAACAGTGCTGCCGTTGCGCCAAGGCCAACTGATTACTGAGCATGACGTCGCATTGCTGAGACCAGGCACCGGTATCGCACCAAAGGATCTTGCGAAAGCGATCGGCAAAGTAGCGGGTCGCGATATAGAGGCGGGAACGACTTTGAGTTGGAGTGATCTCGCATGAAGGATTCTAAACGCCGGATCTGCTATATCACTGGAACGAGGGCTGACTTTGGCCTGATGCAGTCCACGTTAGTGCGGATACAAAAAAGCGAAGCGCTCGAGCTTTCAATGGTCGTAACCGGTACGCATTTATCGGCTGAACATGGTAGCACTGTTGAGGAAATTATTTCAGCAGGCCTCCTCGTCTCTGAAATGGTTAGGCTAAATCTCACGGATTCGACAGGGGCCGCAATGGCTCGAAATATTGGCGTGATGATCTCTTCGTTCGTCGACGCATTTGAGAAAATTCGACCTGATGTGGTGTTATTGCTGGGTGATCGTGGCGAAATGCTGGCGGGTGCGTTGGCAGCAATCCATTTGAATATACCTGTTGCTCATATTCATGGGGGTGAACGTTCCGGCACAGTTGACGAGCCGGTCCGCCACGCAATCTCAAAGCTTTCGCATATACATTTTGTCGCGACCGATGATTCGCGCGACCGATTGATTCGTATGGGAGAGCATGCTTCAAGCGTGTTTGTGACAGGTGCTCCCGGTCTGGATGGTTTGTCCGAACTTATCACATCGACGAAAGCCTCGCTCTGTGAGGAAGTCGGTTTTGATCCTAGATTGCGCACGGCCCTATTCGTATTCCATTCCGTATTACAGGAAGCTGACCGTGCCGGCACGCATGCAACAAACGTGATGGAGGCCCTAGTTGGACACGGACTGCAGATCATTGCACTGATGCCCAATTCCGATGCTGGCAGCGAATCCGTACGTCATGCATTGAGACAGTTCGAACATCATGAGAAAATACGGCTGCTGATACATCTGCCACGAGGAAAATTTATTTCATGGATGGCTGCCTGCGATGTAATGGTGGGGAATTCCAGTAGCGGGATCATCGAAGCCGCGACCTTTGGTACGCCAGTGATCAACATAGGGATACGACAGAATCTAAGACAGCGCAATGTAAATGTAGTTGACGTGGAACCTGAAACGGCAACCGTACAAAAGGCTGTTAACACCGCATTGCAACACGGAAGATTTTCGCTGGAAAATTTTTATGGCGACGGACGGGCAGGAGAGCGCATTGCCGGATATCTGGCGAAATTGCCGTTAACCCCTGAGTTGCTACTGAAATTCAACGCTTACTAACCGCGCCATGGAGCTCGAAAAGTTATTGATGATCGGGGCTGGCGGCCAAGGCAAAGTGGTCATTGATGCCATACGTGCCGCGAAAATTCCGTTCCAAATAATCATTGCCGACGAAGATAAAGGTAAAAACGGACATGTCATTTCAGGGCAGCGCATAATAGCACCAGTTACGGATGCCCTTCTTGTTGGCGCAATGGCGTTTCATGTCGCAGTCGGCCATAACGCCTCACGTGAAAGAATTACCAGTGAACTGGAAAAATGCGGGATCGCCAATACGGCGATCGTGCATTTTCGGGCTTGTGTTTCAGAGACAGCCCAAATTCTGTGCGGCGTTTTCGTTGCGGCGCATGCGGTAATCGCGCCGGATGCACGATTGGAAAGAGGCTGTATTGTCAATCATGGGGCTATCATTGATCACGATTGCGTTGTGGGAGAATTTTCCCATATTGCGCCGAACGTTACCTTGGGTGGTGGAGTAAAAGTGGGTAGGCGCGTATTAATTGGAGCCGGTGCAAATATATTGCCCGGCGTTTCCATTAATGACGACTGCGTCGTAGGCGCGGGAGCTGTTGTGTTAAACGACCTTGGAACGGGTACCGTCCATGTTGGTGTGCCCGCACGTAAAACAGATAAGTGAGAAACCAAGTGATTGATGTACCAGCCATTTCCGTGCAACGCACGGCGACCATTCGCGATGCTCTTTTGAAACTGGATCAGGCCGCTTTCGGGATGCTATTGGTGCTTGAGCCTGACGGTACATTTGAGAGAACCGTAACCGACGGCGATATCAGGAGACTATTGCTGCAAGGATGCGGGATGGATGATAGCCTTAAAAGGCTACCCAAGATCAAGTCATTTGTTCTTGAAGACGGCTATACGCAGGAATCAGCATTGGCGCTGATGAATAAATGTGTAATTAATCATCTGCCCGTAATCGATGCGCAACGCCGTGTCATTAAAGTACTCGACCGAAAAGAACTGGACGAGAAAATACTCCTGTCAACACCACATATGGGCTCTTGGGAACGAGAGTTCGTCGATGAGGCATTCAAGACGAACTGGATTGCACCGCTCGGGCCGAATGTTGACGCCTTCGAGCGCGAAGTGGCGGAGTATGTGGGAATTGACCATGCCGCTGCTCTAACTTCGGGTACGGCGGCCATACATTTGGCACTCATCATGCTGGGAGTACGTGCAGGAGATACAGTTTTCTGCTCGTCGCTGACATTTGCAGCGAGCGCAAATCCGATTGCATATCAAGGTGCCGAGCCGGTATTTATCGATTCCGAGCCTGAAAGCTGGAACATGTCACCGGTGGCCCTTGAGAATGCATTCCAGTATGCCATTGCAAACGGCAAAAAACCAAAGGCAGTGATTGTGGTGAATTTGTACGGACAAAGCGCTGACATTGACTCAATTGCAGACATTTGCAAGCGGTACGACGTGCCAATCGTGGAGGACGCCGCTGAATCCCTAGGGGCTCGTTATAAAGGAAAAGCCAGCGGTAGTTTTGGGGTAATGGGTGTCTATTCATTCAACGGTAACAAAATCATCACTACTTCAGGCGGAGGCATGCTGGTGTCGGACAATGAAGAATTCATCAGGCAGGCGCGCTTTCTGTCTACTCAGGCTCGTGATCCTGCTCTACATTACGAGCACACCCAAATTGGCTATAACTACCGCATGAGCAATATCCTGGCCGGAGTAGGGCGGGGGCAGATTCGCGTGCTGAATGAAAGGGTAGCATCACGTCGACGCGTCAATGAACGGTACCGTGAAGGATTGCTAGGTTGCGAACAACTCACATGGATGCCAGAGCCGGAGTGGAGTTATTCCACCCATTGGTTAACGGCTTGCACAGTCACCTCGACGAAGTCGGGATTGAATAGCCTCGACATTATTAAAAAATTGGCCGGTGACCATATTGAAGCAAGACCAGTGTGGAAGCCGATGCATATGCAGCCGGTGTTTCGTCAATGTCGTTCTTTCAACCATGGTGATCATTCTGTATCGCAAACCCTGTTTGAGGATGGCATTTGTTTGCCGTCGGGGTCGAATATGACAGATGCTCAGCAGGATCGGATAATTGACGCGATTAAAAAAATAGTGGCTGAATCGTAGTGTCGTAGTAAAAATCTATAGTCGGATCAGCGTATGCCCTTGATCTACATCCGACTTTTCTTTGAGAGCATATTGTAAAGTTCCAATTCTCTATACTCTACAGTGATGTGAATTTCATACCAATGGCAATTGTGTTGAGTTGCTTTCAAGTCTGAGAAGTCTAGGTGCCATCACAAAACAATTGTCATGTGCTGAGTTCTCAATCGGATGCAGGGGTGATAATGGCTTTCGCCATCTTCGGTTGCAATATCGTATACGAGCCGTTACGGAAAACGATATCGAATTGCTCAGGCTGTTTCAAGGGCTCGTCATTGCGTATCAGGAGGTAGGTAAACTGGTATGTCCGCTCAATTCCCTGTTTATGAAAACTCAGCATTAATGCCACAAACTCCTTTCGTTTCTGCGGATCGGTTAACACGTTTTTGAAAAGGCCGTTGTATGGGTAATAGATCAACGATTCATAAAACCCCACCTGCTGAAATTTGTGATATTCGTACTGAGTTTTGATGTCGCTCGAAAAAAATGCGAAATGTGTTTGAATATCCTTGTCCTCAGCCGCCAATATGCGCGACATATACTCGCCGCTATTCGCAAGCAATGACAGGACGTGAAAATAACGTCTCAGCCCCTCCTGAAAAGAGACAGAGGTTAAGGCGAATACAGGCACCAGCGCGCTCGCTCGGGTATAAAATGGAATCACATAGCTATCATTAATATCCGGTGATGCAATTGCATCCGCTTTGGTTGTCCGCTCACTTAGCCACACAAGAGCTTCGAACTTGTCATGTTCCATATATCCGCGCCACGTGTCAGGATTCCACGGCCGGTAAATGAGTAACGCCGCAAGCAACAATAACGGCGCGACAATGCATAACAGGGCATTGAAGACGCGCGAAACGCTTCCGGCGAACCTGAAATCCGGTAGTTTCCGAAATCCGAACATCAGGACTTGTTTAGACAAGTTCCAAAGCCATGCAGCACAGCATACCAGCGCAAAAATTACCGCGCCCCGGCTCCAAAGCCGATCACCCAATTCAACACTGGTACACAACATGCCAACCATCATGGACGCAACCAGCAGGGCTTTCAATAGACGGTCAGGGGCTCCGCCATTTGGACTGATGCGCCAGATCGCTACCGGGAGCAACAGCCACAGAAAAGCCATGTTGACCTTGAGCCCGGTAAACTGTCCGTGATTAAACGCTTTTCCCGTACCGGTCGCCCAATAGATTTTGAACATCCAAATCATGCCGGACAGCGCCAATAGCAGCACTCCAGCACATAAAAGGGCGGGCCTACATAGATGCTTCATGGCGAGCCATTCAATTGCAAGATACAAGGCCAGTCCAGCCAGCAGAGTACCTGCCACTGCGATGCTTGCCGTTCCCAGCAGTAGTGCTCCAATCACAACGGCAAGCCGTGTCGTCAACGAGGGGCTTCTGATCGTATGAATAAGCGCGGCCAAAGTCAGAAGGCCGAGCGACCAGAATACGGTCGGATTCATGATTCGAATTACATCCGGCTCGGCTGCATATATGTTTTGGAAGTACTTGTATGGATACCCGAAGTAGAAAGACAGTGCGAAATTGCCGACCACGAAAAGTAGGGCGCCGCCTGTGGCTAACGAAGCGCCCATTCGAAGACGGCTGCCTAATATGCTTGCCAGACAAGTAAGCAGTGCAAAAGCCAATAGGGCCGTATGCAATATCAATGTCCACGCAGGCTCGAAGCGCAGCGACGGGGCAAATACGGCGGCGATACGATACAACGCATGGCTGACCAATAGAGCGCCTGGGTAGGTGCAGGCGACGGTGTTGCCTGCAGATTCACCTGCCTCGCCAGCACTAATTCCACATGTCGGCAAGCCGATTTTTGCATAAGTGTAATAGTGATAATTATCGCCCGGGTCCGTGCGTGGACCCAACAACGGCATACCGATCTTTTCTACGGTATCGACACTCATGCGGCGGATCATGTCCGAATGGAAAATCACGGAGATAATTAGCGCGGCAAGTGCGAATATTGCCAATTGCGGCAATAATTTGGTAGGTGCTTGGTTCATTGATCGATCAATATTATAGTTAGTAACAGTGTTGTTTAGGACGCATGATATGACCAAACGCTGGCATCGCTGCGATCCATAAGTAGACATATCGAATTAGCGAGATGGTATACTGCGCCTCTTGTTTGCGGAACAGTTTTCGCTTAAGGTGCAGGGGAAAAGGCTCCACTTTCTTCTCGTACCGGCGGCTCGCGAATCTGAATTGCGACATGCCTCGCCGAATAAACACAATTACCAATGACTAAAACTGCCCTTATTACCGGGATTACTGGACAAGACGGTGCCTACCTTGCGGAGCTGCTGCTTTCCAAGGGTTATATCGTACATGGCTTGAAGCGCCGGACTTCTCTATTTAATACTGACCGCATCGATCATCTGTATCATGACCCAATTGCGCAGGAGGTCAGATTTTTTCTGCACTATGGCGACCTAACCGACGCTACTAATCTGATCAGGATAATGCAGGAAGTGAAGCCGGACGAGGTATATAACCTGGCCGCCATGAGCCATGTGCACGTGAGTTTCGATACGCCGGAGTATACTGCCAATGCGGACGGTTTGGGAACCTTGCGCTTGTTGGAGGCAATCCGTATCCTTAACTTGAAGAATACGCGTATCTACCAAGCGTCCACCAGTGAACTGTATGGGAAAGTGCAGCAGATTCCTCAGACTGAAAGCACGCCGTTTTACCCTCGAAGCCCGTATGCAGTCGCGAAGCTTTATGCATATTGGACGACCGTTAACTATCGAGAAGCGTACGGCTTTTATGCGTGCAACGGCATTCTGTTTAACCATGAGTCGCCGATTCGAGGAGAGACTTTCGTGACGCGCAAAATCACGAGAGCAGTGGCGCGAATTGCTTTCGGCTTGCAGGACAAGCTGTACCTAGGCAATCTCTCAGCTAAACGCGACTGGGGACATGCGCGAGACTTTGTAGAAGCGATGTGGTTGATGCTGCAGCAGGAAGAACCTGAGGATTTTGTTATTGCTACCGGCGTTACTGTCGAAGTGCGTGAATTCGTGCGCAGGGCATTCCAGGAAATAGGTATAACGATCGGATTCCGTGGCAACGGTGTCGACGAAGTCGGTTTTGTCGAACACATTGACAATGAGCGTTTTAGAGAAGTGACCGGGGACTTGCCGAACGGCCTCACGCCGGGCCGTGAACTGATATTCGTCAACCCGGTATACTTCAGGCCGACCGAGGTAGATATCCTAGTCGGCGACGCTACGAAAGCACGGGAAAAACTTGGTTGGGTGCCACGCCATTCGTTAAATGAATTGATCCGGGAAATGGTTACAAGTGACCTCGAACTGTTTAGTCGCGACAAGATTTTGACCGAGGCGGGCCACAAAGTGTTGCCGCGTCACGAGCACTAACAAAGACGTAGTCCGTCGTACTTCAATCTGGATTTCATGATACCCACAAAAATTGAACGTTGCCGCATTTGCCGCAATAAACACTTGGTCGAAGTTTGCGACCTCGGCGAGCAGGCACTGACTGGTATATTTCCTAAGTCCGCATCCCAGGCAGTCACGGTCGGCCCATTGCGCTTGACAAAATGTGTCGGCGATCCTGATCATGCTTGCGGGTTACTGCAACTGGCCCACTCTTATGAATTGACCGAGCTATACGGCAGCAATTATGGCTATCGTTCAGGACTCAATCCCAGCATGGTGCGGCATCTTCAGCAAAAAGTCGCACGGATTTTGTCGATTGCCCCGTTGCGCGCAGGTGATCTTGTGATCGATATTGGTAGTAATGACGGCACGACGCTGAGTTCCTATCCCCAGGGACAATATACATTGATTGGTATCGATCCGACTGGTCAAAAATTTCGTCAATACTATCCAGCGCATGTCGAACTAGCGCCGGATTTTTTTTCTGCAGCCTTGGTTCAGAAACGATATCCAGGACGCCGCGCCAGAGTGATTACGTCGTTTTCGATGTTCTATGATCTTGAAGAGCCGTTGACCTTCATGAAGGAAGTGCTGGAAGTATTGTCGGATGATGGTATTTGGGTGTTTGAGCAAAGCTACATGCCTACCATGTTGGCTGCTAACGCCTACGACACCGTTTGCCACGAGCACCTCGAGTATTATGGTCTGCGGCAGATTAAATGGATGGCTGACCGGGCCGATGCAAAAATCGTCGATGTCGAATTCAATGAGGTCAATGGAGGGAGCTTTTCGGTAACGCTCGCCAAACGTGCCAGCGCTTATCAGGAATTCGATAGGCTTAAGGATTTGCTGGCCTCTGAGACGGAACTTGGTTTTGACCGGTTGGAACCATATCAGGCGTTTGCAGCGAATGCGGTCCGTCTGCGAAGTGACTTCAAGAACTTTCTGGACCAGGCACAACGCGATGGCAAGCGCGTCGCAGGACTGGGTGCATCTACCAAAGGTAACGTCGTTCTCCAGTATTGCGAGGTTAGCACCCAGCAAATGGAATGCGTTGGGGAAGTCAATCCAGACAAATTCGGTTCGTATACACCAGGCACCCTATTGCCGATCATTTCTGAAGACGAATTGCTCGAAAGCCGACCCGATTATCTAGTAGTACTACCATGGCATTTTCGTGATTTTTTTGAATCGAGTCCGAAATTCAACGGTATGTGCTTGGTATTTCCATTGCCAACTTTGACTTACGTACAGCGATAAGTGATTCAGCCTTCTCTATCAATCGTTACCAACTGCACTTGGCACTTTCGAAAATATGGATTTAAAAAAAATTAAGCGCATCGTACTTGTCGGCCATGATAACGAGGGGTCGGCTCACCTCTTGAAAATGATCACCGATGCGTATCCTGAAACACAGTTCTTGCTGGTGATCGGGCAAGGACTGTATTACCGGAAAACGTATATTGGTTCGATTATCAAGCTGCTCAGAGAAGCAAGTTTTTTGTTTGTTTTGGTGCGCTTTATAGAATTGATGCGATTTAAATTTTTTGGTGAAACAATGATCGCGCATGCCAGAAAGAAGAACATCTCTATTATGCATACGTCCGATATCAATTCGGAAGAAAGCCTCAAGCAAATTCGAGATTTTCGCCCTGAGCTTTTGATTTCGCTTTTCACAATGCAAATTTATAAGAAACCTGTTCTGGAAATTCCCACATTCGGAGCAATCACCAGTCATCCATCCATTCTTCCAAATTACCGTGGCCTAGAGGTGTTTTTTTGGGTTTTAGCCAATGACGAAAAAGAAACGGGTGTAAGCGTTTTCTTTTTGAGTGAACGAATTGACGCAGGTGCCGTAATTGGGCAGGAATTAATCCCCATTTCTCAAGATATGTCTGTGGCTTCACTTTATCGAAAGATAACCGAGATCGGCGGTCATTTGCTGGTGCAAGCGATATCACAAATCGATGAGGGACTAACAGTCACGATTCCTCAAGTGGGAAAGGGCTCCTATTATTCCATGCCGGATCGTGAAGCAGTTCGCCGTTTTCAAAGGTTAGGGCGAAAGTTTTTTTAGCTCGTTTTGTTAAACTTGAACCAAACATCCAATGACGAAAGTTGTTATACCGTGGGCAAAGCCTGATTTTTGGGGGGCTGAAAAACAATATGTAAATGAGGCACTGACTTCCACCTGGATTTCGGGCGGACCGTTTGTGGATCGTTTGGAAAGCGATTTCAAGTCGCTGTGCGGCAGCAAGCATGCGCTGGCGGTTTCAAATGGAACGACTGCAATACATCTGGCTTATCTAGGTCTCGATATTCGGCCTGGCGATGAAATCGTGGTGCCCGGATTTGGTTTCCTTGCAGCCGCCAATGTCGCGCTACACATGTCGGCCATCCCGGTGTTTTGCGAGGTCAATCCGGCGACTTGGTGCATGACGGCTGAGGATATAGGCCGGGTTCTTACGCCTCGCACTCGAGCCATCGTCCTGGTGCATACCTATGGTAACGTTTGCGAAATGGATGCGATCATGGCATTGGCGCAGGAGAGAAATATCCCTGTCATAGAAGATGCTGCTGAGGCTTTTCCTTCACGCTACCGCGGCAAACCCGCCGGCTCGATTGGTACAATAGGGACTTACAGTTTTCAGGCAACCAAGACTATTACCACCGGCGAAGGTGGAATGGTGCTTGCAAACGATGACAATCTGGTGGAGCGTATGACCTTGTTTCGCAGCCATGGTTTGCTGCGTAAACGGCATTACTGGCACGAAGTTCCGGGGCATAATTTTCGACTGACGAATATGCAAGCGGCGCTCGGATGTGCACAGTTGGAACAGTTGGACCGTATCGTGTCAGAACGTCGCCGAGTGTATGACGCATACTGCGAGCGCTTGACCGGCATGCCAGGCTTGATGCTCCAGCAATTCTTGCCTAATGTCGATCCAGTTGTATGGGCGGTCGCTGTTCGACTGGATCCCGTGGTTTATCCGCAAGGGCGGGATGCGGTTCTGTCGCAAATGCTTGAATTTGGAATTGAGTTGCGCCCAGGATTCTATGCTGCCAGCCAGCTGGATATCTATGATTGCTCCTCATTGCCCATATGCGAAGCCTTGGCGGCCTCGATTGTAAGTGCGCCAAGTTTCCCGACTCTTACGAATGCCGACATTGATTGTATCTGTGACCGGCTGGCGCAATTGGCTCGATCATAAATCCGTAAAAATCATTTCCATCCCGCAGAAAAATGAAAACCAATCCTGAAGTGGTAAATAGTTATGTAGGTCTCGCGCCGTTGGCGCTCGTATTCGAACGTGTGATGGAGTGTCGTATTCTGAGCAGACAGCAGTTTGAGCATCCAGTGCTCGACATCGGGTGCGGAGAAGGTCTGTTTGCCAAGGTGCTGTTCGACGGAAAAATAGACACGGGCATTGACCCTAATCCTAAAGAACTCAAGCGGGCACGCGTCTTGGATGGTTATGCAGAATTGATTGAATGCAAAGGCGACCGCATTCCTAAACCGGATGGATTTTACCGCACCATCTTTTCCAATAGCGTGATCGAACACATCCCGGAGATCACCCCGGTTCTGCGCGAAGCGCATCGATTGCTCGGATCAGGCGGGCGGATGTATTTGACAGTTCCATCCGACCGCTTTGACCAATACACGTGGATTAGTCAAGCGCTTGCAGGATTGCGACTACGGGGACTGCAACGCCGATTCCGTTCATTCTTCAACCGGTTTTGGGTGCACTATCACTATTACACGCCTGAGCGTTGGGCTGCGCTGGCTAAGGAGGCTGGTTTTGATGTGGTGGAAGTATACAGTTACGCACCCAAACGGGTCTGTTTGCTGAACAATATGCTTGTTCCATTTAGTGTGCCGGCGCTTATTACGAAAAAACTTCTGAACCGCTGGACGCTATTCCCCCGCATGCGTCGCATTCTGTTGTCACCGGTCACGGCGGTCGGACAAATTGCATTGCGTGGCGCCGAACGCTGTGATGATGGCGGACTAGTATTCATTTCGCTACGGAAGGGCTGATACATCGTGACCCAGCAAAGTGTATCTGTCATCCTTCCGACCTTCAACGAATCGGGCAACATCGTTGAGTTGGTTCAAAATGTCCTAATGTCAATTCCTCCTGATTGGCGTTATGAAATTCTGGTTGTAGACGACAACAGTCCGGATGGGACCTACGAACTCGTGCGCCAGACTTTTGAAGGGAATCCGAACGTTGTGCCATTGCTCAGGACGACGGATCGCGGTTTTGCCAAGTCAATTCGTGCCGGAATCGAAAAGGCCTGCAGCGAGCGGATTGTGATTATGGATTCGGACTATACTCACGACCCTGCAGAAATACCTCGTCTGCTGCATGTTGGCGATGTCTACGACGTAGTTAGTGGCTCACGTTTCTGTGCCGGCGGCCGAATGGTCGACACAAAACACTATGTGATTAGTATGCTGTACAACTGGGTATTGCGGCTGCTGATCCGTACCCAGGTCCAGGACAATCTCGGTGGCTACTACACAGCGCGACGCAGCGCGCTTCTTGCGTTACCACTAGACGAAATCTTCTTCGGCTACGGCGATTATTATTTTCGCTTATTGCACTTTGCACAAAAAGCCGGCCTGTCAATTGTTGAAGTTCCAGCGCAATATCTGCTGAGAAAACAAGGCAAGAGCAAATCAAACTGGATGCGGATGTTCGTCACCTATACGTCCGGTGCGATCCGTCTCAAAATGCGGGTGCTCAAGCTGGCACGCCGTCATTCCATATAGATGAAGATCAACAGCAAATTCCTTCTGGCGGTCATTAACCTTATTTGCATAGCGACGCTTTTGCTGTGGTTTTCGCAGAACATTTCGCTTCAAGAAGTTATCACCCACCTGGGCACCATTCCCAAAACCAGTTTGATCACGGTACTTGGCTTGAGCATCGCGATTCTCGCCATCTATGGGTTACGCATGTCTGCCCTGCTGGGAACACGCTTTACTCCTGCATTGGCCACCATAGTGCTAGGGTTCGGACTGAACGGTATATTGCCGCTTCGCCTTGGTGATGTCGCCAAAATGGTCTATGTGAAGCAGCTGTTCGGCATTTCGACGGCACGCGTCGCAGCGGCCACAGCAGTCGAGAAGTTACTGGATATCGGCGCGGTTCTGATCATCGGCTTTAGCGTATTGCAGTTTGTTTCATTCGGTCGTATTCATTCTGGTATCTACGCATTGGCTGCATTTCTCTTTGTCGCAGTTTCAGGATTACTGATTGCGGGATGGCTGCTCGGAAGCCGGCGATCAAGTGAACAGCGAATTTACGTGTGGTTAAACTCGGTGCTCGCGGGCGTTCGAAATCATTTCAAAGGCCAACAACGGCTAATCATCACTTTTTATACTGCCGCAATCTGGGCAGTAACCATTCTGACAACCTACGTGATGTTTGCTTCGATCTATGATGGATTCGGCTTGTCCGACGCATTTTTACTTACGTTAGTATTGGTGCTTGCCATTGCGATTCCAGGTGCACCGGCTGGACTAGGAATTGTCGAAGCTGGGATCGTAGGCTATCTACACGAAGTAGTTGGGGTCGACGCGGCACATGCAATCGCAGCTGCGCTCGCCTTTCATCTTGCAACAGTCATACCGCAAGTTTTCGGAGCAGTCGGCATTCTCATCTGGGGAGTCCTGAGAGGACGGTTCCGTTGGGGGCGTGTCAGCGTAGCGGAAAAGCAGCGCAGATAAAACTTCGTTTAGCTAATAATCATGTTTTTTACAGCCCGCCCTGTAGCAATCCCGGAATTGACCGCACGGTCAACTGGAGAGAATTGCCAAGAGTCGTCACGCTCTACCGTATGCATCTTCAAATCGTACGATGTCATCCTCGCCCAGATAAACGCCCGACTGAACCTCAATGACTTCGAGCGGCATCGTTCCCGGATTTTCAAGGCGATGAGTTTGTTGTACTGAAATATAGGTCGATTGATTCTCTGACAGCAAGAAAACCTCATCACCTCGGGTCACGCGAGCGGTACCTTTTACAACAATCCAGTGTTCGGCACGATGATGATGCATCTGCAGAGATAACGCCGCGCCCGGATTTACCACGATACGCTTTACTTGAAAACGCTCGCCTGCATCAATGCTTTCATAGTGTCCCCATGGCCGGTAGACATGGCTGTGCACTGCGCCCAAAGTGCGTCCATTGGCATTGAGGCGCGCTACGATATGTTTTACACCTTGCGTATCATTTTTGTGAACCACTAGAACAGCGTCGGCCGTTTCAGCAATCACGAGGTCCTGTACGCCTGCAGCGGCCACCAATCGCCGTTCGGAGCGAATCATGCAATTCTGCACATTGTCAACAATCACGTCTCCCTGCAACGTATTGCCGCTATCATCTAATGGACAAATCTCGGCAAGTGCGGACCAGGAACCTATGTCGTTCCAGGCAATATCTGCAGCGACTACTGCAGCGTGGCTGGTGTGTTCCATAACTGCATAGTCAATTGAATCGCTCGGACAACTCGCGAAGGCAACGGGATCAAGGCGAAGAAAGTCCAAATCTTTTTGGGCCAAGCGTACAGCACGCTCCACTGCGGCCAGCATGTCCGGCTGTCTTTTTTTCAGCTCTGCGATATAGCGTTCGGCACGAAATACATACATCCCGCTGTTCCAGAAATAGTCACCGCTTTCAAGAAAGATTTTTGCAAGCGCTTCATCCGGTTTTTCTATGAAACTTGCAATATCGTACAGACCGTCAGTTACATGCGCAGCACCTCTTTGGATATAGCCGTAACCCGTGTGCGGAGAGGTCGGGACAATTCCGAATGTCACCATTTTTCCTTGGGCAGCAGCAGCGCTTGCCGTAGACAGTAATTGCCTGAAAATCTGAGGTGAACCAATGACGTGATCACTTGGCAGAATCAACAAAGTGGCATCCGCGTTGCTTTCGATGGCAAGCAGGGCCGCTGCAGCAATAGCTGGCGCTGTGTTGCGCGACACCGGTTCCAACAAGATATTTTGTGCGGAGATGCCGGTTAGCCGCAACTGCTCGGCCACAATGAACCGGTACTCACTGTTCGTGACAATTAATGGCGCAGCTATTTCTGCTTTGCCGGAAAGGCGAAGTAGCGTTTCCTGAAATAGTGACTGTTCACTGTTGAGCGCCAAAAACTGCTTGGGATAGGCGCGCCGCGACAGCGGCCACAAGCGCGTGCCGCTTCCACCGCAAAGAATAACCGGAATCAAAGTCATATAGGCAGGTTCCTTAGATTCGGCACTGCGCCGGATGTGGATACAGGTGTGGGTTCTTGGTCATTGCATTACGTCATATTCATGCGTCAAAGGGGGCCAACAAACTAAATCTTATTTTAGATGCTGCCTGCGGAAAGAGGGCTTGTTCTCACATATTTTTGGCACGTGCTGACGCTCGTCGCCAAGCATGAATGACCTCGAGAGCGCATCATTTTAGCCTAACTCTGTCTGCGCATAGCGGCCTGCTAGCGTAGTGTAATGCAGGCGTTAGCCCTCAGCTTTTCTGCCAGGCTTTGGCTGAATGTCGGTGTTCTAACAAATTTGATGAGCCATGTCGATGATGGGGTGGCTGGAACGTTTTACAAATGGACCAATGAATTATCGCTGACCGTTGTTGGAGTGCGGTATCTGCATTACTTGCAAAATGCGTGCGCATTTTTGAGTAATTTCTCTATAGATCGGGTTTCATTCATCACACAGTTCAGCACTATCCGATCAATAGGTTTCAAGTCCAAGATGAAGTTTGAAACATAAACCTTCTTTCGCAGGCTGACGCATACAGTTGAACATCAAGCTAGACACAACTCGCATGTAAAGCCGTTATCCTTGTTCCTGTTGAAATACATTTTTGTATTTGCATGGACTTCAGGGCTTGCGAGCAAGGACTCCAAATTCCACCATTTGAGCTCTTCGTTTTGCTCATCCGGCGCCAAATTTGTACTGCTTTCGATACGGCATTGGTAGACGAGAGAGACATAATGCGTATCAATGGACTGAATCCCAAAAACGTTGTCTTCAAAAAAATGATCATATACCCCTACCAATTGACCTCCACTTACAAAAATACCAATCTCGGTGTGTGAGATTCGGCTGAGAGCATCGGCAAGACGTTCATTTTTTAGAATCCTGCCTCCTGGAACAAACCAGAAATTCTGGGCAGGCCGATTTCTGCGTTGCCCAAGTAATATCTGGCCGAGTTCGTTCTGTACGATGAGATCAATCGCGACGAGTGGCGTCGCCTCTATGACTTGGGTAAATCGCTCATTGTCGAGTTTCATCCTTCGGTCCTTACACTTAAAAATCCAACGGTTGCGCGAACGTCAGCATCATCTAATTGCCTGCACATTATATTGAGATGTTGTACTTCACATGATTCAAGGAACGAGTCATTGCGCATATGATAAGGCCATCGCCTGGACAGTTAAATAGCTACCACATTGGCGATCGGTTTCGTATGGATACGATTTTTCTCAGTGTATCATTGCGCCTGTGGCTGGTTTTGCTAACCAACAAAGCCTCTTGCCGGAACCGAGCACTATCAAGTTCGCTCGAAGACCAATCCAATACATGTTGCGAGACTCTGATTTGATTGCGCAAAGAGCGATGAGCCGAAGCGAACGCGCAACAAATTAACAAAAAACATTAAGCACTGCACATGGCTAAAATTTTAATCACCGGTGGTGTTGGACTAATTGGTTCATATCTGATTGAAAGTCTTGCCCAATCGTCCCATAGCATTACTGTAATTGACGATCTATCCCGCGGACGCAAGGAGTATCTGCCTGAAGGATGCAAGCATATCAAGGCCTGCATAGAAAACATTAATGCGCTGGAGCTCGGCAGATTCGACATTGTTATTCATTTGGCGAGCTTCATGTTTGGGATTGGCTTTGCAAACAAAAATCACCAGAGATTGTATGTGCAGAATATCCGAATGAACAACAGCATGATTCAGTACATCGCCGAGAATACGCCAGATCGCTTCATTTTCGTCAGTTCGTCATGCGTATATCCTGACGATGGCCCGGACGTGATAGTTGAAGAAACGCCGCTTGGCCATTTTCCCGAACTGGCAAATATCGGTTACGGTTTTGCGAAGAGACATATGGAAGATTGCCTGCGAATGGAAGCAATGCTGCATGGTTTCGAGCTTTGCATCATGAGGCCGTTTAATATATATGGAGAACGGTATCATTGGGCTGGCGACTTGTCGCAAGCAATACCAATGCTGGTCAATAAGGTCATGACGCAGCAACGCGTTGATGTCTGGGGGTCAGGTCTTCAGCGTAGAAACTACGTACACGCATCGGATGCCGCCGAGATTATTCGGCTTGTCAGTCTTTCCCGTACTCATATTCCTCTGCTAAACATTGGAAACGAGCGCACAGTCACGCTAAATCTGTTGACACAAAAGATTGGTCGCGCAGCGGGCCTCGATATCGAAATCCATAACGACATTACAAAGCCTGAAGGCCGCTTTGTTAAGAGCTGCGAGGATGGACTGATGCACCAACACTTTCCTGAATTTCAGTACAGTGTCCCGTTAGACGAGGGGCTGCTTAGAATGATTGATTGGTGGCGACGCGAAATGCATGATTTTTACGAGTCGGCAGAACGACATTAGCATTAGCTTGATTCATTGCGCCAGACGCTCTCAAGAATCATGCTTCTATGGGTGCCGCGTTAATGCACGTTGAGTCTGGCGAACGTTGCAGATGGCAGGCCATGAAAACGGATCGCCAAAAAATTGAATGAAGTTTAAACGTTGAGGCATGTTTCTTGGGAGTGCGATGCATGCGGGTAATAGAAAAAGCAGAATACGGGATAGGAACTATAATGGGCGCGTTAAAAATTATACGATGCAGACTAGGGCTCTCCGATTAGAAGGGTGTTGTCTTCAAGTATGCGTAATATAAAGTTACGTATGCTTGCAAGCAGTGACGCTAAAATATCTTTGCATACCGAACAGCACAGCATTTCTCACCAAAAGTATCGACCCGATATAGACGGGTTACGAGCAATAGCGGTTCTGTTAGTGGTTGGATTCCACGCATTTCCGGAGTGGATCAATGGCGGATTTGTCGGTGTTGATATTTTTTTTGTCATTTCCGGCTTTCTTATTTCCACCATTATTTTCACCAGTCTGAACAACGGGAATTTCAGCTTTAAGACGTTCTATGCGCGTCGTGTCAAACGTATTTTCCCAGCGTTGTTGCTTGTATTGATCGCCTGCTTCGCATTTGGATGGTTTGTCCTTCTTTCAGAGGAATACAAGCAGTTAGGCAAGCATATGTCTGCCGGCGCCACGTTTCGTTCCAACTTTATTTTATGGAATGAGGCGGGCTACTTTGATAATGCGGCAGAGACGAAGCCGCTTCTTCATTTGTGGTCACTGGCGATAGAAGAGCAGTTTTATATTGCATGGCCTCTGCTGCTCTGGTTTGCCTGGAAAAAACGCATAGATCCTTTCACAGTATGTCTCTTCGTCATAGTCGTCTCTTTCGCAGTAAATGCAAGTACGATAAATGATCGTGCAATAGCCGCCTTTTATTCTCCATTGTCTCGCTTCTGGGAGCTAAGTTGCGGCAGCTTGCTCGCCTATTTCAAATTGCGCGCCCCTGATCGCGTTTTCAAAGCTAATCAAAATATTGAGGCTTTTCGCAATAGGTTTTCCTATGGGGACAGGGTAAATCATGACGTAACGGCTTGGCCCAACATTGCTGCTTGGCTTGGCATATTCCTAATCGTACTTGCGGCATGGCTGCTTTCCAGTAACAGTCTTTTCCCTGGCTGGTGGGCTTTGTTGCCGACGGTCGGTACGTGCTTGATTCTTTTTGCCGGCCCCGACGGCTGGTTTAATCGCTGCGTGTTATCCAATGGCCTTTTAGTAAAAATCGGGCTGATCAGTTACCCGTTATACCTATGGCATTGGCCGATGCTGGCATTCGCGCGCATTATTGAAGTTCAAATACCTGCCAGAGAAGTACGTATTGGTGCCGTATTAATCAGTGTTGTTTTGGCGTGGCTTACCTACAGATTTATAGAAAGGCCTGTACGCTTCGGCGGATATTCCAGAGCAAAGGTTATTACGCTTTGTGCGTTGATGGCTATCGTCGGCGCTTTCGGGTACTACACATACAAGCGCGATGGATTTGACTTTAGACTAAAAGATTTTGAAGGAAAAGTAAAAAACCTGAGGCGTACACAGGAGGCGACACTCTCCTGCAAACAGGCCATCCCTGTTAAAGAGCTAACATACTGCAACATGGCGGAGCCAAGCAAGGATCCGTCAATCGTCATTATCGGTGACAGTCACGGAAACAGACTATATGAAAATCTTGCCTCAAAATATTCCGAGATAGGCGAGAATCTTCTGCAGATTGGCGGAGGAGGTTGTTTACCATTTTGGAATGTTGAGACGGGTAGTCCAGGGAAACCTAACAAATGTAATGAGCAGATGAATCCTCAGCTGGACTTCGTATTGAATACTCCGAGCATTAAAACTGTCATATTTGTTAACCGAGGGCCGTTGTATATTGAAGGCGACGACCCAGTCAGCGCAAGAAAATACTTTATAAAGGATATGTCTTTCCCTGCTGAGGAAGATGCAAAACAAATTTATAAGGGGGCATTAATCAGGTCTGTCAGTAGGCTTGCAGCTAAAGGAAAGAATGTCGTGCTAGTGATTGATGCGCCGGAATTTCCATATAATCCTTTGCAATGCATTGATTTGGAGCGGCCTTTTTCGAGTCCGTTTAAACAGAAGCCAAACTGTACAATATCGAAGTCGAGCGTTGAGTGGAGAAACCGCAACTACATTGAAGTCACAAATTATGTAGCTGATAAATTGGGACTTCAAGTAATAAATCTCCAAGATGCTCTTTGCGATACAAAGGACTGCTTCGCGCTAAAAGATGGAACGCTGTTGTATATGGATGCAGATCATCTGAGCCGATACGGCGCAAAGTATGTAATTGAACGGCTATGGCCGCATTTTCCGAGGTAACAATTTTCGCCGCTTGAAATGGCTATTAACGATTACTGGCTTAGCGAGGAAGACAGGATCACCGCCTTAGATAGACGCATACGATAACATCACTCGGAAATACACGGGTCCAGGGAAGCGCAAACATCGAGCCGAGGTACTGTAGGCAAAAGTTGAGAGAACTTGCGTTGTTCGCATAACGAATGCGCTGCATTAAACCCTTAGCGCGTATAGAAGGTAATTCGATATCTGTTAGTAGAGAAAAACCATGCATACCAACGAGACTGGAGAGATTCTGTGAATTGAAAAAATGCACATGAGGCGAGGGGAATCCTTTCTGCCACATCCGCTCGAACGGACCATTCCATCCAAGACGAGCAAACAGTTTCGACAGTTTGTAAAATAAACCCCTGCTGTTTGGTAGATTCAAAACTAGAATGCCATTTTCGCGTAGCCGCTCATTGCAGGCTGAAATTGCGCCTTGCAGATTTGGGATATGCTCGATCACGTCATTAAATACGATGATATCGAATATTTCATTCGGTCGAAGTGCCTGAGGAAAATAGCCTTCCCGGATCGGAATGCCTTTGGCAGCGGTTTGCGAGCCGACTGCTATGTCTGGCTCAACACCGAGGACGGTAAAGCGATCGCGAGCCTGCTCCAGAAACCATCCATGTGCTGCACCGACATCAAGCAGAAATTGTGCATCCGCATGAGCATAGGATTTGATCAACTTCATAATTTCACCGAAGTTTTCCACACGCAAGGCTTTTAGACCGATCTCGCGGTCACCTTCATGGATTGCCTGGTGCATATCTCGCTCGTTGATTGCTGGTTCCAATGCGCCACTTTCATAGCCACACTTCGGACATTCCATGTGCCATGGTTGTATGCCGGGCTCCATTTTATGCTTGCAAACAATGCAGTAATTATTTTGTAATTCGTGAGACATATTATCCAATACCAGTTTGTCTTTAATGCGTATGTTATAAATTGCGCACACTGAGAGTGTGCTATCCGCCGACTCTTTCGCACAGCAATTCAACAGGAAGGTCGATTGTCTGACAATTCATTTATTTAAATTGCGTTCAACCAAACGATATTCTTGACCCCCAATATGACATTTGCGTGCGAATAGCTTATTGGAGAGAGGCATGGGGGAGTTGATAAATTTTATATCTTATTGCTATTTGCAAAAGAATTTATGCTGCGAAGCCGTGATGTTAAGGTCGGATGCAAAGGACGGCGAGGTACCGAAGTAATATCGTAGTTAAGGAAGGCTAGGAGAAATTGAATTCCTACGAAAGTAGGCAATGCAGCCAACATCACCATCCCGGCGGTAGCCGGTAGCCCACTTGTTGCAGATAAGTGCCATCGGGACAGACCATAGACTATGCCAAACAGTACTAGACAAATTCCGCCAATCAACTCAAATGTCGCAATAGAAAAATCACGGATCAAATATTTATAAATTAATCTTTTCCACGTATTTCGTGCATGTTTAGCAAGAAATTCTGGAATTATCTTTGATATACGAAGATTACTGACTTCGTTCGCATATGATGAGGTCATCGGTAAATCCACTGCGACTGCGCCAATACTATTTAGTCGAAACAAAATATCTGTTTCGAAGAAATAGCGCTGGCTGATTTTTTTTGCCGGAAGGAGTTTCGCCACGGTAGCGTGAATAGCAGTATACCCATTCGTAGGATCAAAAAGATTCCAGTATCCAGTCGAGAGTTTTGCAAGGAACGATAGACAAGAGTTGCCGAAAATACGAATAAATGGCATTTCAGAAAGCGCTTCAGGATCAAAAAACCGATTTCCTTTTACATAATCGGCATCGCCGGACAGGATTGGTGCTACGAAACTCAATAGCAGAGTGGGATCCATTTGGTTGTCACCATCGATTTTGACAATGATCTCGGCGCCCGCATCGATAGCTGCGGCGTACCCTCGCATTACCGCTCCACCTACTCCGAGGTTTTTAGCGTTGAATATCACACGAACCCGTTGATCATGGCACTCTGTTTGTACTAACTGGCCGCTATGCTCCGGACATAAATCGTCGACTACGTATATGCTGGAGACTTCAGGGCCGATTTGCGATAACACCTGCAGGATATGGTTGCGCACCTTATAGCAAGGTATTACGCATGCAATATGGGGACGTTCAGTTCTGACTGAAGAAAGGGAAATATTGAGCGACATTTGTGCGTGTTCTGTAGGGAGTCGAGAAGTGATTAAGCCGGCCAAAGGTAGGACAATATTTTTGCATTTTCCACTTTGGGTGGTAGTGCAGCTCCTTGAACGAAATAGTCACCTTCATCGCTATGAGCGCCTGTTCTTTTGGCATGCACTGAAAACTGGGAGAGAAATGGCAATTCCAAACCATTAAAGCAAAGATTCGTGCTTGTATTGGCCTCGCCCCAATAGGCAACTTGATAAAAGAGCTTGCAGTTATTAATATTATCTATTTCGACATCGAAGGCTGCTTCGCCATTGACAGTTCCATGTTTAAGAAATTCTGCGGCAGTAAGGCAATCGGCCGGATTATCGAAAAAGACATGGCCATCGCTTGTCATGCACTGTTCAACTTTACTGAAACGCAGGCCTAGCGCCTTTAAAAAATTAGCTGGGTCAATCTGCCGATAGCAATATAGAGAATCATTTTCAACATTTTTTTGAGTTAATCCATTTAGGATCAATATGCGATCTTGTGATGCTTCTGGCGGCAAAACTGTTGAAAGCATTCGGTCAATGCTGCGAAATAGGAACGCAGTCTTTCGGTCAAGCACATTGTTTTTCCATTCATGATGTTGAAAATGAGCAATTGAGTTTAGAAAGAGAAACGTTACGTCGGGCTTATGAAGGTTTCTGTATTTTACAAAGAGTCGCACTGATACCAACTCAAATGCGGCGAACAGGAAACATGAATCTATTTTTGTTCCAGCTGCATTTCTTAACAAAAACCATGCATCTGCTGCGAGTGTTGAGATAGGGACTTGTTGAAGGATAAATTTGAATGTTTGAAACGTGGATCTAAGCAGCTTGCTTATAGATAATGATAAGTAGTTTTTGGCATAATAAATTGGCAAGGCAAGAAAATCATTCAACTTTGACGGAAACGGCGTTTCTGAGAATGTCCATGGATCAGCGAAAAAGAAGGTATTGGAAGGCGCATTTTTGCGACTGCCGTTCATAATTCCCCATACACCCGTCGTGATTCCTTTTTTTGCCAGTCGCTCCCAGATCTGCTCATGCTTCAGCTTAGGGACATCTCCTAGACGTATGATTCCGTGAACCTGAGACGGAATTTCAGCATGGATCGACACCCATTGCACCCATGGGTCCAAGCCTTGATGCTCGATTTTCTGATCAGCCATCGTCGTGCCATGTGAGAACGCTAAGATACGCTTGATATTGGAAAGATTTAATTCATGCGCAGCTTGTTTCAATAATGGCAAACTGAATTCATTGAGTTCTATGACGTGAGATTTTGGCGAGACCATCTACTTTCCTGTTAATCCCAATTATTTTATTCACTGCACCGCGATGAAGATTCCAATCCCTATTAATGCTGCTCCTAACCAATAAGAGGGCCGGACTGTTTCCCCAAATAGAAGCATTGCAGAAAGCGGGACAATAGCATAGGTAATTGCTAAAAAAACATATGCTGTAGAAAGCGGAATGCGTTGGAGAATCCACATCCAGTAAATCGAGGTGGCTGCATAGACTGCAAAAGATGAACCCACTATCAAGAGCACCAAAGGCTCGAACATCGAGGCTCCGGCTGATAGGCGATTGCTAGCCAGTTTAAATAGGAGTTGACCTGCACTGATGCCAATGGCGCAGAGAATACATTTAAATATATCTATTAAAGTCATTTTGACAAAAAACTTGACTGAAGCGGTCGAAGTGCAAGTTTGCCTGCGCCGTCCTTAAATACTTCAAAGATCCCGGAATTCCACTCTGGAGGTGCTAATGCAAATACTTGTGGATATTGTGCGCGAAGCGATGCGACCCCGCTACCGACTACGACATAGTGATAACCGCCAAACGCATTTCTCACCTCTTGTTCGTTCATTTGGCAGGTCCAGACGTCTCCGTCATACTGCGGTTTTCCAAGAGAAAAGCAGTGCGTATTGGTGTTTCGCGGCCTAATCTCATAATTCATCATCCAGAATTCCGGACCATTCTCATTAATATTCGTTGATTGCCACAATAGAAATACATTGCTATTTTTTGGCGAAGTTAATAGTAGAGGTTGGACAATCTTTCGTATTTCCATTCGAATCGGCGTGATTTTATCCGCGCCACTAACTAAATAGCTATTAGCGTCCGGATAACGAGCGAATATATGAAAAAGAAGCCCAGTTGCCAAAATGCTGACAAATATTTTTTTAATCAATCCGTTTGCTGGCGAAGACAACAGCACCGAAACCGCAAAAAGTCCCAATCCAAGCCAATAGGTATTTAAATAACGGACATGCGAGGTAATAATCCGTCCTTCATACTCACTAAATACATATAAATAATGGACAAGCAATGTTGCAGAATATACAAGACAAACTGCAATGACCGCGCCACTAAAGACAACTAGTCGGCTTCGTGTCGACTTCTTGTGCAAAAGAAAAGAAAGCAGTAGTAATGCACTGAAGTAAAATAAAATTTTCCCATGAGTCTGTATGCTGGAAACCCATATCGATTTGATTACGTCTATACGAAAAATTTGTTCGACGATTATATGAAAAAGATTTCCAGCAGTCGCTTTGTATGGCTCTACTGCCCCAGTAATTGCCTGAAAAAAATTGGCAATGGTGACGAGTTCCCTGTCTGTATGGCAACAGCTCGTAAACTTCGAAAATTCCTCCGCCAGATTAGCGGCGGAAAATGTTTTGTTCAGCTCTTGTGTATTTACGTGCCATATCCAACTTGTTTGAATAAGCTTTGGAACTATCCAAATTGGCGCTATGAGCAGTAATGAGTTCGCTTTGGAAAAAAAATTAGCTTTGGTGCGGAGCATCCAAAGTCGGTCGACTGCAATCAAGGCCGTAATTAAGAGGGCAAAAGAACTGCCTGATTGCTTGCTCAGCACTAAAAAACACAATGCTGGTATAAGGACAAGGACACGGTTATGAGGTGAGTCACGCAACAACCAGTAACTGCATATGATTCCACCAAACAGAACGCCGACAATTTGGTCGATCAGCGCACTACTCCAACCTTGACCAAGAATCACTATTAATAAATAACAGGCTACAATTGCCAAAAAACCGCGCATGTACGATACGGTCATCGCAAGACCTATCGCGGGAAGGCAGCCAGCAACAAGAATCAAGCTATGAGCGAAGTAAATGACTGATTCCGAATATCCTGTCCCCTTCAAAAAGAAATAAGAGAACAATGCCGTACCAGGGGGATAGTCCTCGAAATAATACCTAATAAGCTTCTGCTTCAGATGAAAAGTGTTCTCGGACTCAAGAAGTTTGGCAAGGGTTCCCCAATGGGAAAACTCATCCCAATTCGTAAAAGCCCCACCTTGATTCAAATCGTAGAGAACAACCAAACCTGAGGTGAATATCATTAGAAGAACCAGACGTTTTCTACTGATCTCACTGCTTTTCCAAGTAACGAAGCCGTAATACGCAAAAATAAAGGTACCGACGGCAAGCAAGACCATCGCGGTAACTCTCATGAGCGATAGAAAATCGCTTAAATACAGCAACGTAACAATACTTCCAATAACGCACAAAGGTGCGACATACGAAGACACATTAAATTTTCGTGCAAATAGCCATGAAAATCCGGCAATGGATAAAATTGGCGGAACAAGCAATAGAAAAGAACTGGTCATAGAAAAGGCTCGTTTGCACCTTCATTCCGCATTGAATGCAAAGCGGCAAAATGGAGATACTTATTTTTGGACGGTTTTGGGCGGCGAGGGAGGCGTCATTATACCGGTGGCTAACGTCTTCATTAAGAAATGAACTTGCTGAATAGAAGAGAGGGGCGCAATTCGGGGTTTCAAAGTGAAGCTTGAGTGGCTTACAGTGCTTGTGTTATCTTTTGCTGTTAATTAGTTTATTCCCGAATTGTTTTATTTATGTATAAATGCCAACTCTTTACTTAACGCTTGTTCTAATTTGTATATTTGGATCGATTTCTGTCGTGGCGTTCAACTACCATTGGGATTGTTGATGAAACGTGCCTTCGACCTCACCGTGGCCGTGATTGCAGGAATTCTCTTATCACTTCCTCTTGCAATAGTGGCCGCAACGGTCTTGTGTTCATCAAAGGGGCCGATTTTGTATTGGTCCGATCGTGTTGGGCGATATAACAAAACGTTCAAAATGCCAAAGTTCCGCACCATGCGCGTTGATACTCCAGTAGTCGCCACTCATCTTTTATCCAATCCAGAAAAATTTCTGACTCCGGTCGGTTCTTTCCTTCGTAAATCCAGTCTTGATGAGTTACCCCAACTCTGGAGCATTATTACTGGCAAAATGAGCATTGTCGGTCCGCGTCCCGCCTTATTCAATCAAGACGATCTAATTCGATTACGCACTCAATATGGATTGGATCAGTTGCTTCCTGGCTTAACAGGTTGGGCGCAAATTAACGGCCGTGATGAGTTGCCAATTCCTGAAAAGGTAAAGCTGGACGTTGAATATATGAATCGCCGGTCCTTTTTATTGGACTTGAAAATTGTCTTTTATACTTTTTTAAAAGTGTTGCGTAAAGACGGAGTGGCGCATTAATTAATGTAAACCTCGATCAGTTTTTAATTTTTGGAAAGTTATACTTAATAGTAATTTCCTTGGTTATATTAGATTTGTTAATTAAATAGATGAAATTATTTTTAGACCTATCCCGCATTCGTAAGCAGATGATCGCCGCTACAGTCGATCTATTCATGCTGCCATTGACGTTTTGCTTGGCGATCTGGCTGCGTTATGACGGTGTTGATGGGGCCTTGTTTGTTCAGTATATTTTCCTGATTATTGCCGCTCCGCTTGTTTCGATCCCCATTTTCATCAGAATTGGGCTGTATAGAGCAGTCATTCGTTTTATCGATCAGAAAATTGTTTATGTCATTGTTCTGGGAGTAACGCTGTCGGTAGTTTTGCTGGTCGCTCTCGCAGCAGTTATGACACATATGATTGGATTATCACGTGGTGTATTCGGAATATATTGGATAAGTGCGATTACATATATGGTAGCGAGCCGCTTCATCGCACGCGGGTATTTATTGCATGCAAGTGGTTCTGGTGATGGAATCCGAGTAGCGATTTATGGCGCAGGTCGTGCTGGAATGCAACTAGCCAGCGCATTGCGTACCGGTCATGAATACTTGCCGGTTGCTTTTATCGACGACAAAAGAGCATTACAAGATACGTCAATTGCAGGTATTAAGGTCTATTCAGCAGATCAGTTACATGAGCTCGTCGTCAAAAAACGCATAAAGGAAATCTTGCTGGCGATGCCCTCTTTGACCAAAGGCCGACAGAAGCGTGTTCTTGATCAATTGGAGCCGCTCAAGGTCAAAATCAAGGTAACACCTCCCGTAGAAAGTTTGCTAAGCGGCACATTACGCGTTCAGGATATTCGCGACATCGAAATTGAGGACTTACTTGGCCGAGACCAAGTGTTGCCCGACACGCGATTAATTTCAACATGCATCACAGGCAAATCAGTCATGGTGACCGGTGCTGGTGGTTCAATCGGTTCGGAATTGTGTCGGCAAATTATTCGATTGAAGCCGGCACGGCTGATATTGTTGGAAATGTCCGAGTTTGCACTATATTCAATTGAACAGGAATTGCGGGCACTCTTGAATACGCTGCAATTGGATGCCGAATTGATTCCGTTTCTTGGTTCAGTGCTTGAACAGGAAAAATGCAAGAGAATACTTACTACCTTCTTAGTCGAGACAATCTACCATGCCGCTGCTTATAAGCATGTCCCTCTAGTTGAACATAATCCTATTGAGGGCATCCGTAATAATGTCTTCGGCACGTTGAGCATTGCGCAAGCGGCAATGGCAACGCAAGTAACGTCTTTCGTCCTTATTTCAACGGATAAGGCAGTCAGGCCGACAAATGTGATGGGCTCAACCAAGCGCTTGGCGGAATTGATTTTGCAGGCGTTTGCTCGGCAGAAAACGAATACACGGTTTTGCATGGTACGTTTTGGAAACGTCTTGGGATCATCTGGCTCAGTGGTTCCTTTATTTCGCAGGCAGATTATGGCTGGCGGTCCAATCACTGTAACTCATCCGGAAATTACCCGTTATTTCATGACTATCCCCGAGGCTGCACAGTTGGTATTGCAGGCCGGTGCGATGGGCGAGGGTGGCGATGTGTTCGTGCTAGACATGGGAGAGCCAGTCAAAATTGTAGACCTAGCTAAACGTATGGTGCATTTAAGCGGCCTTGAGGTGCGAAGCGACGTGACGCCTGATGGCACTATCGAAATTCAACATGTGGGCCTTCGCCCAGGCGAGAAGTTATATGAAGAGCTATTGATTGGCGAGAATGTCGAAGGGACGGAGCATCCGCTGATCCTGCGCGCGCAGGAGGCGGAGATACCACTGGCTATGTTGCAGGGTTGGTTGAAAGATTTGAGTGATGCCTGCGATAGTTTCGATTACGAGCAAGTAAGAGCATTACTATTACGCATGGTCAATGAGTACGCACCACAATGTGGAATCGAGGATTTTATCTGGCGTGAACAGAATAAGATGCCAGTTACAATAGAAAATGAGCAAGTTTTACACTGATATTGTTGATAGCTGATCCATATCATGGATGGAGTGCCTTTTGGTCAGCTAAAGCTAAATATACAAACTGGTTTTATATTTGCACTTTCAAAAGCAGAGCTAATTTCGGTTAAAAATTTGCTTCTTCATATACATTGTCCCCTTTAGCGCGACTTTCAATAATGGAACAATGTTTATTTAAACAAAATCTCCAAAGCATTGCAAAGTGAAATTCTTTAGATATGGCCGCAGATGCAATCTGAGAAATGAGTTTAGCTGACGTGTTGGCTCATCATTTCATAATAAATTCTATTGGCCATTTCAAATAGTTCACTGTGATGCCATTTCTTAATTATTCAAATCGAATTTCATGCAGAAACAATACAACTCCATCGATATAAACAATGATAAAGACGAACTGGTCTCATTGACTGCTTTACTGGTTCCACTTTGGCGTGAGCGCTGGATTATTTTAATCATTACCGTGGCGGCAATGGCGTTTGGTTTGTCTTGGGCACTACTAAATGCTCAATACAGAAGCCAGGGATTTTTCCAGTTTGGTGGTGCTATTCCAATGGTGCTCGAACAAAATAGTAACAAGAACAAGAACAAGGACAAGGACAAGGACAAGGATCAAGAGCCCAGTCCAGGCATCGCACTGTCAGACTTTAAGCGGTATGCAGCGTCGTACGCAACGAGTGAACGGTTCAACGATTATGTGCAGGATAAAAAATTAAGCGCGACAGAAGGCGTAGCCGATTTATACAGTGCTTTCTCGTCACGCGCCGGAATTTCACAAATAATAGAACCCGTTTACCCTTTTACCAAACTGGATGCCAAAGTATTGATGGAACAACCTAAGGGCAGCAGTAATAACGTCATCGGACTGCGTGTCAACTATACGGCCAATACTTCTCTGATCGCTCAGCAGATGGTGGGTTTGTTGGGTCGTTACGCGATGGACAGTATTGTTTATCTTATTTATTCTGATGCATTGCGCTTCAAGCATGACGAAATACAGACCAAAATAACCCAACTCGATAGCACTATTATCAGTAGAAAAATCCAGATGGAGGAATATGGTCGCAAGGCAGCAGATTTGAGAAAAATTATTGCAAAAAATCCTGACGCATCAGGGCAAGGTGCCCGTCAAGTCTTGGAAGTTACAGAAAACAGCGCTCATTATTTACCGCCGACGACTCTATTGACGACCACTGAAGTTCAGGCTTCCGATGCGAATGCGGCAATACTAAAGGCGAAATACGAGCAACAGCAAAATATGCTCTTGCTCGAATACTATGACCGCGTCAAGTCAGTTTTGGATAGCACGAAATCAGGAGAGACTGTTTTGCGGGGACTGGAGCCCGTCAAGGAATTGGTATTCAAGGATAAAAATCTGCAAGATGACGTCGTCAAGGCAGTCTACAACATGATCACTATCGATAATCAGAGTGCGATAACTTTGTACCTCGATAAAAGTCGTTTCATCGCTGGTCCGACTTTGCCGTTACACTCGACTGCACGTCCGGTGCTCACGCTTGGAGTGAGTATGATCCTGGGGTTTTTATTCTCTATATTGCTTATTTTTGGACGAGAGTGGTGGCGTAAAAATCAAACCCAGATGTTGGGTTAAGAGATTCAGAAACTTCTGAGAGTTCTCATGAGTGAAAAATTTGGATTCCAAACCCAACTGGTACCTAGCAACTCTTTTTAAGTTCGCCTCGAAAAAACTCCGTGGTCCCTCTCTCTCCCAGCACATTTAAAGCCTACGACATACGCGGCATCGTCGGCGCTACCCTCGATGCCGGCATCGCCCGCCAGATCGGCCAAGCCTTCGGCACGGCGGTGCGCA
>MESE01000143.1 GCA_001770855.1 Burkholderiales bacterium RIFCSPLOWO2_02_FULL_57_36
GTACACGGTGGCGCCGGCCGCCGCGTTTTCGGTCAGGGTGCCGGTCGCACCCGACGTGATCGTCGGCGCTTCGTTGACGTCGCTCACGTTGATGTTGGATTGAACCGTGGGTGGCGGCGTTATCCGCAGATTATTCTCAAACTCAAACTGATCCGCAATGCCGGAATCGGCTCCACTTCCAAGATCGGTTTCCGGCAGATTGGCCCGATTCAGCGAGCCAATCTCAAATGAAGCCGGCGCTACCGCCTCTATGATCCTGTCGAGTTCGACAAAAGAATGGCCATCGTTATTGACACTTCCACCCGAAAGGCCGGCAGCGGTTTCTTCCAGCAATTCATCAAGACTGTTGCCTTTAGCCAACGCATCCGCAATATCGACTGATTCACCTACCCTCGGTAATAGCGCAGCATTTCTGTCATCAAGCAGCTGAGATCCGAAAACGGTGGAATCCAGCGTAACCGTTTCATTCTGACGAAGAAGGTAAAAACGGCGTTCGTCAAACTCCAACTCGACGCGCCCGCCCGCCCCTGTAATAAGAACATCGCCTTCGTAAACAGCGTCGCCAACCTTGAGTTCGCGTTCTGTCCCATCCGGTGCACGGGATATGACTTTTCCTTGCAAAGTAGCAACTTTGCCAACCAAATTGCGCGTTTCAGCCATATATCAATCCCAGACGGAAAAAGTGATGGAATCAATGTACTGAGAATATTGCCTTAGGAAAATTGTACTAAGGTACTAGAAGGGAATTGATATCAAGCAAAAGCTTGATTTTTAAGAAGTAACGCCAGTTGAAGTCGGTCACGTACATCCAGTTTTTCCAAAATGGCACTGACATGCGCTTTCACCGTGCGCTCGGTGATCCCAAGCCGGTTGGCTATTTCCCGGTTGCTGCCGCCGGACGCTATTGCCTGCGCTACTTCCAGTTCACGCGGCGTCAGGGAGTCGATGCGATTGCTGTTTTGTATTGAAGAAGCGGCAACCAGGTTGTCTGTCTGTGCGACCAAACGCTGCATCAATGATTCGCCGATCCAGATTCCGCCTTGAAGAACCACCATCCCGACCTGTTGCAGTATGGCGGGCGTTGCGTGGCTGTTACAGTAACCGCGTGCGGCTCCCGCAAATGCTGCCAGTGCTTCATTATCCGAAGGCGTGTCGCTGAGGACAACGAACGCCGTGCTCGAAAACCGTTGCCGTACTGCGAGCATCTGCGGTCCAATTGATGGCTTCGCCTGCAAACGCAACCACACCAGGTCGAACTGATCCGGACATGCTTGAAGATCGTCCTCACTTGACGCTTGCGCCTGCGGAAAAGCTTGCTGCCAGCGAGGCAGCATCTCGCCGGCTTTAGAGACAAAGAGATGACGCAAGGTACTCACATTTTCCCCGGAAGCAGTTTTATCGTTCGGTCAATGCCGCTTTTTTGGCGCGCAAAACGGGCTTTAACAAATAAGAAAGAATGGTCTTCTTACCCGTAATAATATCGACCTCCGCAACCATGCCGGGAATGATCGGAAGGTTTGCGCCCAGGGACGACTTTGCGGTCCTGACGCGAACCGTATAGAACGTATTGCCGCGATCATCGGTAATTGAATCCGCTCCGATGTGTTCAAGTGTCGCATCCAGTCCGCCATAAATCGCAAAATCGTAGGCCGTGAATTTCACCACGGCTTTTTGCCCAGGGCTAAGGAAGGCGATATCTTTCGGCATGATTTTGGCTTCAAGCAGCAGTTTATCCTCGGACGGCACTACTTCCACCAAATCCCGCCCCGGTTGCACCACCCCGCCCACCGTATTCACCAGCAGGCGCTTGACCGTACCTTTCACCGGCGATCTGATCGCCGATTGTTTCACTCTATCTGTCAAACCGGTGCTGCTTTGAATCAGCGCGTTAAGTTTGCCCATGGCCTCGGAGAGTTCCTTGCCTGCCGTATTGCGCGTATTCTGTTCGACTTCCTGTATTTTGCGTGAGGCTTCGGCAATGGCAGCCTGAGCACGCGAAATCTGCGATGCAGCCACATCGCGCTCTCCGCGAAACCGCGCGACATCGCGTTCGAGGCGCAATAAATCGACCTCGGACACCGCGCCGGAACTGATTAACGGCTTGGTCACCGTTAGCTCCCTCGATGTCAATTCATATGATTGAGCCGCCTGACTTTGCCTGGTTCTGGCTTCAGACAGTTCCTGCTGGCGTTGCAGCAGTTGCTGCTGCGCGATTGATATTTGGGTCCTCAGTTCTGAAGCCGTCGCCTCATAGAGCCGGCGCTCCTCATCCGCCGTCTGCGGGTCTTCCGCAAGCACTTCGGCAGGAAGTTCGAATGGTTTCCCCTCTGCCAATGCGCGCAGGCGCGCGGTTCTCGCCGACAACGACAGGTATTGCGAACGGCTTTCGTTGACTGAAGCCTCAAACCTCGTCGAATCCACCTGCAACATTACCTGCCCTGCATCGACCGTCTGGCCTTCGGCGACCAGAATTTCGGAAACAATTCCGCCATCCAGGCTTTGCAATATCTGCAGCTGTCGTGACGGTATGACCTTGCCATCGCCGCGCGTGACTTCCTCTATGCTGACAATTGCAGTCCAGACCACGAACAGTATGAATACCGCAAACAGGGCGCGCAGCAAAATGCGCGCTCTTATCGGCTCTTGCTGAATGATGAAGCGGTCCGCATCCCGGACAAAATCAGGTTCGGTTAAATCAGGATCGTCTTTCCAGCGACTGAGCCATTGGCCCGGATTGGGCTGAATACGTACCCGAATGGCTTCCAGCCATTTAAGCATCCATGCTGCGACTGACCGCACGATTGAAATCACGCCGCCCTCGCTACTTGGCCGGACTGTAACGCAGCAATGACTTTATCCCTTGGCCCGTCCGCGACAATGCGCCCGTCATCCATCACGATAATGCGATCGGCCAGGTCCATCAGGCTGGACCGATGCGTCACAATCATCATTGTCTTTTGCTGGGAGTAGAGGCGAATGCGCTCCTTGAGTTGGGACTCCGACGTGAAATCCATCGCGCTGGTCGGTTCGTCCAGCAGCAGGATTGGCGGATCCAGCAGAACCGCGCGTGCGATTGCAATACCTTGGCGCTGTCCGCCGGACAACGACTCGCCCCGCTCCCGGATGACCATGTCGAAACCTTCGGGATGACGATTGACGAATTCGCTCAACCCGGCCAATTCGGCGGCTGCCACGACCGCCCTGTCGTCCGCATACGGAGCCCTGATCGCGATGTTGTCACGCAAGCTGCCATAGAACAGTGTCGAATCCTGTTCGACATAGCCGATATTGCGACGCACATCCGCAGGATCAAGCTGTCGAAGGTCGACACCGTCAAGCAGCACGGCGCCCTTGGTCGGCGCATGCAGGCCGAGAATCAATTTCTGCAAGGTTGTTTTTCCTGAGCCGATACGCCCGATCACCACCACACGCTCACCCGGCCTGATTCGAAAACTCACGCCGTGCAACGCCTGCTCTTGCCGGCCCGGATAACTGAAATCCACGCCACGGAACTCGATCTCTCCATGAATTTCAGGCCGATGAATAAATGCGATTTCATCGCTTCTTTCGACCGGCGTGGCCATGATATTTTCCAGGGCGGCAAGTGAGGACTTGGCATTCTGAAATTGCATCAGCAGGCCGACGACTTGTCCAAGCGGCGCCATGGCGCGGGAAGCCAGCATGGTCGATGCAATCAAGCCTCCCATCGACAGCATGCGCTCGTGGATCAGATAAACACCTGCAACGATGGTTAACAAATTGACGAGTTGCTGCAACGACGCGGAGCCATTGGTGCTGGATGCCGAAAGCAGCCGTAATTGCCCGTTGACGCGCGCAAGAAACGCGGTCGCCTTTTCCCATCGCGCCTGCATCTGACTCTCGGCGCCGTGCGCCTTGATTGTTTCAAGCGCTGTCAGGCTCTCGACCAGGGTTGCATTACGCAGCGCAGTCGCGCGAAACGTCGTTTCAGCCAGGTCCCGCATCCTGTACTGAACCATGTAGCTATAGATAATGACGGCCACAATGCCAAGCATGGGAATAAACACAAGCGGCCAGCAGACCCATGCAAGCGCAATCAGAAACAATAAGGTAAACGGAAGATCGATCAGCGCGGTAACGGTAGCCGAAGCAATGAAATCCCGCACAGTCTCAAAGGAACGCAGATTGGATGCGAACGCACCGACCGACGCCGGGCGTTGCGACAACCGCATTCCAAGCACCCGCTCCATAATGAGAGCGGAAAGTTTCAAATCGACTCGCGCACTCGCAAGATCGATGAAATGTCCGCGCAACAGCCGGATGACGTAATCGAGAATCAACACTATCAGCACGCCGCCCGTAAACACCCACAAGGTTTCAACGGCAAAGTTCGGCACCACGCGGTCGTACACATTCATTGTGAACAACGGCATTGCCAATGCAAACAGGTTGATCAGCAGCGCCGCGGCAAGGATATCCTTGAAAATCGGCCGTTGATCGAGAATGACACCCCAGAACCAATGGCGTTCCGGCACACTTACCAGTGGCGGCGTACGTTCGTCAAACCGGAAATGGGGGCGGGAAAAAATCGCTGCGCCGGCATAACGGCCGGCCAACTCTTCTTGAGGAAGAAACACCGCGCCCTGCGCCGTATCGGGAAACAGCAAGCGTGCGTTGTCGCCATCCCAACCCAGCAGCAAGCAGGCTTCGTTGTTTTCGAGCAGCAAAATCACCGGCAGCAAAGCCGCATCGATCTTGTGCAGACTTCTGCGCACCACCTTGCTCGAAAATCCGGCATGGGCCGCCGCACGTGCAAACAGGGATGGCGTCAGGCCTTCTTTACCAAGGGGCAATCCTGCCGACAACGCGGCGTGTGTGCTTGGACGGCCATGGATTCGGGTCAGTTCAACCAGGCAATCCAGCAGCGGATCATGGTGTAGTTGATCTTCCCGCAAGCCATGGCCGAAATTGTCGGCAGGCTTTGCTTTTCGCGAAGCATCAGCGCTTGCCTCGTCCATCTCGGCTCGCGTCGATATGGCTGGAATAATCTGGTTGTCCGGTTGTGTCATTTCGTCTACGCCAAATCCTGTTTGCTTGAGTCTCGATCAAATACACAAAATACAATGTGTCAAACGGGCCGGCATTTATGAATGAAGCGTTGTGCGCCCTGCGGGATCGGGTAAAGGCATGCCGCAATACAAGCTTGCAATCAACGACAGTTCCGAACAATTGCCGCTGCCTGCATTGTTATAAATTAGCCGGTATTCGATTTTGCACATTGACATCGTTGCAGTTGATCAATAATTTGTAAAGAGTTTGGCAAAAATAAGACGGGAAACCAATGAAATAGACGATTTTCACAGATGAAATCAATTGATTGTCGTTTTTTATTCCTTGGCATGGATGCAACGGCATTCGCTCATCAATCTGCAAGCCGGTCTATTTCAGGTTCAAATTGCCGTCAATCGGCGTCCTACTTCAGCAGGCTTCCAAGCCAAATGACGAGGACAACGTAAAAACCAGATCGCTTATTTTCAATGCCGACCTATTACACCTATGCGTCGGCTTCAAGTTGCCAAGAGGCCGGAATTGGGCAAACTAAGGTACACTTGCCGGATTCCTCTGATTCGGCGGGTACCCGTGAAAACACGACGCAAATCTCTAATTTGCATAAGTTTTTCAGGTCGGCAGGCATATCTAAATCTGGTCTGACGCCGCTGTTGTTCCGGCCACCCGAGTTTCACAATCACATTTTTGCAGCGACGCGGAGTTTCATATGTGTGCACATCGTTTTCTGATCGGCTTGATTCTTTCGACAACCGTTCTTTCAGCGCTTGCATTTGAAAGACCGTTCCCGACCACTGCCAAGCGCGGCAAGATGGCGCCGGCGACGTACCCAACGATTGTGATAGACGGTACGACCAGGCGCTTATCGGCAGGAGGACGAATCTGGAATACCGACAACCTGATTCAAATGCCGGCCACGTTGCGCACTGGCGATTATGCTGTCAACTACACGGAAACCCTACAGGGCGATATCGACCGCATCTGGATATTGACCCCGCAGGAAGCGGAAAAACCGGCGCCAAGCCAACGTAAATAGAGTCCGGGCTTTTAGCCCCACTACCAATCGATGCAAAAAAAAATATTCATCAAAACCTTCGGCTGTCAGATGAACGAGTACGACTCGGACAAGATGGCCGACGTACTGAATGCTTCCGACGGTTTTGTCAAAACCGATACGCCGGAAGATGCCGACGTCGTGCTGCTCAACACATGCTCGGTGCGCGAGAAGGCGCAGGAAAAGGTGTTTTCCGATCTCGGCAGGTTACGCGAGTTGAAGCTGGCCAGACCGGACATGGTGATCGGTGTCGGCGGCTGCGTCGCGTCGCAGGAAGGCGCCGCCATCATCAAGCGCGCGCCGTATGTCGATCTGGTGTTCGGCCCGCAAACGCTGCATCGCCTGCCGGACATGCTTAACCAGCGCCGCATCAGCGGCCGGTCGCAGGTCGACATCAGCTTTCCGGAAATTGAAAAATTCGATCATCTTCCTCCCGCCAAAGTCGATGGCGCAACCGCTTTCGTATCGATCATGGAAGGCTGCAGCAAATATTGCAGCTATTGCGTCGTGCCTTATACGCGCGGCGAAGAAGTATCGCGCCGGTTCGAAGACGTATTGACCGAAGTCGCCGGCCTGGCTGAGCAAGGCGTCAAGGAAATTACCTTGCTGGGCCAGAACGTCAACGCTTACCGTGGGGTAATGGCCGATGGCGAGATTGCCGATTTTGCCCTATTGATTGAATACATTGCAGAGATCGGCGGCATCGAACGGATTCGCTTCGTGACCAGTCATCCGAAGGAATTCACGCAACGTTTGATCGACGCCTATGCCAAAGTGCCGAAACTGGTCGACCATTTATATTTGCCCGCGCAGCATGGATCGGACCGGATTCTGGCGGCGATGAAGCGCGGCTACACGTCGCTTGAATACAAGTCGATCATCCGCCGCTTGCGCGAAGTAAGGCCGAACATTGCGATTTCTTCCGATTTCATCGTCGGCTTCCCGGGCGAAACGGATGCCGATTTCGAAGCGATGATGAAATTGATCGACGATATCGGTTACGACAACAGCTTCAGTTTTATTTTCAGTCCCCGTCCCGGAACGCCGGCGGCCAACCTGGAAGACGATACGCCGCATGAAGTGAAATTGAAACGTTTGCAGCGTTTGCAGGCAGTGATCATCGAAAACACGAAAAGATACAGCCAGGAAATGGTCGGTACCATCCAGCGGATTCTGGTGGAAGGGCCATCGAAGAAGGACCCGAATGAGTTGCAAGGCCGCAGCGAGAACAATCGCGTCGTCAATTTCGACGGCGGTCCGGATGGCGCGCGGCTGGTCGGGCAAATGATCGACGTCACGATTACGCACACTTATGCGTATTCATTGCGCGGCGAAATTTCAGTCAAGCAATAGCCACAGACATTGAAAACAAAATCCGCCTCACAACCTCTGCATTTCACGCCCGAGCCGCTCGATAACAGGCAGCTTGCCAACCTGTGCGGCCCGATGGATGAAAATCTGCGCCAGATTTCCGCCGCGCTTGACGTAACGATTTTCCGGCGCGGCGAAAAATTCGTCGTCGGCGGCGCCAACGCGGCGCGCGCAATTGAAATTCTCGAAAAATTCTATGCGTCCGCGAGCAAGACGATCTCGGTCGAAGACGTTCAGTTGGCTTTGGTGGAACAACGTGCGGCATTGGCCCATGGCGGTGAAACACCTGCGCTGCTGGCGAAACCGGCAGCGGAAGAAGAGTCGGAAAGCCCGGTGCTCAAGACGCGCCGCAGCGATTTGCGCGGCCGCACACCGCACCAGAATCAATACATCAAATCGATCCTGGAACATGATGTCACCATCGGCGTAGGCCCGGCCGGCACCGGCAAAACTTACCTGGCGGTTGCATGCGCGGTCGACGCTCTGGAGCGTGACGCGGTCAAACGAATTGTGCTGACGCGACCTGCGGTGGAAGCCGGCGAACGGCTCGGTTTTTTGCCGGGCGATCTGGCGCAGAAAGTCGATCCGTACCTGCGCCCGTTATACGACGCCTTGTACGATTTGCTCGGATTCGACCGGACCCAAAAAATGTTCGAAAAGCAGGCCATCGAAATTGCACCTTTGGCATACATGCGCGGCCGCACGCTTAACCATGCCTTCATCATTCTCGACGAAGCGCAAAACACCACGCCCGAGCAAATGAAGATGTTTTTGACGCGCATCGGCTTCGGCAGCAAGGCGGTCGTCACCGGTGACGTGACACAGATCGATTTGCAGCGCAGCCAGAAAAGCGGATTGGTCGATGCAATCACGGTGCTGAAACAGGTACGCGGCATCGCATTTACGCACTTTACCAGTGCCGACGTGGTGCGGCATCCGCTAGTCGCGCGCATCGTGGATGCATACGAACTGGCCAATGACATCAATGCCGTCGCTGCCAAAGATGCCGTTAAAAAATAAGCTGTCCCTGTCGGTGCAATATGCTGACGCGCGCCTGAAAGACGCCATTCCGCGCAGCCAGGTGCGGCGCTGGGCGCAGTCAGCGCTGCTGGGACCGGCTGAACTGACGATTCGCTTTGTCGACGCCGACGAAGGCCGCACATTGAACCGCGACTATCGGGGCAAGGATTATGCGACCAATGTGCTGACCTTCGCCTATACCGAAGATGCGGAATCCGACCTGATGCAAGCCGATATCGTACTGTGCACCGATGTGCTGCAGCGCGAAGCGGCGGAGCACAAAATATCGACCACCGCACATGCCGCGCATCTGGTGGTGCATGGCGTATTGCATGCCCAAGGCTACGATCACGAAACCGATCACGAGGCTGCCGAGATGGAGCAGATGGAGATGGATATTCTGGCCGCGTTGGGACTGCCCAATCCATATGCCGACCGATAGCATCAGCACCATGTATCTTGCGGAAAATGCAGTGCCGGCGCCCAACGGATTAGCGCAATGCAAAATCAACCGATTTGGGGATTCCGCCGCATTTGTTGTATGCTATACCGAATCGAAACAACCTCCATCCAACGGCTATTCGCCATATGCAAGATCATTCCAGTAACGTCAAGTCGATTGACGTCAAGCCTCACCGGTCCCTGTTCGAACGCCTGACCGCACTGATTTCCCCAGAACCCGAAAACCGCGCCGAACTGCTCGAAGTGCTGCACGACGCGCATGATCGAAATTTGATCGACGCCGATGCGCTGTCGATGATCGAAGGCGTTTTTAAAGTATCGGATTTATCGGCGCGCGACATCATGATCCCGCGCGCTCAAATGGACGTGATCGACATCACCAAGCCGGTGGAAGAGTGGATGCCGAGGGTATTGGAAACTGCGCATTCCCGCTTTCCAGCGGTCGAAGGCGATCGCGACAAGGTAGTCGGCATTTTGCTCGCCAAGGATTTCTTACGCTATTACGCAGGTGAATCCTTCGACGTGCGCGGCATGTTGCGGCCCGCCATTTTCATTCCCGAATCAAAACGGCTGAACGTGTTGTTGCGCGATTTCCGATCCAACCGGAATCACATGGCAATCGTGGTCGACGAATACGGCGGCGTGGCCGGCATTCTTACAATCGAGGATGTGCTGGAACAGATAGTCGGCGATATCGAGGATGAGTACGATTTCGATGAGGAAGACGACAACATTCTGGCAGTCAAGCAAGGCACGAACGAAGATCGCTGGCGCATCAAGGCGCTGACGGAAATAGAGCAATTCAATGAAGTATTGGGCACCCGTCTTTCAGACGAAGATGTCGACACGATAGGCGGCCTGGTCGCCAATCATCTCGGCCGGATTCCGCAAAAAGGCGAAATATTCGATATCGACCGCCTGCGCTTTGAAGTATTGCGAGCCGACCAGCGGCAAGTGCATGCACTGCTGGTTGAAAAGCTGCCGGAGCGGCAAAACGATCAATCCACCCAATAGCAGCGCAACGCTTTGATTCGGCGATCGCATATCCTGAAAATTTGTGGATCCCAAGGCCGGTCCGGGTTCTTCGACATTGCATCAACGTTCTGCCGATTGAATCCTGCTGCGTGACTACACCCCCCCTCCATCCTGTTGTTTTACGATTGTCACCGTTGCTGGCGATCCTTGCCGGCGCACTGACGGTGCTCGCGTTTGCGCCGTTCAGGCTGTGGCCGGTGCAAATTGCAACATTAGCCTTCGTGTTCTGGCTTGTACTACGGCAATCTTCGATCAAACGCGGCATGCTCATCGGCTGGGCTTACGGTTTCGGCTGGACCGCGTGTGGAATCTATTGGCTGTATATCAGCATGCACCGCTATGGCGGCTTGCCATCCTGGATGGCGGTAGTGGCGGTAGCGGCACTGGCCATGGTATTAGGTGCATTCGCAGGACTGGCAATGGGAAGCAGCGCGTGGTTCCGGCAGCGCGGCGCGGCGCCGGCAGTTTCGTTGCTGGTTATTTTCCCGGCGCTATGGATGCTGTCGGAGTGGCTGCGCGGCTGGGTGTTGACCGGCTTTCCCTGGATAGTTTCGGGATACGCGCATACCGACAGTCCGTTGGCGGGTTATGCGCCGGTGGTGGGTGTCTATGGGATTGGCTGGCTGGCGGCAATGATCGCGGGCAGCCTGGTACTGCTGCAGTCGAAAAAGCTGATGCTCGTACCCGTAGTACTGATCATCGCTGCCGGCATCGGCTTGAAAACGATCTCCTGGACCACGGCTAACGGTCAACCGATTTCGGTGCGCCTCTTGCAAGGCAACATAGCGCAGGAAATGAAATTCGCAAACGATCAAATTGTTAATACATTGGCGCTGTATCACGACATGGTTCACGCGGCGCCTGCGAATTTGATTGCAACGCCGGAAACCGCGCTGCCATTGTTTGCACATCAGTTGCCGCCCGATTATCTGGAAAGGCTGTCGGCGTTCGCTCGACAGTCGGGCAGCCATATAGCACTGGGCATTCCGGTCAGCGATAGCCGGCGGCATTATGCCAATAGCGTGATCGGTATCGCTCCGCAACCGGAAAAGGCCTATCGTTACGACAAGCATCATCTTGTGCCGTTCGGCGAATTCATTCCGGCCGGCGCACGCTGGTTCGTCAACATGATGAACATTCCGCTCGGCGATTTCTCGCGCGGCGCCGTACTGCAAGCGCCTTTCCAGGTAAAGGACCAGTGGGTAATGCCCAACATCTGCTACGAAGATCTGTTTGGCGAAGAAATTGCGGACCAATTGGCGGACGCCTATTTTTCGGGTAGCCCGCAAGCGACAATGCTGCTGAACCTGTCCAATATCGCATGGTTCGGTGATTCGATCGCATTGCCGCAACATTTGCAAATATCACAAATGCGTGCGCTGGAAACGCGGCGCCCAATGCTGCGTGCCACCAATTCCGGCACGACAGCAGTCATAGACTCCAGAGGGAAGGTGGTTGCACAATTACCGCCCTTCACGCAAGGCACACTCACGGCAACCGTCCAAGGGTATACCGGCTGGACGCCTTACATACTGATTGGCAATACGCTGATCGTCGTGCCAGCCTTTCTGATTCTGGCATTTGCCTGGTTTTCATTGCGCAAAAAAGGCAGCAAAACAGATTGCGCTATCAAAACCGGCTAAAATTCAGGGTTTTGGCGAATTTCCGTTACCCTCACCGCAACATCCTCTCCCGTCAGAGGGAAAGAACAACATGCTCACATTTCAACAGGTCATTCTTACGCTGCAAGAGTATTGGGACAAGCAAGGCTGCGCATTGCTTCAACCGTACGATATGGAAGTCGGTGCCGGCACCTCGCACACCGCGACCTTCCTGCGCGCGATCGGACCGGAACCATGGCGCGCCGCCTATGTGCAACCATCGCGCCGTCCAAAAGACGGCCGTTATGGTGAAAACCCGAACCGGATGCAACATTATTATCAGTACCAGGTGGTATTGAAACCGGCGCCGGAAAATATTATTGATTTGTATCTTGGTTCGCTTGAAGCATTGGGCTTGAACCTGAAGCAAAACGATGTGCGTTTCGTCGAAGACGACTGGGAAAATCCGACGCTCGGCGCGTGGGGACTCGGTTGGGAAGTATGGCTGAACGGTATGGAAGTCACGCAATTCACCTACTTCCAGCAAGTCGGCGGGCTCGATTGCAAACCGGTACTGGGTGAAATCACTTACGGCATCGAACGTCTCGCGATGTACTTGCAAGGCGTCGAGAATGTCTTCGACCTGACATGGACCGAATGGGAAGAACACGGCGTCAAGAAGAAGCTGACCTACGGCGACGTGTTTCATCAGAACGAAGTGGAACAATCGACTTATAACTTCGAGTATTCGAACGCCGAGTTCCTGTTTTCTCTATTCGGCAATTACGAATCGGAAGCCAAACGCCTGCTTGAAGTGCCCCTCGCATTGCCGGCCTATGAAATGATTTTGAAAGCCGCGCATACCTTCAATTTGCTCGATGCACGCGGCGCGATTTCAGTTACCGAACGCGCCGCGTATATCGGCCGGATCAGAAACCTGTCACGCGCAGTTGCGCAAGCGTATTTCGAATCACGCGAGAAATTGGGGTTCCCGATGTGCACCGGTGCGGAGGTCTCCATCGACGGCAATCCGCGCCAGGCTGCGTGATCGTTCAATCAAACCAATACACCGGATTCCTGCATAAGCGGTAATCACACAAGATTAAAAAATGAATCAGACCCTGTTAGTCGAATTGCTCACCGAAGAACTTCCTCCGAAAGCGCTGGCCAAGCTGGGCGACGCGTTTGCCGCCGGAATCATGAACGGCCTGAAAGCGCGCGCCTTCCTGGAAAGCGATTCGGCCGCGACTATATATGCAACGCCGCGCCGCCTTGCGGTATCGATCACCAATGTGCGTGCAGGCTCGCCGGACAAATCGATCCGCGAAAAGGTGCTTCCGGTTTCCGTCGCGCTTGATGCAAACGGCAATCCAACCGCGCCGCTTGCCAAAAAATTGGCAGCACTGGCGAGTTTATCCAACGGCGCGCCCCTCGGCATCACGGATCTGGAGCGCGCCCCGGATGGCAAGGCCGACAGCTTTTTCTACACTTATATCGCGCCGGGTTCGCCGCTGCAAAACGGATTGCAAACCGCGCTGGAAGAAGCCATCGCGAAACTGCCAATTCCGAAGGTAATGAGCTACCAACGCCCGGACGGGTCAACGGTCCAGTTCGTGCGCCCGGTACACAAACTGATTGCCTTGCACGGCACAGGCATTATTCCAATCACGATCCTCGGTTTATCCACGGGCAAAACCACGCTCGGCCACCGCTTCCTGTCGCAAGGCGAATTGCAAATTTCCAGCGCGGACAGCTATGCATCCACGCTGGAAGAACAAGGAAAGATCATTGCAAGCGTCACCGTGCGCAAGGAAAAAATCCGCGGCGCGCTGCTCGCCCAGGCCGGCAATGATCAGGTATTGATGCCGGAAGCATTGCTCGACGAAGTGACCGCATTGGTCGAATGGCCGGCGGTGTACGAATGCAATTTCGAAAGCGAGTTCCTGTCGGTGCCGCAAGAGTGCCTGATTCTGACCATGCAAACCAATCAGAAATACTTCGCCCTCACCGATGCGGAAGGACGTTTGCGCTCGCGCTTCCTGATTGTGTCGAACCTGGCGACGGACGATCCCCGGCACATCATTCAAGGCAATGAACGCGTGGTGCGGCCACGTCTGTCGGACGCCAAGTTCTTTTTCGAGCAAGACAAGAAAAAGAGACTCGCCGATCGCGTGCCCGGTTTGAACAATGTGGTGTATCACAACAAACTCGGCACACAGGCACAGCGTACTGAACGCCTGACGGCATTGGCGGGAAGAATCGCCCAGACCCTGGGAACCGACGTTGCGCGAGCCGAATGCGGCGCATTACTGGCAAAGACCGACCTGCTCACGGATATGGTCGGAGAATTTCCTGAACTACAAGGCATCATGGGCACCTACTATGCGCGCCACGACGGCGAACATGAAGAAGTGGCGCTTGCAATATCCGAACATTATCGGCCGCGATTCGCCGGCGACGCGCTGCCACAGACCGATACTGGCACTGTCGTCGCGTTGGCGGACAAGCTTGAAACGCTGGTAGGTATCTGGGGCATCGGTTTGCAGCCGACCGGTGACAAGGATCCGTTTGCATTGCGCCGCCATGCGCTCGGGATATTGCGCATGTTGGTTGAAAGGCGCCTGCCTTTGTCGATTGCCGATTTGCTGAAAAGCAGTGCTGCGCCATTTATGAGCAATCCGAATTTCCGGAATCCGTCCGCTGAAGTCACCGCTTTTCTGTTCGACCGTCTGCGAGGTTTGTTGCGGGAGCGCGGCTTTGCGCAAAATGAAGTGGAAGCGGTAGTAGCGCAACAGCCGGACCGGCTTGACGACATCATCGAACGATTGAATGCGGTGCAGGCATTTGCCGCGTTACCAGAAGCGGAATCGCTTGCAGCGGCGAACAAACGCATCACCAATATCCTCAAGAAAACCGACAGGGCCACCGGCCAGGTTCAGGCCGAATTGTTGCGCGAACCGGCAGAAGAAAAACTCTATTCCGCTATGATGCAATTGCAACCGCAAGTGGATGCCGCTTTTGCCAAGGGCGACTTTACCAATACGCTGAAGTCGCTCGCGCACTTGCGCGAACACGTCGATGGATTCTTTAACGATGTGATGGTGATGGCGGAAGACGAGCAATTGCGTAACAATCGGATCGCGCTATTGTCCAATTTACACGGGATGATGAACCGGGTCGCGGATATTTCCAAACTGGCAGCCTAAAGAATGAAATTGATCATCCTGGATCGCGACGGCGTCATTAACCATGACTCCGACGCATTCATCAAATCGCCGCAGGAATGGATCCCGATTCCCGGTTCGCTGGAAGCGATAGCGCGCCTTAATCAGGCCGGTTACCGCGTCGTCGTCACGACGAATCAGTCAGGCATCGCACGGGGATTGTTCGATATCGTCACGCTTAACGCCATCCATCAAAAGCTGCATGAATCGGCAAAGCAGGTAGGCGCCACCATCGACGCGATATTTTTCTGTCCGCATGCAACGGACGACAATTGCGATTGCCGCAAACCCAAACCCGGCATGCTGCACACGATCGCCAAGCGCTTCAACGTCAGCCTGAAAGGTGTGCCCAATATCGGCGACTCGTTGCGCGATTTGCAGGCAGGCTTCGTGACAGGCTGCCGGCCGTATCTGGTCCTGACCGGCAAAGGCAAAAAGACGCTTGAAAAAGGCGGGCTGCCGCCCGGCACCATGATTTTTGCGAATCTCGCGGCCGTGGTTGACGGCCTTCTGAACGTCCCGTCAACCGATGTGGACGCCACGGAGCCGGACTTGTCAACCGGGCCAATGCGAAAAAATGTTTAAGCAGAAATTACTTTCTGTCGATTTTTGCCGATAATAGAGGCTCTGAAGAAATTAACCGGCCCTTGTCGCCAGGCGGCGGTTGCCGGGTTTCGATTGGCGGTGCTTGATTCAACCGCTTGATTTTTCCATGCTGGAGATTACATGTTGCGCATTACCTTGTTTTTGCGTTCGCTGGTGCTTGCGTTCCTGATCGGCCTTGCGACGTTCATCTGGGCGCCGCTTTGCTTTTTGTTTGCACCCCTATCGTACAACAAACGCTATTACTGGACCTCGCGCTGGAACATGTTCGTGATCTGGGCAGCGAAAGTCGTGTGCGGTATCCGCTATGAAATCAAAGGCATTGAAAACCTGCCGGATTCGCCAGCCATTCTGTTATCAAAGCATCAGTCGGCGTGGGAAACGATTTTCCATCTTTATTTCATGCCGCGTCCGCTGGTATATGTATTCAAAAAAGAAATTCTGTATATTCCGTTTTTCGGCTGGGGTATGGCATTGCTGCGCATGATTCCAATCGATCGCAGCAAGGGCAAGGACGCTTTTGCGCAAATCGTCGAACAAGGCAGGAAGCGGCTGGCTGATGGTCAATGGGTGATCATGTTCCCGGAAGGTACTCGCATTCCGGTCGGTCAAAAAGGCAAATACAAAGGCGGCGGCGCCCGGCTTGCGGTCGAAACCAATACGCCGGTGATCCCGATTGCATTGAACTCCGGCGAATACTGGCCGAAAAACTCGTTCATCAAAAAGCCGGGAACCATTACCGTATCGATCGGCAAACCGATTTCGCCGGACGGATTGACTCCGGCGGAATTGATGCAGAAAGTGGAAAACTGGATAGAATCCGAAATGCGGGTAATTTCACCTCACGTGTATTCCAAAAAATAGACCAATAGATAATTGCCACTTCCTTGAAAAAGCTGCTTCGTCATATCTCGCCGGACCCGCAACAGCTTGCGTTGCAACTCGATTTCTTTTCCACCGACTTTCCTTCGCCGTCAGCGATTGATGGCCCGGCGCCGAAGCAGGGACCAGGCATTCAACAATCGCTGTCGCCAGTACCGCCGGACGCGACGGCACCGCCCAACGGCATGCGCCGGGTCCAGTTGCAGGAACATGTACTCGATTACATACTGGTTCGTTCGAAGCGCCGCTCGATCGGTTTTCTGATCGGCGATGAAGGACTGCGTGTGACAGCGCCGAAATGGGTAACCCTCGGCGAAATCGAGAGCGCGATCCGTGAGAAACAACGCTGGATTTTTGCAAAATTGAACGAACGCCGTGAGCGCTCTGCGCGTCGTCTGCAACCGCAAATGCAATGGTGCGACGGCGCGGCATTACCTTACATGGGTACCGATGTCACATTGCGCATCGTCGCGATGCAATCGGCGGGGATCAGCTACGATGAAACGGCGCGTGAACTGACCGTAAGCCTGCCGGCGGATGCGACGGAACAGCAGCTGAAGGACCGCGTGCAAGGATGGCTGCAGATCGAAGCAAAACGTTTGTTCGCCGAACGCTTGCCTATCTATGCGGAAAAACTCGGTGTCACCTTCCAGTCGTTTGCATTGTCGTCGGCGATGACGCAATGGGGTTCATGCACGGCCGACGGCAGGATTCGATTGAACTGGCGGTTGATGCATTTCGCATTGCCGCAGATCGATTATGTCATCGCGCATGAACTATCGCATCTGCGCGAGATGAATCACAGCGCGCGTTTCTGGGCTACCGTACAATCGGTGTTTCCGGAATTCGAAGCGGCGAAAAAGGCATTGCGCGATCACGCGCCGGAAACGCTGCCGATTTTTTGATGCGCTACGGCGCTTGTTGCTAACATTTGGATAATCATCATGCGCATCCTGCACACCATGCTGCGAGTCGGCGATCTGCAACGTTCCATCGATTTTTATACCACCGTGCTCGGCATGAGCTTGCTGCGCACCACTGATCGACCCGATCAAAAATATTTGCTCGCATTCGTCGGTTACGGCAAGAATCCCGATCATGCCGAACTGGAACTGACCTACAACTATGGCGTGGACCGTTACGACCTCGGCACCGCCTACGGCCACATCGCCATCGCGGTCGAAGACGCGGCCCGAACCTGCGCCGCTGTCAAGGCAAAAGGCGGCACTGTGACCCGCGAAGCGGGGCCGGTAAAAGGCGGCACGACGATGATTGCATTCGTCCAGGACCCGGACGGATACAAGATCGAATTGATCGAACGCAAACAGGCCTAAGGGCTCGCCCGGCAATAAGTTGGCATCAACGATCATTCGGTCTCTGCTTTATTGAAGCAAAGCGCCCGGCCCGAAAATCCTCCACCGCTTCAAAGATCTGTTCATTCGTATTCATTACGAATGGTCCGTACTGCGCTATCGGCTCGTTAAGCGGCCGACCGGCAATCAACAGCGCGCGCGCCGGCCCATCGGCTCGCAAGATCACGCCGTCGCTTTCAGGCGAATTTTTCAGAATCGCTATTCGCTGCTCCGGCACTGCCGTATCTCCAATCTTCAGAGAACCGCGGTACATATATACGAATGCATTGTGATTGGCGGGCAGATTTTGCGTAAAACTCCCGTCCGATGCAAAATGCAGATCGATGTAAAGCGGATCAGTGGTGTTGCGCTGCATGGCTCCGTTTACGCCGTGGCTGGCCCCTGAAATCACACGTGCCGTCACCGCTTCCGGCGTCGTGAACTCCGGTATGTCCCCGCTTTGAATATCGCGGTACCACGGTGCGATCAGCTTGTCCTTCGCACTCAGGTTAAGCCACAACTGAAACCCCTCCATGCGGCCGTTCTCCTGCTCGGGCAATTCCGAATGGATCACCCCGCGCCCGGCCGTCATCCACTGCACGCCGCCGTTTTGCAGCAAGCCTTCATTGCCAGCGCTGTCGCGGTGGCGCATGCGGCCGGCGATCATGTAAGTCACCGTCTCGAAACCGCGGTGCGGATGATCGGGAAAACCGCCGACATAATCGTCAGGATTGTCGGTCCCAAACGCATCGAGCATCAGGAACGGGTCCAGCCGTCGCTGCAATTGCTGCGTGAGTACGCGCGTGAGCTTTACACCGGCACCGTCAGAGGTGGCGATACCGGCGACCATGCGCTCGACTTCCCGTGGACGGGACACCGTATCGGCTCGTAAATTTTTGGTAAAAGCTAATGTCATGACAGGCTCCATTCCAGGTCGGCGCATGGCTCAGGCCAGCACCGCTTCATCGATTTGATTCTGTGCGGAGGCCAGGGCTTCCCGCTCGGCTTGCGGCCCCATCGCCAAACCTTCCGCGTAAACGAATTGCACGTCGGTCATGCCCAGGAACGACAAAACCATTTTCAAATACGGCACTTGCGTATCGCTCGGCGTATCGCGGTACAAACCGCCACGCGTCAATACAACATAGACTTTCTTATCCTTGAGCAGGCCTTCGGCTCCCTTGTCCGTATATTGAAACGTCACGCGTGCTCTCGAAATTGCGTCAATCCAGTTTTTCAGTTGGGCCGACACGCCGAAGTTGTACATCGGCACACCAAGCACCACGATATCGGCGGCCTGGATTTCGGCAATCAATTCATCGTCCAACGCAACTCGGGCCATCTGTTCCGGCGTGCGTTGTTCAGCGGCGGTAAACAAAGCCTGCAATGCAGCCTCGTCCAGTACCGGATGAGGTGTGCGGGACAAGTCGCGTACCTGCAATGTGGCGGCTGAATGCTCGGAACGCAGACGCTCCACCAGGGCACCGGCCAATCTGGTCGAATGAGAACCATCGCTACGAGCGCTGGAGTTGATTTGCAGAATTTTCATGATGAGCTCCGTATGTTCGATTAATGATGGAGCTATTTTATTTGTACATGGAGACGGCCGGAAGACGATAAAATGGATAACATTGTTCCTCTGGTGGCACAATTGAAGGAATTTATGGAACTCGAACCGAACGATCTGTTGTTGTTTGCGCGCGTGGTCGACGAGGGCAGTTTCAGCCGGGCAGCAGAACGCACGGGCTTGCCGAAGTCAACCGTATCGCGACGTATTGCAGTATTGGAAGCAACTTTGGGGGAACGGCTATTGCTGCGTACGACGCGCAAACTGACTGTCACCGATTTTGGCCATAGCATGCTGGAACATGCCAATCAGGTCGCCGCTGAAGTGGAAGCCGCTGCATCTTTGGCACACCATCGCCAGATAGAGCCGAGCGGACGGTTGCGCGTGTCGATGCCGAGCGATTTTGCCAATGTGGTGCTGGGGCCGTTGCTGGCTGAATTCATCGCCGCGCATCCTGCGATCTCGCTGGAAATCGATCTTTCTCCGCGCCGCGTGGACTTGATCGGTGAAAATTTCGATGTGGCGATTCGCATGGGTCCACTGCCTGACGATGCATCACTTGCGGCACGCCGTCTGGCGCTGTTTTCAGCAGGCCTGTATGCATCGCCTTCCTACCTTGCGCAGCGCGGCCTGCCTGCCGCCCCCGAAGCGCTGCTGCAGCATGACGCACTGCACCTGCTCGGACGTAACGGCGAGCCGGCTTCATGGGTGCTGATTCGAGACGACGCGCGCTGGGTAGGCATTCCTCCTGGCCGCGCCACCATCAATTCACCTGAACTGCTGATCTTGCTGGCGCGCGCCGGCGCCGGCATCACGGTGGTAAGCGACCACTTTGCCGAGCCATATGTACGCAGCGGCGAATTGAAGCGGGTGCTTCCGGATTGGAGCCTTCCTCCCGCGCCGGCCTGGGCGGTGTTTCCAGGGCGGCGGCTGATGCCGGCACGCACGCGGGTATTTCTGGATGCGTTGCAAGCCGAATTTTCAGGTCCAAAGTGCCAGGCAAAAGCGGCCGAACTTGAGCAGACCAGACGTCAAGAGTGCACGATGGCACGTGACAAGCCAAGCTGAATGAATTCGGATTGGCGCCCAACGCCGAAGTGCGAGATCAGTGGCGCAACGTCATTCAAAAATATGCAGCCGGATTATACGGCTCTGCTGCTTGCCACTTCATAACCGGCGTCCGCGACGGCAGATTTGATGTCGTCGATACTCGCTTTTGAATCGACGCGGACTTTATGGGTTGCCAGATCGACGTCCACTTTCGCTCCGTCATCGATTTCCTTTACGGATTTTGTGACCGCGGCAACGCAATGGTTGCAGGTCATCCCTTCCACTTGCAGTTCATACATGTTCGCTCTCCTTGAAAATGAATGCCGGCGCATGTGCCTATTCTATTCATAAATGATTCTACGACAGGAGCATCAAGCCGACTTCGACGTTAGCCGATTTGCAAGCGCAACGAATTTCTCCAGCGATATCGTTTCCGGACGCATCTGCGGATCAACTCCCGCATCGATCAGTTCATTTTCCGAAAACATGCCGGCGACGCAATTACGCAGCACCTTGCGCCGTTGCGAAAATGCTTTCAGAACCACCTGCTCCAGCGCCATCTGGTCGCAGGCAAGCGGTTTCGCAAGCGGAACCATGCGCACAATCGCGGAGTCGACCCGTGGCGGGGGATCGAATGCGGTCGGCGGCACAATGAACCGCAATTCCATTTGGTAGCGCCATTGCAGCATGACCGACAGACGGCCATAGGTTTTGCTGCCCGGCGCCGCTACCATGCGCTCGACCACTTCTTTTTGCAGCATGAAATGCTGATCTTCAACTTGCGGCGCTACCTGCGTCAGATGAAATAGCAAAGGGCTGGAAATGTTGTATGGCAGATTGCCGACGATCCGCAGCTTGCGCTCAGACGCAACCGGAATCGATGCAAAATCGAATTGCAACGCATCGCCCGAGTGCACGATCAATCGGGACTGATCAAATTTCTTCTGCAATCGTGTCACCAGGTCGCGGTCCAACTCGACCACATGCAGTTGCTTCACCGATTGCATCAGCAGTGCGGTCATCGCACCCAGACCCGGGCCGATTTCAACCATCGTATCGTCCGGCTTTGGATCGATGGTGCCGATGATGTCTTGCAGCACGAACTGGTCGGTCAGGAAATTCTGTCCGAAACGCTTGCGGGGGATGTGTTTCATATGAATTTGACGGAAACGGTCAACCGTTTCCGTCACTATGCTCCCCTCTCCCATTCGCGGGAGAGGCGTTGGGGAGTGTAGCGGGGGTTTCGGGCGAAACATCGCTTGCCCGCGAAACGGCACTGGCCTGCAAGCCGGTGTGCGCACTGCAAGTGAGGGCGTTCGCAGAACCCGCCTTCACCATTTGCGCCGCCACCTTGATCGCTTCAATCATGCTCCCATAATCCGCATGTCCGACGCCTGCCACAGCAAGATCAAGCGCCGTGCCGTGATCGACCGAGGTGCGGATAATCGGCAATCCGAGCGTGATGTTGACGCCGCGTCCAAAGCTTGCATGCTTAAGTACCGGCAACCCCTGGTCGTGATACATCGCCAGCACGCAATCTGCACGCTCCAGATACTTGGGTTGAAACAGCGTATCGGCCGGATAAGGACCGCTGGCGTCGATGCCTTTGGCCTGCGCGGCAATCAATGCCGGCGCAATGATATCGATTTCCTCACGGCCGAGATAACCGCCCTCGCCGGCATGCGGATTCAATCCGGTGACCAGGATGCGCGGCTTTGCCAGGCCGAATTTTTGTTGCAGATCCTGATGCAGTATCTCGATGGTGCGAGACAAATGATCAAAGGTAATCGCGGACGGCACATCCTTCAGTGCCAGGTGGGTCGTTGCAAGCGCCACGCGCAATGTAGGCGAATCGCCGCCTGACAGCATCATCACGACCTGCGGCGTTCCGGTCTTTTCGGCCAGATATTCGGTATGCCCGATAAACGCTACGCCGGCATCATTGATCGTGCTTTTTTGCAGAGGCGCCGTGACGATTGCATCGAACCAACCTTGCATCGCACCTTCAATTGCAATATCAAGAGTCTGCAGCACATATCTGCCGTTCTGCACATTCAGTTGTCCGGCAGTGACCGGTACGGTCAGGGGGCAATCGATGACGATGACCTGATCGGCTGGGAAATCCGGTATCCCGCCATTGCGTACCGCTTGCAGCGACAGCGCGACCAGTCGTATCGCAGGCTCGATTGCACGCGCGGTCATGGCCAGGAATGCGGCATCCCCAACCAGTACGCTTGCGATAGCAGATCGCAAGCGCCATGCGGCACTGATTGCGATCTCGGGGCCGATTCCCGCCGGCTCGCCGGAGGTAATCGCAATGATCGGACGCTTGATCTGCTCAGTCAAAATAGCAAAGCACCGTCTTAGCTGGCGCTATTTTCATCGAGGCGATATTCGACATAAGCGCGGTCCCGCAGTTGACGCAGCCAATCTTCAGTTGCCTCCACCAATTTGCGTTCGCGCAGCATCTGCCGCGCAACCAGACGCTGACGCTCTTTCGATACGTCGTCGGTCTTGCGTTCAAGGACCTGGATCAGGTGATAACCAAACGGTGATTCGACCGGTTCGCTGACTTGGCCCGGCTGCAGTGCGTTCATTGCGCGTTCAAACTCCGGCACGGTGTCGCCAGGGTAAATCCAGCCCAGATCGCCGCCTTTGGATGCGGAAAAATCATTCGAATGCAGCTTGGCAAGGTCTTCAAATTTCGCCGACTTATTGTCCAGCCGTTCCTTCAATTCGACCAGCTTGCGCCGTGCTTCGGACGATGAAACAACTTGATTCACCTTGATCAGGATATGACGTGCATGCGTCTGCTGGACTGCGAGACCCTGTGTGCCGTCTTTTGCCGCTGGAACCGCGGTCCGCTTGCCCAGCAACTTCAATATATGGAAGCCGTTGGCGCTCTTGATCAAAGCGAGATCGCCCTGTTTTACATTTGCGACGGCATCGACAAAAAGCTGCGGCAGCCGCTCCAGTGTGCGCCATCCGAGTTCCCCGCCTTTCAAACTATCTCCAGCGTCCGAATAAGCCGCGGCAACCTTGGCAAATTCATTTCCTTCGCTCAGCTTTTGCACTGCTTCCTCAGCCTTTTGCCGGCGCTGTGCAATTTGTTCAGCCGATGCGTTTTCCGGAATCCTTATCAGGATCTGCGCCAAATTGATTTCTTGCTGTTCATTTTGCAACGCGTCTTTATTCGCAGCAAGATAGTTGTCTACCTCAGATTCGGTGATCTGGATCTTGTTGGCGACCTCGCGCTCGCGCACGCGTTGAATAATGATTTCTTCACGGATTTCTTCTCGAAAACGGCCGAATGGCGTGCCCTCGCGTTCCAGCTGACTGCGGAATTCCTGCAAGCTCATCTTGTTCTGTTCGGCAATCCGGGCAATGGCACGATCAAGTGTCAGATCATCGACTCGAATACCAACTTCTTTCGCAAGCTGCATTTGCGCCCGATCGACAATCAGGCGTTCCAGAATCTGCTTTTGCAACTGGGCGCGCGGCGGCATCGCCACGCCCTGGCTTTTCATCTGGCTTTCAACCTGGCGCATGCGGCCGTCCAACTCCTGAGATGTAATCACCTCATTGTTGACGACGGCGACAATGGTAGCAACGACCTGCACGCGCGCCGGTGCGCCGGAGGGCGATATTGCACGGCTGGCATTTCCCTGCGCCTGAGCCCATGCGGCCGGCGCCGCACTGCATGCCGCGCTTAGCAGAATAATTGCCAGCTTGATGCTTCGAATTGGTTTACGAACAGTATGCATAGTGTGAAAAACAGTCATGGGAAATAATGTGAAGGTATCACGGCACTTGGGTTAATTGATCATCTGGTAGCCGGGAACATTTTTCTTCAGTGCTTCTATCGGGTCCGAGCCTATCTTGGACAATCCATTCAGCTCAAGCTGAACGAAGATTGAAGATGTCGCCACACTCGTCGCAGTCGGCACGCGCTGCGCCACGACCCGGAATATCCAGCAGTCCGCCTTGTACTCGAGGCCCAGCAGACTTTCGGCAACCTTGTGATCCCGAATCGAATAGTTTACACGGCTGACCCCATACCAGCGATTGGTAATCGGCCATTGCCCTGAAACTTCGAACTGCTTGAGCCGGTCAAGCCGGCCAAGCTCTTCACGAGTGTCCTGGCGGTACGCGAGGTTAAGTACATGCTTGGCTTTCGGCTGCCACCGCACGCCGTAATTTGCCCGTACCAGTCTACCCAGGCTTTGGCTGTACTGCATATTCGCTTCGGAACTCAAGGTTGACGTCAACTGACCTGAAATCGATGCAAGCAGGTCGGAACGGCTTACTTCGCCGAACGTACTCAATGCGACACGCGGCTGATTGGCATTGAATCTTTGAGCGACGGCGATACGCAAACGTTCGGCGCCGGACGCATCCATATAGCGAGAAACCAGTGCGGCGGTCAATTGATTCGCATCGCTGATACGGTCGTGTCCGCTGAAGCGGTTTTCGCTGAAGATTTGCGAAAAATTGAAATCTGATAAACCCGTATCGAAATTTGGAAACAGTGTCTGATCACGATACGGTGTATAAACGTAAAACAATCGCGGCTCCAGCGTTTGCGTCGCCGGATTACCTAGGAAGCTGGTGTCGCGTTCGAATATCAATCCGCTGTCGACCGACAATGTCGGCAATACTCTCGATATCGAGGAAGAACTTCCAGGTCCGACCTTATCAAGGCTGTAAGTCGTCGCATGCATCGATACACTCGGCGTCAGAAAGTAGCCTGGATTGATGATTGGGTAAGAAATCCGCGGATTGACCACAAAACGATCACCACGCACGGAAGTCGGATGATAGAAACGAGTAAATTCCGACGCGACCGACCAGTCAAACCCCTTCACATTCTGGCGACCGGCCTGGAACGTCAATTGCGGCAGACGATCATAAGGACGTCCGATTGGCGATATCGGATCCTGCAACACTTGATAATTCGACGCGCGTGCGGCCGCATTCCAAAAAGAACCTGAATAATTCAAGACCATGTCGCGCAGCAGCAGCCGCTGCGATGCAGCGGTGATTGTACTTGGGAAATCGTTCGGATAATCATCATCGGACGCATGATTGAGATCCGATGAAAATGTAAGGTTCGGCGCCAGTCTTTGCGAATGGGTCGACGAAATCGCATAGCGCTTGGTACCGGTCACGCGATCGTTGATCAACCCTTCCGCCCTTGTCTCGCCGGAATAAGTCTCCCCCAGATAACGGCCTTGGGCTCCCAATTGCAAACCGCGGCGGGAAATGATTTTCGGATATAAAGTCAGATCACGACTCGGCGCAATATTGAAATAATACGGCAGCAAAATTTCCATGCCGCCCTTGCTGGTAGTTCCGATCGTGGGTGGCAGAACGCCGGATTTGCGGGCATCCGACAATGGAAACGACATATACGGCGTGGCAAGAATCGGCACGCCCTTGAAATAAACGATTGCCTTGGATGCGGTTCCGAAATCCCGATCCTTGTCGAGATTGAGTTTGCTCGACTGCAGATACCAGTCGGGATCGGGGCCTTCACAGGTACTGTAAGTACCTTCGGTTACCTTCGACCTGTTTTGGGTTTCAAAATCGATCCGCTCGGCTTTTCCTTGCGCGTTATTGGCTTCCAGCCGATAGGTAGGATGCGATACATAACCTTCCCCCGTATCCATCTTTATTTTGAGGTCATCACCCGTATAGCGGTCGCCGAATTGCTTAATCCGTATGTTTCCTGTGGCTTCGACTTCATCTTCAACGATATTGTAGGTTGCCTTGTCGGCATTGATGCTGGTGCCGCCGCGGATAATTTCAACATTACGCTCAAGAATGACTTCGCGATCGGGGCGCCCGGTCATTTGCTCTGCTTCCAGCGTTGTCGGCGCATCCTGATCGTCGGTTTTAGACGGTGTAGAGTCGGTCTGCGCGGCGACGATGCCGGGCAGCGATGCCGCTGAAATGACGACCGTCAAGACATTAAACAGGCGCTTCCGATGGAAAAATGCTGAAAACCAGGTCATGAAATGGAGGCGATGATCGCCTTGGCAGGCGATTTTTTTAAGTGAATCCCTTATTATATGGGAACTCCCTGCCTCTCAACGAATTACCAAGACTGTTCATGTCCTTACAAAATCCTTCAGATAGCCGCTTGCTCCAATTAAAGCAGTGGTTAAGCACCCTTTCTTCTCCGGCAATCCAACCCGATTCAACCAGGGCGGCGTCAGCCGATGCCAGTTTCAGGCGCTATTTCCGTGTGGATGGAACAGATGGCGCGACTTATATCGTGATGGATGCACCGCCGTCGCAGGAAGATGTCGTTCCGTTCATTCACGTGGCGGAAGTATTCGGCAAAACAGGTGCATCCGTACCCAAAATCATCGCGCAGGATGTAGAACAAGGATTTCTGTTGCTCACCGACTTGGGTTCGGTCACTTATTTGCATCAGCTGAATGCCGATAGCGTCCACAAGCTTTATATGGATGCAATCGATTCACTGGTCCTGATCCAGACCCAAAGCCAACCCGATGTGCTGCCGGAATATGACCGCACACTGTTGGCGCACGAATTGATGCTGTTTCCGGAGTGGTATATCGGCAAACATCTGGGCATTACGATGTCCGACGCTCAAACCGCCGATTTGAACAAGGTATTCGGACTTGTTCTTGCGAACAACCTGGCGCAGGCGCAAGTCTATGTGCACCGTGACTACCATTCGCGCAATCTGATGGTGGTCGATAAAGGTAATCCCGGCATTCTCGATTTCCAGGATGCGGTGTTTGGTCCAATCACCTATGATCTGGTATCGCTGCTGCGCGACGCCTATATCCAGTGGGATGAGGAACTGGTTTTGGACTGGGCAATCCGATACTGGGAACGGGCCAAACGCGCCGGCTTGCCGGTCAACCCGGACATCGACGCGTTTTATCGCGATTTCGAATTCATGGGTTTGCAGCGGCATTTGAAAGTGCTGGGCATTTTTGCACGGCTCTACCATCGCGATGGCAAGGATGGCTACTTGAACGATTTGCCGCTGGTAATGGAATACACGCGCAAAACCGCGCAACGGTATAAGGAGTTGAGGCCGCTGATCCGGTTGCTGGACGCGCTGGAAGGCAGCGCGCCCAAAATCGGCTATACATTTTAGGCAGCCTCAGGTTGCGTCATACGCAGCTCTGGAAATTCTGCAACTGACAACAAGTAAAGCGCAAAAAAATGAAAGCCATGATTTTCGCCGCGGGTCGCGGAGAGCGGATGCGTCCGCTGACTGACGCTTGCCCCAAACCGCTGCTCAAAGTACGCGGACGTCCGCTGATCGTGTGGCATATTCTCAATCTGGTGCGCGCCGGCATTTCCGACATCGTGATCAACCATGCGCATCTCGGCCACATGATCGAAGAGTCGCTGGGCAACGGCACGCAATTCGGCGCAAGCATTGTATATTCTTCGGAAGAAACGGCGCTGGAGACCGCCGGCGGCGTCGCCAAAGCGCGTCATCTGCTTGGCGACGATCCCTTCGTTGCAGTAGCCGCCGATATTTATTGCCCGTATTTCAATTTCGAGCAAGTCAAAACCGCATTGATGGACAATGATGTGTGGGGCAATCCTCTTCCTTCAGGCAAGCGCGACATCGCGTGGTTGTATCTGGTTAAGAATCCGCCGCATCACCCGAAGGGCGATTTTGCATTGAACAGCTTTTCGATCGCCAACGACGGCGAGCCGCGCCATACATTTTCCGGCATCGGCGTCTACCATCCAGAGATGTTCGATCAGATCGCACCGGGCCAGTCTGCCCAAATCGCGCCGATACTGCGCCAGTACGCTGCGGAAGGTCTGGTCGGCGGCGAAATCTACCGTGGCGACTGGACCGACGTCGGCACGGTGGAACGGCTGGCGCAATTGAATGCACCATTGACTGAGAGCGTACGCCAATGAAACCTTATTCCAATCGACGCGCGGCATTGATCGCGCAAATGCATGCCAAGGGCGGCGGCGTCGCCATCATTCCCACCGCGCCTGAAGTCATGCGCAACAGCGATGCCGATTATCCGTACCGGCACGACAGCTATTTTTATTACCTGTCCGGCTTTGCCGAACCGGAAGCCGTGCTCGTGCTGGTCGCCGGCAAAACGAATCAATCGATCCTGTTTTGCCGCGATAAAAATCCGGAACGCGAAATCTGGGATGGTTATCGCTTCGGCCCGGACGCCGCACGCGAAAAATTCGGCTTCGACGCCGCGTTTCCGATCCAGATACTGGATGCGGAAATGCCGAAGCTGCTGGCCGATGCGCCCGCTCTTTTCTACGCGCTCGGCAGCAATGCCAAACTGGATGCGCAGGTGCAGACCTGGCTCCACGCAGTGCGCGGCCAGGCGCGTGCCGGCGTCACGGCGCCCTCGGCGGCGCATGATGTGCAAGTCCTGTTGAATGAGATGCGGCTGATCAAGGATGCCGATGAAATCGCTGTCATGAAGCGCGCTGCCGCGATATCCGCCGAGGCGCATGCGCGTGCAATGCGTATCGCGCGTCCGGGATTGCATGAATACCAGGTCGAAGCCGAGCTGTTGCATGAATTCCGGAAAAACGGATCGCAGTTTCCGGCTTATACCTCGATTGTCGCGACCGGCGCCAATGCTTGTGTATTGCATTATCGCGCCGGCGATGCCGTGCTGCAAAATGGCGATATGGTATTGATCGATGCCGGTTGCGAACTCAACGGCTACGCATCCGACATCACGCGTACGTTTCCGGCCAACGGGATTTTTTCCGGGCCGCAAAAATCTCTGTACGAAATCGTGCTTGCCGCACAATCGGCCGCAATCGCCGAAATCAAACCCGGCAAGCGTTTCACCGACGGCCACGATGCTGCGGTAAAGGTGCTGGCGCAAGGCATGCTCGACACGGGACTGCTCGACAAGAATAAAGTCGGAACGCTCGACGATGTCATTGCCAAAGGCGATTACCGCCAGTTCTACATGCATCGCACCGGCCACTGGATCGGCATGGACGTGCATGATGTCGGCGAATATCGCGACCATGTGCCGACCGGCGAAGAAAGATCCTGGCGCGTCTTGCAACCGGGCATGGCGCTCACCGTGGAACCGGGCATTTATGTGCGCCCCGCAGAAGGTGTGCCCGAACAGTTCTGGCATATCGGTATCCGCATCGAAGACGATGCCGTGGTGACCGCGGACGGTTGCGACATCATCAGCAGTGCTGCACCGAAAACAGTGTCGGATATCGAAGCGACGATGAAGCAATGATTTCATTGCCATGACAAACGACTTCGACATTGCCATTTGCGGCGCCGGTCCGGTCGGCATGGCGCTGGCGGTACTGCTGGCCCAGCGCGGCGCGGCGCCGCAACGAATCGTGCTGATCGACGGCAAGTCGGTCAGCGAAACGGCAACGGATCCACGATCGATCGCACTGTCCTACGGCAGTCGGCAAATTCTTGAACAGGTTGGCGCATGGCCGACGATCACCGATCCGATCCGGCAAATCCATGTGTCGCGCCGCGGCCATTTCGGCCGCACGCTCATCGATTGCGATGAATACGGACTACCTGCACTGGGTTACGTCGCCCGCTATGGCGCGTTGGTAACGGCGCTGGCGGCGGCGCTCGACAAGACCGGCATCGTGTCGCTGCGGCCGGCGCGCATCACCGCCAGTAATGAATTGGCCGATACAGTCACGTTGCAGCTTGAAGACGGCCGCGCCATTGGCGCGCGGATCTTGGTCCAGGCCGAAGGCGGTGTGTTCGACGATCAGGCCGCCAGATCGCTGCATCGCGATTACCAACAGACGGCGGTGATCGCGCAGGTGACTGCCGATGCGCCGATCCCGCACCGCGCATTCGAGCGTTTCACCGATGAAGGTCCGCTGGCGTTATTGCCGCAGGGTGCCGGCTATGCGCTGGTATGGTGCATGCGGCCTGCGACCGCCGCACGGATCAGCGGACTGCCGGATGCGGCGTTCCTGGCAGAGCTGCAACAGGCTTTCGGCACCCGTCTGGGCCGCTTCACGGGTGTCAGCCGGCGCACCGCCTATCAGCTCGGTCTGAATGCGCATCCCGCACTGTCAGCCAGAGCGGTCGCCATCGGCAATGCGGCGCAAACCCTGCATCCGGTTGCAGGACAAGGCTTGAATCTGGGACTGCGCGATGCGGCAGTGCTGGCGCGGCTGCTGGCGCGGGACGCGGAGCCGGCGATGCTGGAGCGTTACGCGCAAATCCGGCATGCCGACCGTAGCGCCACCATCCGACTGACCGACACCATGGCGCGCATTTTTTCCAGCACGCCGGAGGGCGCGCTATCACAAACCGTGCTCGGGTTGTCACTGGGATTGATCGATGCATTCAAGCCCGCCAAGCAATTACTCACTGAGCAGATGATGTTCGGCAGACGATAAAAAAAGCCGCGCAAGCGCGGCTTTTTTCTTCCTGCAAACTACCGAGATCAGGCAGGCGCCATCAGCGCCACGAGAACCTCGTCCAGCATCTTCTTGGCATCGCCGAACAGCATGCGATTGTTTTCCTTGTAAAAGAGCGGATTGTCGACCCCTGCATAACCCGAAGCCATACTGCGCTTCATGACGATCGAAGTCTTGCCCTTCCACACTTCCAGCACAGGCATGCCGGCAATCGGACTGGCCGGATCGTCCTGCGCGCCCGGATTGACGATATCGTTGGCGCCGATCACCATGGTTACGTCGGTGGTCGGGAAGTCGTCATTGAGTTCGTCCATCTCCATCACGATGTCGTAAGGCACTTTGGCTTCCGCCAGCAACACGTTCATGTGACCAGGCATGCGGCCGGCAACCGGATGGATGCCGAAACGTACGTTGATGCCCTTCTCGCGCAGTAACTTGGTGATTTCATACACCGTGTGTTGCGCCTGCGCTACCGCCATGCCGTAACCCGGCACGATGATGACGTTTTTGGCTTCACGCAGCAACTCGGCTGTTTCCAAAGCGGTTACCGACACAACTTCTCCTGCAGGTTGTGCGGCGCCGCCGGCCGTGACCACTTTACCGCCATCGGATCCGAAACCGCCGGCAATCACGCTGATGAAATTGCGATTCATCGCACGACACATGATGTAGGACAGAATGGCACCGGAAGATCCCACCAGTGCACCGGTGACGATCAGCAAGTCGTTGGAAAGCATGAATCCGGTCGCCGCAGCCGCCCAGCCGGAATAGCTGTTAAGCATCGAAACCACCACCGGCATATCGGCGCCGCCGATCGCCATCACCATATGAATACCGAACAGCAATGCGATGACGGTCATGATGATGAGCGGCACCATGCCTGCTTCCAAGGAAGGAGAGACGGCGAACAGGTAACCGCAGTAAATTACGATCAGGAGTCCGGCAAGATTCATCCAGTGGCGCGCAGGAAGCATCAGCGGGCTGCCGCCGATCCTGGCGGACAACTTGCCGAATGCGATCACCGAACCGGAGAACGTAACCGCTCCGATCAAGATTCCGACGTAAATTTCGATTTCGTGAATGACCTTTTCAGCGCCGCTGAAATTGGCGGATGCCGCTGGATCGATGTAGCTTGCGTAACCGACCAACACCGCAGCGAGACCGACCAGGCTGTGCATCAGCGCGACCAGTTCCGGCATCTGCGTCATTTTCACGGTACGCGCCGCATACAGACCGACGGAGGCACCGATGACCATGGCGCCGACGATCCACGGCAAACCGGCCGCCGTGACGTATGGGCCGAATACCGTCGCCAGCACGGCGATGGTCATGCCGATGATGCCGTAGAAGTTGCCGCGCCGGGATGTTTCCGGATTGGACAGGCCGCCGAGACTCAGGATGAAGAGGATAGCCGCGCCGAGATAAGCGACTGTTGTGAGATTTCCAGACATTGTTCGCCCCTTATTTGCGGAACATCGCCAGCATGCGGCGGGTCACGGCGAATCCGCCGAACATGTTGACAGCGGTAAGTGCAACTGCAATCACCGCGATCCAGCGAATCCAGGTATCCGGCCGATCCAGGCCATCTGCGACCGGAGGAGCCAACTGCACCAGTGCGCCGATGGCGATGATGCTGGAAATCGCATTGGTCACGCTCATCAGCGGCGTGTGCAATGCAGGCGTCACATTCCACACCACCATGTAGCCGACAAAGCAGGCCAGCACGAAGACGGTGAAATGCCCGAGGAACGACGCCGGTGCGAACGCGCCGATAAGCCAGAACAGCCCGGCCGCCACGGCGAACATGATCGCCATGCTGGCAGGAGAAGATGGTTCGCCTCCCTTGCCGTGCCCTTTTGCTTTTGGCTTCACCACGACTGCCGCCTTGGCGGCAGGCACGGCCGGTACAGCAGACACCTTGGGCGGCGGGGGCGGCCAGGTGATGTTGCCCTCCTTTATGACCGTCAGGCCGCGGATGGCCTCATCTTCCATATTGACGTCGATGATGCCGTCCTTGGTCTTGCAAAGCTCTTCGGTGAGGCGGAACAGGTTGTTGGCGTACAGCGTCGAGGACTGCTTCGCCAGGCGGCTGACCAGGTCGGTGTAGCCGACAATGGTCACACCGTGCTTGACCACGGCTTGGCCGGGTTCGGTCAGCTCGCAGTTGCCGCCCTGCTCAGCCGCCATGTCGACGATCACGCTGCCCGGCTTCATGCTCTTTACCATGTCGGCGGTGATCAGCTTGGGCGCGGGTTTGCCGGGAATCAGGGCCGTGGTGATGATGATGTCCACCTCCCTGGCCTGTTTGGCATACATCTCGCGCTGCGCCTGCTGGAAGCCCTCGCTCATCACCTTGGCGTAGCCGCCGCCGCCGGAGCCTTCCTCCTCGTAATCGACCTTGACGAATTCACCGCCCAGGGACACGACCTGGTCGGCCACTTCGGCACGGGTGTCGTTGGCGCGCACGATGGCGCCGAGGCTGGCAGCAGTGCCGATCGCCGCCAGGCCGGCGACGCCGGCGCCGGCGATGAACACCTTGGCTGGCGGAACCTTGCCCGCGGCCGTGATTTGGCCGTTGAAGAAACGGCCGAAGGCGTTGGCGGCCTCGATGACGGCGCGGTAGCCGGCGACGCCGGCCTGCGAGGTCAACGCGTCCATCTTTTGAGCGCGCGAGAGCGTCCGCGGCAGCGCGTCGATGGCCAGCACGGTGACTTTCTTCGCGGCGAGCTGCTGCATCAGATCCGGATTCTGCGCCGGCCAGATAAAGCTCACCAGCGTAGTACCTTCCCGAATCAGACCGACTTCTTCGGCGCTCGGCGCACGCACCTTGAGCACGATATCGGACGCTGCCCATAGCTGAGCCGCTCCTTCGATAATTTGAGCACCGGCCGCGCGATAGACGTCATCACTGAAATTGGCTGCATCACCTGCACCAGACTCGACAGCAACTGAAAAACCCAGTTTGATAAGTTTTTCTACGACATCGGGCACGGTCGCAACGCGCTTTTCGGCTGGAAAGACTTCCCGTGGTATTCCGATCAATAGAGGCATACGTTTTTCCCCTCGGTTAAATAAATGGCGCCAATTTGATGCTGACTGAAGTGAGGCTTGTTGCTGGCACCAAGCAATTTGCCTTGATCTATTCCGATGCTTGCTTGAGCCCCGTCATCTGGTTCTGCTCATCGACAAAAACTATTTTCGGTACGTAAGTCTCGATTTCCGCCTGACTCATCGGCGCATAAGTGCAAATGATCAGCAAGTCGCCCAAGTGAGCGCGCCGTGCCGCAGCGCCATTGAGGGAGATTTCGCCACTGCCGCGCTTGCCCTTGATGGCATAGGTAGAAAAACGCTCACCGTTGTTGATGTTGTACAGCTCGATTTTCTCGAATTCCCTGATATCCGCGGCTTCCAGCAGATTTTCATCGATTCCGCATGAGCCCTCATAATGCAGGTCAGCCTGCGTGACGGCCACACGATGAATCTTCGACCTCAGCATGATGCGTTGCATTTTTTCTCCAATTACGCATCCGGTCCGCATCGTGCACTATATTTGCAAGAGCCGACCCGACGATTTAATTAATGATAAACAATCGGCAAACATTATATGGAAATCAAAAAATAGTACAACCGTTCTTTTTTTGAAATCTGTTATAAATGGCGCCTTGCGCGGTGTTTTACGCTTTGCTACAAGACCAAGACGCGCGAAAGGATACCGCAACTAGGTGCAAAAATAAATTTATATCCGGCTTGCAATAAATTTTTTCGACATAGCAAGGATAATTGTTCAAGATCAATGACATTCCTGCCGATCATATGATCATTTTGTCTTTCAAACCACGTTCAGCAACAACATCATGGATTCTCTCCTTGCCCCCTTCCATCACCTGTCGCCGCATGAGGGTACAATGTCGCCCTCTTCAAGGAACAGCATGTCCGACATTTGGAAACCCTCTGTAACGGTAGCAGCAATCATTGAGCGCAACGGCAGTTTCCTGCTGGTCGAGGAAGAAACCAGTGACGGCATACGCTTCAATCAGCCGGCCGGACATCTCGAACCGAATGAATCGCTGATCGACGCGGTAACACGTGAAACGATGGAAGAATCGGCATGGGACTTTTCGCCCGTCGCGCTGGTCGGCATGTACATGTCGCGCTATCTTTCATCGCGAACCGGACAGGAAGTTACTTACCTGCGCTTTGCATTCTGCGGCGAGCTCGGCCGCGAGCACGACCGGGCCCTGGATCATGGCATATTGCGCACCGTGTGGATGACCCGCGAAGAATTGCTGGAATGCGAAAGCAAGCACCGCAGTCCGCTGGTAATGCGCTGCATCGACGACTACCTTGACGGCAACCGTGCTCCGCTGTCCGTCATCTACACGCATGCCAGTGTGACCGGAGAAATGCTTGACTAAGAAGGTCGTCATCGGCATGTCCGGCGGCGTCGACTCATCGGTCTCGGCGTGGCTGCTGAAGGAACAAGGCTACGAGGTGATCGGCCTGTTCATGAAGAATTGGGAAGACGACGACGATTCGGAATATTGCTCTACCCGCGAGGACTGGATCGATGCGGCCAGCGTCGCCGATGTCATCGGCGTCGACATCGAGGCAGTCAACTTTGCCGCCGAATACAAAGACCGGGTCTTTGCCGAATTCCTGCGCGAGTATCAGGCGGGACGCACGCCCAATCCAGACGTGCTGTGCAACGCCGAAATCAAGTTCAAGGCATTTCTCGATCATGCAATGAAGCTGGGCGCCGACCTGATCGCCACCGGCCACTATGCGCGCGTGCGCGAAGCAGGATCCGGTGCCAACGCGGGCCGCTTCGAACTATTGAAAGCAGTCGACGCCAGCAAGGATCAAAGCTATTTTTTGCATCGCCTGAATCAGGCGCAACTGTCGAAAACGCTGTTCCCATTGGGCGAGATCCACAAAATCGAAGTACGCAGGATCGCCGAACAATTGCAATTGCCGAATGCGAAAAAGAAGGATTCAACCGGCATTTGCTTTATCGGCGAGCGGCCATTCCGTGAATTCCTGAACCGTTACCTGTCTTACAAGCCGGGCCCGATGAAAACGCCTGACGGCGACATCGTGGGCGAGCACATCGGCCTGAGCTTTTACACGCTGGGCCAACGCAAAGGCATTGGCTTGGGCGGCCTGAAATCGCACAAAAATACCAACGGCAACAGCGATGCCTGGTATGTCGCAAAAAAAGACGTCGAAACCAATACGCTCTACATTGTCCAAGGCCATGATCACCCGTGGCTATTGTCATCCTCGCTTGTCGCGGAGCAAATCAGTTGGGTCGGTGAAGCACCGCCCGAACTTGCGTCGCTCTCGGCCAAAACACGATATCGCCAGGCAGACATGCCCTGCGCGCATCAACCTGTTGATTCCGATGGTTTTTCATTGGCGTTTTCGACGCCGCAATGGGCAGTGACGCCCGGACAGTCCGCCGTGCTTTATCAAGGTGATATCTGCCTTGGCGGCGGCATTATCAGCGGCTCTTCGACGGCCTGAATCTCCAGCGGTCTGTCGCTGACAAGCATTCTTTCGATTGACTCGAGCTTGCTTTAACTCGCCTTGAGCGCCCCCCGGCTCCAAGGCCGTTAAACCACGGAATTGCGGCCATGTTTTATGGCCGTCGATTCCAAATTCTTTCCGCAACGCATGCACCGGCTCGGTGAAATCCGTGCTTTCCCCTTCTTTACCAACATTCGATAAAAAAACCTTGCGCTTCCAGCTTGCTTCGTCAATAATCTTAATACGAATTGTTCTCATTTACAGAAAGCCAACGATGACCCGAGTATCCACGCAAGAACCAGCCAGGGTCGGCAATACAGTTGGCGATACCGGAACGGCACCCGATGCATCGGTGATGCGGATAAAGAGCCAAGATCTTTTGCAGCAAATGCGGGAAATAGAAATTGACCATGACGGCCGGATTTATCGTTTGCGGCTGACACAGCTTAACAAACTGATTTTGACTGCATAGATCAGCAAAGCTTTTGCAACGAATCGATTATTTCAGCCAGTTTCCGTGATGCTCCCGGCAATCGGAAACAAGCCAGACCAACCTTACCGAGGAGTTTGATATGGCCACCAATGAAACGAATTCTGTCGTGCCCGAAGCCGGCACCGCCTCCACGCAGCCTGAACTGTTGGTATCTGCCGTGCTGCATTTGATGTCGCATTACAACGCAAACATGAATGAGACCGGGGTATGCGTCAAATTGGCATCGGTAATCGAGCGTCATTTGAAGGCATTGGCCGGATTGCCTGATTTGGCGCCGGTATTGCGCGCAACCTGCCAGCAATTGGCCGAACAATGGGCCGCCGTAGTCGAGCGCGGCTTGCCGCAGCCGCAGCGCCAGCCGTTTTTTTCGAGGCTGTCGACCGGATTGAGATCCGTCTGATGCTTTTCATATCCCTATATCAAAGAAAGCGCGCATGTTGCAGACACTACTCAATGGCGCCCGACAGGCAGCCTGAAGTACACACATCGCATTTCGTCAATAAAACAGCAAGGGTTTGACATGATCGTTTGCATTTGCAACAACATCTCGGAACGAAAAATCCGCCAGGCGGTGGATGCAGGTGCGACCACCATGCCGAAATTACGCGACAGCCTTGGCGTCGGAACCTGCTGTGGAAAATGCCACGCCTGCGCCAAAAGCGTATTGCGCGAATGCCTTGATGATGCGAATCAGGCGCAGCCGATGCTGTTCCAGTCCAATGCGCTGGCCGCCTAAATTCGGTGATGAATGCAACATCGCCTTATCCGATAACAGCGTTGCCCCTTTTTGCATGGCGGCAAATCAAACGCATCGGTCCGCTAGGGCTGATCATCCTGCTGCATGGATTGTTTTTTTATGCGCTGCAAAGCGGCTTGCTGCAACAAGCGGCGCAAGCAATGCCGCGGGAAATATTTGTCAGCCTGATTACGCCCACCCCGGAACCCGCACCCAAACCTGAAGCGCCCAAGCCGCCTGCCGTCACGCCCAAGACCGTGCCGGTCGTAAAGAAAACCGTCCAACGCCCACCCGCCGTCAAACCTGCGCCGTTACCGCAGCCGGTCGAGATGCCGATCGCAGCAGCCGCGCCATCGATCGATCCGCCCACACCGGCCGCGCCAACCGCGCAAGCAGCACCGCCGGCGCCGGCCATACCCGCGCCGCCGAAAACCGTCTCGGGAGTCGAATATATCCAGGCGCCGCAACCTCAGTACCCGCCGATTGCCCGACGCATGGGCGAAGAAGGCAAAGTGATACTGCGCGTACT
>MESE01000144.1 GCA_001770855.1 Burkholderiales bacterium RIFCSPLOWO2_02_FULL_57_36
TGACCTTCAGCGCCCAGGGCTTGCCGGTCGGTGCAACCTTGACGCCGCAGCTGCAATACGGTCAGGCGGTACTGACCTGGACACCGACAGATGCGGACGTCGGCGTGCACGACATCAGCATCGAAGTCACCGACAGCGGCCTGGGCCCCCAGGACGCGGGGCATGAACAAGACCCGGATGCGATCCTGGTGCCCAATACCACCGTACAAACCGTGCGGGTTGTGGTGCGCACCGCCAACATTGCACCGGAATTGATCGGCATCCAGATCAACGGCAGCGCCGTTGCAGATGCCGATGCCGCCGACGCTGTGCCGGTGGCCGCCATCGAAGGCGTGCCGCTGACCATCGAAGTCCTGGGACGCGACAGCGACATCGACTTGCTCAACTGGACCGTCACCGGCTTGCCGGCTGGTATGACCGTTGATACTCAAAGTGGGTCAACCGGCACGGGCAGCCTGGTGCTGCGCTGGACGCCTAACAACTTTGCCGCCCAAGGCAGCAACCTGGCCATTACCCAACCTGGCCAATATCGCGTAACCGTCAAAGCCAGCGACGGTGCCGCCGGCGTGGTTAAAACCTTTGAAGTCACCGTTGCCAACACCAACCTCGCGCCAAAACTGCTGCCGATGCCTCTGCAACTGGTCAGCGAAGGCGACACGCTCACCTTCGCGCTGACCTCTGCCGACGCCGACGGCGATGCCATCCAACTGGCGCTGCTGCATGACGACACCACACCCGAAGGCGTCTTCTTCGATGCCAACAGCAGTACCTTCGAATGGACACCGGGACAAGAGATAGTCGACAACGCCACAGAAAACGACAGACCCTACACCTTCACGTTCAGTGCAACCGATGGAAGAACCACGACCTTGCGCACGGTGCAAGTACGGGTATTCGACGTCAATCATGCGCCAAGCTTGCAAAGCAGCAACCACGCCACCGTCGTGGGCCAATCGTTCAGCTTACCGGTGCAATTGGGCGCGGGCGGCACTGCATCCAACGGCATCCTCGCCATCGATGACGACGGCGTGGCGCAAACCCAGGCGCTTACGATTAGCTTCAGCAACTTGCCGGAAGGCGCCAGCTACGACGCCCAGACACGACGGTTGAACTGGACACCGGGCCCCGGCCAGATCGGTGATTTCACCCTCACCGTGCACGCGGGAGATGGACGCAATACCAGTTGGCAAACCTTCACGTTACGGGTAGTGGCAGAGGCCGAAGCCAATGCGCCGAAAGTGTTGATCTCGACCACCCCGAGTATGCCGGTGCTGCCTGGACAAACGGTAGTGGCGACGATTCGTGCGCAAGGCTACAGCCCGATCCAGACCTTGGCGGTACGCGTGCGGGGCATCGCCGTGAATCCAGGTGCCGACGCGACAGAATGGCAAACCGTGGCGTTGGATGGCCTCGGCCGCCTGCGCCTGACCGCAACGCAACCGGGCTTGATCGATATTCAAGTCACGGCCATCGATGCTGATGGCTTTGCCGCCACGCGTACACATGCGGTGCGGGTCAAGGATCCGTTAGACACCCAAGCGCCGTCTTTGGCATGGGGCGGCTTGTTGCAGGGATCCAATGCGTTTTCGGAGCCGGTCACGATTTCTCAGCTCGCCACTTTGCAAGCGTCTCTGCAAGAACGCCAATTGATGGGTGTCAAGCTGGAGATTGCTGCGGCGAATTCCGGACAGTGGAAAACGGTAGATGAAGACGCCTATGCAGCCGTCAACACCAATACCAGCTTGAGCCTTGGATCGATTGATCCGGCACTGTTGCGTAACGGCGTGTATAGTCTGCGTCTGTCCGCTTGGGATTTGGTGGGACGCACCACTGAGCTCAATGCGCGCATCGTCATAGATTCCGCGCAAAAATCGCTGGACACGCAAACTGCAACGGACCGCCTATTTACCCTCGGCGGCCATCAATTTTCGATGACGCGGGTCATCGAAAATGGCGATATTACGACGCAGGAAAATGATTTCGGCAACTGGCGCATCCCGGCGCTGGATTTCAATCTGAGCAGCGATCAGCCGGCAACCACGGTGCAAGGTGCAGTGGCGGCATGGCAAGAAGGTGCGCGCGTCTGGCTGCAAGTTCCCGCCAATTTCAGCCAGCCGAATGCGCCGTTGGAAAATCTGAGCTTTACCTTGTCGACCACGCGCGAAGTTCTGGGTGCCGTCCCGGGTGCCCCGGTGGTTTACCGTCCAGTTTTCACTGGCGCTCAGGGTTGGACATTGACGGCGCGCGGCACCGATGCCGAAGCAGGCAACGCGACGCCGGATGCTTTGCAAAAACAAGGCCGCAGTCTCTTTAGTCAATCCACCGGCTTGCCGTGGGTACCAGCCGAATACACGTTGACGTCTGCGGAGGGAACGCAATATGCGATGGATGGCTCCGGCCGCGTGACCGCCGTCACGTTCGCCGACGGCGCGCAGTGGCTGGTGTCGGATGCCGGCATTGCCGCCGTTGGTGCCAACGATCCAAACGAACGTGTCAGTTTCTTGCGTGACGAACAGGGACGCATTGTTCGTGTCACCGGCCCGGTTGCGACTGGCGCCGGCTCCGAGCAGACCGCAATGGCGTACCGCTACGACGCGCAAGGTCGATTGATCCTGGCACGCCGCTTGAATGCTGCCGATGCAGGCACGCCGTACGGCTACCAGGCTGACGGCAAGGTGTTCACCGATACCATCGCCGCCAATCTTGGTGCCGCGGTCAATTGGATTGCTGCTGCAAATGCGAACCAGTGGCACGGATCGTTGCAGGCCGATCAAACCACGTCCCTTGCCTTCAGCGTGCGCGACAGTGAAATTGCGTCCACCGTCAAGACACCGGGTGCGCAAGGCGCAGTGATTGTTGCCATCGAAACCACCGGTGACGATGCTGCAATCAACGTGACGGGCGCAACAGTGATCGGGACCGCCACTCAAGGCCAGGTAAAAACCACCTTGGTGCGCGTGTCCGAAGCCGGCTTGAAACTGATTCGGGTACAGGGCAGCGGCACAGCAAGCATCAGGGTATCGCTAGCAGGTGACCTGAACCGCGACGGTGCGGTAAACGGCGCCGATTCGCAAGGTTGGGAACAGGCGCTTGCTGCTGCATCTGCGGCCGGCGACATCAACGCCGACGGCGTCGTCAACGTCACCGACAGGCAAATCCTGTACGCCAACTACGGCTGGCGCGCGAACCAGGCGCCCATCGCGGCGACCGCGTTGCCGATTGTAAAAACCCATACCGATCTTGCCAAGGACGTGACATTGATGTCTATTGCGCAAGATCTGGAAGGAGAAACGATATTCTGGCGCGTGCTGAGTGCGACACATGGCACCGCCAAGCTGAGCGCAGATGGGCAAACATTGCTCTTTACGCCGGAAGCTGGATATTACGGGGCGGCGGTCGTCAGCCTGCAGGCCGATGACGGATTTGCCGCCAGCGCGCCAATCGAACTGACGGTCAATGTCAGCGGCGCCAAGTTGCTGGCGATTCATTTGGCGACATTGCCGCAACTGCAGGCAGGACAATCTGCATTGATCAAGGCGACAGGCGATTTTGAAGATGAGAAGGGCGTTAACCTCAGTACTTCTGGAAAGTACCTGACGGTAAATGCAGCTGACCTCTCCGGTATGGGCTACGTAGGCGGCACGTCCGTATTGGTAAAAGACGAGGCCGATTCACTTCACGTTATCGCTGCCGGACCCGCGCTATTGACAGTGTCACGGACGGATACGGATGGGCGCATTGTTCGAGCGGTCGCCGCGCTGAACATGGAGCATGCATCTGAATTTGTCAGCACATCGGATGTTTCAGAAGAAGATGATTCGGACAGCGATGCGCACAGTCACGGCGAACCGTTCGTCGTCCAGCCCGATGTCTATCCCGGCACGTTGTCCTTGACGCCTGGCGGCCAGCGGCAATTGAAAGTCCATACGGTCCTGGATACTGGTGAGCAGTTCGATATTAGTCAAGCCAAGCCAACCACCAACAGCGGCACGCGGTATTTTTCCAGTGATGAGAGCATCGCCAGCATCAGCGCCAGCGGCTTGATCACCGCGCATCGCGAGGGGCGTACCACGATGACGGTTGTTTATCTCGGTAGCAGCCTGGACATGGACGGTAACGTCATTGAACAGAGTATCGGCCAAAGCGACATCACCCTTAATGTGCAAATGGCGCAGCTGACCGACGATGACGATATGACGGCGACGCCGCAGCGTATAGAAACGTCAGCCCGCTTGGGTGGCATAGTGAGCTCGGCATCCGGTGAAACAGTATTGATTGGTGCCGGCGCTTTGGCTGAAGACACGCAAGTTGGAATTCGGCGGATTGACATTAATAATTTGCAAGCCGAAACCGGCATGGCCGCACCGATACCTGGCGTGTTGCAAGCAGTTGGGGCTTTCCGCCTTGACCTGGGGGAGAAGTTGGCGAACTATCCGGTACAGCTTGCCATTCCTCTGCAGGACAATGCCGGCGTTAGTGCCGGAGACGAAGTTTACTTCTTTCAGCGCGGAAAAATCCTGGGGGCCGATGGGGTTGTTCATGACACGTGGTGGATTGTAGACAACGGCTTCGTTGGTGCAGACGGCGTTGCTCGTACCGCCTCACCGCCCTATCCTGGAATGAATGGATCCGGCGACTATTTGATAGTCAAGGAAACATACAAAAATCCCGACACCGGTGCTGTTACCGTTAGTGGCAGCCAGATTCCTGAGGCGTTGTGGGCGCCGGATTCGCAGATTGCCCAAGGCGGTTGGGGCGGGGTATCCAGTCTGATGTGGAATAACCTTGTGACCCGTATGATCGATTGGTCACCTGTCAATCTGTATGCAATGCAGTTTTCCTATGATGGTGCATACCAGGCCAAGGTGGCAGTGTCTACCAATGCCAACGGCACGGTCCAAGTACAGATTCCCACGATTACCCCAAATACGGTTTCACGTGATGCCCCACAAATCGCCTCTATGAAAGTCACCGGCAATGGCGCGCAAATCGAAATCGAAGGATATAGCCTCGCTTCGTCCAACGGTAACGGCGCCATGTACGCCTGGCTGCGTGAGGAAGGATCCAAAGAAGTTTGGAGTGCCGCGTTGCCGCAACAGCAAAGCCCGCCAGTCAATGGCGTAACGTCCAGGGCCTGGGAGATTGCCCAGCCTGCCACAGTACCGGATGCCGCAACCGGCCGCCAGCGTCTGGTGATCGACATACCTGCCGCGTTACGCAACCGAAATGTCACTTTGGCGATGCATGAACTGGTATTGGCTCGTGTCGACAGGACAGTACCGCAAGGGCAACCCGGTGGATCTACGCGAACAACCTTGAGCGGCTCGGTGCCGATCGACGGCTTGCCCAATGCGACCCTGGTGTCCAACGGGAGAGAAATCAAGATATTCCAACCGCAAGGCAATGGTTTCACCGTTCAAACCATACCGTTGCTGGATGCACAAGGCAACGCCATTTTTGTTGGCGGATCCAAAGGGGATCAGATTGCCATGTCGGCAGAAGGCGACGTCGCCTTCATTGCGGGTAGCCAAGGCCAGATTCACGTATTCGACATGGCAGCCCTTGCTGTAACGGCAACCATCCCTATCCCATCCGCCATAGGTCGGAATGTGTCCTCGCTGGCCGTATCGCAAGGCTGGCTCTACGCAACCATAGGCGGCCGCTACTCGGCTGGCCCTGGGCAACTGGTTCGGATCAACATCGCTCCGTATACCTATGAAACGGGACCGGCGAATAGTCCTGTTCAGCGTGAGCAAGCGGCATTCCGTACCATTCAACAAATCAGGGTGCCAGCTGCTGCCGCCAGACCAGCTGGAAACTTTGGCTATCTCGATCTGGCCATCGGTAACGACGGTCGTTACCTGGCCGTGACCGAATCACGCCAATCCATCGGTATAGGCGGCTTCGGCAGTCCGATCCGGGGCAATGCCTTTGTGATTGATCTGAATGACCTTAAGCGTTTTACGCTTCCGACCGATAGTTTGGTCTTGAACGAAGCGGCGGTGAAAGTCATCCTGGGTGAGACTGTACCTAGCGGGACGAAGGGGAAAGGGCCGCAATACGTGGCGCCTGGCGCCAACCCTGGAGAATTCATTGTGTCGACCACCCTCGATTACACCGGCGGCATCTTCCTGGCAAAAACCGTCGACAATACCGTGGGAAGTCCGTCCGCTGGTCAGTTCCTGACCCAGTCGGATGTGGCGAAAAACCTGTCTATGAAACCGCCTGCAGAAGCGCGCATGTGGTTCGAAAATGGCGTCAAATTCAAACTTGATATCCAGCGTGCCAGCGGAGTCGCGGTGACCGCCGATGGTAAATACGCCTTTGTAGCCGACTACCACTTGAACTTTAACGAACCGGGTTACCTGGATGGCTCGCTCGTGGGCAAACAGACCGGTGGCAAGATTGCGATCATCAAGGACCCGTTTGGCACGGCGGAGTTCCTGGGCACCACCACGCCCGTCGTGGGCGCCTCCATTGACAAGATCACACTGAGCGCCGATGGCACCCGGCTGTTTGCCGATCTCAAGGATTGGGGCGTCACATTTTCTGATCCGATGACGTGGGGCATGCTGGTATGGGACGTGAAGAAGCTCCTCGAAGAAGCGCAAAAGCCTGGGCGTTCGTTCACGGACCAAATTGCTGCGGCACGGACTGCTCCCCTGATTCCGATTGACCGAAGCGGAACCCAGAGCAACAGCACGCCAACGGTCACGCCGGCCAAGTACGGCGATACCGGCTGGATCTTTGGCATGGCGTCAGCGGCGGTGCAAGATATCGTACTGCCGAGTACCACGGCGGCGGTTACCAACGGCACCATGCGCTTCGGTGACGTTGCACGCTTCGATCTTGCAGCGGCGATCAAGACGCTTGCGGAATTCAATGGCATCAGTGCCGACAAAATTACCGATTTCCAGGTGCTGAAAAATCCATCCAATGCCAAATTGGTGAACGACCCTGGCAAGCGCAGCAACCCGAATGCATTCGATGCCGCGTCGATCGTGACGGACACGGTGAATACGCAGACGCGTTTCGACAAGACAGGGGTACTCTATCTGGCCGCCGAGATCACCGATGAGGAAGTGAACAACCTTCTGCGGGCGGGATTGAAACTGCCGAGCAAGACGGTGGTGCTGGTGTTCCAGGCCAAGGTCGATGGACAGACCAAGACCTTTAGATTGAAGGTGACGGCGAGCGACTATGCATCGGCTGGCGCGTCGCCGTTCTTCGGGGATCGCGATTTGAGCAATCCGGGGTATTCGAAGTTTGACTTGAGCAGTAGCGTCGGTGTTGGTAACACCACCAGCAAACCACTGGACGTGTGGCGGGTCGAGCAGCGGTTGAAGTATTTGGGGTACTCAGGGTTTGAGAAAACGCATAACAATGTAATTCAAGAATTCAAGGTCGATGGTAATTGGACCAATGTGGAAACTACGGCTTTGAGAGGTTTTTATACAGCTACGCATTACACCACTGCGGCCTACAGACCAGGAGGACATGGGTATGAAGGCAGTAGCGGTACCAATGCGCAGATCGTTGTTCGTACTAATGATGTCAATACTGACACTAACTTCAATTGGCTCAACGCATTTAATGCACCGCATATGATCAACGTCTACAGTGCATTGCCAGTGCCCCGCCCTCCCGATATTACAACGACGCTCAATCGCTTTCGAAACGGAGCAGGCACTATTGAGGCCTATACAAGCAGTTGGGTCTATGATTGGCTGCAGGCATGGCGCCAGTCACAAGAAGGTTTCAGTGGGCTAGCTGCTCAAGATCAAGCTAATGTGCTGATGACTACCGCTCTCAAAATTAACGGAATGACCAGTCCGCCGGGTTACAACGCCGCACATCAGCACGAAGTGGGGGGGCATAGCAGTCTCATGGCCTTGGATTTGGGGATTAGGTTTAACTTTATTACGGATCCGCAGGCAAGAACGCAAAAAAGGAATAATCAAACCGGGCCGCTGATCGCTGGCGAAAGCGGCTGGAGTGTGCAGCATGCCGTGGATTGGTCTGCTCGGCTCACGGAGCAAGAAAATCCCAACGAAAAAAATGCTCTGCGTAATTTCTTGTCTCTATACAGTCTGACGGTGAATGACGGCAGTCCTGATAACCCGAATGGTGGATGGGAAGACATTCGGGTACAAAACAATAATGTCGTCAAACAAGCCATCTTTGGTAACGGCACACAAGCAACGCCTGTGATTCAAAACGTATGGATAGGTATGAACGGGTACAACACATACCCGCGTATGCGTAACATTCTAGGGGGGTTAGGCATTCTAGCCGCCCCTTCAGGTGGCGATCATTGGCATCATTTCCACGTTGATTTCAGAACGCCTGATCGCCAACCGATTGTGACGCCACAAAGCTTGCTGGCATCCGATGCTCAACCTGGCGCGTCAGAGATCGACGCAATCGACAATGTTTCACAAAACGATTTTATTGAACAAGCCCGTATTTTACTGAGTCAAGAATTGGGCTTGGAACCTGGAGAATTAACTATGTTTAGTTTGGATGCCCCCACTGTTCCACCGCAGACAGTCGCAATTGTTGCTAAGGCTGATACGAAAGTCGCGCCTAAGCAACGTGTTCTTGGCATATGCCTGCCTACAGGATATATCGCCCCCAATGGGCAAGTCCCAGATGGGCATGGGGAATTTAACCCAAATTACGAAGCTCAAGGATATTTTTCCTTGTACGAGAAGCGTGAAGTTCCTTTGCCACCTTACAGCGCTATCCAACTGATTAAGGAGCCAAAACACGGCACCGTTACACCTTATCGGAAGCCGGGAAGTGAAATTGATTCGTGGCGTTACTTGCCCAAGGTGGGTTATGTCGGTCCCGATAGCATGGAATTTCTTGTCGATGTAGGCGGTGTACCCGTTCGTGTAGTTTACTTTTATAAGGTGACCAAGCTGAACATTGAAGATGGTTCGGCAGAAGGCTTGTGCAAGAAGTTTGAATGGAAAATCTCCACCCCCTCACCGCAACCTCTCGATCTCGCAACCGTGCAGCGTAACGCTAGCCTGTCCGCGCTGCTCGCCGACGCCAGCCATGCGCTGACCGGCTTCGCCGACCTTCCCGCTGGCGCGGTCGGCCAAACCACTGGAACGAACATCACCCTCGACACCAACGCCGCCGGCCATGGCTGGTTCATCGACCACACCCCGCTGGACAACGCGGACGAATTCCTGCCCACCGCCGATCCCACAGTCTGGAAAGCCAAATCAGGCAGCGCAGCCTTCGGCAAGATGGACATGCTGACCGTCCTGCTGCACGAATACGGCCATGTGCTGGGCATCGAACATAGCCAAAACCAGCACGACGCGATGGCCGCAACCCTGCAGCCGGGTGTGCGCCGCGCGCTGTCAACGGAAGAACTCGCGCACTTCCAGGAAGCATTGTCCGCGTTGCGATCGAACGAAACCGACGATCACCAGCACAACGATCCCTACTCGCCGGATGTGCCGTTGCCGCCAAACCAGCGCAGAAGTACCGTTCGGTTGGGTCGTACTGCCCGCCCAGACGGAGAAAAAAATGGCGGTAGCGATGCAATGACCGCTTACCTCGCCGCCGCCAACGCTACGCTGGAGAACACCAAGTTCGAAGACACGATTGGCTGGTCCAGCAACGGCAACGTCACCTTTATCAATGGCGCTGCCGAACTGCGCGAAGCGGCATCCAGCCAGACCCGCCTCAACCAAACCTTCGTCCTCGGCGAACACGACCGCTTCCTCAGCTTCACGCTGGCAAACATCGCCTTGGACGACCAGGCGATGGGGCCGGACGATGCGTTCGAAGTGGGCTTGTTGAACGCCAACACCGGCATTTCCTTGTTTACCGATGTGGGCCTGACCCACACCGACGCCATCATCAACCTGCAAACCAATGGCGCCGAATTCAAGGCGCAAGGCATCAGCCGCGTCACCAACGCCGACGGCAGCCGCACCTATCTGCTGGACCTGTCCCACATTGCCGCCGGCACCGCGGTTACCCTATCGTTCGACTTGATCGGCTTCGGCAACGATGCTGCCAATACCAAGAGTCGCATCACCATTCGCGATCTGCGTCTCGGCGTGCCTCAGCCTATCGACGACGTCGCGTCACTGATGGAAGACACGCCGGCCGTCATCGATGCGCTGACCAACGATCTTGATGCGCACCAGCCTGGCTTTGCTCCGGTCATCGTGGATGGGCCAGCGCATGGTCAGGTGACGGTCAATGCCGACGGCACATTTACCTTTACACCAGAAGCCAACTGGTTCGGCGAAGACAGCTTCACCTACAAGCTCAGTGATGGACGGGTCGATTCCAATATCGCCACGGTCAGTCTCACGGTCACTCCGGTGAACGATGCGCCTGTGGCATATGGCGATACCGGAGCCGCGCAGGAAGATGGCGCCGCTGTCACGTTTGACGCAGGCTCTCTGCTTGCCAATGACACAGACGCGGATACGACGGATACCAAGACCATCGTCGCCGTCAGCGCTTCTGCTGCCGGTGCACAGGTGAGCCTGGTCGACGGCAACGTGATCTACGACTTAGGCAACCTGTTCCAGAACCTGGCGCAAGGCACAAGCACCACCGACACCTTCACCTACACGATTGCCGACGGTGCCGGTGCGACCAGCACTGCCACTGTCACGATGCTGATTTCCGGCGTGAACGATGCACCGGTCACGGCTGATGACGCAAGCGCAGTGGAAGAGGACGGCACGCTCGTCGCGGGCGGCAATGTACTGGCCAACGACAGCGATGTCGACGCCCCGCAGGAAGTCACCTTGGGGGATACCGGGTCCGTGCTCACGATTGCAGCGCCTGGTATCTACATCGGGTTGTTCGGCAGGCTCGATCTGGAAGAAGACGGCAGCTATACCTACACGTTGGCCAACGATGCGGCGGCAGTGCAGGCGCTGCGCGCCGGCGAAGTCGTCAATGACACATTCTCCTATGCGACCACCGACGGCCTCGCCAGCACGGCGGCGCAACTCGTCATCGTTGTCACCGGTCAGAACGATGCGCCGCTGACAACCGATGACACAGCCGGCGTGCAAGAAGACAGCGTGCTGGCGGCTAGCGGCAATGTCTTGATTAACGATAGCGATGTGGATGCACAAACCACACTTTCCATAGTCGAATCTGGCAGCTTTGCCGGAATCTACGGCACCCTGACCCTCGCTGTCGATGGCAGCTACAGCTACACGCTGTCGAACGATACCGAGGTGGTGCAAGCATTGCGTGCCGGTGAAGTGGTAACCGATGTGTTTGCCTATGCAGCGACCGACGGCATGACCAGTACGGCAGCGCAGCTGCGCATTGCCGTGACCGGCATGAACGACGCGCCGGTTACGGCAGACAATGCGGCCAGCGTGCAGGAAGACGGCACGCTCACGGCAAACGGTAATGTTCTCGGTAACGATAGCGATATCGATGCAGCAACAGTGCTGACCGTTGCCACTCCGGGAACGTATGCAGGCCGATACGGTACCTTGACCTTGTCTGATGACGGCAGCTACCGTTACGTACTCGCCAACGATTCGTTGGCGGTGCAGGCGCTACGCGACGGTGAAGTCGTCGCCGATGTGTTCACG
>MESE01000145.1 GCA_001770855.1 Burkholderiales bacterium RIFCSPLOWO2_02_FULL_57_36
CCAGATAAATCCAGGCGTCATGTTCGGGTATTGGCATGCCGACCTCAACCGTTTCAACCGCCCGGTGCGGACCCGCATGCCGGGTGGTGTGGCAGGGGACCGACCAATTACTGGCCGCCCCTATCCCGATTGTATCTTCTGCATTCAGACCTCGATAATTGCAGGCTGCGAAGCCTGAAGCAGCCGTTGCGCAGCCTGATCGAATGCATCTTTTGAAATCCCGGCCAACTCCAGTTGCATCGCCTGCGAAACCTGGGAGAAATTCCGATCGATCGAGCGTAGATAAGCGGGGTCGTAATGATCGGCAAGAAGTTCTTCGACCAGCGTTTCCATGCCGCCGTCCAAGGCAAGCTTTTGCCAGCGCGTTATTTTTTCGCGTCCGTGCAAAGTGACCAGGCAATCCAGTTGAGCGTTCAATACCTCTGGATCGCCGATGAAATGCGCATAGTCCTCCATCAGTAACCGGACGCGGTCGGGTCTCGATAGCAGAAGCGATACGCAAGAGGATGCGCGCATTTTTTCCATCAGTGCATCCGGCACTCGCAAATTACCGATTTTTTTGCTTTCGGATTCGACAAAAATAATGCGTTGCGGATCAAACTGTCGCAGCGCCTGCCAAATACTGCTTTCGAAGCTTTTTTGCGTCGGCTGCGCTTCGCTTGGCAAGTTTCCCAGTACCGATCCGCGGTGCGATGCCAGTTGCTCCAGATCGAGCACCTGTGCTCCCTCGGCCGCCAGCGTTTGCAGGAGCCGGCTCTTGCCGCTGCCGGTTGTACCGCAAATGACGGTGAAGTTGAAACGGGATGGAAGCTCGGTCAGTGCTTGGTTGACGTGTCTGCGATACTCCTTGTAGCCGCCATCCAATTGCACCGCGGGCCAGCCGATTTTCGCGAGCACCAGCGTCAGTGATCCGCTGCGGTTGCCGCCGCGCCAGCAATAGATCAACGGTTTCCAGCCGCGGGGCTTGTCGGCGAATACGGCATCGATGTGATGTGCGATGTTGCGCGATACCAGGGCCGCGCCGATTTTCTTGGCTTCGAATGAACCCGTTTGCTTGTACAAGGTGCCGACTCGCGCGCGTTCATCGTCGTTCAATACAGGGCAGTTGATCGCCCCGGGAATGTGGTCTTCCTTGAACTCCGACTCGCTTCGGACATCGATGATTTCATCGAAGTGGTCAAGTTGCGGAAGTATCTCCGAAAAGGGAAGCAAGGCTGGGTATTTCATTGGCCTACTTTGTGAGGAGCGGTTTCAGATATGGCCATACGCCGTCGAGCATCAAAGGCTGCGCTTCGGAGGTAGGATGAATGCGGTCGGACTGAAACAGTTGCGGCTGATCCGCCAGATTATCGAGCAGGAACGGCACCAGGGAAACCTTGGTTTGCTTTGCCAGTTTGGGAAAGACGCCAGCAAATTGCCTGGTGTAATCGCCGCCGTAGTTGGGAGGGATCTGCATGCCGATCAAAAGCACCTTTGCCTGGGCCTTTTGCGAGGCAGTGATCATGGCGCGCAAATTTGCCTCGGTCGATGCAAGCGACAGGCCGCGTAGCCCATCGTTAGCGCCCAATTCGATCACCACGATGTCAGGGCGATGTTTCAGTAGAAGCGGTTGCAAACGTGTTTTGCCGCCGCTGGTGGTCTCGCCGCTGATACTGGCGTTCACGATTGCAGCATCGATTTTTTCGGCTTTCAGCTTTTTCTCAAGGAGAGACACCCAGCCGGTTCCCCGAGCAAGGCCGTATTCTGCTGACAGGCTGTCGCCGAGCACGAGCATGGTTTTTGATGCAGAATAAGCGGTCGTGCCGCATAGCGTGAACATGATCAATATCAGGGCGCGCAAATACCGCATCATTTTTTCCACCACTACAAGATCATTTTGCATGCAAGAACCTTCCAGACGTTTCCCTGCCATTGAAGTAGCCCATCTTACCAAGCGTGTCGCGGATGCGACCGGTGAACTCATGATTCTTCAGGACGTCAATTTTACCGTGCAAGCAGGAGGAACGCTCGCAATTGTCGGCGCGTCCGGCTCCGGCAAGTCCACGCTGCTCGGATTGCTCGCAGGACTCGATACGCCGACCGAAGGGACGGTAAAGTTGAACGGTACCGACATATTCGCGTTGGATGAAGACGGTCGCGCCGGTCTGCGCAAAACGCAGCTTGGGTTCGTGTTCCAGTCGTTTCAGCTGCTTGCGCACTTGAACGCGCTGGAAAACGTGATGCTGCCACTTGAGTTACGCAACGATGTTGCGGCGAAAGAGAAGGCGGAATCGATGCTTTCCCGGGTTGGCTTGTCCACGCGCTTGAAACATTATCCAAAGTATCTGTCAGGAGGGGAGCAGCAGCGTGTCGCCCTGGCGCGCGCATTCGTGTGCGAACCGCCGCTGTTATTCGCGGATGAACCGACCGGGAGCCTGGATGCCGCGACCGGCGAATCGGTGATCCGGTTGATGTTTGAATTGAATCAAGAGTATCGGTCGACCCTGGTGCTGGTTACCCACGATCCGGCGATTGCCGCACTTTGCAAGACGACGATCACGATTGCCGCGGGACGGCTGGTCTGACATGTTGGACGATCAAGCGCAGGAAGGCCGCTGCGATCTCCGTCGTTATGTCGTGATGGGCGTGAGCGGTTGCGGCAAAAGCGAGATCGGACGCAGGCTGGCGCGGCGGCTTGGCCTCGCCTATATTGAAGGCGACGAACATCATTCGCCGGAAAGCATCTCCAGGATGGCCGCCGGCATGCCGCTTACCGATGATGACCGGCACGAATGGCTGTTAACCCTGCAGTCGCTGGTCCGCCGGGCGGCACAGCGCAACCAAGGTCTGGTGCTTACCTGTTCGGCATTGAAACGGCGATACCGGGATATGTTGCGGGCCGGGGACCCGGCTCTGGAATTTATCCATCTGCATGGAGACCCGGCATTGATTGCGGCTCGCATGAAACAGCGTACCGGCCACTTCATGCCGGCCGAGCTTCTCGAAAGCCAGTTGCGCGATCTTGAGCCGCTCGCAGCGGATCAACGCGCGATTCGAATTGATATCGACGCAGAGCCCGATGCGATCGTCGATCAAATCGTGCAGAAAATTGCAGCGGTTTAAGAGAGAAAAATCGATACAGTGCATCATATGCAATCGACTGATGATTAAATCCCTTCGGAAGATTTTATTTAACGCCTACTTTCCTGGAATCTGAGTTCATGGCATCAACGTCACCCCATTACAGAATCGGCCTGGCCGCAAATCGCGCCCATCTGGACTCGCCTGAATCGGCATTGGTGCAACTGCTCGCCGGCGCGCATGATGCAATTGCATTGCATCTCAGGCCGGAGCTGATCGTCATCGGAAGAACGCTGGATGCGATCGCCACGCACGGATTGCTCAAGGATTATCCGAATATCGAGCGCTTTCCCTATGGCCGTCACGGCGGGTTGATGAAGCTGGTGGCGCGGGTGGTCGATGCGGACCCGGCACGGACACTGGATGCGGTGATTTACCTGATCGATCCGGTCGATCCGTCTTCGACATTTCCGGAATCGGTTGCACTCAAGCGGCAATGCATCATTCATGGCAAGCCGTTCCTTTCAACCCTGGCCGGCGCGCGTGAATGGCTTGAGCTGGAAGCTGTCGGGGCCGGAGCCGCGCCGGATGCAACACTGGACCCGATGTTTGATTTGGCAAATGAAAACATTGCCTTGATCGCGCATGATGCGATGAAGGAGAGAATGCTTGCGCTGGCAGAATGCCATTTCGATATTCTGGATCGTTTTGCAACCCGGTACGCAACCGGCACCACCGGTCGATTGCTGAACGAACTTGCACAAAAAATCAAGGGCCAGGACGCCGGAAGACACTGGGTTCAGCCCTTCCTGAGCGGTCCGATGGGCGGCGATGCGCAAATTGCGGAACTGATTTTGGATCGTCATTGCCGGCGAGTCTTGTTTCTGGAGGATCCGCACGTCGCGCGGCAGCATGAGGCCGATATCCAGTTGCTTGAGCGCGCCGCCAGAACGGTGACGGACTTTGCGTGCTGCGTCAGCGAACGGTATTGCATCGAGCGATGGTTCAGTCTGCTGAGGAAGCGGAGTTCTACGGGCTAGCCCGGCACTTTATCGAGCTGCAGGCGGTGAAAGCGTCGATGCTCCACGTATGCAATCGCCATGCCGCTTGTGCAGATAATGGCAATACCGATGAACGTCATGCGGTCCGGCAGTTGACCGAACACAATCCAGCCCATCAGCGTTGCCGACACGACCTGTAAATAGACAAACGGCGTCAACAGGGATGCCTCGGCATGCTTGTATGCGCTATTCAGTAAAAAATGGCCGAGGGTACTGGTGACTCCGGTGGAGGCCAGGATCAATCCTTCGCGCAAATCCGGAACATGGCTGGACCAGAAAAAGGGAACCAGCGCACTGCTTCCCAGCATGCCGATCAGCCCGCCATAGAACAGCGTGACCAGCGGGTCGTCGCGCTGATTCAGTTTCCGGTTCATGATGGCCAGCGCAGCGAAGGTCGCTGCCGACAGGATTCCGAGTGCGACACCGAGCGGCACAATGGCGCCGCCTGGGCGAATCACGATCAGCATGCCGGTGAACCCTACTGCAACCGCGATCCAGCGCGCCGGACGGCTTCGTTCACCGAGCAGCCATGGCGACACTGCAAGTACGATCAAAGGTGCGCAAAAATTCATTGCCGTACCTTCGGCCAGCGGAACGATCTTCAGTACCGAGAAGAATATCAAGGTCGACGACAGCAGAATCACCGCGCGAATGATTTGCAGCCGAGGCTGTGTGGATTTCAGAATGCTTTTACCTGTGCGCCGGCGATACAGCGGCGCGATGGTAACAGTCATGAGAAGCGTATTGAGGGTGTAGCGCGCCCATGCAATGAACACCACGTGATAGCCGGCCAGGGCCAGCAGCTTGCCGGCGGTGTCGAGCAAGGTCAGCGTCCACAGTGCGGATACGAGAAAGGCGACGCCGAGTAAAATCCTAGCGCGCGGCGAAACGGCGGGCATGCTGGCTGATCAGTCTGTTCAAGTTGGCGCGAACACAGGGAATCAATTCGCCGGCAGTCAGTCCAATCGGACCGATACCCTGTTCGACCAGCACATCCGCCGCATTGCCATGCAGCCAGACCGCAGCCAGCGCCGCCTCCCAAGCCGGCCAATGCTGTGCCAGCAATGCACCGCATATTCCGGCAAGTACGTCGCCGGTGCCGGCGGTAGCCAATCCGGGATTGCCGGTTGTGTTGATCACAATTTCGCCGTCCGGCCGTGCAACGATCGTTCCGGACCCTTTCAACACGACCGTTGCATGGAAGCGGCGGGACAATTCGCGAGCCGCAGCAACACGGTCCGATTGAATCTCCGCATTCGATATGGCGAGCAGACGAGCGGCTTCGAGCGGGTGCGGAGTCAACAGGGTGCTGCCTCTGCGCTGCGTCAGTTTATGCTGCAAGCCCGGTTCGGCCGAGATGAGGTTCAAGCCATCCGCATCGATCACCATCGATGACGACGTATTGAGCGCCCGTGCCAGCAAATCATGAGCGGCGCGCGAAATACCCAGGCCGGGCCCGATCACCAAAGCTGCTTTGGACAAGTCGAGATCGCTGGCGAGCCGGCACATCAATTCCGGCTGCGGGCTGTCATAAGCAGGCGGTTGTTCCACGAATCCTGCAAAGACGCGTCCGGCGCCGCATTTGGCGGCGGCACGGGCTGCGAGAATCGCTGCACCTGCCATGCCATGGGCGCCGCCGATGACCGCGACATCGCCGTGGCTGCCCTTGTGCGAATTATGCAATCTCCGTACGAACGCACGGGCGAAGAGTTCAATCCGGTTGAGCTGTGCGTTTGACGCAGGGAAAAATTTTTCATCTATGCCCAGGCTCGCCACCTGGACTTCGCCGGCATAGTCCCGGCCATAAGCGGTATGCAGGCCTGACTTGTCGCCGATGAACGTAATGGTATGCGTAGCACATAGTGCAATGCCATCCGGTCCTATGATCGTGCCGGAATCGGCATCCAGACCGCTGGGGGTATCGAGTGCAAGCACCGGGCAGGGCAGGTCGTTGACGATTTCGATCAATGCGCGTTGCGTACCCGTTATCGGGCGCATCAGACCGATGCCGAACAGGCCGTCGATGACCAGCGACCAGGGGATTGAAGCAATATCGGAAAGTTGTACCGGGTCCAGGAAGCGTGCATTGCTGTTCCGGGCGTGCGTCAATGCCTGCTGCGCGTCGGCGGATTGCCTCGCGGGGTCGGAGAATAGCAGTACCGATACCTCCATTCCGCTTTCGGCCAATCGGGCCGCCGCCTCCAGTGCATCGCCGCCGTTGTTGCCCGGTCCGGCAATGACCAAAACCTGTGAGCCGCTTTGCATATCGGATATCAGTCCCAATGCTGCATGTGCCGCGGCTTGTCCGGCACGCTGCATCAGCGTGCCCGGCGTGAGGCCGGTCATCGCGGCCTGTTCAATGGCACGGATTTGCGCTACCGAATAGAGGGCGGTTGTCTCAGGCATGCTGTCAAGGTGCAGGCTTAATCGAATCAATAACGTGGTCGGCGATTGCCAACGCGGCCGTCAGCCCGGGAGATTCTATTCCATACAGGCCCAGATAGTGCGGATTTCGATGCGATGTAATCAGAAAGTCCGCCGCCGGTGCGTCGGGCGGGCTGATCTTCGGGCGCACGCCGGCATAGGCCGGCTGCAGCGATGCGTCCGGCAACTCGGGCCAATATGTGCGGATGGCGCTATAAAACTTGTCCGCCCGGCGAGGATCAACTGTGTAGTCGATCGAACCGTCGGCACCTTCAATCCATTCGACATCGGGTCCGAAACGCGCCTGCCCGGCAAGGTCCAGTGTGAGGTGAACGCCCAGCCCGCCCGACTCGGGCACCGGATACACGAGATGCGAAAAAGGGGCTCTGCATGCGAGCGAATAATAATTTCCCTTTGCGAAATACGCTTGAGGTATGGTCCGGCGATCTAGGCCATCTATCAGCCCGGCGATTTGAACTGCATGCAGCCCGGCGCAATTAATCACCGTATCGGCTTCGATTTCGACTTCGTCATTCGAATCCGTCCGCACTTGCAACAGGATACCGTTTGCATCCGCTCGGCCTCCGGTGACGCGGCTGTTGAAGGCGAACAGCGCACCCGCATTTTCGGCATCGCCTTGCAGGGCCAACATGAACGCATGGCTGTCGATGATGCCGGTCATCGGTGATGAGAGCGCGGCGGCGCAGGATAATGCGGGTTCCAGCGCTTGTGCCTGGGATGCCGTCAGTGCAACGACTTCGGTGCATCCGTTTGCCAGGGCGAGTGCATGGATTGCCGCCAGCCTGTCGCGCTGCGCATTCGATGTCGCAACGATCAGCTTGCCGCATCGCCGGTGCGCGATGGCGCGTTCTTCGCAATATGCGTACAACGCGGATCGCCCGGTCACGCACAGACGGGCTTTCAAGCTGCCGGTTGCATAATAAAGTCCGGCGTGAATCACTTCGCTGTTGCGTGAACTGGTTTCCATTCCGATCGCGGGATTTACGTCGATGACCAGCACTTCGCGTCCGGCCAGTGCCAGCTTGCGCGCCACCGCAAGACCGACGACGCCGGCGCCGACCACGATGCAATCGACTTTATCCATAGCGCGCCAGCGTCAATCCGGACATGTCGATATCGGGCGCATGTCCTGAAACCAGGTCCGAAAGGATCTTGCCCGAGCCGGCCGCCATCGCCCAGCCGGCTGATCCGTGACCGATGTTGACGAAGACATTGTCGACGGTGGTGGCGCCGAGCAGAGGGGCTTCATCCGGCAGCATCGGCCGCAAGCCGCACCAGTAATTTGCAGTATGATAATTGGCTGCGTTCGGAAACCAATCGTCGCCCACCTTTACCAGCGTGCGCAAGGCGGCCTCACGCAGTTCGGGTCCGCGCGAACCGAGGTCCGCGATACCTGCGACCCGGACCCGGCTGCCCATGCGGGTAATCGCGACATTGTATGACTCGTCGATCAATGCCGACAGTGGCGCCTGCTCGAAATCCTTGATGACTGCGGTTGCGGAATATCCTTTGACCGGGTAAAGCGGAATGTGTACGCCGAGCGGTTCCAGCAAATGAATACTGTCGAATCCGGCGGCGATCACGACGGCATCGGCGCTGAAGGTTCTTTCGCCGATATGAATGGAAACGCGCGCGCCTTCACTGGAGATTGCACTGACATGGCTGTTGAAGTGAAATTCCGCACCCATCGATTCGGCGATATGCCGCAACTGCCGGGTGAAAAGAGGGCAGTTTCCGGACTCATCCTGCGGTAGGTGCAGTGCCGCGGCAAGCGGCGTGTGGGCCGACAATGCCGGCTCGATCAGCCGCGCCTCGTCCGCGTCCACCATACGGTGCGCCAAACCGCTTTCTGTCAAAAGATCGATTGCCGGCCGCGCCAGGTCGAGTTCGCGCCGGCTACGAAACAGTTGCAGCACGCCGGCAGTCTGCTCGTAATCGAGTGCGTAATGTTCCGTCAATTTTTGCAGCAGCTCGCGGCTGTATGAAGCGACGCGCTGCATTCTGGTGCGGTTGGTCCGATACCGATCCAACTCACATTCCTTGAGCCACATCCGCGCCCAGCGCCACAATTCCCGATTCATTGCCGGCTTGAGCAACACGGGGGATTCCGATTTGAAAAGATAAGACAGGATTTTCCTGGGCATGCCAGGCGCTGCCCAAGGAGCTACATAGCCGGGCGCAATAATACCGGCGTTGCCGGAACTGGTTTCTTGCGCGACATTTCCATAGCGTTCGACCACAACGACTTCATGTCCCGCCGCAGCTAAAAAATAAGCTGTGCATACTCCAATCACACCGCCGCCGATGACAGCTACTTGCATTCAGTTGAATCCTTCTTCGAATCAGGCCGCCATCTTACCAACTCTCCGAGGCGCATGGTATTTGCGTTGAGAAGGCAATGGAAAGCTTATGAGCAATTGTTGTTTATCGATTCAAAAGGCTTATTCTTCTGTCATTTTCAAATGGCCGGACAGATCAATATTAATGTACTCCAGAGTTTGCCCGCTAGAGAGCCACGTCGTCAAAGCATAAAAGGGGTATTCCTCAATATTTGTATTTTCGAGTGCCCTAACCGACTTTTGTTCAAAATAAACATTTTATTTTTGAGAACCCGTTGATTCAACAGGGAGCGTCGCGGCAATTCGCAATTTCGCCGGTATTTTCGTTGATCTCTTTTAAAGCGGCGAGACATCAACCGTGATATGAATTGCCTCTCGACGCAAGCCTCGCAAGTGCAATGATTACTTCTGCAGTTTCCTTGCCCGCAAAAAATTTTCTTTCGTTGCTCGAAAGCGAGCAAAAGGCGTTGGAACAAATCGCTCGCGGGATGCCCCTTGTGGAAGTACTGGAGCGGGTCCTCATTGCGATTGAAGATCAATCCATCGTCAAGATGCACGCATCGATTCTTTTTCTTGATAAGGACGGAAAACATCTTGTTCACGGCATAGCGCCAAGCTTGCCTAAAGATTACAACAGAGCCGTGGACGGCCTGGAAACAGGGCCGGCCCAGGGATCTTGCGGCGCTGCTGTTTTTCTAGGCGAGGCGGTCTGCGTTGCCGATATAGCGAAGGATCCTCTTTGGAAAAATTTCCGCGATCCGGCGTTGTCGCATGGGCTGCGAGCTTGCTGGTCCACACCGATTCACGGCACCGGCGGTGAACTGCTCGGCAGTTTTTCCGAGTATTACCTGGAGCCGCGATCACCGACGCCGCAAGATATCGAGGCTATCGGCATCGTGGCAAAAATAATTGCGGTCATCATGGAACGCAATTTCTCGGCGCAAAACCTGATAGGGGCAGAATCACGATATCGCCAGATATTCAACAGCGCGACGGATTTCGGGATTATCAGCGCCGACCTGCGAGGAGTGCTGACCAGTTGGAATGAAGGCGCGCGGCGTATTTTCGGCTGGAGCGAACAAGAAATGCTCGGCCACCCGGTGCATCGCTTTTTTACACCCGAGGACGTAGCGGACGGGCGTCCCGAGACCGAAATGGCCTGCGCGCTCAGAGATGGCTATGCGACTGATGAGCGCTGGCACGTCCGCAAGAGCGGCCAACGCTTCTGGGCGTCCGGTGCGCTCACGCCGCTCAAGACCGACGCAGGAGAAGCGATCGGATTCGTCAAGATCCTGCGTGACCGGACCGAGCAGAAAAGAACCGAGCAGGATCTGCAATTTCTTGCGCAGGCAAGCGCGGAACTCGGCAGTCTGGTCGACCAGCAAAGCACCTTGGACAGGCTTGCGAATCTGGCGGTGCAATCGTTTGCAGACTGGTGTGTCGTCGACCTGCTGCAAGAGGATGGCACACTCAAGCGTTTGGCGGCTGCGCATAAGGATTCAGGCAAGCGGCAATTGGCGCAAGACCTGATGAGCCGGTTCCCGGTCGATCCGAATGCGCCGCATGGCGCATGGAATGTGCTGCGCACCGGGCAGGCAGAATTGATCAGTGAAATTACCGACCAGTTACTTGAAGAAACGACCAGGAATCCGGAGTATCTGGCCGCACTCAGGGAACTCGGCTTGAAGTCGTACATCGGAGCACCCCTTGCGGCGCACGGGAAAACGATGGGGGTAGTAAGCTTTGTCGGCGCCGAGTCGGGCCGCATCTATGGCCCTGCGGATTTGGCGTTGGCGGAAGACCTTGCACGGCGTGCAGCGGTGGCGATCGAAAATGCCAATCTATATCGCGCATTGCAGCGATCGGATTCCGGCAAGGATATCTTTCTGGCCACGCTCGCACATGAGTTGCGTAATCCGTTGGCTGCCATCACAAATGGCCTGAGCATCATGAAGCTTGCCTCCGGCGACAAAAACCGGACCGAACAAGCCGCCAGGATCATTGAGCGGCAGGTCGGTCAACTGACGCGGCTGGTTGACGACTTGATGGATGTCTCCCGCATTGCCACCGGAAAGATCGAACTGAGAAAGGAATACACGAACCTGGCCAGCATCTTGAACACTGCTATTGAAACCAGCCGTCCGCACATGGAGCAAGGAAACCACAAACTGTCGGTGTCGCTGCCGGGCGGGCCGACAGATCTATTTGCAGATCCGGTGCGGCTGGCGCAGGTGTTTGCGAATCTTTTGCATAATGCCGCCAAGTATACCAACCATGGCGGCCAGATCGACGTGGTACTGGAATGCATGCCTGAGGAATTCGTGGTCCGCATTAAAGATAACGGCGTCGGGATTTCTCCCGAAATGCTGACCGTGATTTTTTCGATTTTCGCCCAGATTTCCCATCCTCTTGAACACAGTCAGGGTGGATTGGGAATCGGCCTTTCCCTTGTCGAGGGACTGGTGAGAATGCACGGTGGAAGGGTCGAAGCATTCAGCGCGGGGCCGGACCAAGGCAGCGAGTTCGTCGTGCATTTGCCGCGAACTTTGGAAGAATCCGCGCAACCGGATGTTGCCGAGAGTGATGCGTCGCTCGGAACTGAAGCGATGCCGAAGTCGCGCCGCATACTGGTAGTGGACGACAATACCGACGCAGCCGCTACCGTTGCCGAAATACTCGACATGCTCGGCAACGACGTCGCGGTAGTGCACGACGGACTTGCCGCGGTTGCGGCGGCGGCCGATATGCAGCCGGACGTGGTACTACTCGATATCGGCCTTCCGGGCATAGACGGTTACGAAGCCGCGCGAAGAATCCGGGCGCAAGACAGTGCTCGGCACGTCACCTTGATTGCAATTACCGGATGGGGTCAGGAAAAGGATAAACGGCGTGCCAGCGAGGCCGGCTTTGATGATCATTGGGTGAAACCGGTCAGTCTCGACCAGTTGCGAAAAATTTCATCGTAGTCGACCTTGAAACAGGATTGAATAAACCTGTTTGCGTTTTACTGCGGACGGAATAGAAACGTCTCCCGGTTATAAAATGGGAGACGCTCTGATTGACTACTTGACTTCACGGCCGATCACCCCGCCGACCGCAGCGCCGCCGACCGTGCCGAGTGCGCTGCCCTCGGTAAGCACGGAACCCGCAACCCCGCCGACGCCGGCGCCTATTGCTGTATTTCTATCTTGTCGCGACATGCCTGAACAGCCTGACAATCCGGCCACGAGCACGACGGCAATGGTACTGATCGCAAATTGTCGTATCGCTTTCATTTTAAAACCTCCATATCCGATGTCGAGTCATTGGAAATTCTAAGTTGCGTGAACATTTGCATAACGCAAATATTAGAAACCTGTCACTTCAAATAATTCAATATCGATGTGAAAATTTTTGGGTGGCGAAAGCAAACAAGGAGGCGATTCGACTGGTATTTAACCAATGCATCGCGCCACTGCATATGCAATCGCCGCAATTTTTCCATCCGACATGGCGGTGCCTGCGATCGTCAATCCCACAGGCAGGGTGCCCGGTGCATGGCATGGCAACGAAATCGCGCAACCATCGAGATAATTGATGGCCGATGGATTTCTCAGCAGTAAAGCATTGATCTTGAAAAATGTTTCATCTGATGCTTCCAGTTCGGCAATCGGCGGCGCCACCATCGGCACCGTCGGCATGACCAAGGCGTCGAATGGCGCCATCAGATTTTCCATGCGCGCAATCCATTCGCGTCTCGCTTGATGCAGATGGATATAGTCGGCGGCACTTAATGCGGCCCCTTGCTTGATTCGTTTCGCAACACGACAGTCATAATCGGCTTCATGTTCTGCCAAAAGTTCTTTATGCCATGCATAGGATTCCGCTCCTGAAAATCTGTTCAACTGCGGCAGTTCGTTGAGCATCGTCAACGGCAGCTCGATGATTTTTGCCCCGGCAGCCGACAAGCGTGTCAAGGTCGCAGAAAAAGAATGCGCCACATGCGCATCCAGTGCATCAAGCATCAGCGTTCCCGGCAGCGCAAGGCGCAGTCCGGCCAGCGGCAGATCGGGAATGGCCAGCGGCGTATCGCCAATAATACTGTCGACCAGCATGCAATCTTCGACTGAACGCGTCATTGCACACAGGGTATCGAGCGTGGTGGACAACGGAATTGCACCGGTAGTCGGCACGCGGCGCGCAGTCGGCTTGAAGCCGACCAGCCCGCACAAAGCCGCGGGAATGCGGATCGAGCCGCCGGTATCCGAGCCGATTGCCGCAACGCAGATGCCGGACGCCACCGATACCGCGGCGCCGGACGACGACCCGCCCGGGATGCGAGCTGTCTCGGAATCTGCCGGATTGGCCGGCGTGCCATGGTGAGGATTGATGCCGACGCCGGAAAATGCAAATTCAGTCATGTTGGTCTTGCCGAGAATCGCCGCGCCTGCCGCGCGAAGCCTCCGCACCACCGGCGCATCCTCTTTCGCCGGCGGAGAATTCTTCAGCACGATCGAACCCGCCAACGTGGTTTCGCCGGCGACATCGAGCAAGTCCTTGATCGACACCGGCAGTCCGGCGAGCGGCGAGAGCGTGACATGCGCCGCACGCATCGCATCGGCATGGATTGCGGCAGCCCGGGCCGCTTCCGGATACAGCCTGGTAAAGACAGACGCGGTTTTTCGCGCTGCACCGATACAATTGTCCATCAACTGGCTGCGGGACGTATTTTCCAGCGCGGAGATCGATGTGGAGACAGGCTGGTGCATGCAATGCTTTCCTCAAGGATGAAGCCGAAATAAAATCGATGGCAGTGTCACATGCCGGACGAGAGATAGTAACGGATGTTTGCGGCGGCATTGGCGCGCAGGACTACGATAACGGAAATCGGGGTAAAGTAGGCATGGAAAAAATCATGCCGTACAGATAAAACAGCCTGAAGTTTGCATAGACGGAGTTCAAAAAATGACCATTGACAAATTTCTTGGCATAGCCCTGCCGATTATTCAGGCGCCCATGGCGGGTGTCCAGGGTAGCGCACTGGCGATTGCCGTTTCGAACGCCGGCGGACTGGGTTCGCTGCCTTGCGCGATGCTGGGACTCGACGCCATGCGCAATGAAATGGCAACGATCAAGGCTGAAACCGGCAAGCCGTTCAACGTCAATTTCTTTTGCCATATGCCGCCCACGCCCGATCCTGCGCGGGAAGCGGTTTGGCGAGCGGCGCTTGCGCCGTATTACAAGGAATATGGAATCGATCCGGATTCGATTTCCGCCGGACCGGGGCGCGCACCCTTCAGTTCCGAAGCCGCCGACGTGCTTGAAGAATTCAAACCCGCGGTGGTCAGCTTTCATTTCGGTTTACCGTCAGCCGATTTGTTGGCACGAGTAAAACAATGGGGCGCGAAGGTGCTCGCTTCGGCGACGACCGTCGAAGAAGCGCGTTGGCTCGAAGCGCACGGCGCCGATGCGATTATTGCGCAAGGTTTTGAGGCGGGCGGACATCGAGGCATTTTCCTGTCGGAAGATCTCACCACGCAAGTCGGCACGTTTGCGCTGTTGCCGCAAATCGTGCGGGAAGTACGCGTTCCGGTCATTGCCGCCGGCGGCATTGCCGATGCCGATGGCGTCGCGGCGGCCATGGCGCTCGGCGCGGCGGGAGTTCAGGTCGGAACGGCTTATCTGCTGTGTCCGGAATCCGCCACCAGTGCGGTACATCGATCCGCGCTGAAAAGCGAAGCGGCGCGCCACACCGCGATCACCAACGTTTTCACGGGCCGGCCGGCGCGCGGAATCGTGAACCGCATCATCCGGGAACTCGGCCCGATCAGCAACGCGGCACCCGCGTTTCCTCTGGCCACTACTGCGATTGCTCCGTTGCGCGCGAAAGCGGAAAGCCAGGGGACCGGCGATTTCTCGCCTTTATGGTCCGGCCAGAATGCAAGCGGGTGCAAGGAGATACCGGCCGCCGAGTTGACACGGGCCTTGGCCGCTTTGCTCTAGAGTGATTGCTGTGCAGTAATCACGATCCGGGCCGGATGGGTCGCGGTATAATCACGCTTTCTGAATTAACCTGCGATGCAACCGCTTTCCCGGCGGCCATATCGCATCAACTTCCTTCTCGCCATGCTGATTCTGCCGGGCTCCAATGCCCTGTCTGCTTTCCGTACACAACGTTTATTGTCACAACTGCAAGCCATCGACCCCGGCATCATCGATGTCACCGGGCGGTATCTGCATTTCATCGATTCTTGGATTGCGCCGACACCGGATGACGAGCGCCGGCTCAATGCGCTTTTGACTTACGGTGAGCCGTTTTCAGGAAGCGTGGACGGCGATGAATTCGTGGTGATTCCGCGTTTCGGCACGATTTCGCCGTGGGCCAGCAAGGCTACCGACATTGTGCACAATTGCGGCATGGCGCAGATCAGGCGCATCGAGCGCGGCGTGTCGTATCGCATCCGGATGAAATCCGGATTGCTGGGCGGGCGCAAGGCGCTGCAGGGTGCAAGCGTCGAAGCCGTTGCCGCATCGTTGCATGACCGGATGACCGAGATGGTACTGCGCAGCGCCGACGACGCTGCAGGCTTGTTCCGGGAACTGGAAGCCAGGCCGCTGGAATTCATCGATGTAATCGAAGGCGGCAAGCAAGCGTTGGAACGGGCAAATGCCGAATTGGGCCTGGCTTTGTCGGATGACGAAATCGATTACCTGGTCCACGCATTCACGCAGGCCAGACGCAATCCGACCGATGTCGAGCTGATGATGTTTGCCCAGGCCAACAGCGAACATTGCCGGCACAAGATTTTCAATGCCGACTGGACCATCGACGGCGAGCGGCAAGACATGTCGTTGTTTGCGATGATCAAGAATACGCACCAGTTGCAACCGAAAGGCACGATCGTCGCGTACAGCGACAACTCATCGATCATCGAAGGCGCGACCGTGTCGCGCTTCTATCCGCGCGGCGCGGCGCAGGGCAATGTGTATGAAGCCTCGGAAGAACTGACGCATATTCTGATGAAGGTCGAGACGCACAATCATCCGACCGCGATTTCACCGTTTCCCGGCGCGTCCACCGGCGCCGGCGGCGAGATCCGCGATGAAGGCGCGACCGGCCGCGGCGCCAAGCCCAAGGCCGGCTTGACAGGATTTACTGTTTCGAACCTGCATCTGCCTGATGCGGTGCAGCCGTGGGAAAACGCATCCGATGCGACCGCACAGCCAGCAAGCGGGAATGGCATTTATGGCAAACCGGATCGCATCGCCTCGGCATTGCAAATCATGATAGACGGCCCGATCGGCGGCGCGGCATTCAACAATGAATTCGGTCGCCCCAATCTCGGCGGGTATTTTCGCACCTACGAGCAAAACGTCGGCGGCTCGGTGCATGGCTATCACAAGCCGATCATGATCGCAGGCGGCATCGGCAGCATTTCGGATCAACACACCAAAAAGAATGATCTTCCGGCCGGCAGCCTGCTGATCCAGCTGGGTGGCCCCGGAATGCGAATCGGCATGGGCGGCAGCGCCGCATCGTCGATGGCAACCGGCACCAATACGGCGGACCTCGATTTCGACTCGGTACAGCGCGGCAATCCCGAGATGGAGCGGCGTGCGCAAGAAGTGATCAACGCATGCTGGGCAATGGCTGGCGGCAATCCGATCCTGTCGATTCACGATGTCGGCGCGGGCGGTCTGTCGAACGCATTTCCGGAAATTACCAACGATGCCGGACGCGGTGCGATTTTCGATTTGCGCAAGGTGCAGTTGGAGGAGAGCGGCATGGCGCCGAAGGAAATCTGGAGCAACGAATCGCAGGAGCGCTATGTGCTCGGCATTGCGCCGGAGAATTTGCCGCTGTTCGAATACCTGTGCGAACGCGAGCGTTGTCCATTCGCCGTCGTGGGTACCGCGACTGAAGAACGGCAATTGAAGGTGATCGATCCGCAGCATGGCAACAACCCGGTGGATATGCCGATGGAGGTATTGCTGGGCAAACCGCCGAAGATGCATCGGGACGTGGCGCGCACCGGCAACAATTTTCCTCCCGTCGATCTGACCGGCATGGATCTGGTCGATGTGGCGCAGCGCGTGTTGCGTTTGCCGACGGTTGCAGACAAGTCATTCCTGATCACGATCGGCGACCGCACCGTCGGCGCCACTTCGGTGCGCGATCAGATGGTGGGGCCATGGCAGGTGCCGGTGGCCGATTGCGCAGTCACGGCGATGAGCTTCGAAGGCTATCGCGGCGAAGCGATGGCGATGGGCGAGCGTACGCCGCTGGCCGTAATCAACGCCGCCGCATCCGGCCGCATGGCGGTGGGTGAAGCGATCACCAATATCGCCGCGGCACCGATTGCCGCTATTTCCGATATCAAGCTGTCGGCAAACTGGATGGCTGCCTGCGGTCAGCCGGGTCAGGATGCCGCCTTGTTCGATACCGTCAAGGCAGTCGGCATGGAACTATGTCCGGCGTTGGGCATCAGCATCCCGGTCGGTAAGGATTCGCTGTCGATGCGCACTACATGGAAGGATGGCGACGAAAGCAAATCAGTCACCTCGCCGGTATCGTTGATCGTGTCCGCCTTCGCGCCGGTGCATGATGTGCGCCTTTCATTGACGCCACAGCTCAGGAAAGACGCGGGCGATACCGTATTGATCGTGATTGATCTCGGGCGCGGCAAAAACCGCATGGGCGCATCGGCGCTGGCGCAGGTGATGCAGCAGCTCGGAAATGAAACGCCGGACGTCGACAGTCCCGAGGACCTGAAAGGATTTTTTGCAGCGATACAGCAACTCAACAATGAGAAAAAGCTGTTGGCCTATCATGATCGTTCCGACGGCGGCTTGTATACGACGCTGTGTGAGATGGCTTTCGCCGGCCGCACCGGCCTGTCGGTCAATCTCGACATCCTGACAATGGAAAGCGAACACGCGGCCGATTGGGGCGACTCCAAGAACTGGACCAGCCAGGTCTCGGAGCGCCGCAACGAGATGACCTTGCAGGCATTATTCAATGAAGAACTGGGTGCGGTGATCCAGGTACGCGCCGATCAGAAGTCGGAAGCGATGAACGTGCTTCGCGCGCACAATCTCGGCGCCTGCAGTCATATTGTCGGCAAGCTCAACGATAGAGACGTGATCGAATTCACACGCGATGCGAAAATTATCTATGGCCTGCCGCGCATCGAATTGCAGCGCATGTGGAGCGAAACCAGCTGGCGCATCGCGCGCTTGCGCGACAACCCTGCTTGCGCCGATGCGGAATACGACCGGATTTTCGACAAGTCCGATTCCGGCATTTCGCCCAGGCTGACGTTCGATCCACAGCAGGATATCGCCGCACCGTTCATCGCAACCGGCGCTAAACCGAGAGTGGCGATCCTGCGCGAGCAGGGCGTCAATTCCCATGTCGAAACCGCCTACGTGATGCACAAGTCGGGCTTCACTTCGGTCGATGTCCACATGAGCGACCTGATTTTCGGACGCGCAAAACTGGCTGATTTCCAGGGTGTCATCGCGGTCGGCGGCTTTTCTTACGGTGATGTGCTCGGCGCAGGAGAAGGGTGGGCCAAGACAATTCTATTCAACCACAAACTCGCTGAGCAATTTACCGGGTTCTTCAACCGTTCCGATACTTTCGCACTGGGCATTTGCAACGGTTGCCAGATGATGAGCAATCTGAAATCGATCATTCCCGGAGCGCACTCCTGGCCCAAATTTACGCGCAACAAATCGGAGCAATTCGAAGCGCGTTTCGGCATGGTCGAGGTGGCGGATTCGCCGTCGATTTTCTTCAATGGCATGGCCGGCTCGCAAAGCCCGATTGCAATCGCGCATGGCGAAGGGTATGCGGATTTTTCGCAGACCGGCGATATCGGCCAGGCCATCGTTGCGATGCGCTTTGTCGATAACCGGGGGCAGGTGACGGAAAGCTATCCGTACAATCCGAACGGTTCGCCGCAAGGCATCACCTCGGTCACCACGCCGGACGGCCGCTTCACCGTGCTGATGCCGCATGCGGAGCGCGTGTTCCGCAGCGTCCAGCATTCCTGGCATCCCGAATCTTGGGGCGAGGATTCGCCATGGATGCGGATGTTCCGCAACGCGCGCAAGTGGGTTGGCTAGAAAGCTGTCCCGCTCAACAAGCCCTAAGGCTTGTTGAGCGGGCAATCGCTGCAGGCAGGGTATCAAGGCAGTTTTCTGCTCCCAGGCGGTCGATAAAACCGCTGCGTTTCATCAGGTCCAAGGGTTGATGATTCGGCATGCACAGAATCAGTTGGCTGCCTTGTCTTTTCAATAGGTTATGGATGTTCTCGAGCGCGTCCAGGCCGGTAGAGTCCAGGTTGATCAACTGATGCAATTCCAGAATCATCGCTTTGGCGGGAAGCGACTGTGGCGTGATCAATGTCTCCAGCTTGCCCACGGCGGCGAAAAACAGCGAACCGTAAATCGAGTATGCGACGACGCCGGGCGGTAGCGGCTGCGTCAGCGTTTCGGGCGGTATCGCTTCAATGCGCGTCAGATCAGCGATACGGAAAATAAAAAACAGGCATGCCAACACCAGCCCGACCTGGACCGCGACCGTCAGGTCGATAATCACGGTCAACAGGAATGTCGCGACCATGACCAGGCGATAACCGACCGGGAAATTCTTCAGGCGGGCAAATTCATGCCACTCACCCATATTCCACGCAACAAAAAGCAGGATGGCGGCGAGCGCCGCCAACGGTATGTCCTCGGCCAACGGTGCCGCGACCAGGATGATCACTACCAGCGTTAACGCATGCATCACGCCCGCTATTGGCGACACGGCGCCGGCACGTATGTTGGTGATGGTGCGTGCGATGGTGCCGGTCGCCGGCATGCCGCCAAAAAACGGCGTGACGAAATTGGCGACGCCTTGCGCCATCAATTCCTGATTTGGATCATGGCGATCGCCGGTGACGTTATCCGCGATGCGTGCGCACAAAAGCGATTCGATGGCGCCCAGCAGGACAATGGTCACGGTCGGTGCAAATAACTGCTTTACCAGATCCCAGGTGAAAGCCGGCAGCGTAAACGACGGTAGTTCGCGAGGAATGCCGCCGAACTTGGTGCCGATCGTATCCACCGGCAGACTCAAAATGCTGACCGCCAGCGTGCTTAATACCAGCACCACGACAGTGCCTGGAACTGCGCTCAAAAAGCGGTAGATACGGGATTGGATATTATGTCGGGTGATTTGTTGCGCACTCTGGATTTTTGCGGGAAACCAGCGTGGCCAGGCAAAAATGAAGATGAGCGATAGCATGGCCAGCAGGAACGACGCCCAGTCGATCGTGGAAGCATTGGCGATAAGCATGCGGATCTGTGCAAAAAAATCGCCGGGCATCTTGTCGATCTTCAAGCCGAAAAAGTCCTTCATTTGCGACAAGGCGATCAATACGGCGATGCCGTTGGTGAACCCAATCACGATCGGAACCGGTACATAGCGAATTAGCGAGCCGAGCCGGAACGCTCCCATGGCAAACAATAATATGCCGGCAAAGATGGTCGAAATCAGCAGATTGGCCAAGCCGTATTTTTCAACGATTCCGTACACCACCACAATGAATGCGCCGGCCGGTCCGCCGATCTGGACCCGCGAACCCCCCAGCACGGAAACCAGAAAACCGGCAATGATGGCGGTGAAGATGCCGGCGCTGGGCTGCAGTCCGGAGGCAATTGCAAACGCCATGGCCAACGGCAGCGCCACAACGCCGACGGTTACGCCGGCAGATAGATCCTTGAAAAATTTGGTGTTGTCGTAGCCCTTCAGGTCATCGACCAGATGCGGACGGAATTTGAAGAAAGGGTGGAGCATCTGATTACGCCGGGCAGGTTGTAAGGGTCATGATCGGCGCGGATGCTTTCTTTTTCTATGAATGAGTTTCCCTGAATCATACGATACGGAGAAGGGATCCTGCAACATATCGGCCGACCGGCATGCGCAAGAAAAATCCCCCTCGGAACTGGTTAGTCCAGAGGGGGATTGCGAACGATGTGTCGTCGATCAGTTGTGATCTTCAACGGTGTCATCCGGCGCTCGGCTTGCAGAGCGCCGTTTTGATTCGGAAAATTACTGGATCTTTGCCTTTTTGCGCAGATCCAGTTGATATGCCTGCAGTTTCTGCTGCTGCAGCATTTCGGTAATTCTCGGCTTCGCTTCTTCAAACGTCGGGAATTTCTCTTCCGGTGCAGCCGCCTTCGCGGGGCGCACATCTTCAAGCCTGATTACATGAAAGCCGTAATCGGATTTGACCGGCGTTTCGGTAAACTTCCCTTTTTGAAGTGCAACCATCGCAGCGGAAAACGGTTCGACGAAATTGGACGGCAAAGCCCAATCGAGTTCGCCGCCTTTTGCAGCTGAACCGGGGTCTTTGGATTGCACGGCCAATTCTTCAAACTTTGCGCCGCTTTTCAGCTTGACGATAATCGCCTTGGCATCCGCTTCGCTGTCGACCAGAATGTGACGCGCGAGGTATTCCTTGCCGTTATCCCGCGCCTTGGTCTTGTCGCGGTCTGCCTTGATCTTGTCGTACTCGGCTTTGATCTCGGCGTCTTTCACCGGATTTTTTTTGATGAAATCGACGCTCAAGGCACGAAGCACAATGGATTGACGGGCCAGTTCAAGCTGATTCTTTACCTCGGGAGTGTTGCCGAGTCCCAATTTGTCCGCTTCCTGAATCAGGATTTCGCGGGAGATCAGTTCTTCCTTCACCATTTCGCGCAATTGTGGCGAATCCTGTTGGCCTTGTGCCGCCATCTGCTTGATCATCAAATCGGCGCGCGATGAGGGCACCGGTTTTCCATTAACGACGGCAAGATTTTGGGCCACGGCTGGAAGTGCTGCGGTTGCGAACAAAAGTACCAGCAAGCGAGCAGGTTTTAATGTCATTTTCTATTCCTAAAATGGAAGATTATTAAAATATGAAGCAGTTCAAGTGGCGCTTAATCGGAGGTTTCTTCTTTGGAGACTTCAGATGGCGCCAATGCAATGACGGCAAGAGCATGAATATCAGCCTGCATCATGTCACGCAGGCAATCATACACCAGACGATGGCGAACTACCCGGCTTTGCCCTTCAAATTGGGCTGAAACCAGCCGTAGCCGATAATGTCCGCCGCCGGACGCCGCGCCGGCATGACCGGCATGAAGCGCGGACTCATCGTGCAATTGACAGTCAATGGGGGAGAAAGTTGCAACAAGCCGCTCGCGGATTTGATCGAGGCGATCCGTCATTCCGCATCTTTCAAATATTTGGACAGCATCAAGCTTTGCCCGATGATGAACGCGAACATGAGTCCGGTGGCGCCGAACAGTTTGAAATTGACCCAGATTCCCGTTTCAAAATTGAATGCAACATACAAATTGAGCAGGCCCATTGACGCGAAAAATCCAACCCATGCCAGATTGAGCCGGTCCCAGACCGGATCGGGCAGCGTGATTTGTTTTCCCATCATCGCTCGAATCAGGTTCTTCCTCAGCACGACCTGGCTGACCATCAAGGCGCTCGCGAAGAACCAGTACAGCACCGTCGGCTTCCATTTGATGAAGAGGTCGTTATTGAGGTAGATCGTGGCGCCACCGAAAACGGCGATGATCGCCAGCGATACCCAGAGCATCGGGTCGATTTTTTTACGCCGCACGATCAGATAGCCGATTTGGCCGAATGTCGCCAGGATAGCGACGGCGGTCGCCAGAAGAATCGGCGCTTGCCCTGCGGTGACCGCGCCACCCGAAACGAAGCTCGACAAGTATTGACTTACGATGGCCTGTGCCGCCTCGGGGCTGCCTTCGCCCCATTTGAAGATGCCGAAAAACAGGATGACCGGGAAAAGGTCGAACAGGAACTTCATTTTGCGGAGCTTTCTTTCATCTGAGGTTGAGGGTCAAATCGCAAGGATGCGGAATTGATGCAATAGCGCAAACCGGTTGGCGGCGGACCGTCCGGGAATACATGTCCTAGATGCGCGTCGCATACATTGCACAGGATTTCCGTGCGGGCCATGCCGTGGGAACGGTCGATTTTTTCAGTGACGTGTTCCGAATTGAGCGGCCTGAAGTAACTCGGCCAGCCGCATCCCGACTCGAACTTCGCATCGGATTCGAACAGAGGGGTATTGCAACACACGCAGGTATAGATGCCATGCTCGTGGTGGTCCCAATAACGTCCGGTGAATGCAGGTTCCGTTGCCGCGTGCCGGGTCACTTGATACTCGACCGGATCGAGCATCGCGCGCCACTCGTCATCCGATTTGGTGATTTTTTCTATGCTCATGGTACTCGTCTCATGATGAACAACTGACTTCCAGGTGGCTGGCCCAATCCGGCGGCAGCGCAGCATAACGTTCATTTTCCGGCTGCTCATCAAACGGTCTTTCAAGGACCGCCAGCAATTTTCCGATTTCGGAAAAATCCTTATTTTGCGCCTTTTCGATTGCCACTTGCGCAAGATAGTTGCGCAATATGTATTTCGGGTTCACTGCATGCATTGCAAGTCTTCGCACCTCGTCCCGGCTGTTTTCGGTTCGCAGCCGTGCGCGGTATTGTACAGCCCAGGCATCGTAAGCCGCGCGATCGATAAACAAATCGCGTACCGGTTCATCGGATGCATTATCGTCAAGCCTGCAATCGCCAAGGCGCCGGAAAAACAGCGTGAAATCGACATGGTCGTTTTGCATGAGGACAAACATCGAATCGAACAGCGATGCGTCATCTGCATGCCTGGTTTGCAATCCCAGTTTTGCATGCAGCAACTCATCCAGCTTTGCCTCAAATTCCGGCTGGTAGATTTCCAGAGCTGCTTTCGTGGTGTCGACGTCGCCGATCAAGGGCAGTAACGCCTGGCCAAGCGCATAACAATTCCAGTGTCCGATTTGCGGCTGCATGCTGTATGCGTAGCGGCCCTGTTGATCGGTATGGTTGCAGATATGACGCGCGTCGAAGGCTTCCATGAATCCGAACGGACCGTAGTCAAGCGTTATTCCGAGGATCGACATGTTATCGGTATTCATCACGCCATGCATGAAACCGACCGCTTGCCATTGGGCGATCAGATGCGCGGTGCGGCGCGTGACCTCGGTGAGCAGCGCTTGATAAGGATTTTGGCTTTCGCGCAACTGCGGATAGCAGCGATTGATCACGTGGTCCGCAAGAATTTTCAATTCGGTGTGCTTGTCGTTGTAAAACCAGTGCTCGAAAGAACCGAAGCGGACGAAGGTGGGCGCCATGCGCGTCGCTACAGCCGTTGTTTCCGGCAGCTCGCGCATGACGCGCTGGTCGGATCCGGTCACACACAATGCGCGCGAAGTTGGAATGCCCAATGCGGCCATCGCTTCAGAGCAGAGGAATTCGCGAATCGACGAGCGCAGCACCGCGCGTCCGTCACCCATGCGTGAATAAGGCGTCATGCCTGCGCCCTTCAATTGCAATTCCAGCATGCCCGGAGGTCCCGTCTCGGGGGCCGATGCTTCGCCGAGAAGAATCGCGCGGCCGTCGCCCAGTTGTCCGGCCCAGACGCCAAACTGATGTCCGGAATAAACAGCGGCAAGCGGTATCGATGTTGGAAGGATGCGATTGCCGGTAAAGGTCTCGACAAAATCTCCTGTCGCGAATTGCGCCGGGTCCAGTTTGATCTGCGCCGCAGCCGCGGAACTGGCGCAAACCAGATACGGCGACGGAAGCGGCGTAGGCTTCAGGCGTGTATGGAATGCTTCGGGCAATTCGGCAAACGAATTTTCCAAAGGCAATTGATCGAGAGGGTAATAACGCTGCGCTGGAAATTCCGGTGCATTCATAATAATTATTTGGTCGAGCCGATGACATATCGGCCGCTAAGAGTTGAACCCAATGAGACATTCAGCCTGGTCTTTTGTGCCGCAGTTGAACCAAATCGCTCAGGATAGGCAATTTTCGTCAAGTCATCCGGATGTTCTATAAAAACCCGGCCGTAATTCGTTTTGATCAAACCGCCTTGTTCCCATAGGCGAAGCTGTTTGGCAATGCTTTGGCGGGATTTTCCAAGCAGGTGACCAAGTTCTTCTTGAGTCAACGTGACTTCCTTGCCACGCGGAAGCGTGACCCCATTCAGTGCGGACGGCTCGATCTGCGCCAGTTCCAGCAGGCGCCGGGCCAAGCGCTGGGAGAGCGGGGCGACCGCCGCTTCTTCGACCAGGTCGAATGTCGCGCGCAGACGCAGACTGAGCATTCTCGCGAAGCGCTCGTAAATAATCGGATGCCGGGTAAGCAAGCGCATGAAGTCGGTCTTTGCGTGGAACAACAAGATTGTCGGGCCGATCGCGTGACCGTCGTGGGTGCGCGGCATTCCATCGAAAATGGAAAGTTCGCCGAACCAGTTGGATGCCTCGAACACGGCGATCGTGGTCGTATGCCCGTCGGCGGTGGCGCGTGTGAAGCGCACGAGTCCGCGGGCAATTGTATAAAAACCGTCGCAGGCGTCTCCGCGTGCATGTATCAGATCGCCGTCTTCAAAGGTGCGCAGCGACGCGCAGGCGGCCGCCTCTTTCACAATTTCATCCGGCAGACCGGCCAGCCACGATTCCGCGAGGAGGGATATTTTGTCGACGGTCAACATTCCGGGATTCTGCATCTTAAATGTTAAGGAGTTGACAGTTTGGCGAGGCACATCGTCGGATACTCTATGCTTTCCCGTATTTTGACAGAGAAGAGAGAATCGCATATGAACGCCCCTGAAAAGTTAATCATTCCATCGGTCCAGGACCGCGTCTCACCTGAAGAGTGGCAAACCCGCATCGATCTGGCGGCTTGCTATCGGCTGGTGGCGGACTTCGGCTGGAGCGATCTGGTGTATACCCATATCACCGCGCGCGTGCCCGGAACCGAAGATCAATTCTTGATCAACCCCTACGGCATGATGTTCGATGAAATCACTGCATCGTCGCTGGTGAAGATAGACACTCAAGGCAACAAGCTCGATGATTCGCCGTTTCCGGTCAATCCCGCCGGCTTCACGATCCATTCCGCGATTCATTCGGTACGGCACGATGCGCAATGCGTGCTGCACGTCCATAGCGTCAACGGCGTCGCGGTATCGGCGCAGAAGCACGGTGTGCTGCCGCTGTCGCAGCAATCGATATTTGTCCTGTCGAGCCTGGCCTATCATGACTACGAAGGCGTGGCCCTGAACGATGACGAAAAACCGCGGCTGGTGGCGGATATGGGTGACAGAAATTTTCTGATGCTGCGCAATCACGGATTGCTGACCGTGGGTAAAACCATCGCCGACGCATTCGTCAACATGTATGTGTTTGAAACGACTTGCATGATTCAAGTGCGCGCTCAGGCAGGCGGCGGCGAGCTGATCATGATTCCGCAGAAAATCATAGATGGCGCCCAAAAACAAGCCAAGACAGTCACCAAGTCGCTGGGCGGAATGCTGGCATGGCCGGCGTTGCTGCGGCGCCTGGAGCGTCGCGCCCCTTCCTATCGGACTTGATTTCGCGCCGGAGCGTCGTATCAAGACCGGTTTTTATAATAATCATCATTCAAGGAGAACATCATGGAAGCGCGAGCGACTTTTCGTGACATGCAGCAGAGTACCGCCGATGACTGGCGGATCATCAGCGAAGAATTCAAGGGATTTGCGGCTGCGTTGCCCGATCGCGTTCTGAGCCATTTGCGCCTGCTGGACGGCGATTGCGGCGGATTCCCGGTCGATCGCCTGACGCATAGCCTGCAAACGGCCACGCGCGCGCATAGGGATGGGCGCGACGAAGAGTATGTGGTGTGCGCATTGCTGCACGATATCGGCGATACGCTGGGCAGTTTCAATCATCCGGATATCGCCGCATCGATTCTCAAGCCATTCGTCAGTGCGGAAAATTTTGCGATGGTGGAAAAGCACGGGATTTTCCAGGGATACTATTTTTTCCATCATTTGGGAATGGATCGCAATTTGCGGGACCAGTTTGCCGGACAGGCGATCTACGACAGGACGTTGGAGTTCTGTGAAAAGTATGATGCACCGGCGTTCGATCCAGACTACGACACGCTTCCATTGTCATTTTTTGAGCCCATGTTGCGCCGCGTAATGGCGCGCCCAAAAACCTCGATATACAAAACGGTTACCGAATCAAAAGCCGCTTGAAAATGGTTTGTGCGACGCAGCATCGAAAGTCGTTGACCATTTCCGCCGCTACCCTCCAAAATCCGACTTTCCAATCGCACAAACAAAATCAGGAGAAAAAAATGGCGGAATACCCGAAGAGCCCCTTAATGGGCCAGATGATGAGCCAACCGTTGCTCATTTCCAGCATCATTCAACATGCGGATCGGTATTTCGGAAATAGTGAAATCGTATCTCGCCGCGTCGAAGGCGATATTCACCGCTACACCTATCGTGATTGCCACAAGCGTTCGCGCCAACTGGCCAATGCGCTGGCCAAATTGGGCGTGAAAATCGGCGACCGCGTCGCCACGCTGGCGTGGAACGGATATCGTCATATGGAGGCGTACTACGCGATCTCCGGGTCCGGCGCGGTACTGCATACCATTAATCCGCGCCTGCATCCGGAGCAGATCGCCTATATCGCCAATCATGCGGAAGACCAGTACCTGTTCTTTGACATAACCTTCCTGCCACTGGTGGAGGCGTTCGCGTCGCACTGCAAGACAGTCAAAGGTTTCGTGATGATGTGCGATCGCGATCGCATGCCGGCTGAAAGCAAAATTCCGAATCTGCTGTGTTACGAAGAATTGATCGCAGCGAATTCCGCTGATTTTGCATGGCCTGTCTTCGATGAAAATTCAGCATCGAGTCTCTGCTACACCTCGGGCACCACCGGCAATCCGAAAGGCGCACTGTACTCGCATCGTTCCACGGTACTGCATTCCTATGCGTCCATCATGCCGGATGCATTGAATGTGTCGGCACGCGATACGGTGTTGCCGGTGGTGCCGATGTTCCATGTCAATGCCTGGGGCCTGCCGTATTCAGTTCCGCTGACTGGCGCGAAAATGGTGTTTCCCGGCGCGGCAATGGATGGAAAATCGATTTACGAATTATTCGAACAGGAAAAGGTCACTTTCTCCGCCGGGGTTCCGACCGTCTGGCTCGGCCTGTTGACCTACGTCGGCCAGAATAATCTCAAATTCTCTACCTTCAAGCGCACGGTGATCGGTGGATCGGCATGCCCTCCCGCGATGATGAAAGCCTTCCGTCATCAGCACGGCGTCGAAGTTGTGCACGCATGGGGCATGACGGAAATGTCGCCGCTCGGTACAGCGGGCACGCTGCAGACCAAGCATATGTCGCTGCCGGACGACGCGCAGCAGGCAATTCTGGAAAAGCAGGGCCATGTCATCTTTGGCGTGGACATGAAAATCGTTGACGACGCTGGCAAGGAGTTGCCGTGGGACGGCAAGACCTATGGCAACTTGCTGGTCAAGGGGCCCTGGGTTATCCAGAGCTACTTCAAGGAGGAGGGGGGAGACGTGCTGCAGGATGGTTGGTTTCCGACCGGTGACGTAGCAACCATCGATCCTGACGGCTACATGCAGATAACCGATCGCAGCAAGGATGTAATCAAGTCCGGCGGTGAATGGATCGGTACGATCGACCTGGAAAATATTGCCATGGCGCATCCAGCGGTGCAGCAAGCGGCCTGCATCGGAATTGCGCATCCCAAGTGGGATGAGCGGCCATTGCTGGTGGTCGTTAAAAAACCGAACATGGAAGTGACCAAGGAAGAGCTGCTTCAATTCTACGAGGGAAAAATTGCGAAATGGTGGACCCCGGATGACGTTACATTCGTCGACGCGTTGCCCATCGGCGCAACCGGAAAAATCCTGAAAAATAAAATGCGAGAAGAATTCAAGGATTACAAATTGCCGAGCGCTTGACAACGCGATTCAATGACATTAGGCGTGCAATTCAGGCATTAATTTCCTTTACATACAACGCCAGCATCGATATATTACGCAAACATAACATCCAGAGGAGAGACATATGACAACACAATTTCGCCCACTAATTTTGGCAATTTCAGTAGCAGCGGCTTTCGCCGCACCAATCGCTGCCGCCGAAGTCGTCAAAGTCGCATTTATTGAAACACTGACCGGCGCGTTTGCGCCAATCGGCCAGAATCAACTGCGCAGCTATCAGACATTCACCGAGATGGGCAAGCAAAAGAAGTGGGCTGGAGAGCATTCCATCGAATTCGTCGGTTTCGACAACAAGGGCAGCCCGCAAGAATCGCTGAATCAGTTGAAATCGGCAATCGATCAGGGTTATCGTTATATCGCTCAAGGTAACGGATCCGGCGTCGCACTGGCACTGGTAGACGCGATCAACAAGCACAATCAGCGTAATCCCGGCAAGGAAGTCGTCTTCTTCAACCATTCCGCAATCGACCCGGATCTGACCAACAGCAAATGCAGTTTCTGGCACTTCCGTTTTGACGCCAACGTCGACATGAAGATGGAAGCGTTGTCCAGCTTCCTGGCAAAAGATCAAAGCGTCAAAAAAGTCTATATCATCGGGCAGAACTATGCGCACGGCCATCAGGTCACTCGCGCTGCGAAGGAGTTCCTGAAGCGCAAGCGTCCGGATATCGAAATCGTCGGCGATGACTTGCATCCGATTGCACAGGTAAAGGATTTCTCTCCATACGTTGCCAAGATCAAGGCGTCCGGCGCTGACACCGTCATTACCGGTAACTGGGGTGCCGATCTTGCGTTGTTGATCAAGGCGGCAAAAGATTCAGGCCTGAAGACCAATTTTTTCACCTATTACGCAGGCACCTCCGGTGTGCCGACGGCGATGGGCGCCGCTGGCGAGGATTTAGTCAAAACAGTCGGCTATTGGGAAGTAAACACCATAAAATTCGTCCCGAAAACCCAGTATGAGTACAGCAAGGGTATCGTTGATACCTTCAAAAAGAAGTACAACGATGACTTCTATACGATGGCGACTTACAGCGTTGTGTCGTTGTTCTCCAAGGCGATGAAGGAAGCCAAGTCAACCGATCCAGTCAAGGTTGCCTTTGCGATGGAAGGCATGAAGTTTCAGAGCATGAATGGCGAAGTTGAAATGCGCAAATCGGATCATCAGTTGCAGCAACCGCTATTTATCTCCACATGGAGCAAGGTGGATGGCAAGGAAGTGATTAACGACCGGGAAAACACCGGCTACGGCTTTAGAACGAATCAAAAAATCGAGTCGTTCGTTGCTTCACAACCGACATCTTGCCAGATGAAGCGTCCCGACAGATCGTAATTCTGTTCCGGCAGCATGGCGCCATTGGCGCCATGCTGTTTTTTTGTGTCCGGGAAATAGTACGGTCGTTCAAGAATAAATTCAAATAGAGGTTGTCCTGATGGAGTTTACATTTTTCTCCTTGTTAAACGGTTTGAGCTACGGGCTCATGCTGTTCATGCTGTCATCCGGCTTGACGCTTATTTTCAGCATGATGGGTGTGCTCAACTTCGCGCACGCCAGTTTTTATATGGTGGGCGCTTATCTGGCGTATGCGATCAGCAGCCAGATCGGATTTTGGCCTGCGCTGGTGATTGCGCCGCTACTGGTCGGTATCATCGGTGCGGCCGTCGAACGCTTCGGCTTGAGAACGGTGCATAAATGGGGGCATATCCCCGAGCTGCTGTTTACTTTCGGTCTCTCGTACGTCATCGTCGAAGTCGTCCAACTGATCTGGGGACGTGCGGCGGTTCGCTATGTCATCCCGCCTGAGTTGAGCGGCTCATTGTTCACGGCGTATTCCACCACCTTCCCCATGTACCGCGGCTTCATGATGCTGATCGCCCTCCTGATGCTGCTGGCGATTTATCTGATGTTGACGCGCACCAGAATCGGACTGGTCATTCAAGCTGCGCTGACGCATCCCAATACCGTTGAAACGCTGGGCCACAATGTGCCCCGTGTATTCATGCTGGTATTCGGCGGCGGATGCGCGCTGGCCGGTCTGGCCGGCGTGATCGGCGGTAATGCATTCGTGACCGAACCGTCCATGGCCGCAACCGTCGGCAGCATCATCTTTGTCGTGGTGGTGGTCGGCGGCATGGGTTCACTGGCCGGGGCGTTCTTTGCGTCGCTCCTGATCGGCGTCATGCAAACCTTTGCGGTTGCGCTGGATAACTCCCTCGTGACCTTGTTTGGTCGATTTGGCGTTGATTTCACGCCGGACACACCGGGTTATGAAGTATTGAAGCTGTCGATTTCAGACGTTGCGCCGATCTTGCCGTACCTATTGCTGGTCCTGATCCTCATCTTCAGACCCATGGGTTTGATGGGTAAGAGGGAGGGATAAAAATGATGACTTCTAACACGACTACGATGAAATATTCACCTCTGAACCTGGGGCGATGGTTGATCTGGAGCTTTTTTGCTCTGGTTCTGATTATCGCACCGATGATTTTCGACAAAGGCGCGTCGTTATCCATTCTGTCGCAGATGGGCACGATCATGATTTTTGCCTTGGCGTACAACATGCTGCTAGGGCAAGGCGGCATGCTTTCCTTTGGCCATGCGGTGTATTCCGGCCTCGGCGCCTATTTCGCGATTCACGCAATGAATCTTGCTGGTAACGGTGCGATATGGATGCCGTTGCCGTTGATCCCGCTGATCGGCGGCGTCGCCGGCATGTTTTTCGGCGTGTTGTTCGGCTATGTCACCACCAAGAAATCAGGCACGACATTTGCCATGATTACGCTTGGCATCGTCGAATTGGTGCATGCCTGTTCGTTGATGTTCCCGGGCTTTTTCGGCGGCGAGGGCGGCATCGCGAGTAATCGCGTGTACGGCGAACCGTTTTTGGGCATCACGTACGGCCCGCAAATCCAGGTGTATTACCTGATCGCATTCTGGCTATTTATCAGCACCATCGGCATGTATGCGTTCACGCAGACGCCGCTGGGCCGGGTCATCAACGCGGTGCGCGACAATCCGGAACGGGTTGAATTCATCGGCTACAACACCCAGCGCGTGCGTTATATGACACTGATCCTGTCGGCGTTTTTCTGCGGCATCTCCGGTGCGTTGGCCGCCATCAATTTCGAGATCGTGACCGATGAAAACGTGAGCGCGTTTCGCTCCGGCGCCGTGCTGCTATTTACCTTCATCGGCGGCGTCGGCTTCTTTTTCGGTCCAATCCTCGGCGCGATCGTCGGTATTTTCCTGACCGTCGTTCTCGGCGATTTTACGAAAGCATGGCTGTTGTATCTTGGCGCCTTCTTCATCATTGTGGTGATGTATGCGCCTGGCGGGTTGGCCAGCCTGATCATGCTGAATTTGCGCGTTGCAAAATTCGGCAGGTTCAAGCGCATCTTTCCGAGTCTGGCGGCCGTTTCCGTGAGCAGCGTGATCATGTTGTTGGGTGTGGTGCTGTTCATCGAGATGCTGTATCACTTCACGCTCGAGTCGCTGTCGTACGGAACCGAGCGGCAGCTATTCGGCTTTACCGTCGATACGGCCGCGCCGACCGGCTGGCTGGTGGCAGGTGCCATCTTCATCGTCGGGCTGGTGTTTTTCCGGATGACCAAAAAATCATTTCAACTGGTGTGGGGTGACGTGAATACCGAAATTGAAGAATTGATCAAGGGAGGCAAAGCATGAGCCAGTATTCCCTCGAACTCCAGGATGTCTACAAGAGCTTCGGCAAATCGGAAATCATTCGCGGTGCAGCGCTGCAGGTAGCTACCGGAGAGCGCATCGCAATCATCGGGCCGAACGGCGCGGGCAAGTCGACGCTGTTCAACCTGATCTCGGGGCGCTTCGGCGTCAGTTCCGGCGACATCCTGTTGAACGGCAAGAGCGTCTTGGACTTGCCGCCCTACGAAATCAACCGCCGCGGCTTGTCGCGCAGCTTTCAGATCACCAACATTTTTCACCGCCTGAGCGTCTTTGAAAACCTGCGCTGCGCGGTACTGTGGTCGCTCGGCTACAAGTATTCGTTCTGGCATCGCCTGAACGGCTTGAAGGATGCCCAGGAGCGGGCCGAAGACATCATGGAGCAAATCGGCTTGAAGCGCCGCCGCGATGTGTCGGCGGGACTGCTGACCTATGCCGAGCAACGCGCCTTGGAAATCGGCATCACCATTGCCGGCGGTGCCGACGTGATCTTGCTCGACGAACCGACTGCCGGCATGAGCCGTTCGGAATCGGATGCGGCGGTCGAATTGATCCGCAAGGTGACCATCGGAAAAACCCTGTTGATTGTCGAGCACGACATGGGCGTGGTGTTCGGCCTGGCCGACCGGATTGCAGTGTTGGTCTACGGTGAAGTGATTGCCTGTGACATCCCGAGCAAGATTCGCGGCAACGCCAAGGTACAAGAAGCTTATCTGGGCGGTCACGCACCAGTGGAAGGGTAATCATGAATGCAATGTTAGAGATCAATGATTTGCATGGATTTTATGGCAAAAGCCATATCCTGCATGGCGTCAACATGAAGGTCAAGGAAGGGGAAATCGTCAGCCTGCTGGGCCGCAACGGCGTAGGCCGCTCCACCACGGTCAAAGCGGTGATGGGGCAGGTCGACGCGACCGGCTCGGTGCGCTTCAAGGGCGAAGAAATCCGCGGCAAGAAAGCGTTTGAAATCGCGCACAAAGGCCTGGGCTATGTGCCGGAGAACCGCGATATCTTCCCGACGCTGACGGTGGAGCAGAATCTGCTGTTGGGCGAGAAGAAGGGCAAGCAGTCGCGCTGGCACCTGGATGACATGTATGAGCTTTTTCCGCGCTTGAAGGAGCGCCAGCATACGCAGGCGGGGGTATTGTCGGGCGGCGAGCAGCAAATGCTCACGCTGTGCCGCACGTTGATGGGCGACCCGGATTTGATCATGATCGATGAACCGACCGAAGGTCTGGCGCCGAAGATCGTGGATCAGGTCGCGGATTACCTGAACGAGTTGAAAACCAGGGGGATTTCCGTGCTGCTGGTCGAACAGAAGCTGGCCATTGCGCTGGAGATTTCACAGCGGGTGTATGTAATGGGCCATGGCTCGATCGTGTTTGAAGGCACGCCCGCGGACTTGAAGAGCAATGCAGGCATTCGCAAGGAGTGGCTCGAGGTGTGACGTGAAAATTTCCACTAATTCATAAAAATAATATGTACCATGAATATTGGAATTAACAAGGAGGAGACACCTTATGAACATGATCACTAGATCCATGCTCATTGCATCGACACTATTAAGCCTATCGATTCCCGCTACTGGTGCGCCCAAGGAAATTTTCATCGGCTCTGTGGTGCCCATGAGCGGGTCGCTCGCAGCAATAGGAAAGCCGTTGTCCGAAGGCGCCAGTGCCTGCTTCGACATGATCAACTCGAATGGCGGGCTGAACGGCTACCAGATCAGGTTTGAGCAAAAGGATGATCAATCCGACCCCAAGCTCACGGTAGCAAAGACGCAGGAGTTATTGGCGGCCTATCCCTTGGTTGCCATGATCAATACCGCGGGATCGTTGCCTAACGCCGCGCTCATCGAGTCCGGTGTTTTGAAGCGCGCCAATATCGCGTTGGTCGGCCCGCGCGACGGATCGTCCTCGGTGCGCGAAATGAAAGGCCCGAATCATTATTTTCTGATTGCCGGTGTGGGTGCTGAGGCCGATAAAATCATCAAGGTGTCCGCGACTATCGGGCGCAAACGCCTGATAGCGGTTTATTCCGACGATGGGTCCGGCCGTGAGGCTTTTAAGCAGATTGAACGCGCCGCCGCTGAAAACGGGGCTACGCTGGTGGCCAATTATCCGGTGCTGGCGGGCGGCAAGACAATACCCGAAATCGCCAAGAAAATCGCCGAAGACAATTCGATTCATCAAGTGCTTGTTTATGCCGTAACACCCGTGGTTGCGCAGTTGTACAAGGAAATAAAAACGCTCCGCCCGGCGTTGCCTGTGACCAGTTTTTCGACCACTTCCCATGCGGCGATTGTCGATCTGCTCGGCCCGGAAGCAAGCCGCGGGTTGATGCTCACTCAAGTCACTTATCCGCCTTCAAGCGCATTGCAGGTAATGAAGGATTTTCGAACTGCGATGGATATGCTGCAGATCCCGGAGATCAGGCAAAACAGCCTGCATCTCGAGGGATTCCTGGCTGCACGGGTGGTAGTCGAGGCGCTGAAGAAAGCCCAAGGCGCTCCGTCACGCGAGGGTGTCATAGCAGCCCTTAATCAAATCAATAAAACACATATCGGCGACCTTGGTTTCGATTTCACGAACGGCAAGCGCGAAGGTTCTTCATTCGTGCAAATCGGGATTATCGGCGCACAAGGGAAATTGGTGAATTAGCATAGTGGAACTTGTGCGCCGCACAAAATTTTCTTTGCTTATTTATTGATATTCATCTAGCAAATTCAACCGTATCTTGGTTAGAATACTTGTACTAATGTGTTGCCGCTCGCAGTTGCCGCTCGCAGTAACCAGCATAAAACAATGTTGACATTGTGTTAGTTAATTTCTTAAGGAAGAGACAAATGACCATCCGTTTTCGCCCGCTCGTTCTAGCTGTTTCTGCCGCGGCTGCTTTAGCTTCGCCACTTACCTATGCAGATAATGTCAAGGTCGCATTCATCGATCCGCTGTCCGGCCCGTTTGCGCCGGTTGGTCAAGGCATCCTGAAACACTGGCAATTTGCCGCTGAACTCGCGAACAAGGACAAATGGGCCGGCAGCCACACCTTTGAGTTTGTCGGATTCGATAATAAAGGCAGCCCGCAGGAATCGCTTACCCAGTTAAAGAGCGCTATCGACCAAGGCTATCGCTACATTACGCAAGGCAATGGCTCTGGTGCCGCCGGTGCGTTGATCGATGCGATCAACAAGCATAACGAGCGGAATCCTGGCGCGGAAGTCGTCTTTATCAACTATGCGGCGGTCGATCCTGACCTGACCAACAGCAAATGCAGCTTCTGGCATTTCCGTCTTGATGCGAATTCCGATCAAAAGATGGAGGGTCTGACCAATTACATGGCCAAGAACCAGAATATCAAGAAGGTTTATATCATTGGTCAGAACTACTCTCACGGACATCAAGTCACTCGTGCCGCAAAGGAAATGCTGAAACGCAAGCGTCCTGACATCGAAATCGTCGGCGACGACCTGCATCCAATTGCCACCACCAAGGATTTCTCGCCATACGTTGCCAAGATCAAGGCAGCCGGTGCCGATGCCGTCATTACCGGCAACTGGGGCACTGACTTGGCGCTGTTGATCAAGGCGGCAAAAGATGCGGACCTGAAATCGGACTTTTACACATACTATGCGGCCACGACCGGTGTTCCTACCGCGATGGGCGCGGCCGGTGCAGAAAAAGTCAAGTCGGTCGGATACTGGAGCAAGAACAATGCGAAGTTCGTTCCCAAAGAAGAGTATGAGTTGGGTGCGAAGCTGACCAAGGAGTTCAAGGCCAGATACAACGAAGATTTCTATGTCGTCTCAACTTACAATGGTGTACGGATGCTGTCCAATGCATTCAAGCAAGCCAATTCAACCGATCCTGTAAAAGTCGCTTTTGCGATGGAAGGCATGAAGTTCAAGGGCTTGAACGGTGATCTCGAAATGCGCAAGACCGATCACCAATTGCAGCAACCGTTGTACATCGATACCTGGACCAAGGTCAATGGTAAGGATGTGGTGTTCGACTTTGAGAATACCGGCTACGGCTTTAGGGCGGAAGTCAGACTGGATCCATACGTCGCTTCGCAGCCTACGTCTTGCCAAATGAAACGTCCTTCAGTGAAGTAAGCTGATCGTTCCATATGAAAAGCATGGCACTTCGGTGCCATGCTTTTTTTTCGTGCGCCCAGCATGGGCGCACTCCTGTGGGTGAAAGTCCCGCCGCGAGCTGACCACAGTGAGCGAAGTGAAGCGCAACTGCGGAAGG
>MESE01000146.1 GCA_001770855.1 Burkholderiales bacterium RIFCSPLOWO2_02_FULL_57_36
TAACGCGGACTTTCGCGCGGAACCAAGGCCATTCTTGATCGTTCCGTAAATTACGCCAGCGAATTGCGGCTGTTCTCGCCCTCAGCCCTTGAGGCTGAGGATTACCCACAATTTCGCGGACAAATTGCGTGCTTGCAGCAAAAAAACAGTTGTAAACGTGCGTAAACAATGTTAACTTTCCGACCTTCCTTACTTGCCATGTACCCCGTTGTCTCAAGATCCCGAACCCGACTGGGCGAACGAAGAATTTGGCAAGGCCGAATTGGGCGATGCGCGCCGGAGCAAGCGGCTCGTCATGCTGGCGCGCCAGTTGGCGCGCAGTCCGCACTGCTCCTTTCCGCAATCGCTGTCGGCGTGCGAACTCAAAGCCGCCTATCGCTTCTTCGACAACGACGGCGTGGATACGGACGGCATCCTGACGGCGCATATCGGTCAAACGCTCACGCGCATGCACGCCGTGCCGCTGGTGCTGGCGGTGCAAGACACCACCGAATACAACCTCACGCATTTGTCGGCGACCGAGGGCCTGGGCTACTGCAGTCACAAGAAAGTGCGGGGATTCTTCATGCATAGCATGCTCGCGCTCACGCCGGACGGCTTGCCCTTGGGCGTATTGGGACTGAAGACCTGGGTACGTCCCCTGGAGCAACTGGGCAAGCGCAATCTGCGCAAGACGCTGCCGATCCAGAACAAGGAAAGCGCCAAATGGATCGAGGGCTTGAACCAGGTGACGGCGCTCCAATCCCGTTGCCCGCAGACCCACATCGTGAGCGTGTGCGATCGCGAGGCCGACGTGTACGACCTGTTCGTGGCCGAGCGCGCAGCGGGTGTGGATTGGCTGGTGCGCGCGGCCTGGAATCGCGGCGTGGATCATCCGGAAAAATACCTGTGGGAAGCGATGCAATCGATTCCTGCGATGGGAACGACGACGTTGCGCGTGCCGGCACGCGGCAGCACGCCTGAGCGCACCGCCCGGTTGACGATTCGGTGCGCCCCGGTGCGCATTCGTGCGCCAAGGAACCGTCAAGGCCAGGGGTTGGCCGAGGTCGAGGTGTACGCGACGTGGGCGATCGAGACCGCGCCGCCTGAAGGCGTCGATCCCATCGAATGGATGTTGTTGAGTTCCGTGCCCACGCAGACGCTGGAGCAGGCATTGGAACGCCTGTCCTGGTATGCGCGCCGCTGGACCATCGAAACGTGGCACCGGGTGCTCAAGAGCGGTTGCCAGATCGAGGCGCGCCAGTTCGGCGATGCGCAGCGCTTCATGCGCGCCACGGCCTTGTTTGCCGTCATCGGTTGGCGCATTCTCTACGCGACCTTGCTGGGCCGGCTCGATGCCGATCTGTCTTGCGAGGTGCTGCTGCAACGCTTCGAATGGCAGGCCTTGTATTGCCGCACCCACGCCACCACCCATCCCCCGAAGCAACCGCCCACGCTGGGAAAGGCCATCCTGTGGATTGCCAAGCTCGGTGGCTATCTGGGGCGAACACGCGATCGACCTCCTGGAATCACCGTGCTCTGGCGCGGCTTCCTTTCTCTCCACGAGAGTTCGCAGATGTATTTGATCTTCCGAAAAAATGAATGACATCATGATGCGTTTATTTGTGGGTAAACCTCAGACTCCGTGGAGAGGGATTGAGGGAGAGGATGGAGGACGCATGGCTGCCCCCTGCTACGAGGAACAACGAAGCCAGAGAGCCGGGAAAATGTGCAATCGTGCCGGTAGCGGCCTAACTCGAACGGTGAACAGATTAACCATGAAACATTTCAATCCATTTATGAACTTACCGTAGCAGACAAGCGGTCAACTGCCGTTTCTAGGTTGAAGGGAAATACCATGTTTAAAAACAGTGCGCTTTCATCCGACTTGCAGTCCAGAAAAGAAACATTGGAAGCAGTCGGCTATTCATTTGAAAGCATTTCGAAGAAATCCGGATGGAACTGGAGCCACGCCTCGGACAGCTCTGACGGGAACGTTCCGACTGAAGGCGGTGTAATCCAGGATGCATGGCGCCATGCGGGAGAGCGGACTCAGGACATACTCAACATTCCTCCCGAAACCTGGAGCCGCATGGGCACCAGAGAACAGAAGGAAATGATTGAAGAGGCCATGGCCGGCAAGTAAAGTTATTCCATGCTCCTATCCAGGTTTGCTCACGAAGATTTCGAAATTTCCACCAGTGCTTCGCCGGCAACTTCCACATCGGCGCTTTCAACGGCGACATCACCGAGTGCCACGATCCCCACGAGACGCTTCTCCGCATTCACGATCGGCAGGCGCCGGATCTGATGCGTGCTCATGAGCTTGGCCGCATCATTCACGGAATCCTCCTCGTAAGCCCAGACGATACGCTCGGACATTACTTCGCGCACCTTGGTGCTCGATTCCTTGCCACCGGCGATGGCGCGGATGGCAATATCGCGATCGGATATGGCGCCGATCATCCGGTCATTTTCTCCCACAGGCATCATGCCAAAGTTGCCCTTTCTCATTTGTTCTGCGGCTTCCATGATCGTCGCATTCGCATCGATCACCTGCACGTCCCGGCTCATCAAATCTTTCAGTTTCATCATATCCATTTCCTCAACAAGAATAAGAATGCGACTCCAGGCGAGTCGCCTGGTTCAGTCACGCATGCGTAAATCCTTCAGGCTGGATGACACGCCGCCGTTAGCGGCCGACGCATCCGTGCCCTGGATTTCCTGAACCGAGAGTACGGGATCTTTTGCGCCTGATCTGTGCGGTGCCGGACACAAGTAAATTTCAGTGACTGCCTCTGCGCAAACAGCCGCCTGATTTAGACCGGCGCAGGCAGACAGGCATTTTGTACAACGATCTCCACCGCGTGCTCCTGCCTGTCGTCGACCAGTTGAATCAATCCGTCCGTTTGCAGAATGCCATCCACTTTCACATGGCCCGTAACTTCCTGGACGCTGCATCGTGTCACGACAATCCGGTACATCGTGTCGCGGTACCGATAATTCATTGCATACGTATTCCAGTCACTCGGCAGGCACGGCGTAATGCGCAGCCTGTCGCCTTCCAGCGCCAGTCCGAGCAGCGACTCCACGACCAGCCTGTACATCCATCCCGATGATCCGGTGTACCAGGTCCAGCCGCCTCGGCCGGTGTGCGGCGATATCGCATATACATCCGCCGCAACGACATAGGGCTCCACCTTGTAGGTGGCAATGTTCTCGGGAGTATTGCCGTGGTTGACCGGATTGATCATCCGCAGCAGTTCCCACGCACGCTGGTTGTCGCCCATCCTGGCAAACGCCATCGCGGTCCAGATCGCGGCATGTGTGTACTGCCCGCCGTTCTCGCGCACGCCTGGCACATAACCACGGATATAGCCGGGATTCTGATCGGACTTGTCGAACGGCGGATCGAGCAACTGGATGATCGAATCCTCACGCCGCACCAGGCGGCGGTCAACCGCCTGCATCGCCATGCGCGAGCGTTCCGGGTCGCCGGCGCCGGACAATACCGACCAGCTTTGCGAAATCGAATCGATCTGGCATTCGGCATTCTGTGCGGAGCCGAGCGGCGTGCCGTCATCGAAATACGCACGGCGATACCATTCGCCGTCCCAGCCGTTTTTCTCGATGTTCTGACGCAGCTGTTCCGCTTCGGCATGGCAGCGCTCGGAGAATGCCGGGTCGTTGTGGATCGCGGCGACTTCGGCAAAACGCGTCAGCACTTCATAGAGGAAAAAGCTGAGCCAGACGCTCTCGCCCTTGCCGTGCTCCCCAACCTTGTCCATGCCGTCGTTCCAGTCGCAGGAACCGATCAGCGACAGGCCGTGCACGCCGAATTTCAATCCTCTTTCAATCGCACGCACGCAATGCATGTACAGCGTGGCGGTTTGCTCTGAACGGAGCGGCAGATCGTAGTAGGAATCTTCATCCTGATTCACCGGGCGGCCTTCGATGAAGCGGATGTTCTCGTTCAGTACCCCGATGTCGCCGGTACCGATCACATAACGGTTGACCGCGAGCGGCAGCCACAAGTAATCGTCGGAACAGTGGGTGCGGACCCCACGGTCGGTCGGTGGATGCCACCAGTGCTGCGCATCGCCTTCGATGAATTGATGGGCCGCACACAGCAGCAGATGTTCGCGCATCAGTTGCGGCTGGCTGTGCACCAGCGCCATGGTGTCTTGCAACTGGTCGCGAAATCCGAATGCGCCGCCGGACTGGTAGTAACCGCTGCGCGCCCACAAACGGCACGCGATGGTCTGGTACATCAGCCAGCCGTTGGCAAGAACGTTCAGCGACTGGTCCGGCGTTTCGACCTGTACCGCGCCGAGGGTGCGCTTCCAGTAGGCGTGTACGGCGTCGAGCGCGTCCTGGGCTGCGATTGAACCACGATACTTCTGCACGAGATGACCGATATTGACGTGACGGATATCGGCGACGCCGAGCATGAACACGATGTCGCGCTGCTGCCCCGGGACCAGTTCGAACTGGACCTGCATCGCGCCGCACGGATCGAGGCCGGCGCCGACCTTGCCGGACAAGCGCACCCGCTCCATCGCCACCGGGCTTTGCAGCGATCCGTTGCGGCCGATGAATTCGGTACGGTCGCCGCTGATGGTGCGCAAGGTGGTATCGACGTCGAAGAACGCAACGCGCTCGTCGAACTCGGTGTTGTACGGATTGCGGGCAAACATTGCACCGGTGGCCGGGTCGGTTTCGGTGATGACGTGCATTGCCGATTTCGGACGCAGGTCGCCGAGTACCCACTCCACATAGCCGGTCGCGGAAAGCTTGCGTGTCGTGTCCGAATCATTGCGTATGCGCAGTACCGAATACTTGACCGATGCATCCACCGCGACAAAAACGGTCAGCTCGGAGGAGATCTCGTCTTCGACATGCTCGAACACGCTGTAACCGAAGCCATGCCGCGTGACGTATTCACCCTCGCCGCGGCGAGGCAATGGCGTAGGCGACCAGAAAAACCCGGTCTCTTCGTCGCGCAGATAGAACGCTTCGCCGCCGGCGTCGCTGACCGGATCATTGGCCCATGGCGTCAGGCGGAATTCATGCGCGTTCTCGCCCCAGGTATACGCTTGTCCGCTTTCGGAAATGACGGTACCGAACTGCGGATTCGCCATTACATTGGACCACGGCGCAGGCGTGACCTGGTCGGCCGAGGTAGTGATCACATACTCGAGTCCGTCCGGCGTGAAGCCGCCCATGCCATTCGACAGGATCAGGTTCCGCTGCGGCATGGCAGTAACCTCGCGTGCCGCAATCGGTGGCCGGGCGCGGGTCGGCGCCAGGCGCGGCAGACGGACCCGCATCAGGTCGCGGCGATTGAGCTGTTCGGCCAGCGTGCCGTGGCTGTCGGTCAGGATCACCCGTGCCACGGATTCGAACAGGACCCGGTCCTCATTCGAAATCTGATCGGCCAGGCGCACGAAAATGCCGCCCGGACGATCAATCGCGTGGGCGCCGGTGACGGATGAAATCAATCCCATGATCTGTTCCTGCAGCACCTGGCGGTAACCGGCATAGTCTTCGTTCCAGATCACGAGATCGACGGCCAGCCCTTTCGAACGCCAATATGCGTGGGCCTGCACCAGCTGACGCACCAGGCCGATGTTTTCCTGGCTCTTGATCCGCAGCAGCACGATCGGCAGGTCGCCGGAAATGGCGTAGCTCCACAAGCCCGATTGGCCGCGCGAATTGCGGATAAGGACACTGGCATCGGCTCGCAGCAACGAGTTCACATAAATCACCGAGGAGGCAAGACGTCCATACAACTGCGCATCGGCTTCGCTGGCGTTCAGCTGGCGCAGCACGACATGGCTATGGGTCCACGACAACTCGATCACGCGCTCGGCCAGATGGCGATCCTGATATTTTTCGATCAGGCCGAGACAGATATCGCGCGATTCGCCGGCGCCGGTCACCATGTCGACGGTGACCGACTGTTCCGGATCGAGCGTGAGCTGATGACGGATCGCAATGATCGGATCGAGCACCGATCCTGCACTGTTGGTTAGCGGCGCCCTGTCGAGCATTGCTTGCGGTGCAGCGACGGTATTGCCGCGGCCGATGAATTGCATGCGGTCTGTTTCGTACGACACTATCCCGACGTCGGCGCCATGCACTGCCATCAGATGAAACATCCAGGGCGTTTTTTCTTCCACAGAACGCGGCCGGCGCGTGCACAGGATCGCGTGTCTGGAATGAACAATTTCAGTCTGCACGAACAGATTGCTGAACGCCGGATGCGCCGCATCGGCGGCTGCCGGCGCCAGCACCACCTCTGCATAGCTGGTGATGTCAATGGTTCTGCGCACGCGCGAGGAATTCACGATGCGGGTACGGCGCAGTTCAATATCGTCTTCCGGCGACACCACGATTTCGGTGTGCATGTCCAAGTTGTTGTCGCTGCGGCGGAACTCGGCGCGGCCTTCGGAGAAGATCACTTCATAATTCTGTGGCTGCGCCAGGGTCGGCTGGAATGCCGTCGACCAGAAGCGGCCGTCTTCCAGATCGCGCACGTAACAGAATGCGCCCCAGTTATCGCGCGTGCTGTCTTCACGCCAGCGGGTGATCGACAGATCGTTCCAGCGGCTGTAGCTGCCGCCGGCGCTGGTGATCATCGCGTGGTAACGGCCGTTGGACAACAGCTGCAATTCCGGCGTGCGAGGATCGGCACGCTGCAGCACGCGCATCTGCATTTCCTGGCCGGCCTCTGCCGTCCGGATGTCGGCGAGATCCGTTGTATTCGAATAGCTGGCGGTCGCTTTCGGCACGCGCTCATGCAACAGCGACATCGTCGCCTGGAACAGCGGATCGGATTCGAAGCGTCTTTGCAGCGGACGGTCGAGCAGAAGATATGCGAGCGACAGGAAGCCCATGCCTTGGTGATGCGCCATGAACGACCGGATCACCGCATGTGTCTGTCCACGCGGCAAATGCGACGGCGTGTAATCGATCGCTTCATAGAAACCGAACCGCCCGTCGAATCCCTGTGCGGACAATTGCTGCATGTTCTTGCATGCTTCTTCCGGCGCCACCATCAATGCCATCATCGATGCATACGGCGCAATCACCAGATCGTCGCCGAGGCCGCGCTTGAATCCGAGGCCCGGGACGCCGAACGCCCGATACTGATAGTTCAAGCTGGCATCGAACGTGTTATAGCCGGATTCCGACATGCCCCATTGCACACCGCGCTGCGCACCGTATTGGATCTGCCGTGCCACAGCGGAATGATAGGTCTGATCGAGCAAGGTATTCCCGAACGTCGGCATCACCAGTAGCGGCATCAGGTATTCGAACATCGATCCGCTCCATGACAGCAGGATCGGATCGCCGCCGGCGATGGTGAGCTGGCGTCCGAGTGCGAACCAGCTTTCCTGAGGTATTTTTCCCTGCGCGATGGCGACGAATGTGGCCAGCCTGGCTTCCGAGGCCAGCAGATCATAAAAACTTGCGTCGCGACGCCGCTCGGTGACGTTATACCCGATCGTCAGCAGATGCGTGGCGCGGTCGTAAAGAAAGCCGTATTCCATCTGCGCGAACTCCTCCGATTGCAGCGCGAGCTGGTCGATCAGCAGCATGCGTTCGGCCGCACGGCAACTGCCTTCCGCCACCATTTTGCCAAGCGCGCCGGCACGCACCGCATCTTGCGGATCGGCGAGGCCGGCAAGGCGTTGGTCGAACGCCGGCGCCAGCCTGGCATGCAGCCGGGCGAGCTGGCGCAGCGATGGAATTTCGCCAAGTTGGGGAAACGTGCCGATCCATTCGGCGGGCTCGAGTATCTGCGTCCAGGGCGCCAGGAAGCCGAGTTCGTTCAAGGCTTCACGGCACTGGGTTTCGAGCGCGCGCGCCCAATCATTGATCTGCATGTCGGGTACACCTTCGAGCCTGGCAACCAGGCTTGCCGCGCAGTGCGTCAATCTCTGCAGGCAATCATGAGCGACCATCAGCGTTTCCGGTGAACACTCGCAGGCCGACTCGAGGTCCTTTTCAAACTGGATCAATTCCGGCATTGGCGTACCGCCAGCGGCGCCACGCAGGATTTCATAGGTGTCGCGGATGCCGTGGAATACGCGGGCGCCAAGGATCGGCGTATCGAGCAACCCGGTCAGGCCGGGGCGCAGCGTAAGCAGGTGGCCGGCAAGATTGCCGCTGTCGACGGCCGATACATACATCGGGTGCAGCGGTCTCAGTGTTTGCGTATCGTACCAGTTGTAGAAATGGCCCTGATAACGGTCCAGTGTAGCCATGGTACGCAAGGTATTTTGCGAGCGTTCGATGAATCGTCCGGCCGGAATGTAGCCGAAGTCATACGCCGCAAGATTGGCCAGCAGGGACAGGCCGATGTTGGTGGGCGACGTACGGTGCGCAACGACCGCAACAGGATGCTCCTGCACGTTGTCGGGCGGCAGCCAGTTGTCTTCCTCGCCGACGTGGGTCTCGAAAAACAGCCACATCTTGCGTGACAGCGATTTCAGGAAAAGCATCTGTTCAGCTGTGAGATGCGCGGCGCGGCGCCCGATCGGCCGGCTGATCCAGTACGCGATGACGGGCGACACAAACCATAGCAGCAGGATCGGCGCGGCCGCGGCCAGTGCAGCGGAATTGGCTGCGGCCAGATAGACAGCGGTCGCAAGCGCCGTCGCCGGTGCGATCCACATCGATCGATAGTAGGAAGCCGGGTCATTGCCCGATTGCCGGCTCACTTCGCTGGAGGGATTCCATTCCAGCATTTTCTGGTGCGAGACCAGCACCCGCCATTGGGTACGAATGATTGCATCGAGCGTGAACCAGGCTTCGTAGGGCAGAAAGGTCAGGGTCAGCACGGCATGAAAGAAGTGTTGCGTAGTCGATCGCAGCAGCATGGAAAAATGCTGGCGGTACAGTACGTCGTCCGGTTTGCTCACTAGGCTCAGGATGAATGCGCAGATGGATGGAATCAGCAGGATGGCGAGCACCGCTGCGGTCCAGAACCAGGCCGACGGCAGCATGGTCCAGCCTGTCAGGAGGAAAGCCGTCAGCGCGATCGGCACGATGCTGCGGCGCAGATTGTCGAACAGCTTCCAGCGCGACAGTGCCGACAGCGGATTGCGTCGGCGCACGACCTTGCCGGTCTCCGTATCGCGTCCGCCCGGTACGCTCGGCAGCAGCCACGATGCAATCTGCCAGTCGCCGCGTATCCAGCGATGGCGGCGGCTGACATCGGCGCTGTAGCGGGATGGGCATTCTTCATAGAGTTGCACATCGCTCAACAGGCCGGCGCGCGCATAGCACCCTTCGAGCAGGTCATGGCTGAGAATGCGGTTCTCCGGCAAGCGGCCGTTCAATGCCTGTTCGAATGCATCGACGTCATAGATGCCTTTACCGATGAATGAGCCTTCACCGAATATATCCTGATAGACGTCGGACACAGTGCGCGTGTACGGGTCGATGCCTGCTTCACCGCTGCAAAGCAGCTCATAGCGCGACGCCTCGGCGCCCGGAATACTGACCGCCACGCGCGGTTGAAGAATACCGTAGCCTTCAAGGACACGCTGGTGCTTTTCGTCGTACTGTGCCCGGTTCAATGGATGCGCCATGGTGGCCACGAACTGCCGTGCGGTGTCGCGCGGCAAATCGGTGTCTGTATCCAGCGTGATCACATAGCGGACATTGGTCAGTCCCTCCGTATCGCCGACGATCAGTGCGAAAGCGCCGGTCGCGCCATTGCGCAGGAAAGTGTTGAGATCGCCCAGCTTGCCGCGCTTGCGCTCGAAACCCATCCAGGTTTTTTCCTGTGCATTCCAGCGGCGCGGGCGATGAAACAGCAGAAAATTGTCGCCGTTGGCCTGCTGATATTTCCTGTTCAACTCATCGATGCTTTTTCCGGCGTGTTCGAGCAAGACTTGATCGAACGGCATCGTCTCCGTTTGTTCGTCGCCGAAATCGGTCAGCAGGCAAAAGCGCAGATTGTCGTCGCGGTTGGCGAGAAAATGGACCTCGATCGTCTCCGTCAGCGTGTCGATATTCTGTTTGGTGAACAGCATCGTCGGCACAACAACCAGCGTGCGTGACGCGCGCGGAATGCCGCCGGAAAAATCCATGCGCGGAAGCGGACGAGGCATGGTGATCAGGGTGGACACCCAATTGACCAATGACAGCGCAAGCTGGCTCGCGGCAAACAGGGAAGTCAATGCGACCAGCGCAAGCAGCCATCGGTCCACGCCATCGGCATGTGTCTTGAAAACAATGGCGCCGGTGGCTGCCAGGGTAAGCAGCAGTATGCTGCCGAGATAGACTCCCAGCGGCGCCGTCCTGCCCGCACGCTGCAGCCTTCTCAGTAGCGGCAATTCGAAAGCGGCCAATTGCTCCAGTGCCGGCAGGCCTTTCCCGATCAGGTAATAGCCTACATGTGCGGTACGGTCTTCGGCGCCGGCCTGCACGGCCCTGGTTTGCGCGAGCCCGATGGCATGTTCGGCCACTTCCACTTCGGACAGGCGACTATGCCTTGCGATTCTTTCCACGACATGCCGATAGCGATCGCGCGTCGCGAAATCCATTCTGGTGTAAACGTCAGCCGGGTCTTTTGCCAGGGTATGGGTCACCACGCTCATGGTCTCGACAAATTCGCGCCAGTCCATCGCACTGAGAAAACGCAGGCTGCCGATGCTGTTGCTGATCGATACCTGATCCGCGGCTTGTTGCTGGGATTCGAACTGAACCAGCTGTTCAATGGTTTGGCCGGAGTCCGCCAGCCGTTGCGCCAGCCAAGTCAGCGGCAGCGTCAACGCGGGACTTTGCCCCTGCAGGCGCCGTACCAGTTCGGAGACGAATGAACTATCCATCGGGGGATCGGAGCGGGCCATGTCGGCTACCAGAAGGATCAGGCTGCTTGGATCCTTTTCGGCGGTCTCGCTCATTTTGTCTGCCCACGAATCGGCCTGGTTCAGGTTGAAGCGGGCAATTGAGAGACGAACGGCGACGCGCCGCAGGTTTTCGATCAATGCAAGGCGCAACATGATCGGGATCGCCCACAGTTCACCGAGTTTCAGCGTGGTGACCTGCTGATAGGCGGCAACGAAGCGGCTCAGGCTTTCCGGATCGACACGTGCGTCACCATGAGAAATGGTTTCCAGTGCAATGTCATACACGCGCGGTCTGCCGGCAGAAGCGCCATGTAACAGGCGAGGCAGTTCCTTGCTGTAATTTTTCGGCAGATGCCGCTTCGCGGTGCGAATCTGTTCTTCGATCAAATAGAAGTTATCCAGCAGCCATTCTGCCGCGGGCGTCACTTGCCGTCCGGCCTTGACCGCCTCCGTCAACTGATTGCACGCATTGATGATGACGTGTTCATTTTCGGCGAGACGCGACAACAACAGGTCGCGTCCACGCTTGGGATCGAGTTTGTGAGCGTTGGCCAGGATGCGCCCGTGTTGCTCCATCTGCAGGACGCTGAACAACTCGGCGCGCAGCGGCAACTCTTTATCCTCTTGCCGACCAGCAGTTTTTTTGGCCAGAAAATTATTTTTGAAATCGACAAAATAATTATGCAGGGATGGGTTGTCTGGTTTCAATTCTGAAATTTCTTTCTATTCGGCTGATCGGGAATGAACTGGAGCGCTTTGTGCCGCAAATGTTGCTGAATTCGAATTCGGCATTCATATGAGTCAATAACGTTACGGAAATTGCCCAGTGTTTGGCAAAGTAAGCGACGTGCCGTCGTTTGACGAGACGTTGAAATGGAATAGTCGATGGTACTGCCGGAACGACAGAATAGTTTGAGTTTTCCTACGCATGGAAGCGTGCCCTCTTTGGATTCGTCTGATTTACTCCATTTGACGCTTACTACACATATTGTCGTGTTGCGGTGAAACAATGTGTTGCAACCATCATTGCTGATATATCACGCGGGTTTATGGATGATGGCTGAATAAACTTTTGATGCGTTTGTATCCGGCTATGCGAGAAGACATTGGAAACGGAGCTTTTCTGAAAGCAAATTCGCAGTACAGGAAAAGCATGGTGAAAAAACACCTGAATACGTTAACCTTTGGAAATATCCGGTCGAATAGGCAAGCATTCACCAAATTTCAAGCTGGATCCTCCATATTCGACGCCGCATGGGACTGCTTTCTAAGCTATTCTGCGGTAACGCTGAATCATGCCTTTTCAGATAAACAGATAGGGAAACAAAATGGCTGGAATCCTTGGGATATTTAGCGGCAGGCCGAAAAAGCTGCCTATCGATGTTCAAAAAAATAGCACTGCGCCGTTTACTCTGATTAACCAAACTTCGCATTTCGCCACGATCAAACTGAATAAAGAATTTGTTTTTATGGGGAAACCGTTACGCTTTCTCAATCTGGAAAGCGAAGCTCTCTGGTATGAATATTTGTATGAAAACCATCATCTCGTACTTATCAAAGGACGACTCGATGACGACTATATGGTGTGCCAAAAACTGTGTGAAACCATTGTATGTGCAAGTGAAATTTCTTAGGATTCTCTTTCCAGACGCGCTCAATGCGCATTCTGCTGCCGAATATATTCGGCACGCTTCATCTCGACATACGGCGCCCGATCCATCTCATGCAACTGCCGCGAATAGCGCTCGGTCGCAGTAAACCAACTCTGCATCCGTTTCTCGGAGCGCGCCGCCGGCGCAGCGCCGGCGGCGCCTAAAAAGGCATCGATTGCAAGGTAGTAACGCATCGTGTTGCGTTCCATCAGGCCACGCACCCCGCCGATATAGGCGGGCTGACCGTCAGCCTGCGTGCCGATCACGGAAAAGCCGACCTTGCCGCTACCGATAGTTCCGAGATAGGACTGCATGGCGATGCGCCCAGAAAAATTCACCGCGTACGAATATGTCAGATGCAAAAATGTTTTGGCGTTCGGCAGCGCCACGGCTTCCAGCGAGATGCGGTAGCCGCTGGTGCCCATCGGTCCGTCTTTGGCGTGGAGCATGATTTCAAAATATTCCGGGGTCGCGGCGGCGACTCTGTAGTTGAATTCAAGCCGCGGCGCATCGGCCAGTTCTTCCTGCGTCTTTTTGCCGATGTTGACGTTGAGAGTGGTGCCAGACGGCCTCACTTTGGCACGGCAGTATTTGGTATTGAGGTGCAGCACCAGCACATCGCACCAGTGATTCGGATTATTCAGGCCGGCACTTACCGCGCCGAACGGGTAGTCGACGATCGCGAATATGTCGCCCTTCAAGCGGTTCGGCGTTTCAGCGGAATCGAGAACCAGCGGCCGCTTGAACTGGTTCTCGCGCAATTGCTCCTCGAGTGATGCATGTTTCGCACGCAGTGTCGCGGCCGGGTCCGAATCCGGAGTGGCGGCGCAGGCAACGCCGGCGGCGCCGACCAACAGCAGGCATCTCAACCCGCTTGAGGAAATTTTCCAGAGATATTTATACATTGATGCTCCACAAAAATTGAATTCAAGCGTTGAATATCGAACGGTGCGTCACAGCCAATACTCGAGACTGCGCGCGGCCCATTCCTTGATCTGGTCGCTCACCGGCCGCTGCGCCCAGCTTTCAGCGGTAATCTCGACTGAATCGCGCAGATCTTCGAGAAATGCATTTTCCATCGCATTGCCGAATTCCTCGCCAAACACCACCACGTTGATTTCACTGTTGTGCAAGAAGCTGCGGGTGTCGATATTGGTCGAGCCGACCGTCGCCCAGACATTGTCGATTACGGCTGTCTTGGCATGCAGGACCGCGATTTGCAATTGAAAAATCCTGATCCCGCTGGCCAGCATTTCACTGTAAAAAGATTGCGCGGCACGAAATACCAGGCCGCTGTCAGTCACTCCCGGCAAGATGATCTTGACTTCGACACCGCGCTGCGCGGCGTCGGTTAACGCTCGCAAAATCTGCGCGTCCGGCACGAAGTAGGCGCTGGTGATGTGCACGGTTTTCTTTGATTCCTGTATCGCCAGGATATAAGCCTTGTATATCTCGTGATCGCCGCCGGGTTCGCTGGCCAGAACCCGGACCAGCTTGTCGCCGGCCTCTTTAAGCGGCGGAAAGAAATTACTGTCGGCGAGTTCGGGAGAATTCTGGCTCGCCCAGTTACTCAGGAATAGCCACTGAAATGCGGCGACCGCGGGCCCTTCGACCTTGATATGCGTATCGCGCCAGCCGATATCGGAATTACGTCTTGATTTCGAACGAAACAGCGAACTGGTGGAATAAGTGTCGCTGATATTCACACCGCCCGTGAAGGCGACCGCACCGTCGACAACCAAAATTTTACGGTGATCGCGATTGTTCGGCACCCAAGGGCCGATCAGCTTCAGCGGGTTGACGGGATTGAAGGCCAGCAGACGGATGCCTGCATCGCTCATCTTGTCGAAGAATGCTTGCGGCGTGCCGATCGTGCCGACGCTGTCGTAGATCACATTGACCTGCACTCCGGCGCGTTGACGCTCGATCAGGAGGTCGGAAAACTTCATGCCGAGTTCATCCTGGTCGAAGATATAGGTTTCCAGATTGATGTGGTCCTTGGCGGCACTGATCGCCGCCATCATCGCCGCCATGGTTTGCGGGCCATCGTACAGCAAGGTGACCTTGTTGCCGGCGATAAGCGGGCTGCCGGTGGCCGCTTCTTCCAGCGCCGCCAGCGCCGCGACATCGACATGCGAATTGCGCCAGCGCCGGGTCAGCGAATGCGATTTTTTTGGGCCGAGATTGCCCTGCGCATTGGTCACGGTTGGGTTCGCCGGCGCGGCCAGAGAACTTTTCAGGTACCGCACTTCAGGAAGCGATGCGCAGGCAGTGGCCAGCAGCGCGAATCCAATTGCGCTGATGAACCGAACACTCCGGCCAAGACAAAAATTGCAGTTCATGAGACACCCCGATATGACGGGTAACCGGCGCCGCTTTCAATCGACACCGATTCCGAAAAATGGATTTAAAGCCGCCCGGTGAGCAGCATGACGATCAAGACAACCACGATCAGTCCGGTGAGACCGCTCGGACCATAACCCCACTTGCGGCTGTGCGGCCATGATGGAAAGGCGCCGATGAGGACGAGAATTAAAATAACCAGCAAGATTGTGCCCATGACGTACTCCTGAAAAGTGTTTAAGAAAAAATTGGTATCCAAAGGCGCTTGGCTTGCGGTTTCCGGTGCTGATGCAACATGACCATTTTCGCCTTGCATTTACCTTACACATCGTGTTCGTCCGGAAACCAGTGTGCCAAGAATAGCCAGGTCGCATTGCGAGTTCTGTGCGCTGCCGCACCCAGGTTGAGCATTGGGCAAATAGCGACCGGCACCACTGCCGGCGAGGCGTTTCCATCGATCTTCGGATGCAATCATCAATAGACCGTCGAAATGCGGCTATCGGATTCGTGCTGTGTGTGGTGCCGTACATACCTGAATGGATTTGACCCTTAATCTTGCGCCATCGCATAGCCACACAACTGCAGCGCATTCGCAGTCAGCTGCGCGAAACAAGATCTGCCGCAGTCGCTATACGAACAAGACCACCCCTGATCCGCGTCCTGCGGCGACGGGACTTCAGCTTGGAAACTTGAATCACCAACCCGGGAATATCAAAATGAAAAATCTTAAAATCGCATCCACCCTGATCGCTGCACTCCTGTTGACCGCTATCGTCGGCTGCACCTCGACACCGACAAGAGAAAGCACCGGCCAGTATGTCGACGACACCGTGATCACGGCCAGTGTCAAAAAAGCGATCCTCAACGAACCGACCTTGAAGGTAAATGAAATCAATGTCGAGACATTCAAGGGCGTGGTCCAATTGGGCGGCTTCGTTCGTTCGCAAGACAATATCGCCACAGCCGTAAGGCTGGCGCGTGGCGTCAATGGCGTGAAATCGGTCAAGAATGACATGCTTCTGAAGTAATCGCCAAGGGGCCGGACCGGTCGCCGCATCGCATCGTGGCCGCTATTTCCCGTTCCGACCTATCCGTGCATGTTGCTCATGCCGCTCAAACGCCTTGCCGCAGTCGCGCAAGGCGTTTTTGTTTTGATTCCTGCTGCAACGCCGGCACATCGCAATTTTTCCGGACGCTCCAGAAAAATAGAAGTCGCGAACTGTGCGTCAGCGCACGGAACGAAGCCGGCGCAATGGCGACAATCGAATCACGCTGAAGACAAGCGCGGCGCACTGCATCGACATCGAAAGGAATTCCGTGAAAAAGTATATCTGGGGCGGCATCATCATCTGGGGAACTCTCGTCATCTGTTTTGGCTTGGGCACAATGAATCCAACCTATGCGGTAGCGAATTCCGCCGCCGGCGCGCTGCCCGACCAGGAAGTTATTTTCCTGCTGAGCGGAGGAATCGTTGCCTGTCTCCTCGGCACTATCGGCCTGCTGCGCTTTCATGGAGAAGTGTCCACGGTTTGAACACATCCGGCGCGGCGGCGCGCTATTTCTTCCCTTGAGCGCCGGCGTCGTGTGAATCATTTATAGAACGATTACACTCTCGCACGATCCAATTGAAATGAATACGCTTCCCATCAGCGTGGCGAAATTCCGGTTCATTTTCCTGTTTGCCATTGCACTCGCGGGCGGATGTGCTGTAGCGCCTCCTGAGCCCTATCCGCAGTCCTCCCCTCGCAGTTCGTATCCCGTCAGCAAAAAACACGATGCAGCACCGCCCGTTCCGAGCGAACCGCCGATTGATGCCGCTCCGGCAACGCGTCGCCGTGCGGTCCCGTCAACCGTCGATCGCCCGATACCGGCGCCGCCATCGCCACGGCCGCAAGACGCCGCAGGAGCGCAGCGGGCGCCCGTCCAGCCCACCGCACCGTTCCCGGTCCAGGTTTGCGATGGCGGAGGCTGCTTCGGCCCCGGCGGTGATCGTTACAGCGGCGGTGTCGGCAATATTTACCTGGACAACAATGGCAAGCCTTGCCAGCGCATGGGTTCCTGGATGCAATGCAATTGAAGAAAAGATACGCAGGGATTTGGTATGCGGGTTCGAATCTTGAAGACCGGCTTGAATACTTCGCGTCTTGCACCGCGGACAACATGCCGGTTCATGACATACGCGAAAAGAACGATCGGATCACGATGCGCACAAGTCGTAACTTGTGTAACGAATTAAATCAATCTGCAAGGAAAGCCTGGATGTGGCCTATATTGAATCGTGGCGTGAAGTCAACGCTCCAAATTGGAATAGGACATCATCATGGCTTTCAATAGGACTTTTTCTTCGCTGGTTATCGTTGGCGTTCTCGCGGCATCAGTGTCGACTGCGGCGTTTGCGGGCGATCGCCACCATCACAATCGTGGAAACGGCGCTGCGATCGCGGCCGGGATTCTAGGCGCAGTGGTGATCGGATCGCTGATTGCGAATTCGCAGCCGGCACATGCAGCGCCCCAGCCATACTACGAAGCGCAGCCGCAAGCTTACTATCCGCCCCAGCCGGTACAGCAGGTTTATTACGGCTCGCAACCGCAATATTACGAAGCTCTGCCGGCCGTCTATGTTCGTGGAGGATATCGCGAGCGGCATGAATATCGTAGATATCGGCATCATGATCGGCATGAATACCGTAGAGATCGGGACCATGATCGGCATGGCGGTTATTCGCGATGATTTCCCATGCTGCGTCCAATCCTGATAACCGGCCTGAACATCGTGTCTAACGCACAAGACAGGCCCGGCAAACATGTAAAGGCCGCGCCGCTGCCGAGCTGTTGCGCATGCACGTGCCCGGTATGTGGAAACAATTATTTTGCGGATCCGGTGCGGCTGAAGCACGGCAGGCAATCAACCTGCAGCCGCGCCTGTTCGTACAAGCTGCGCGTCAGCTTGCGTACAGCGCCATTTTTCACAAAATCGCACAAAGCGACGATTTAGCCGCATTCTTGCCGGCGGCTGCGCGAGCCCTTACTCCGCATGCTGATAGCGCAAGCGCTCTTCTTCTTCCTTGCGCGCGAGTTGAAGCTCTCGAATCACCGCGCCCACATCCGCCGGGCGGTTATCGATTTCAACATGTCCGGTCAGCGCCGTATCGGGACGCAACAGACCGGCCTGATACAGCGCCCAGATTTCCTTGCCGAATTGCCGATCGAGCAGCTGCGGCGCAAAGCGGCTGAAGTAAGTTGCCAGGTTTGCGACGTCACGCTCCAGCATTGTCCCGGCGGTGGTGTTGCCGGCGGCATCCACGGCTTGCGGCAAATCGATGATCACCGGCCCTTCGGCACCGACGAGAATATTGTATTCCGAGAGATCGCCATGAATGATCCCGGCGCACAGCATCAATACCACTTGATGCAGCAACTGCGCATGATAGTTCAGCGCCAGCGCTTCGGTCAGCTCCACATCGTTGAGCCGCGGCGCCGCATTGCCGGCGGCATCCGTCACAAGGTCCATCAGCAGCACGCCTTCGAAACAGATATACGGCTGCGGAACCCGCACGCCGGCCGCGGCAAGCCGGTATAGCGCATCCACTTCGGCGTTTTGCCAGACTTCTTCCTGCATCTTGCGTCCGTAGCGCGTACCCTTCTCCATCGCACGAGCCTGCCGGCTGTTTTTCACCTTGCGGCCTTCCTGATAGGACGCGTTTTGCCGGAAACTGCGCTGGTTGGCTTCCTTGTAAACTTTTGCGCAACGAATTTCATCGCCACAGCGCACCACGTAGACGGTGGCTTCTTTACCGCTCATGAGCTGGCGGATGACGGAATCCACGAGTCCCTCTTCGACGAGCGGCTGGATTCTTTTTGGTGTTTTCATAAGTAGGTGAGCATTCAATTGGCCGGATCGGTGGGTCCCGCCATCGATCACTGCGGATCTTGTGGACAACGGAGTGTATCAAGATGACGGCCTTTGCGCTGAAACATTGATTCGCCATCCGCATAACAAAAGAGACATCTCAAGAGATGTCCCTTTTTTCCGACACTATGCCGCGCTAAGTTTCGGAATTCATAAGCGTCCTGCAGACTTTACGCTTTGCGAACATTACAGATCGCGTGCCAGCACGCCGTCCGTGATCCTGACTTTGTCACCGATCCGATAGCCTGGATCTGCGGCATAGGTAACGGTTTGCGTGCCGCCATTTTGCAGCCGCACCAGGACTTCGTAGTGCTGGGTTTTCCTAACGTTGCCTTCGATTGCACGGCCGGCGAGCGCACCGCCGATTACACCGACGACGGTCGCCGCTGTCTTGCCGCTGCCGCCGCCAACCTGGTTGCCCAGCAATCCGCCAACCACGCCGCCGCCGATTGCGCCTAGATAGCCGCCGTCGCCTTTGACTTCAACGACGTTGACCGCTTCGATAGTGCCGCAATTGGCGCACATTCTTGCGGCACGCGGCGCCGGGGCCGGAGCAACGTTGCTCATCAATGCCTTGCCCAGCGTTGCGCTGGTAATGCGATCGCCTACCCGCAAATCTGCTTTCACGGCGCTGTTGGATGCAATTCGGTCGCGGCGTTTAATCGTATAGACACCGGTATATTCACCGCTTTTCACTTCATCCAGAAAGAATTTTCCTCTGGCGCCGTCGATGGCAATCTCGGCCTTTCCGCCAGGTGTGCCGTAAAGCGTGAACGCAAGGTCGTTTCCGCGCCCCAGTTCAGGGCTTGGCTGCACATCGAATCGTGTAATTTTCGGCAATGCGCCGCCGGCTTGGCGCGGTGCACGATATCCGACACCGGCCTGCAACGACTCGCTCAGTACATTGCTGACGACTTGATTGCCGACACGCAGGTTGGCCGTTACCGAACTACGCGGCGTAATTTGGTCGCGCCCGCTGATGATGTACGCACCTTCGTAGTGGCCTGCCTCAACCTCGTACAGATTCAGGTTGCGCTGCGCTCCTTCGATACGCAGGTTCGCCGTACCGCCGGGCGTGCCGTAGATCGTGAAATTGAGCTCGGTGCCTGCTGTCAGGCGCCGTACTTCGTCGACATGGAAGCCGTCGATTCTGGGTGTTTGGACATTGCTGCTGTAGTGCTGGGCGTTAGCCTTGCTGGTTACCAGTCCAAGCGACAAAAGCGGTAGCAGCGCAAACAGGCCGATGAGGAATTTCTGATAGGTTTTTATGATGTTCTCCTGATGGAATGCATTGATTTTTATAAGCACAACTCATCGATGGATCGCCGCGTTGCGCGATCCATCGATCAAGCCGGGTGCTTAATGGCCGTGCTTGTTTTTGCCGTGACGTTTGTTATGTTTTTTACTCTTGCGGAAATCGTTACGCGCATGCGCCTCGGCGCTCACCGCTTGTCCGTGATTGTTCGGGTTGTTCCGCCATTCGGTGGCGCGGATCCGGCGCTCACTCCACTCCTGGTCGTAGTTCGGTTGCACGTAGACGGTACGCGGTTGTACGTAGACCGTGCGCGGCTGCACGTAGACAGGTCGAGGTTGAACAATTACACCCGGTACGCCGATGTTGATATCGACGTTTGCCGCAACGGCAGGGGTTACAGCGAGCATCAGGGTGGCGCTTGCAGCCAACGCTGCTACTACAGTCAGGTACTTTTTCATCACGTTTCTCCGGTTAAGGACTTCTTGTAGGTGGAACAGACTGGGCGACAAGTCGACGTTGTTACTTGTCTACCTGCCCCCCAGCCATGGGGTTGCTTTTTCTTAAGGAGCAGGTTGGGTAACCGTATTTTGATCAAGGGTGACCGCAGTTCCTGCCAATAATCTGCCGTTTATCGATGCACCGGTCTTCATGGCGATTGATGTCTGGGACAGGATTACACCGCTAAATTTCGAGGTGGTTCCGATGTCCGCAGCGGCGAAAGTTTGCCAAAAAATGTTTTTGGGCAGTGCGCCTCCGGCCAGAATGACCTGCACACCCGAGCTCACGGTAAGGCCTTGCGCGATCTGGAAGATCCAGACATCGTTCGGACCGCCCGTGAGCGTGACGTTGGTTGGAATTAAAACCGGGGTGGTCCACTTGTAGGTGGCAGGACCAAGATTGAGGCCGCCGATATTTCCGGCTCCCAGTTCAGTGTAATCGGGCGCCCTTCCTGCAGCATCGGTGTAAGCCGTTCCCTTGGCGTTTATTGCTGCCGTCAAGCCGGTTGCGTCTGTCACCAAGCACGGCAGAGGGCCCGCGGCATCGACGCTGTAGATCGTCCCGGTCACTTGCGCACAAGTCAAGCCGATGCCGGCGCCGGTCGCCGGACTCAAGCCGACATTACCGGTCACTGCGGAAGTCGGAACATTCGTAATTTCTGATTGGGCCAACACCACGAAATTTCCGGCCGCACCGAGATTTACCGGCGCCGGGCCGCGGCCGGTAACGCCGGCACCCACGCCTGCGCCTCCACCTACGCCTGGGGCGGTAACTGTAGCTGACGCAGAGCCTGAAGCTGAAGCCGCATCGCTACCGCCGCCACCGCCGCATCCTGTCACCGAAGCTGCGACCAGCAATGTCAGCAATCCCATCAGGGGTTTAGGTAATTTTTCGAATCTGTTCATTTGATTCCCTCTTCATTTGATCCCGCGAGCTACCGTTGTATCGGCGTTCCGCTGCGGAGGCGGATTCTGATATGCGATATCAAGATTCCGCGGTTGACGTGCTAGGCGACGATGGCATTTCTCTGCCTGGCTGTTTCCAATTCAACAATCGAATCAACCAAGCCCAGACCATTCGTCGATGACATACTTATCCGCCTTTCGGCGACGACGCTCCGTTCGTTGCCGTACATAACTAACAAGAAAATTAAAGAGAAAGAACAAGCGGGATTAAAACCATGCAAGGCGAGGAAAAAACAGTGCCGGCATCTCAGGGGGATTGCCGTTCCGGAAAACGCACGGTCAGGCGTTATTTGTTTGAATCGGTCAGCGAGCGCAATGCCGGCAATCGTTTCGAAGCACTTCGAAGCATTTGATCCGGTATGCGATACCGGATGGTTTAGCCTATTCCAGGGCGCAGCCCTGTCGTGTATCCGGTGCAATGCGGATCAGCGACGCTGATCCGCATTGCGGCCGGACTTAGCGCTGTGCTTCGGCGACGTAAATCTCGACGCGGCGATTGCGGGCACGGCCGGCATTGTCGTTATTCGACGCAATCGGTTCGTAAGAACCTCTGCCCGATACCGAGAAGCGGTTCGATGCAACACCGCGGCTGCTCACGTAGTCACGGGTGTTCGCTGCGCGGTCGACCGACAAGGGATTGTTGATGGCATCGCTGCCGGTATTGTCGGTATGGCCGATGATGGTCACCGTGGTAGCAGGATTTTCGTTCAGCGTGCTCGAAAAGCGATCCAGGACCGGACGGAAATTCGATTTGATATCCGAACGGCCGGTATCAAACGAGATGTCACTCGGGATTTCCAGCTTCAGACGATTGTCCGCCGTCTGGGTCACCTGGACGCCGGTACCCTGGGTTGCCTGCTCCATGGTCCGTTTCTGGTTTTCCATGCGGGTTGACCAGATATTGCCGATCAACGCGCCTGCCGCGCCACCCAGCACCGCGCCGCCTGCCGCGCGCTTGCCGCCGCCATCGCCGGTTGTGCCGCCGATGATCGCGCCGAGGCCGGCACCGATCCCGGCGCCGGTAGCCGTACCCTTCTGGGTCGGCGACATTTCGGCGCAGCCGGCGATCAGGACTGTGACGGCAATCGCGCCGATGATGGATTTGCTAAAGCGCTTGCGTGTAGGTTGATTCATTGTAATTCTCCTTGTTTGCTGCATTTGTTTGAGTGCATTGAGCGGGTGACGGCAGCCTGTTGGCGGCACGCCGACCCATTTTGTTTCGAGACTAAATACCTCGACCGCTGATCAAGCGCACCAGTATCGCGATCACGGCAACCACCAATAAAATATGGATGAACCCGCCGATGGTGTAGGAAGTGACTAGGCCAAGCAGCCAAAGAATGACCAGGACGACGGCAATGGTATAAAGCATGATTTTCCTCTTGTATGTAACGTTGCAATGTTGTGATGGCCCGTATTACCTTGTGCCGGAGACTTCGACGTCCACGCGGCGATCAGGCTGCAGGCAGGCGATCAATTTCGAGGTGGCTTTTTCGCCCTTGCATTCACCTGGCTTTGTCACGGGATCCGATCCGTTGACTCCTGTGGCGCCGATCTTGTCCGCAGGAATTCCCGCGGACTGCACCAGATAGGTTTTGACTGCGTCGGCGCGGCGCGTCGACAGCTTCACGTTATAAGCGTGCGAGCCAAGCCGATCGGTATGGCCGGTCACCGCGATGAGGCCATAGTCGGTGCCGCGCAGGTCTGCCGCAAACTTGTCGAGCGCCTGGCTGCCTGCAGGCCTGACGGTCGACTTGTCGAAGTCGAACAGCGAGTCCGCCGAAAAACTGACCTTCATCGGCGCGGGAGGCGGTGTCGCAATCACCGGCGCAGGGGCTGCTGCAACATAGACAGGGGCCGGTGCAATATATTCAGGAGTCGCCGCGCGCGGGGCCGCCGTTCTTCCACCGAATCGATACACCAGACCGACCGAGACCAGGTCGATGTCGCCCTTGTTGCCGACTGCATCGTTGATCCGGTAACGCTCCACTTCGCCGCGAACCGCCAGAGCGTCAGTGAAGGCGTATTGCAGTCCCAGACCGACCTTGAAGTTGGTATCGCGCTTGCTCGGGTTCGGATTGTTCACACGCACCGCGCCGGTTCCGGTGAACCGGTCCTTGGCTTCGGCGTAAGTCACGCCGGCGCGGCCGAACGCGGAAAACTTTTCGGTGATGGGCAGTATGCCGACCAGGTCGAGATTCAGGCCTTGGACCTTGATATCGCCGCGCAGTGTTCCGGCCGGCACCGTGGTTGCGGTATAACCGAATTTTCCAAGATTGAAGTAACCGCCTTCAAGCGCAAAGTTCTTGTTGAGCTGATAACCGCCGAAAATCTTGAAGCCGGTGGACCGATCATCATCGGCGATCGTGCTCGACGCAAAACCGCCGGCCCTCAATCCATCGGTAATCCTCGCGTCGTCGATGGTGGCTCTCGACTGACCGACGTTGGTCCCGACATACCAGCCTTTATCGTCCGCTGATGCGAATGGGCTGGCAATTGCGGCTAGTGCCGCCAATCCCAAGGCCCTTGATGCTTTTGTTAATTTCATGTTCTTCTCCGAAAGGATTCAAAAATTCTTGCACCTGTTGTGCAGTGATGTTCTGTTTCAGGCAAGCCGGCGGAATTCGTCGAGCACCGCCATGGTTGCGCCGCTAAACGGGCGGCTAGTCTGGCCTGAAGTCGAGACTAGCCGCCTTCCTGTTACCTGCAGGTAGCAGGCGCACTCGCATGTCCCGGCACGGAGACGGTGTTGGAATCAAACACAAACGCTCCTGCGGTAAACGCACCGGCCAGCAATCTGCCGCACGAACTTGCACCGGTGACCATCGTGATATCCGCCGAGGCCAGGATATTGCCCTGCCAAGTGGAGTTCGTGCCGAGCGTCGCCGAGGTACCGACCTGCCACCAGACGTTGGACGCCTTGGCACCGTTGATCAGCAGGATACGAGCGCCGGTTGCGGCGCCGACCGTGCTCGACGACTGGAAGATGAACGAGGCATCGGGATTGCCCTGGGCATCAAGCGTGAGGTCGCCGGTTACCAGAATCGACGTAGTGGATTGATAGACGCCGGGAGCGAACAGGTTGTCGCCCTGCACCATTGCAGCGCCGGTCGGCTCGCCCAAAGTCGTGCCGGCCGGTATATTGGTGGCGCCGCCCAGTGAACCGGCCGCTGGCGGTCCGGCCGGAGGCGTGATGCTGAGAAACGCTGCACGCAAGTCAGCCTGGACTGCGTTTGCGGTAGTGGTATCGGGAAAGGTCGGCGTAACGACGATCCCGTTGATGGTCGGCGGGGAACCGCCGCAAAGACCGAAGCCGCCCACGTTATCGACCATCACGGCATTACACGTGGCAGTCGGATTCAGGACCACGTTCCCATTGATGTGAGTGATCGGTACGGTGAGCGTGTTGGTCACGCCGGCGGTTGCTGCGATTGCAAACGGCGCAGCCAATCCAAGGTTGACTGCCGAAGGACTTGCAGCGGCAACGGCCGCTGTCTTGAAGCTCCACGCATAGTCGCAACCCATCGCGGTGCCGGTGGCGCTCGTGACCGTGCCCAAAACCACCGCTGTATACGAAGTGTCGGCCAGCAGCGCTGACGATGTTGTCAGGGTCGCCACGCGGTTGACGGCGTTGTAGCTCACCGACGCCGGTACCAAGGCAGCTCCGCCTGTTGGCGCCAGCACAAAGCTTGCGGTATTGATGGTTGCGGCATTCATCGCCAGGCTGAACGTGGCGGTGATCAGCTTGCCGCCGCCTGCCACGCCGGTGGTGCCGGTCGTTGCGAACTGGTTGCCGCTGGTCGGATCCGACAGCGTGATCGTGGGTATCGTGGGTCCGGCGGACGAACATACGGCACCCGGGACGATGGCGCCCGCCGGCGGGGTAAAGACGGCTACACCGGCGCCCAGGATCGGATCTCGTCCGCCTCCGCCGCCACAGCCAATCACTATCGCGCTCATCGCCAGCGCCATAGACCATTTCAGGCCTCTGGAATAATTCCCGGATATGTTCATTTTCTTTCCCTCTTCAACTGACGCAGGGAAGAAAATCCCTGAATCAGAAATTATTAATGTAATCGGCCCGCTCTTGGCCGGTCCGCACGCTGACGCTCCGCACACGCCATGTGGCAAGAACATTCGTCATGCAGCTGTTATCCCCGCATTGACCGCGGCGTTCTGTGCGCTAACGAACGTTCAGGAAGAATCATTTTGCAAAGACGCAGCCGAGGCGGAAAAGAAGATTGGCATTCAGGCCGGAAACACACCCGCCGCCCCCTTCAAGCCGACGCCGTATTCAGGATGTGCGGAAGTAATTGCTTGAATGTGTGCTACCGCACCGAATCATGTGTCTACTCCACGTAGAGTGAAGTCATCGATGCAGGACAAGGAAGCGCCTGCATCTCCGATTGAGATGCTTAGCGAGGAGATTGTCATGAACTGGAATGTCATTGAAGGAAATTGGACCCAATACAAGGGCCAGATAAAAGCGCAGTGGGGAAAACTGACGGACGACCACCTCGACGTCATCGCGGGAAAGCGGGATCAGCTGGCAGGCCAGATCCAGGAGTCATACGGCATTGCGCAGGACGAGGCCGACCAGCAGATCAAGGCATTTGAAAAATACCTGAAAAACAGCCGTCCATCCTGAAGAAGAGCCGTGATCGATATTGTCTGCGCCGTATTGCATTCACCGGCAATTTCGTTGCCGTTGAATGCAATACGGCGGATAATACCGATCGCAAACAGTAGTGCCTTTTGATTGAAGCCATCGATATCAAAATATTCATTCCCTGGTCCATCAAGTGCAACACCGTGAACATGTCCAGGCGCTCCACGACGATATTATTTTCCATCTTCCTGCTTGCGACTATCGAGTACGTGTATCAGGTTAAGGCAGTTATCCAATGAGCAAGATTCTTACAGACGAACCTGCCGTGGCCGCTGCGAAGCCCGCGGAAAGCGTGCTGCCGCAAACTGATTTCCCCAACAAGGCAGCGGCAATTCCGGGCGAAGCGCCAACTCTTGATTTTCCCGTTAACGCGCGCGGCCTTGCGCTGGGCATCCTGGCGACGGTTGCGTTTGTATTCGCGCTGCAGCTGGCAAAGGAATTTTTCATCCCGCTGGTCTTCAGCATTGTTGCTTCCTATACGTTGACACCGGTGGTGGTGTGGCTGGAGCGCATGAAAATTCCGCGCGTTGTCGCCACGACAATGGTAATGCTTGCATTGCTTTTCGGCGCGGCCGCGGCAGTCAGTCCGCTGCATTCCGAATTTCAATCGATCCTGGCGCGCTTGCCGGAAGCCGCGAAGAAGATATCCAAAGCGGTCACCAAAGCACAAGACGGTCAACCCAGCACCATGCAAAGGATGCAGGCGGCGGCCACTGAAATCGAGAAAGCGACCAGTCAGGAAACGGGTGCGCGCTCCGGCGCCAGGCAAATCATTTCACCTGTCGTTGCCGGTCCCGCGTTCAATATAAAGGAATGGTTGTGGGCAGGGTCGAAGGGTGCGGCGGAATTTGTCGGCCAGATGACGATGGTTGCATTCCTGATATTTTTCTTTTTATTGTCCGGCGACGGCTTCAAGCGAAAACTGGTGAAGATAACCGGGCCGTCACTGTCGTCTAAAAAAATCACGGTCAATATCCTTGGCGCCATCAACAAGTCGATCCAGAACTATATGTTCATGATCCTGGTCACCAACGTGCTGCTGGCGCTGCTGCTCTGGATTGCCTTTCGCTGGATGGGATTGGAAAACGCGGGCGCATGGGCTGTCGCCGCCGGCTGCCTGCACATCATTCCATACTTCGGCCAGTTGTTGATTGCGGTAGCGACCGGATTGACGGCTTTCCTGCAATTCGGATCGTTGTCGAAAATGTTTCTGGCCTCCGGAATTTCATTGGCCATCGCAATGCTGGTCGGTACTTTCCTGACGACCTGGATGACCGGGCGAATCGCAAAAATGAATGCGCCCGCGGTATTTATCGGATTGCTTTTCTGGGGCTGGCTATGGGGAATCTGGGGCCTGTTGCTGGGCGTACCGATCATCGTCATGGTGCGCGTCGTGGCCGAACATGTGGAAGGCTTGCACCCGCTGGCGGAATTGCTCAGTGAGTGACTGCGTGACGGTCCCGTCGGCAAACATACATGTGCGTTTGCCGGTTCAAAAAAACTGACAGTCCCGATACAACTTATCAAATCCGGATAATCCAATATGGTGGACGCAGTAACATCGCTCTGCAGCGATTTTCCGGAGAACAATCATGACCAGGCTACCAACGCTTTTCATATCGCACGGATCGCCAATGGTGGCAATCGACGACAGTCCGGCGCGCCGCTTCCTGCTGGAACTCGGTAAAACATTGCCGCGGCCGACTGCAATCGTCGCCATATCCGCACACTGGGAATCGACGGGTGCGCCAACCGTCTGCTTTGCGCCGCGCCCCGAAACCATTCATGACTTCGGCGGCTTTCCTGCCGAACTGTTTGCCATTCAATACCCTGCACCGGGTGCACCGGAGACAGCGGCACGCGCTGCGGAACTGCTGGAGCAGGCGGGATTTTCGGTCAAGCGCAGCCCCGATCGGGGATTGGATCACGGCGCCTGGGTGCCGCTTCGGCTGATATATCCGGATGCCGATATTCCAGTGACGCAGATTTCCGTTCTATCCGACGCGACACCTGCCGAACACGAGCAGATAGGCAAGGCGCTGAACCGGCTACGCGACGAGGGCATCCTCATCATCGGCTCCGGCTCCCTCACGCACAACCTGTATGAATTTCGCGGCCAAGCAATGGATGCGCCGGTACCCGCATGGGTGAGCGACTTCGGGACATGGATGATGGCGATGCTGCGCGATAACCAGCGTGCATCCCTGCTCGATTACCGCAGACAGGCGCCGTCCGCGGCGCGCAATCATCCCACTGAGGAACATTTGCTGCCGTTGTTTGTGGCGATGGGCGCGGCGGGAGACGGCGCGAAAGCTGAAAGAATTCATGCAAGCTATGAATACGGCGTGCTCGCAATGGATGTCTACGAATTTTCGTGACGGCGGTTACCGCGGCGGCGATGCGCATGTGGCCGCGCGTTGAAGGAGCATATCGCGCTCGCGGACATTGCGCGTAAGCGATGCCGCGCGCTTGAATTCGGCGCATGCTTCGTCGGTACGGCCCAACTTGGCGAGAAGATCGCCGCGCACGCTCGGCAGCAAATGGTAACCGGTGAGCTGGGACTCGCTCATCAGTGCATCGACCAACTGAAGGCCCGCCGCCGGGCCGAATGCCATCGCAATCGCAACCGCGCGATTCAGCTCCACGATCGGTGACGGCGCGATCTGCGCCAGCGCATCGTAGAGCGCCGCGATACGCATCCAGTCCGTCTCCGTCGGCGTGTGCGCTCGCGCGTGACAGGCGGCAATCGCAGCCTGCAATGCATACGGGCCGAAGGCGCCACCTAGCTGTTCCGCACGTTCGAGCGCAGCCAAACCGCGATGAATCAGGAGTTGATCCCAACGCGCGCGGTTTTGCTCAAGCAGCAGGATCGGTTCGCCCGAAGGGCCGATCCGCGCCGCTGCTCGCGATGCCTGGATCTCCATCAGGCCGACCAGTCCATGCACTTCCGGCTGTGCCGGAACCAGTTCGGCCAGGATGCGTCCGAGGCGCAATGCTTCTTCGCACAGCGCCGGCCGCATCCAGTCGTCGCCGCGCGTCGCCGCATAGCCTTCGTTGAAAATGAGATAAATGACTTCCAGCACCGACTCCAGCCGTGCCGCAAGCGCATCCTTGCGCGGGACCTCGAAAGGAACGCGCGCCTCGGAAAGTGTACGCTTGGCGCGAACGATGCGCTGGGCGACAGTCGGCTCGGCAATCAGGAATGCGCGTGCGATTTCGTCGGTCGTCAGGCCGCCCAGCACCCGCAGCGTGAGCGCAACACGCGCCTCCGGCGACAATACCGGGTGGCATGCGGTGAATACCAGACGCAAAAGATCGTCGCCGATATCGTCTTCAAGCGCAGCCTCGAAATCCGCGAGCGCCTGCGCTTGGCGCACCTCTTCCTGACTTTCAAGCTCACGGCCCAGTTCTTCGTGCTTGAGCCCGTGCAGCTTACGCCTGCGCAGATGATCGATCGCACTGTTTTTGGCGGTCGTCATGAGCCACGCGCCCGGATTGTCCGGAATGCCATCCCGCGGCCACCGTTCGAGCGCGGTCACCAGCGCATCCTGCGCAACCTCTTCGGCAAGACCGACATCGCGCAACATGCGTGCGGCCTTCGCGATGATTTTGGCGGATTCGATCCGCCATACCGCGTCGATCGCACGATGAATAGCGGATGTCGTCACGTCCCTCGACTTTGCCGTGCCTGCATCTCGGAAAATCCGGCGGCCGCATCCTGGACATCCGCAGGGAAATCCGCAAATTCCTGCACCTGGCGCACTTCGATCACTTCATTCTCCGACGCGGGGCAGCGCGACGCCCATTCGACCGCCTCTTCCTTCGACTTCACCTGGATCATCCAGTAGCCGCCGAGCACTTCCTTGGCTTCGGCGAAAGGCCCGTCGGTCACCTTGGCTTTGCCGCCCGGGAAGGTGACACGCGCACCCATCGACGGTGGATGGAGGCCATCGAGCGCCAGCAGCACGCCGGCCTTCTGCAGCGCTTCGTTGTATTTCATCATCGCCTCAACCGCCTTGGCATCCGGCATGGTGCCCGGCGCGGCAGTCTCGTAGCCCTTGGGGATCATCAGCATCATGAATCGCATTTTGTAATTCCTTTCCGGTTTGGTTGCGAGCAGCGCTGCCGGCCCGACCGGACCGGCTTTTAACCGTTACTCTTGCTATACGACGAACGAGAGCAGGCGAAATCGACACGACTTTCAGGATGCCACAATAATCATCCAGCTCACGCCGAAGCGGTCGGCCACCATGCCGAAGCGCGGCGCGAAGAAAGTTTTGGCCATCGGCATCTGCACCTGCCCGCCGTCGGCCAGCGCGGCAAACAGTTGCTCGGCCCTGGCTTCATCCGGCGCCTCCAGCGACAGCGAAAATCCTTGAAAATTCGGCTGTCCCATGCACCGGCCGTCGGACGCCATCAAGGTCGTCTCTCCGATACGAAAGTTCGCATGCATCACCTTGTTTTCGGAACCCGGCGGAACCATGTCGGGTTGCGGCGGCTCGGGGCTGTCCTTGAAACGCATCAGCGCTGTTACCTCGGCGCCCAGCGTTTTACGGTAGAACTCGATCGCTTCTTCGCAGCGGCCATCGAAGAACAGGTAGGGTTGAACTTGCATTGCATTCTCCTTTTCAAGGGGTTGCGGTGAGTGTCACCGGGTTAACCAGAATTGCACTTTCCATTGTGCCGAATGCTCCTGTGCGCCGAAAGCTATCCGGCATGCGCGCGCCTCAGTGTCTCGATATCAAGCTTCTTCATGCCAAGCAGTGCCTGCATGGTCCTTTGCGACTTCTCCGAATCGGAGTCAGCCAGTAACTCGACCAGAATGCGTGGCACGACTTGCCATGAAACACCGTATCTATCCTTGAGCCAGCCGCATTGCTGCGCTTCTTCAGGGCCGCCTTCGGATAGCTTTTCCCAGTAATGATCCACTTCTTCCTGCGTGTCGCAGTTGATTTGAAACGAAACCGCCTCGTTGAATTTGAACGTCGGGCCGCCGTTCAGCGCGGTAAACCTCTGGCCTGCAAGCTCGAATGCGACGGTCATTACCGATCCCGCCGGTTTTCCGTGAAACTCATGTCCCGCTTCTCCGTAGTGGGATATTTCCACAATCCTTGAGTTCGGAAAGATGCCGGTATAACGTCCGGCGGCCTCTTCGGCTTGATCGTCGAACCATAGACATGGCGTAATCTTTTGAATGATAGGCATGATGTTTCTCCAGGTTGGGATTGGTTACTGGTAAAGACCGCTCCGGCTGATGACGCTGATCATTCCGACGCTCAAGCCTCGGTCGTCGCGCTCGCTTCCATGTAGACGAGTTCCCAGATGTGGCCATCCAGGTCCTGAAAACCGTGTCCATACATGAAGCCGTGATCTTCCGGTTCCTTGTAAGTGGTACCGCCGGCGGCAACCGCCTTGCGAACTGTTTCATTGATATCTTCCCGGCTTTCGGAAGACAGGCACACGAGCACCTCGGTGTACTTGCGGGTATCGCAAATTTCCTTTGGGGTGAACGTCTTGAATTTGGCTTCAGTCAATAGCATGACGAAGATGTCGTCGGACACGATCATGCAGGTCGCAGTCTCATCGGTAAATTGCGGATTGAAACTGAAGCCGAGACTGGTAAAAAATGTTACGGATTTATCGAGGTTTTTTACCGGCAGATTCACGAAAATTTTAGTAACCATGTTTTCTCCTTTTAACGATTTATTGAACATCAGGGATTGCGTTAACGACACGACGAACCGGAGACGTTGAAATCGACATGCCGTGCAAAAAAATTTTATCGCGGCCGGTATGCGGCGGAGTGTCCATGATTTTTCTGCTTCCCGAATTGTGTACGGTGTACACTTCCCATAATAGTATAGCTAGTGGACAGTGTCCACAATTATGAAAATGATGAGCCCGGAAATCGTTTTGCCAAAACGCAGTACCTACCGGCACGGTGATTTATATCGCGCGCTGCTTGAGGCCGGCACCCAATTGGCACGCGTCGGCGGCCCCGATGCAGTCGTGCTGCGCGAGGTCACCCGGCAAGTCGGCGTCACTCCCAATGCGGCTTACCGGCATTTTTCCGATCGGCAAGCGCTGCTGCAGGCCGTCTGCGAGGCTGCCCAGTCGGCGCTTGCCGTTGCAATCGAGGCCGAAATGGCCAAGTTGCCGAAGGAAAGCGAACCTGCAAATTCGGCACGCGCGCAATTGCGCGCGGTCGGCACCGGTTACATGCGATTCGCGCAGGCAGAACCGGGGCTGTTCCGCACGGCATTCTCGGTACCGAACGATTTGAATACCGCGACCAGTCCGGCCAAGGCAGGCAAAAGCGGCCTGACGCCATTCCAGTTACTGGGCGCCGCTCTGGATAAGCTGGTCGAAGCAAACGCGCTGCCTGGCGAACGCCGGCCGGGCGCTGAGTTTCTGGCCTGGTCCGCGGTGCACGGCCTGGCCATGCTCGTCATCGAAGGTCCGTTGCGCGCGCTCGACGCTGTGCAGACACAAGCTATCGGCCAGCGCCTGCTGGACATGGTGGAATGGGGAATTTAAAGCTTGTTCTTGTAAAGAATCGCCTTCGCCGAAACAATACATCGGCATTCATCGATAAGCGGCAGATCAGGCTTGTTGGTCTCCGGCCATGTGCCGTTCATACGATCCGTTCATACGATCCCTTCATAAGACTTTCACGATAACGGGCACGGCCTGCGGGAAATAAAGCCGTTGTGCCTCACATAGTCATGTGATGCGCAAGCTGGGAAACAACAATATAGTCCCCCTCAGTTCCAATAGGAAACATTTAACTGGCGGAAAATCGATAACAAAAAGGGGAATAACTTGAAAAAAATAGCTGCTCTATTCTTGCTGGCCATTTCATTTTCCGCACTCGCAGCGGATGATGCCCAGCCAAACGTAGTGAAGTTTCAAGGACTTGGCTGGACGGAAGTGGAAGGCGGTTATCCAAAACAACAATACGAAATTGAAAACATCTGCTCAAGACTTCCCACAAACGACAAAACCAAGCGTTTTCGAGATCCGACAAAAAGTGAATTGCTGGCAGTTCTTAAAGCAAAAAAGTTAAGGATTTCAGGGCAACCCAGCAAATATGGAATCTGGACCGAGCAAAATCCGCAGGGCCGATGGGAACCAAGGATGCGGTGTACCCTCGACGGTGCTTGCGATGATAGTCGGAACGAGCCGGGCGCTACTGAGTCACGCAGCGTGTCGATCAGGGCAGATGTCGTCTGTGTAATCGAGCTCGGAGCGCAAGCAGCCTCGAAGGACGCGAAACGCACGATGGCCGCATCGCAGTCTGAAAGGAAAGCCGGTGCGGGCGCCTCCGCTACGCTGGTGCTCACGCAACAATCAACTGCCGCAACCGATGCGAAAAAGGCCAAAGCCGCAGCCGATCTGAAGAAAAAGAAAGACCAGGAAAACAAGAACGCCCTCGTCGCGGCAAAAAAGCTGGCGGACGAAACCAAGGCCAAGGCCGATAAAGAAGCAGCGCGTAAAGCCGAAGGCCGCGTCGTCAATCAGACGATATTGGCCGACTCACTCGAAGAGCATCTGGCCAAGACCTGGTGTGCACGCCGGGTCCCCGAATTTCGACAGACCATGGCAGCCGGCCGCGAAAAATTGATCAGCATAGGCTCCTGCTCTTGCAGGCCGGGCGGCGCGGCCGTCGCGCTCAGCAAGCAGTTCCGTTGCGAGTTCCCGGTCAGTTTCAGGGAATTCTCATCCGGCGCGAAATGATCGAGCCGGACACCTGGGCGAGCCGCGATTTGCTTGCGGTTCCGCCCTGGCACGGTATCCGGAAAATTTCGATGTGACTGGGTGACCTGCATCACGCCGCCGAAATCCGGCATGTCTCTTTAACCCTGTTTATCAACCCTTTCCGTTTCATCTGACAAGCCGGCCAGACCGGATTTCCGGAGATTTGCATGTTCGCTCGCTTGTTCGCATTCATTTTGATCACCTTTGCCGCCGGAGCGGCATTTGCTCGCCACCCTTTGCCGCTGCCGCCCCATCCCATCGCGCGGCCGCTGCCTCCCCTATGGAAAGCCGCGAAGCCGAAAAACCGATCCGGCTCCAAACCCTGCGCATCAGCAGCGAGATCAGCCGCGGCATGGCGGAAACCACGGTGCAGATGGTGTTTTTCAATCCCAACTCGCGGCCGCTTGAAGGCAATCTCCAATTTCCGCTGCTGGACGGCCAGCAAATCACGGCATTTGCGCTCGACATCGACGGCAAGCGGCGCCCGGCCGTAACGGTCGAAAAGGCCAAAGGCCGGAAAATATTTGAAGCCATTGTGAAGAGAAGCGGCGAAACCGTGTTTGTCGGCGAATTCGAAGTCAAGCCGGAGAAATCCGCTGAGGCCGGCCGCGGTGCTCTGGACTAGCGGATCCCGCATCAGATTTTCCGGAAAGCGCTTGCCCAATTGGGGCACAGCCAGGCGCCAAGGACCCGAGCAGGAGTAAGTGATGCGTTTTGGCAATCGCCCCCAAAGAGAACTTCCTTCGAATGTAGCGGGATGCGGACAACGCGACGGCGTACCCGCTCCGGCCGGAAAAATGTGCAAGTTACTTCTGCGCAGGCCCTAAGCGGTGAACAAAGCAAATTGAATTTTTAAGGTAGCATCTCGGTATTAAGCTGGCCGCTGCCGATTGCGCGATCGTTACCGGCGCAGCTTCCGGCACCCGCCCTATTCACCTCTATTTCCTTCTTCATCGCCAAAGTGACTCTGCCGAAATCCACAATCTCTCCCGCCTGGCGCATTGCGATATCGGGATTGATCGCGTTGTCCGTTGCCATGGGTATCGGCCGCTTTGCGTTTACGCCGCTGCTGCCGATGATGCTTCACGATGGCGTAGTGGATCTGCATAGCGGCGGCTGGCTCGCCACGGCAAATTACATCGGGTACTTCTTCGGCGCGTTATCGTGCATGGTCATCCGGGGGGAACCGGTACGCATGATTCGTTGGGGACTGGGCCTGACCATCCTGCTGACACTGGGAATGGGCATCACCATGGCCGCGCCGTTCAACAGTCTGTTATCCGGCTTGGAACAGCCGCTATGGATGTTGCTGCGCGCAGGTTCAGGCGTCGCAAGCGCCTGGGTCGTGGTGTTTGCTTCCGGCTGGTGCCTGATGCAGTTGACCCAACTGCGAGCGCCTCGGCTCGGCGGCATTATCTACTGCGGACCCGGCATCGGCATCCTGGTCACGGGCCTGCTGGCCGGCGGTGTATCCACCATCAACTGGCGCGCGTCGAGCACATGGACCATGTTCGGAGTGCTTGCATTCGCCCTGTCCGTTCTGATCTGGCGCACGTTCAACGGCATGCCGCAAAATGCCGGCGCGCCGCCTGCGGCGGCGGGTGCCGCAAAACATACCCGCGAAAGCGCGCTCGCCGATCACAGCGCACATCGTCGGCACAAAGCTGAAAGCCGCATGCTCGCTTTCGCGTACGGGCTGTCGGGCTTCGGCTATATCATCACCGCCACCTTCCTTCCGGTGATTGCGCGCGCGGCCATGCCGGAGTCCAGGTTGCACGATCTGTTCTGGCCGCTGTTCGGCGCGTGCGTCGCAATCGGGGCGTGGCTGGCCGTGTTCATACCGGTGCACTTCGATCATCGCCGCCTGCTATGCGTTTGCTACCTGATGCAGGCGGCGGGCGTGCTTGCAAGCGTTTTGTCGCCCTCGCTCGGCGGCTTTGCAATTGGCAGTATTTTGCTCGGTTTGCCGTTTACCGCGATCACCTTGTTTGCAATGCGCGAAGCACACCGACTGGCCTTGGCTACCCAATCGCCGGCCAATCGCGTGATCGGTCTTTTAACCGCCGCTTTCGGCCTCGGCCAGATCGCCGGCCCGCCGTTGGCCACCTACCTGGTCAGGAAAACGGGCACGTTTTCACCTTCGTTGTTTGCTGCGGCAGGCGCATTGATTCTGGGAGCGGCGCTGCTGTTCCTTATTTCGAACCGGTCGCCGGCCGGTGCGGATCACTAGTAGACCATCACTCTTCAATTTTCGGATAAAGGTACTTCAATTTCATTCGTGCATCGGCGGTGCGG
>MESE01000147.1 GCA_001770855.1 Burkholderiales bacterium RIFCSPLOWO2_02_FULL_57_36
AGAATCCACAGTAGCTCCCGCTAGTATTTGACGGGAGCTACTGTGGATGCTTCGGCAAATTCTGTCGAGACGGTTCAGGCGAGGCGCTTACCCACGTACCGATCCGCCATCCGAACAACGAACGGGGCCAGATCTTGCAATCCAACATGCGTGATTGCAAGATCTGGCCCCGCTCTTTTTTGTCTTTTTTGGACTCCGTGTAAGTGTGCGAACCTACCCTCTCAATACACTAAAACGCCGGAAAATTTCCATTGGCATCACCTGTTTCAACTTCCATGTAATTGAAATTGGCCGGTCTCCTTCATGGCTCTCAAGCGTAACCGGGCCAAGAGCGACATAAGCGCTGTCTTGATTCTCACGAACAAACAGTTGGAAACGCCAACCATTTTCCTGGCTGTCCAGATACCGCCGACCAGTCGCATTATCAAAGCCGGCACGATTCTGCGTTTGCCAGTGAAACCGTTCAGGGCTAATCGCGTAATCGTGATATTGCACACGCTCTGAAAATCCTTCTCTTTTATCGAGCGTAACGAACATCAATTCAATTTTATTGTCGACCAAAGGCAGACAGCCTTCGAAAAACATTGGTCGGGCGCTCGAAGATAAATGTCCCACGGCAGTTTGAATTTCACGCCTCTCATAGCGAGCATGGAGCGTCAACGGCCAGTCTAACGGCACATCGGGTAATGGTTGAGAACTGACGGCAGTTTCATCTTCCAGCCAATCAAACAGTTCAAGCAATTCTTCGCGCAAAGCAGGATGCTCGACCATCAACGTTACAAATCCAGCGGGATCGATTAGGTCACGACGATCATGGAGCAGCTGATATGCCAACATCAGCACACGACGGGAATCGATTTCGCCAGTAGTAAGAACCGTAGTCCATGCGTCAAGGCTATCGGGGTCATTCACATGCAGCACATTTCCCATACTGCGTGAAAGTTCGGCCTCTCGTGGACCAGGTGGCGGCACTGGCAAGCCAACGTCACGTTTATAGCTCGTCCATGATCGCCTGCTTGCATACAGATCAGTGATATCCAGTTGATTCTCACGCAAGAACTCTTTCAACCGGATTGGTTGACCTGCACGAAGCGCCGCCCACGACGCAAGTTCCCTGCGCAAACGCACCGCATTCAAGTTCAACGCAGCGCGCAAGCTCGTAAGCACTTGGTCGCGAGCCACGCGATCGAACTGAATATGACAGCCAGTCGGTAATAATCCGAATCCGTTTTCGACCGAATCTTTTAACTGGGATCGCGATAAACCAGTGATCGTTCTCAGCAAAGTATCAAAACGAAACTCTTCGCCATACTGACCGACAAAGTCAAGCACAAGACAACTATCCTTGCCATCGGCGAGCCGTAATCCACGCCCAATCTGCTGTTGAAAGATCACCGGGCTTTGGGTCGGACGCAAAAGCAGCAGCGTATTGACCTCTGGAATATCAACCCCCTCATTGAATAGATCGCAAGTACAAATGAGCTTGATCTGGCCGGATCGTAAACTGCGTATCGCCTGCTCGCGCTGTTCTGCGGTATTGCTACCCGTCAGACTCCTTGCCGGCAAACCCGATTTTTCAAACCAGGCTGCCATGAATTCAGCATGGCGTACGCTTACACAAAACGCGATCCCTTTAAGCTGGCCCAAATCCGCCACATACTGTTGCAACGCATTGACAACTATGCGGCTACGAACATCATTGCTCGATATAAGCACATCAAGCTGCGCCGCCTCTTCCAGACGATTCCATCGTATCTGCGACAAATCCGTCGCATCGGCTGTCGCGTAATACTCAAATGGTGCCAGCAGTTGTTGATCAAGTGCATCCCAAAGCCTGAGCGATACAGCTGGGGAGCCATCTGGCCGGAGGTCGAAATATTCATTGAGACTTCGGCCATCGGCACGCTCTGGCGTAGCAGTCAAGCCAAGAAGTAAACGCGGCCGAATCGTGCGCACGAATTGGTCGAATGAACTTGCCGGGATGTGATGCGCCTCATCGACAACAACCACGCGCCAATAGTCGGCCCCCAAATGAGTGACGAGTTGTCGGCTATGTACGGTGTTGATCGTGGCGAATAAGTGCTCATATTGCGTTGGTTTATTTTGACCGTCGAGCAATTCACCAAAGCTTGGATCACGCAGCACCTGGCGAAATGTTGCGATCGCTTGTTTCAGAATCTGTATTCGATGAGCGATGAATAGCAGGCGCGGTGGACTACCTTCTTCCCGCATCAATCGCTGGTAATCAAATGCAGCTACGACCGTTTTTCCCGTACCTGTGGCCGCCACCACCAGATTGCGCCAACGCCCATGACGCCGCTCGGCCGCAAGACGCTCAAGCATTTCAAGCTGGTAGGCTTTAGGGCGAAGCTCAAACCAAGTATGAATCGCGATTGGCTCACCACCACCCTGTCTTGCGCGCGGATCTCGCCTTTGCTCACGCAACGCGGTATCAAGTGACCTGCGCTGCTCTTCATTATGTGGGTCGTAGGATTGAAACTCAGGATCGTTCCATAGCGTTTCAAAGTGCGCGCTCGCTGCCGAAAATAGATCAATGTCCGCAGCCTGCGTGATCTTGACTGTCCACTCGATACCGCCGATCAGAGCCGCCTCCGAGAGATTGGCGCTGCCAACAAAGGCCGTGCCAAATCCGGTATTCCGATGAAATATCCATGCTTTTGCATGTAACCTGCTTCGCCGGCCATCCAACGAAATGCGCAGTTCAACGCCCGGAAGTTCAGCTAACGCATTCACCGCTCGGGCTTCCGTCGCACCAATATACGTTGTGGTCAGTATGCGGAACCGTGTGCGAGGAAGTCCTTGTGCATCAAGCGCTGTTACCTGCTTCAGCACATCGATCAATTTGCGTACGCCACTCCAGGTGATGAAGCTGACGAGAATGTCTACGCGATCGACAGTAGTCAACTCCGCGCGCAATTCGCCAAGCAAAGAAGGATCGCTGCGCCCGGATGTGAATATCCATGGCCGCCGAAGACCTGTCATAGGCAGAATGGGAGGGGCATTCGGCGGATGCAATGCTTTCAGCACCCGCAGAGGCTCTGCCAGTACGCGAAAATTCGGCGAACTATTTGTCTGTAACCGTGCTTCCCGCAACAAATGTGCGACCAGTTTTAGCTCGGCACGCGCCTGTTCGGCTTTGCCTTCGGTTGCGGTGGCAACCTCATCGAGAAGTTCTGGCAACCGTGAAGTGATTTCGTGGATCAGATGTTCGCGGCGCTGGGATTCAGACGGTTCGTCGATGACTGCTTGACGCGCATTTGCCAAGGCACCCAGCTGAACGGATTCGTCGGCATAGATAAGCCGCTCATACAACCCTTGCGGCAGCATTCCGTTCTTCGATCCTTGACTGCTCATCCCAGTGCCTCTGCATAACGGAGTGGTGAAGTCTAACCTATGCGGGCTGATCGATAAAAGTTAAGGCGATGGTGGCCGCTTTTTTTATTTAATTTTGACCGGATCCGCATCGCTTGTTTTTCAGCGACGGGAAATAAGCGATGCACCCCCCTTTTTATTCATCCCGAGTTAGGCTGCTCGATATGCTTGTTGTGGATCATTTGGCTCATCCGGGTTAGTCATCGCCAGATTGCCCTCTTTGAGCAAAGGCCGTAAATAATTCTGTTTTACATATTCTGGATTGCGTCTGAGCAAGCTAGCTAATTCTTCAGCGCGCCAATGCCTTAAGCGACAAAGATCCAGTACAACAGCCCGTACCGCTTCGGGTGGCTTGCGCTGGCCAAGCGCACCGACTCGTTCGGCCAAATCTCCTGGCAATCCAGCTAATAGTGCTCTCCGTTCCTTGTCTTCAACCGGAAACTCACTAGATAACCCTTCAAGCTCACTAGATAAGCCATCAAGCTCACTAGATAAGCTTCTAGGGTTACTATATAAGGTGCCATTCTGGATTCTTAGGCGATCTGTAGGTATGTAGTAAGTAGCAGACCCTCGTCCTTTTTGTGTTAATAAATTGCTATCTCGCAACTTTCTAAGCGCCCCACTAGCTGTGAGAGGGTCAACCTTATTAAGTTCTCGATAGGTAGCGTTGTCTATTGCTCCGGCCTCTCGAACAAACACCAAGGCTTTCGCATCATCGTCGGAGAGATGCATATCTTTAAAGCGCGCAAGCCAAGCAATATCTTCGGTACCGAGGAAGTGATGGAACAAATAACGGGCGACGAATTGGTCGTTACTTCGGTCTGACTCGAACAAAGGGGGTGTTAGACCGGCTAGTTCCATGCTCTCACGCATCACTCTAATGCCACTACCTTTCGTTTCCGCAAAGCGCGTTTCGTGTAACACTGCTGCGATTTTGGGGTTGCGCGGCTGAGAGCCAGGGTCACCAAGGTGCTCGGGCGACTTAAGAGAGAACCCTGGATTGCGAATTTCCAGGCGATTTGCGTAACGGATAATTTGAACTGGACTGTGGCTACGATAGCTCCGGTGCATGAGGGCATTAACCAGCGCTTCGCGGATAACACGCAACGGGATTACCGGTTTTTCTTGTCGCTGTAACTCGCCCTCGCCGAGTCCGAAGCCTTTCGGCAGATCATCCAGGACCGCCGCTTGTGCACGTCGAATTAAGCGAAACAACGGATCACGCAGTTCAATCGTGTCAAAACGGCTATCAGGATCTGGCACCCACTCGCGGCCAGGAACACGTATGTAATCTACACGCGTCATCGGAAAGCAACGCCGTAATGCTTGCGGTGTGCCAAATAGTATTAAACCTGCTACGGTCGGCTTTAATTGAGCACTACCATTAGTAACGCGGAGACATCCCAGCGCCTGCAATAAATCATTATCTGACCATCTCAGCTCTTCGGCATCGGGATTTACCTCCGCGCGAGATTGCCGATAGTCGGCAATTGCCTCTTTCGATATATCCTCAAGAGTCGCGTCCTGCACAACGCTAGCATCGAAACTTTCCTGTTGGCGCCCTTGGTAAAACACCGCCATATCGTCTTCTGTACAGCGTTGGTCCGTACTACCGATGCGGCGGAGCGCACCCTTCGGCAAGCCTTGTGCCTTAAAGAAGACAGGCTTGTCCTGTGGTTGGGCTTCGGGAACGAAAACAATCACGACGTTCTTGTCGTGAATATGTTCGGTAGAGATGTCCACCCGGATTGGCACGTTGAAGACTTCACGGCATTGAGTCGCTAGATCAGTCGTGGTCTTATCGGGATTGGCAATGCCCTCTACATCATACGATGGAAAAAGTGCCAAATCTTCGCGCACAGCACCGAGGACAATCCATCCACCACCAAGGCCCGGTTCGTTTGCAAACGCGCATACTGTCTCCAGTACCGATTTACCAACTTCGCTTGCGCGCTTGGCTTCGATGCGTTCATGCTCATCGAGAAGATTCAAATTCTCAAGCAACTCAAGCGCGTTCAAGCAGCGTCACTCCCCATGACATATGCGCGGGATAAGCCGTTATCAACGATTAAACGTCAATATTCCCCGCCTGCAGCGCATTCAACTCAATGAACGCCCGTCTCGGCTCCACATCATCGCCCATCAGTGTCGTGAAAATCTGGTCTGCTGCAATCGCGTCTTCGATCTGCACTTTCAACAGGCGGCGTACGGTCGGGTCCATCGTGGTTTCCCACAACTGCGACGGGTTCATCTCGCCCAGACCCTTGTAGCGCTGCTTGGATACGCCGCGCTCGGCTTCTTCGCGCAGCCAGGCCATCGCTTCATGGAAGTCGTGGATCGCGATTTCCTTGGTTTTTTCGCCTTGGCCGCGGCGCACCAGCGCGCCTTCGCCGATCAGTCCCTTGAAGGTCGCGGCGGCGTTGGCCAGCACGGCATAGTCGGGGCCGGCGACGAAGTCGGCGTCGATCACGCTGACCTTGACGTTGCCGTGGTACATGCGCTGAATGCGCAGCATGTGCTTGTCGGACAACTCGTCGGATTTGACGGTCACTTGCACTGACGGTTCGTTGATCGCCTGGACCAGCGTTTGCGCGGATTGCTCCGCATCGGCGATGGTGCTGAGATTGAGCGTGACGCCGGTCATGATCGCTGTCAGAGCGGCGTTGTCGACCGCGCGGGTCAGACGCATGATGATCGCGTTGGCGGTGTTGTACTGGCGTACCAGTTCGGCCAGCGAGTCGCCAGTGATCGGCGGCGCGTTTTCGGTCGGCACCAGCGCCGCATCGTTCAAGGCGATCTGCATCATGTAGCTGGCTTCTTCGATATCGTCCTTCAGATAGCGTTCGTCACGACCATGCTTGACCTTGTACAGCGGCGGTTGCGCAATGTAGATGTGACCGCGCTCGACCAGCAACGGCATCTGGCGATACAGCAGCGTCAACAGCAGCGTGCGGATGTGCGCACCGTCGACGTCCGCGTCGGTCATGATGATGATGCGGTGGTAACGCAGCTTGTCGATGTTGAATTCATCGGCGCCGATGCTGGTGCCGAGCGTGGCGATCAATGTGGTGATCTGCTCGGACGACAGCATCTTTTCAAAGCGGGCTTTTTCGACGTTGAGCACCTTGCCGCGCAACGGCAGAATCGCCTGGAACTTGCGGTCGCGGCCCTGCTTGGCGGAGCCGCCCGCGGAGTCACCCTCGACGATGTACAGTTCGCACAGCGCCGGATCTTTTTCCTGGCAATCGGCCAGCTTGGCGGACAGGCCGAGGCCGTCCATGATGCCTTTGCGGCGCGTCAGTTCGCGCGCCTTGCGTGCAGCTTCACGCGCGCGCGCTGCTTCGACGATCTTGCCGCAAATGATCTTGGCGTCGTTGGGGCGTTCCGCCAGGTAGTCGGTGAGTGTCTTGGCAACGATTTCCTCGACCGGTCCGCGCACTTCGCTTGATACCAGCTTGTCCTTGGTCTGCGAGCTGAACTTCGGCTCGGGGACCTTCACCGACAGCACGCAGGTCAGGCCTTCGCGCATGTCGTCGCCGGCCACTTCGACTTTGGCTTTCTTGGCGAAGTCGTGTTCCTCGATGTACTTGTTGATGACACGCGTCATCGCGGCGCGCAGGCCGGTCAGGTGGGTGCCGCCGTCGCGCTGCGGGATGTTGTTGGTGAAGCACAGCACCTGCTCGTTGTAGGCATCGTTCCATTGCATCGATACATCGACGCTGACGTTGGTGCCGAACTCGGACATTTTTTCGCCCGTGGCCTGGAAGATGGTCGGGTGCAGTACCGACTTGCTCTTGTTGATGTATTCGACGAAGCCGCGGGTGCCGCCTTCGAACGCAAACATTTCTTCCTTGCCGGAACGCTGGTCGGTCAGCTTGATATGCACGCCGTTGTTGAGGAACGATAGCTCGCGGATGCGCTTGGCCAAGATGTCGTAGTGGAATTCGACATTGTTGAAGATTTCTTCATCGGCCCAGAAATGCACTTCGGTACCGCGCTTGTCGGTGTCGCCGGTGACCTTGATCGGCGACACGACCATGCCGTCGATGGTTTCGAGTTCGCGATTTTGCGGTATGCCGCGCACGAATTCCATGTAATGCTGCTTGCCGTCGCGGCGAATGGTCAGCTTGAGCAGTTTGGACAAGCCGTTGACGCACGACACGCCGACGCCGTGCAGGCCGCCGGATACCTTGTACGAGTTCTGGTCGAATTTGCCGCCTGCGTGCAGCTCGGTCATCACGATTTCGGCTGCACTGCGTTTCGGGTCGTGCTTGTCGTCCCACTTGATGTCGGTCGGAATACCGCGGCCGTTATCGGTCACCGAGATCGAATTGTCGGAATGGATCGTGACATGGATCTCGGTGCAATGGCCGGCCAGCGATTCATCGATGGAGTTGTCCAGCACTTCGAATACGCAATGATGTAAACCGGTGCCGTCCGACGTATCGCCGATGTACATGCCGGGGCGTTTGCGCACCGCTTCCAGTCCTTCGAGGATCTGGATCGAGGACGCGCCGTACTGGTTCGGTTGCTTGGAGTTGTCAATTGGGATTGCGGACATGGCTACCTTCTTTAAAAACGGTTACGACTGCTGAAACAAATACTTCTGATCGATTTCTTCTCGCAAGCTATAGCGCTTGCTGCTTTTCATTTCCTCTCCCTTGCAGGGAGAGGGGTGATGCAGGGGTTTCGTGGAGCATTGCTCCACGCCTGCAGAACGGTCTGCGCCTAACAGCGCAGACGCGCCCTGCAAGGGAGGGAGAGGGTAGAGCGTTCGCATCGCCACGACGGTGGTTTTGCAAGCTCTCTACCCCTCCTACGCCCCAAGGGCGCCCTGACCTTCCCCCTTAAATGGGGAAGGGACTGAAATGACTAAAAACAGGATTTCTAAAAAGTGGCAAAGGGGCCCTCTCGGCCCCCTTGCACACTTTGTTTATTTACCAAATCAAATGCGCATCGGCATCACGACATACTTGAAATCGGCATTGTCGGGTACCGTAATCAGCGCCGATGAATTGGCGTCGCCGAGTGCGATGTTGACGCTGTCGCACTTCAGGTTATTTAAAACATCCAGCAAATAAGTCACGTTGAAACCGATATCGACGCTGTCGCCGCCGTAATCGATTTCCATTTCTTCGACTGCTTCTTCCTGGTCGGCATTGGTCGAGCTGATCTTCATGCTGCCAGGGCTGACGATGCAGCGCACGCCCTTGAACTTGTCCGATGTCATGATCGCGGCGCGCTGCAATGAGCGCAGCAACTGATCGCGGCCGATCGTGAAATTGTTCTTGTAACCCTTGGGCACCACGCGCGTGTAGTCGGGGAACTTGCCTTCGACCAGCTTGGAAATCAGTTCGATATCGGCGAACGTCAGCTTGACCTGGTTGTTGGCGACTTCAAGCTGGACCAACTCGTCGCTTTCGTCGAGCAGGCGCTGCAGTTCCAGGATGGTCTTGCGCGGAATGATGACTTCCTGGCGCGGAAAATTCTGGTCGGTTTCGACTTGGCAAAATGCCAGACGGTGACCGTCGGTCGCCACCGCAATCACGTTTTTGCCATCAACCACCAGCAACAAGCCGTTCAGGTAATAACGGATGTCTTGCTGCGCCATCGCGAAGTGCACCATATTGAATAGGTGCTTCAGCGTTTTTTGCGGCAGCGTGACCTTGGCGTTGTAGTGCTCGGCCTGCGCCACCGTTGGAAATTCTTCCGCGGACAGGGTTTGCAAGGCGAAGCGCGATTTGCCGGATTGAACGGTCATGCGCTTGTTGGTCAACGACAGCGACACGTCGTCGCCTTCCGGCAATGCACGCAGGATATCGAGCAGCTTGCGGGCGGCGACCGTGGTGGCCGCAACATCGCTGCCGCTGCCGACTTTGGCATGCGTGGTGATCTGTACTTCGATGTCGGTCGAAAGGAAGGATACTTTTTCGCCGTCCTTGCGAATGAGGATATTGGCCAGAATCGGCAATGTGTGCCGACGCTCGACAATACCGCTCACTATTTGCAGTGGCCGGAGAAGGGTATCTCTGTGGGTTTTCACCAATTGCATGGTTAGTTCCTTGTTTTTAATTAATTAACAATTGTCATTTTATGCCAGCCTGCGACAAAAAATGCCAAGTGATTGCCTCTTTTTACCATCTAAATAAGACCTCCTTTTAATTACTGCCTTATTCAATCGGTCCGCAGGTTGAGCCCGCGATCAGCCATCTGCAAAGCTTTATTAAAAAGTTATCCACAGCTGCATAGGCAGCACGGCGATTAACCTTTTAACGTTTGTTCCAGCACATGCAACTCGTGATTGCATTCCGCATTCTTGTTGCGATCGGCGCCGATTTTGCGCACCGCATGCAAGACGGTGGTGTGATCCCGCCCGCCAAACAGCTCGCCGATTTCGGGCAAACTCTTTTGCGTGAGCTCTTTGGCGAGGTACATCGCGATCTGCCGCGGCCGCGCAATATTGGCCGGCCGCTTCTTGGAATACATGTCGGCGACCTTGATATTGAAAAAATCGGCGACCGTTTTCTGGATATTTTCAACGGAAATCTGCCGGTTCTGGACTGACAGCAAATCCCGCAACGCATCTTTTACCACGTCAATCGTGATGTCTTTTCCATGAAAACGCGAGTACGCGAGGATCTTGCGCAGCGCACCTTCAAGCTCGCGCACGTTCGAACGCAAGTGTTTGGCGACAAAAAACGCGACGTCGTCGGACAGCGATGCACCTTCCTGGAGCGCTTTTTTCAGCAAAATCGCGACCCGCATTTCCAGCTCGGGCGGCTCGACGGCAACCGTCAACCCGGAGTCGAAACGGGAAATCAGCCGGTCATCCATGCCGGTGATTTCCTTTGGATAGGTATCGCTGGTGATGATGATTTGTTTCTTTGCCGCAATCAGCGCTTCGAATGCATAAAAGAATTCTTCTTGCGTGCGGCTCTTGCCGCCAAAGAACTGGATATCGTCGATCAGCAACAAATCAAGCGAATGGTAATACCGCTTGAAGTCGTCAAAACCCTTGCGTTGGTAAGCAGTCACTACGTCGCGAACATACTGTTCTGCGTGGATGTAGCGTATTTTTATGTTCGGATTGTCGGCCAGGACCTGATTGCCGATCGCATGGATCAAATGGGTTTTACCGAGGCCGACACCGCCATAAAGGAACAGTGGATTATAGGAAATGCCCGGATTGTTGGCGACCTGGATCGCTGCTGCGCGCGCCAACTGGTTGGCTTTGCCGGTAACAAAACTGTCGAAGGTCAGGGCCGCATTAAGGCGGCTTTGATCGCGGCGCGGGGTTGCCTCTATTGCAATTTCCGGCATCCGGTCCATGCCATTCGCGCCATTCACGGCATGCCCGATGCCGGACTCCGGCAGACTGGTTGCCATCGGCATGCCGGTGGAAGGTTTCTTGTTATTGATGCGCGGATCGAGCACGAACTGCACATCGACCGGGGCCTCCCAGAATTGAGATGCTATGGTCGTGATGCGGCTGGCAAATTGTGTCTTGACCCAATCCAGCTTGAAACGATTCGGCGCGGCAATCCGTAGCCGGCCCTCTTCGTAGTCGAGCGGCGCCAGCGGTTTGATCCACGCGCTGAACTGTTGCGGCGTCAATTCTTGTTCCAACTGTGCGGAACAGCTCTGCCAAAAATTTTCCATTAATCTCTAATTGAAAGAATGCGGGGGCGGTACCGGCTTGTTCCTGATTCGATTGTTTTTGATGCAGAAGGGGGCACTGCGCATTACCGCTATTCTACTCCTGACGAGGCAAGTTATCCACAGGCGGGACGGTTATTTTATGCCGGGGCATTGTGTCCCAAGCCTGGGCAAATCACGCTAAGTGATTGACAAACAAGCGGAAAATGCTGTCTAATCACGGGTTCACCGCTCGTTGAATTGCCATGTTATGCCGCGGTCTTCCCGGCATCTGCCTGGTTCAATGGCGTCAAGCAAGCGCGTGATGATCCGATTTTTTTCTGCTGCATTTTCTGCTGATTAGCGAGACCAATAATGAAACGTACTTACCAACCTTCCGTCGTTCGCCGCAAGCGCACTCATGGTTTCCGCGCACGCATGGCGACTCGCGGCGGCCGCGCCGTACTCAACGCACGTCGCGCCAAGGGCCGCAAGCGCCTTGCCGCTTAAGCCCGGTTACACTGTTTGCTGCTGGTGTGACCGGCGATCGTTCACTGGATTATGCTCGCGATCGGCGAATCGTTAAAACGGATGAATTTTCATCCGTTTTTCGTTTGCGGCCGACAGTTCGAACTGCGCATTTCGTGCTGTTTATACGAACCAATGAATTGCCGCACGCCCGTTTGGGCGTGGTTGCAGCCAAGCGATTCGCGCCGCGCGCCGTGACTCGCAATACAATCAAGCGCGTTGCGCGTGAATTGTTCCGGCAAACGGCATTGCCGCCGATCGACTGTATCGTGCGCTTGTCCCGACCGGTCAATACAAAACGCGAGTCAGCCACGTCGGCTGGATTGAAAGCGCAATTGCGGACGGAATTGATGCAATTATTTGCATCGCAACGTTTGCCGGAGGCTTCATGAAAAAGCTGCTATTGATTCTGTTGCGCACTTATCAGTTATGCATCAGCCCGTTTCTGGGACAGAATTGCCGTTTTTACCCGAGCTGCTCCGAATATGCAGTCGAGGCGATTCGCGAGCATGGAGCACTCAAGGGCTGCGGGCTGACCGCCGTACGGCTGTGCAAATGCCATCCTTTTCATGCGGGCGGCGTCGATCCGGTGCCGCCAAAATCTGCAAAAAACCCTTCTACAACCGCTCGCGGTTGCGGCCACTCCTGACCTGATTATTTATTAAACGCTTATGGATATCCAACGTACCGTCCTGTGGGTTGTGTTCTCGATGTCGCTGTTGCTCCTGTGGGACAACTGGATGCGCCATACCGGCCAGCCTTCGATGTTCTTCCCGACGCCGACGCAGGAAGCCAAGCCGGCTGCAAATGCGGACGGCACGCCCGCGAGCCGCGCGGACATCCCGCAGGCCGCGACTCCGGTCAATCCCGCCGCGACAGCAGCCGCGGTTCCGGCCGGTCCGGCACAAGCGCAAAGTGAAACCGTCACCATCACGACCGATGTCATCAAGGCCGAGATCAATACCATCGGCGGCGAACTGAAGCACCTGGAATTGCTGAAGCATCATGTGACCGACAAGCCGTCGGAGAACGTCGTACTGTTCGATGCCAGCGCAAACCGGACTTATCTTGGACAGACCGGCTTGATCGGCGGCCCGTTCCCGAACCATAAATCGCCTTTCGTCGCCAAACCCGGTCCGCGCGCACTCGACGGCGCCAAGCAAATCCAGTTGGTAATGGAGTCCGAGCAAAACGGTGTGAAGCTGACCAAGACCTATACCTTCGAACGCGGCAATTACATCATCGATATCAAGCACGACGTGACCAATGCGACCGGCGAACCGATCGCACCGTCGCTGTATACGCAACTGGTACGCGACGGAAACAAGCTGCCCGGCGAGTCGATGTTCTACAGCACGTTCACCGGCCCGGCCGTATTTACCGAGCAGGAAAAATACCAGAAGGTCGATTTCGAGACGATCGAAAAAGGCAAGATCGACCATGTGACCAAGTCCGACAGCGGCTGGATCGCGATGGTTCAGCACTATTTCGTTTCGGCGTTCCTGCCGCCGGCAAATACACCGCGTGAAGTATTCACCAAGAAGATCGACGCCAATCTTTATGCGGTCGGCAGCATCCTCCCGATGGGCACGATCGCACCCGGCGCCACCGCATCGATGGCGGTGAAACTGTTTTCCGGTCCGCAAGAATCGACGCAGATGGAAAAATTCGCGGAAAGCTTCGATCTGGTCAAGGACTATGGCTGGCTGACGATCATAGCCAAACCGGTGTTCTGGCTGATGGATCAAATTCATAAAGTGATCGGCAACTGGGGCTGGACCATCATCGTGCTGACCATCATGATCAAGCTGGCGTTTTTCCCGTTGTCGGCCGCCAGCTATCGCAGCATGGCCAAGATGAAGCAGGTCACGCCAAAAATGACCACGATTCGCGAGCGCCACAAGGGCGATCCGCAAAAGATGAATCAAGCCATGATGGAGTTGTACAAGACCGAGAAGATCAATCCGCTGGGCGGCTGCCTGCCGATCGTGGTGCAGATCCCGGTATTCATCGCGCTGTACTGGGTATTGCTGGCCAGCGTTGAAATGCGCAACGCGCCGTGGCTCGGCTGGATCCAGGATCTGGCATCGCCCGACCCATGGTACATCCTGCCGGTGGTGATGGCGGTCTCGATGTTCATCCAGACCAAGTTGAACCCGACGCCGCCGGATCCGATCCAGGCAAAGATCATGATGTTCATGCCGATCGCATTCTCGGTGATGTTCTTCTTCTTCCCATCGGGCCTGGTGTTGTATTGGGTAGTCAACAACATCCTGTCGATTGCACAACAATGGGTGATCACCAAAAAAATTGAAGCGGGCAAGCCGGCGTAAATTGCCTGCATCACCTGCGCAACAGAAAAGCCCGTGCGCGAAAGTTCACGGGCTTTTTTGTTGCCTGCAAAATCGTAACGAACTTAGAATTGATTCATGAACTTCGACTCTTCCCCCATCGCCGCAATTGCCACCGCACCGGGGCGCGGCGGCATCGGCGTAGTCCGCCTCTCCGGTAAAAATCTGGCGTCCGTCATTCAGGCGGTGTGCGGCCGGGCGCAACTGCAACCGCGCCATGCGACTTATGTCGATTTCATCGGCTCGGACGGCAGTGCAATCGACAAGGGCATCGCGCTTTACTTCAACGCGCCGCATTCCTATACCGGCGAAGACGTGCTTGAGTTGCAGGGCCACGGAGGGCCGGTAGTTCTGCAAATGCTGCTGACGCGTTGCCTTGAAGCCGGGCACGAGGTCGGTGTGCGTCTGGCGCAGCCCGGCGAGTTCACGCATCGCGCATTCCTGAACGACAAGCTCGACCTGGCGCAAGCCGAGGCGGTGGCCGACCTGATCGATGCGTCGACCGAAGCTGCGGCGAAATCGGCATCGCAATCCTTGTCCGGCGTATTTTCCAAAGCGATCCATGAGCTGGTTTCCCAAGTCATCCATTTGCGCATGCTGGTCGAAGCCACGCTTGATTTTCCGGAAGAGGAGATCGACTTCCTTGAAAAATCCGATGCGCGCGGGCAGCTGACGCGCATCCGCGAAACGCTCGACCATGTGTTCAACCAGGCAGCACAGGGCGCCTTGCTGCGCGATGGATTGAATGTCGTGCTGGCCGGCCAGCCGAATGTCGGAAAGTCGTCGTTATTGAATGCACTGGCCGGCGCCGACGTGGCGATTGTCACGCCGATCGCCGGCACCACGCGCGACAAGGTCACCGAAACGATCCAGATCGAAGGCATTCCGATCAATATCATCGATACTGCCGGCATTCGCGACGTGAGCGATGCCAACGACGAGGTAGAACGTATCGGTATCGAACGCACCTGGGCCGCGGTAGACAAAGCGGATGTCATTTTGCATATGCTGGACGCGAGCCGCGGTCCGACGCGAGCCGATGAAAGCATCGTCGCACGCTTCCCGTTGAATGCGCCGGTGGTGCGCGTCTGGAACAAGATCGACCTGTCGGGCCACAAACCGGCGGTCGACAGGATGCAGGACGCGACGCATGTCTATCTATCGGCGACCGATAGACTGGGCATCGACCTGCTGCGTGCGGAATTGCTGCGTATCGCCGGCTGGCAGCAGACCGGGGAGTCGCTGTACCTGGCGCGCGAGCGGCACTTGATCGCATTGAAGGCGGCACGTTCGCATCTCGATGTCGCTGCACAACTGGCGGCGCAAAGCGATCAGGCGCTTGACCTGTTTGCGGAAGAGCTGCGATTGACGCAAGAACGCCTGAACAGCATTACCGGCGAGTTCACGTCCGATGATTTACTGGGTGTGATTTTCAGCCGGTTCTGTATTGGCAAATAGTATGTCGCCAAGCGTCCGAACTGAGTTGTAATGCAATTTCTGTTGCGGTGCCGGGACATGCGCAGACAACGGTGCCTGCCCGCCGACGAACCTGGGTCGAACGTGAAGGCCGGAAAGCTGTGCTACGAGCATGGCAAAAGCCTACGAATGAAGAAAGCGACGTGCGCATCATCATTTACGGAATAGTTTAGGTTGCCATTCATCGCAAGACATAGCTCGCAAGAACACTTTGCACCTCATAGATGCTCAGCTTCTTGTTGAACTGTTTCTGAATAGGGACGGCGGTTCCTGAAATCCAGATCTTCAGTTCGGCATCGAGATCGAAGTGTCCACCCGTTTCTACACTGAAGTGCGTAATACTCTTGTAGGGAATCGAGTGGTATTCCACCTTGCTGCCGGTAATACCTTGTTTGTCCACCAGTACGAGACGCTTGTTCGTGAACACGAAGTAATCACGGATGAGCTGATACGCATGTTCCACCTGTTCACCTTCGGCAAGGACGCGACTGAACTCCTGTTGAATCTTGGCGGCGTCGATCTTCGATGCATTTCCCAGCATTCCATCAAAAAGACCCATGGGAATATTCTCCATTGAAATTGTAGTGGTGACTTATGTTCAACCTGAGCGATCGACGAGGTCCTACGAAATCCTCTCGACGGAAGCGGATGGCCACACATCTTACTCAGCATCCCAGCTCTTGATACCGTTTGCGAAACTCCAGGAGGTTGCGTTCAACAGCGGGCTTAGTGTCAGTTGTGGCAGCGCGCTCGCGCGCCTCGCTGTCGGAAATGCGTCCGTCAAGCGTGGTGCACTCCGACCTGGCGCCTGCGGGTAATTTCATTCGTCGCGATTGTGTATTGAATTGCTGCGCGCTCATTCCTGTCAATGGCTTCAGTGCGTCGGACATCATCTCTCGATGCCGTTCGCGACTCACGTCCGAGCCCGTCAGTTCTCTGCCGGTCGATTTGTTCATCCCGCGCGTTGGTTCTATGTCGATGCGTTCGGCGCCGAGACAGGGTGCATCTGAATAACTCACCTTCCCATCGATCTTGCATTTATATACCGTGCGGCTGGCATCAGGCAGTTTTGTGGACTGTGCGGCGGCTGGAAATGCGAAGAGCACCGCGAGCAGCGATAGGGCGCAGACCATTCTATTCTTGTTGAGGTCTGCCCTATTGCTCATCACTTTTGGGCGGTCCGCACTTTCGATTTGGGTCCATAACCGGGATACATTTCTCATGGGCCTCCACTTTTATCGAGCCATTCGCATTCCGATAGGGGCCATAGCATTGTAGGCTTTCATGATACAAGCGGTACTGCGTTGCACAGTCGGTGCCGTCGGGCTGCGGTGGAACGTTTTGCCCGGACAAGGTGGACGTCTGTTCGGTGGTGGCAGCTTGGGTTGGTGCCGCGGCAGCTTTTTCTTTCGCCATGCGTGACTCAGCTTCTTTACGCTGCTCTTCGGTCAATTCGTATTTGCCGGAATCGATCCGCTTGGCCGTCTTTTTGTACTTCTCGGGCACGATGTCCGAGAATTGAGTGCGGCCATTTTCATCGACCCACCGATACATCTCGGCTGCATTCAGAGAGTTGAACGGCACGACGACGCAAAGCATTAGCCAGATAATTCGACTACGCTGCTTTAGTATTTGACAAAGCTTCCGCATTGATCTCTCGGCGAAGACAATCCACTGCGTCCATCAGTTGTTCGTGCTTGGCATTTCGCACGCTACCGTCCGGAGAGCGGTATTCCGGATCACGCGACTGTGGCGGTGAAGTTGCTTTTTCCAGATCGGTCAAACAAAGCTCCAGCCATGCATGAGACGGTTGCTTGTCCGCGTGAATGTTTAGTGTCAATGCAGTAATGGCATTGCTGAAATACACCTTCTCCCATTCCCCAAATGAATTTTTTCGTGCCTTAAGGCTTTGAAGAAGGAGCTCAAGTATTTGGGCCCGAATGGACGCGACATCGGTCAGTGTGGTGATTTCCCGACGTAGCACGTCGATCGAATTGGTTGATTTCATGGTGCAGCTTAACCCGGAACCCTGGATTGCAGCGCCCAGGTACAGGGAAATTATTGCGATATGGGCCTATTATGCATCGTTTCAGTTCCTGAGGTTTTTAGAAACAATGCGGTCTCTATAAAGGCTTGAATATATTCCTGCCATAAAAAAATAGAACTCTGCCGTGTTGCTGCAAGAAGCAAGCAATGCCATGGCTACTCGGTAGCCGCTACCTGTTTTTAGGCAGCAACGGCAATCAAAAGAATCAAGGTTGGCAGCAGTAGCCAAAAGAAGCATTTGAAGAGATTGTTAAGGCTCAACCATTCTTTTCGGGGCATTGGAAAGGCGTGGAATCCGGATTCACGATTACGCATTTTCCAAGCGTGGAAAGCCGTGGAATGGGATATGGCACTGGATGCCCGCCGCCGGACGGCTGCGAATAGATTCACGTCTACCTGCGACGTGTGGATCGCTTGCAGTTTCGCTTCTTCCACGGCAATCCAGTCATCGTGCGCTCTGCGCTTTGTCGAGTTCGATAAGACTTCGTATGCCTGATTGATAAGCTGGAAATTACGGGTGGCATTCGGCTTTTCGGGATTGCGATCTGGGTGAAATTTCTGCGATAGCGTTTTGTAAGCCGCACGAATGACTTCCGGCGGCGCGTTGCGCGCGACTTTCAGGTTGTCATAGTGGGTATGAATTTTCGACATCGAAGATAATCAGATCAATGTTTGCCAACTATTGGATGATGAGAGTTCGACCATCGAATAAACCGTGGAATAGTGGCAATACTCGAAACTTGGCACTCTTCCGACACGCAGGCTTTCCTAAAATCAAGTTTAATAGCTGCCCAGTTGGGGAATTTGAGATTTATCAAATTTCCAAGATCTTAATACACAGACATGTTCTTTATGGCCCGTAAAAATTCAAGAGCTATCGGACATTAAAGCTTGAGCAATATCAATAGCGTTGCTTACTCCCTATTTACACTACGAAAGCGACAATATAATTCGCCCTTCGAGGAGACAGTAGGAGACGGAAAGCCCGCATCGTAAAGATTGCGGGCTTTTTTATTGGTTTGTTGGCTAGCATGCCTGTGCCTTGCTTTAATTTTGCGTGAACGAATTGACGCGAGCCTTCGATTACGTTCGGTTTCCGGGCAAGGAATTATCTGTTGCGAAAATGCAAATTCCGCAAATGAATCCCATAAATATGGCATGGCGCATATGGCGATCGTGGAGTTTAATGGAACCGTCTCCTCCCTCCTTGAAAAAGGTAGGATTAACCCGTCACCGAAAGGTGCACGGGTTTTTTATTGCCGGCTACAAGTCGTAGCAACAATAAAACACCAAATCAATCACCATGACATATTCGATCGACGACGATTGCTTATGCGTGCTTGCCACTCGATCTGTTACGGACTCATGTATCGCGGATTCGGGGCGATGATGACTCTGACTTCATGATCGAGAACGCCGGTCGGCGCCACCCGCCGCAGATCAAATGATGAAACGAAAAGCGGCCCGTTGAAATCCCAGCTGAACGTTTTATCGTCCACCACGAACCTGATGATTTCGCCGCCTTCCACGTGCACATATCGGGTGTCGGGCTTGATCACGATTGAACGCGCCGGCACCTCAGGCGGCGCGGAATCGCCCAACAGGGCCTGCCGAATTTCAGCGGCAGTGGCGAATGGCTTCCATGCCAATAGAAACATTGTGAAAAACGCGGTAAAAATAATTTTTCGATTCATGACATTTCAAAGCAGGAGTTATTTGCTCGATGATGGCTTGACGTCCGCGAGTATTCGAGAAGCATACGGCATTGGTATTTTAGAACCGAAGCGCTTTACAGCCATGCTTCTTTGTATCGATTGCCAACATATTCTTCATGCGATTCGTTTACATCAAATTCGGGAACCCGCACGATGGCAATCAATCCAATTGAAGTTAGGAAATTCAAATAAAATCGAAGCGCGCGACAATTCAACCAACTATTGTTTAGCTGTTCATTCAATCGCAATGAGGAATTTTTCTCGACAATTGCACCGTTTCCGATTTCTCTATCACTGATCCGTGTAACTCCGGCGTTGGCACTTTTATGATTCCATGGATGCAAATCACCAGTGTTGCAGACACTGCCGTTACACTCCCGGCCGCTGCAACAATCGCTGTCTGGCTGATCACCGGACGCGCATGGCGCATGGCGATCTGGTGGTGTCTGTTGTTGATATTCGGACTTGCTGTCGTGGTGGCGACCAAGATTGCCTTTATCGGATGGGGCATCGGCATCAGCGCCATCGATTTCATGGGGATGAGCGGACATGCGATGCGCGCGACCGCCGTCTTTCCGGTGATTTTTTATCTGACGTTGCAAAGGTCGCCAACCCTTGTCAGGGCATCGGGCGTCTTGCTCGGCATCTCGCTCGGTGTGCTGGTGGGTGTGTCACGCGTTGTGTTGAATGTTCACTCCGTGTCGGAGGTTGTTGCCGGATGCGCATTGGGCGGCGTGGTCAGTCTCGGCTTTATCTGGATCTCGCGCGGATTTCCGAGGCCGCACTTGAATCGGTGGATCATCGCACTCGGTTTGTCGATATTGCTTCCAACGTCATATGCAAACCCGGCTCCGACGAATCGGTGGATGAATGCAGTTGCGCTTTACTTGTCCGGACATGACATGCCGTATGATCGAAACGCCGGCAGATCGATTTCACCCGACGAGCATTATTTACGATGACGATCAAATCCGATGCGCCTGCGGTTATTGCGTCGTGAAGGACCACGAGCGATTGACGGGCGCCCCGTCGACGCTGCCGGCAAATTGAACCTCGTAAGTGGTGCCTGCCGACAGTACGGCATATGGCACGATGGCTGCCACGGATGCCGACGTTTCGGTATCCGTGGCAGCCGCCAGCAAACGCGCCGATAACGGCGCTCCGCCACGCGGCTGCACGGTAAAGCTTTGCACGGTTACCGCAGCGGTGCCATCGGCATGCACACTGATTGGATAGCCGACTTCGTTTCGGTCCGGTACCGGGTCGGGTTCTTCCCTGTCGCTATAAAATATCACCGGTACGTTCCGCTGATCCGCAAACGGATACAAAGCCACTTTGCCTTGACCGAGACCGGCACCGAGACCGTTCGCCGCGAATTTGGCCGTGAAGTACGTGTACCCGTCCGGCACCGTGCCGGTGCCGGTACCCGCCTCTTTGAATATCGGTTCAAAAATGACGAAGCGATGATATATCGCATCGATCAATCCTTGCGCGGCAAAGAATCCGGAGATGCCGCCAATGGCGGCGATCACTTCGCCATAGCCGTACCGGCTCTGGTCGAATACGTAACCCGCCGCGTTCAATCGATCCAACGGCTCAATGCCGGTGAAGCCGGGCTTGCCGACAATCTGCGTATGCGTAATGGTATCGTTGAGTTTCTGATAATCGGAATGCCCTTGTGCCGCGGTATCGATGATGCGGCTGCGCGCCACTTCAGGCAAGCCCATTTGCCTGCGGCGGAAATTGAACCAGTTAAAGCCGTCGGTCGACGTATCACCGGAGGCTTGCGGCGCATTCGGTTCTTGCGAAAGTGATAGTGGCTGGGATGACGGCGCAACTGACGTGGGTGCGTTTGCGGAGTCTCCGCCCCCGCCACCGCATGCGGTCAGCAATATCGCGGCAAACAAGGCGACGACTTTGGGTGCCAAACGATCCGGGCCTTGCATAAGGCATCCTTTCAAACGACATGAAATGATCCGGCGCAATCAGATGGCGCCCACGCGGTCGTAAGGACCTGATCGCCCCGCGGCGGCAATACCTGTCCGCAAATTGCAACCGTATGCGCAAGCAGCGCATACGGCACCAGGTTTTACATTCGGTTTCAAATTGTGGTGCAGATCGAGTGGCGCGGGGTCGAGATATATCAATATCGGACTGACAAAATTGAGAGCGTCAGCATTTCAGGGTGAAAGGGTGCGCGATGTTCAAGCGCAACGGATCGGTGCAAGACCGGGTTGGGCGCGGATATTGTTGCCGGCGGAAATCAGCACCGTTCGAATATGCCAGCCTGGCGGTTTTTTTTCACCTTGTCCCACTCAAACACTTGCCCGTTCATCGCGATATATACGCCGTTCGGCAAAGCCTGCACGACGCCAAATGCAAATCCGAAATTGAACAAAGCATCCGAGCCGGCGATTTCATAAGGAATCATGGAGCCGGTAAGCACGATGGTCTTGGCTAGCCCGGCCTGAGCGAGCACTTCAGCGGTTTCACGCATCGTGTCGGTGCCGTGAATGATCACGATGCACTGCTCGGCGGCTTGCGTGCAAGCCGCCTCGATGCGCTGCCGGTCGGTGTTTTGCATTTCGAGCGAATCCATGAAAGGCAATTGCTCCAATACGGCCGGTACCGTGATGCGCGCGCGTTCGATGATTGCCGGCAGCGTGCTGTCGCCGAACACCAGCTTGCCCGTAATTTCATCATAGTGCTTGTCGAAGGTGCCGCCGGTGGCGAGAATGCGAAGAGTCATAGCGGATATCGGAGTTTGATTGACCTGGATGCGCCATCATAAACCGAAGCTGCGATGAAAACTTTCCGTCTCCGGCTCGGTGCGGCGATCTGCTGCCATTTCGTCAAGCTTGCAAATATTTTTCCACAGTTGTGGAATTTATATCTGATCGCCGCGATCCAACGGGCATGGCGGTCAACATTTGACAACAAAATGATCGCCAATCCATCGCCGAATCCCGCTACACTAATATTCTGATTTTCCTGATTTCGTACTTTACCGATCGATGAAACCTGTTGCTCCCGGCACTGTCATTTTTCACCGCTACCGCGGTTACGGCGTGATCACGTCCGTCAATTTGCTCACCGGCTGGATCTCCGCGCGTTTCGGCAGCGAAGGACGCGCGCTGGACCTGAACCTGTCTTCGGATCAGGTCCAGCATGCGGACGGCGAACCGATTCTGTTCCGCATTGCGCCGCCGGCCCGCATGCCGCATGCGCGGCTGATGGCGATGGTAAGGGAATTGCATCGTGCGGGTTACCAACGACTTTACTTGTACAGCTGGCCCAAACCGTCCGGCCTGCATTGGCGCTGGCATTTGTTTACCGGGCCGCGCAGCTGGATGCAGCGCGCCTGGCGCGAAGGCTGGTACGGTTCGGGCGCCGATTACAACCTCAATCCGGTCATGGGATGGGGCGATGCGCCCGGCGCCGGCGCCGAAGAATTGGCAAGCACGCTGGCAAAGTTCGATCCGCAGGGATTGGCGCAGGCGCTGGGCCGCGATGAAGACCATACCGCCTGGTTTGAGGAAGTCTGCGCCGCGCTGTTGCCGGATTATGCTTTCAGCCTCGGATGGGATCATCGCGACGGTCCGCAGCCGGCGAGCCTGCCGATCATCTCGGTGCGGCGCGGGGTACCCGATTATGCGGGTCCGCCGCTACCATGGCCGCCGGGCTGGGCACGCTTGTGGAACACGGCCCGGACCGATCTGGTCGTCAGAACAGATCGTGCTGACGCCCCTTTCGACGCCAGTCGTTGATGTGCGCAATCGATACTTCGCGCGGCCCGGGAATCAAGTTGATTGCATCACCCGCCTGCAAAATGCCTTCCTGGATCACGCGCGGATAGAATCCGGTCGCGCCGCTTTGCACCATCATTGACGCTTGATACTTTCATGCGACGCGTGCCGGCGCCTGCCTGCAGGCCATGCCAACCGCAGCCTTGGACATCGCCATTGCGGCCAGCATCAGCACCGCGCCGACAATCGACAAGGCTTCCATGCTGTATGCGGTGATGATGAACCCTCCGGTCAGGGCGCCGAATGCCTGCCCCATATACAGCGCCGACGAATTCAGCGCGACCGATGCGGATGCCAGATGTGGGGCCAAATTCACCAGGCGCACCTGTTGCGCACCGTTGAATGAAAAGCCGCCTAAACCCCACAACAGCAATAACCCGACAGTCAATGTCAGCGAGCCGCGTGTCAACGGCCAAAGCGCGAGCGCGAGCGCCATGCATGCCATCGAGACCAAACCAACCTGAGCGGCGCCGTAACGGTCCATTACCCGGGCGCCGATAATTGTTCCGGCGACGGCGCTGACACCGAACAGCAGAAACATCATGCTGATCGTTCCCGGTGTCGCGCCGATCGAGTCCTTCAGGATCACGGCCATATAGGTGAAAACGCTGAACTGGCCGGCGGCGCTGACCGCCGTCACGGAAATCGCAACCAGCAGCGGCTTGTTGGCAAACAATGATTTCCATGCGGCGCGATCCATCGGCGCCACGAAGATTTTGGGCGGAATCTGGAACCAGACCCAAGCCGCACTGGCGGCAGACAGTACGCCGACCAGCGCGATCGTCAGGCGCCACCCGATTTCCGCACCTAAGTAAGCTCCGAGCGGCATGCCGAACACAGCCGCCAGCGACCAGCCGAGAAAAGCCATGCCGATTGCCTTTCCGCGCTGCTCGGGCGGCACGATCACGCTGGCGGTTGCAGCCGCTTGCGCGGTAAATAGTCCGGCGCCGATGGCGGTGATGATTCTGACGGCAAGCAGCATGCCATAGCCGAGCGCAAGCGCCGCAAGAAAATGGGTAAGTGCATACAAAATCAGCGCGCCGGTCAACAGTTTGCGGCGCTCAAGCTTGCTGGTCCAGCTCGCAAAAAACGGCCCGCCGAAACATATCGTCATGGCGAACGCGGAAATAATCACGCCGATTTCCGCAGGCGTAGCCGCCAGATCCGTGGTCAGTTCGTTCAACATGCCCGGAATGATCATTGCGCCGGTGCCGATGGCAAAGTTGCCCAGGGTGAGGGACCACAGATTTGTTTTCATTAGGCTCGATTCGAAATTTCCACCAGTGTAGCGAAATGATTTTGACTCTGCCGGCGATACGGATCGGCGCCTTGCCGCACGCGGAAGTTTTGCCTGGACGGCTAAGTATTTTGCGAAACCGAATCCGGCATGTTCTTCGGATCGCCGTTCGCAAAATCGATCACATTCTGGAAAGCGGCACGAAAATGCATTTCGTAGCTGTGACGTTCGACATAACCCAGATGCGGTGAAGCGAGCACGTTTGGCATGCGCAGCAGTGGTGAGTCCGGCGGCAAGGGCTCGGTTTCAAAAACATCCAGCGCCGCGCCGCCAGGACGACCTTGGCGTAACGCGCCTTCCAGTGCGCCGTTTTCGAGCAGTTCGGCACGGCTTGTATTGACGAAGAGCGCGGTCGGCTTCATTCGGTCGAGGTCAGCGCGGCCGACGATATGCCTGGTGTCGCCGGTTAGGCGAAGATGCATGGAAATGATGTCGGATTCAGCGAAAAAAGCTTCTTTTGTAGCTGCCGCTCGATATCCGTCACAAACCGCCGCGGCGCGGCTGGCATCGCTGCCCCAGATCACGACGCGCATGCCGAACGCATTGCCATATCCGGCGACAATGCGTCCGATTCGTCCATAACCCCAGATGCCCAACGTCTTTTCCTTCAGCACCGTACCGAGCGTGTTGTGTTCGGGCGACGTCGACACGGTTTGCCATAACCCGTCTTTCAAGTTCGCCAGATATTGCGGCAGCTTGCGGCTGGCGGCCATGATCAGCGCCCATGTCAGCTCGGCCGGCGCGGTGGGGTCGCCTGCGCCTTCGGCAATCGTAATACCTCTTGCAACCGCAGCGGTCACATCGATGTGACCGCTGATTTTTCCGGTCTGTGAAATCAGTTTCAGGTTGGGAAGCTTGTTCAAGAGCGTGCGCGGCAGCGCCGTACGTTCGCGGTTAAGGACAAGTACGTCGAACGGCGCCAGCCTGATTGCCAGTTGCCCGATCCCGCGCGCGCTATTGGTAAACACTTTGACCTCGTGGCCTTCCAATAACCTGAAGCAGTCAAGGTGGCGAATGCAGTCTTGATAATCGTCGAGAATGGCAATTTTCATGGGAGGAGCAAATATTTTAAAGAATGCGTAACAAAGCAACGCGTACGCCACAAACTTAAATAGCCTACTACATTAGTCAACTACTTTTTACTAGATATTTGAGGTAAAGCATTGAGGGCAAATGTTTGTCGGGTGTACAATCCTCCCCTATTTTCCCCATATCAAAGCCTGTCATCAAGGATTTCGGGCTGCAGGCGGAGAGCCGCCCGCCTTTCGACAAGACCGCCGTATCGCTATTTCCGCAGTTTCGCCGCTCATTGCGAAACGCGAGCCACAAGCCGACGACGATTCTGCCGTGCCGGGATGAGACAAGAATTCTTTATTGGCATTGGAGGTAGTATTCATGAATCAGCCCGTTATGGGTGGCGTTGTATCAATCAACGCTCCAACATACATCAAGCATCAGAAACTCATCAACTGGGTTGCGGAAGTCGCCGCCTTGACCAAGCCGGACCGTATTTACTGGTGCGACGGCTCGCAGGATGAATACGATCGGCTGTGCGCTGAAATGGTTGCCTCCGGCACCATGAAAAAACTGAACGATGCCAAGCGCCCGAACAGTTATCTTGCATGCTCCGATCCGTCCGACGTGGCGCGCGTCGAAGACCGTACCTTTATCTGTTCCGAAAAGCAGGAAGATGCCGGCCCGACCAACAACTGGATGCCGCCGGCGAAAATGCGCACCACGTTGCACGATCTGTTCGACGGCTGCATGCGCGGGCGCACCATGTATGTGGTGCCGTTTTCGATGGGTCCGCTGGGCTCCCCGATCGCGCATATCGGCGTTGAACTGTCCGACTCGCCGTATGTGGCGGTCAACATGCGCATCATGACCCGCATGGGCAAGGCGGTCTACGAAGTGCTCGGTGCCACTGGAGAATTCGTGCCCTGCGTGCACACTGTCGGCGCGCCGCTCGCGGCCAACCAGAAAGACGTTCCATGGCCGTGCAATCCAACTAAATACATCGTCCATTATCCCGAAACCCGCGAGATCTGGTCGTATGGTTCCGGCTACGGCGGCAATGCGCTGCTCGGCAAGAAATGCTTTGCGCTGCGTATCGCCTCCACGATGGGCCGTGACCAAGGCTGGCTGGCCGAACACATGCTGATTCTCGGCGTCGAATCGCCGGAAGGCAAAAAGCATTATGTCGCCGCCGCTTTCCCGTCCGCCTGCGGCAAGACCAACTTTGCAATGCTGATTCCACCCAAGACTTTTGAAGGCTGGAAAGTCACCACGATCGGCGACGACATCGCGTGGATCAAGCCCGGCAAGGATGGCCGTCTGTACGCGATCAATCCGGAAGCCGGTTACTTTGGCGTGGCGCCGGGCACCAACACGGCAACCAATTCCAACTGCATGGCGTCGCTGACCGCCAACACCATCTTCACCAATGTCGCGCTGACTGACGACGGCGACGTCTGGTGGGAAGGCATGACCAAGCAAGCGCCGGATCACTTGATCGATTGGCAGGGCAAGGACTGGACGCCGGAAATCGCCAAGGAAACCGGCCGCAAAGCCGCGCATCCGAATGCGCGTTTCACGGTATCCGCGACACAAAACCCGGTGCTCGACCCGGCATGGGACGATCCGGCCGGCGTGCCGATTTCAGCCTTCATTTTCGGCGGCCGCCGTTCGACCACCGTGCCGCTGGTGACCGAGGCGCGCAACTGGGTGGAAGGCGTATACATGGCAGCGACCATGGGTTCGGAAACCACTGCTGCTGCGGCCGGGCAACAAGGCGTGGTGCGCCGCGATCCGTTCGCGATGTTGCCGTTCATGGGCTACAACATGAGCGATTATTTCCAGCATTGGCTGGATATGGGCAAGAAAATCGAGAGCAGCGGCGCAGTGCAACCGAACATCTATTGCGTGAACTGGTTCCGCACCGATGAAAACGGCAAGTTCGTCTGGCCCGGTTTCGGCGATAACATGCGCGTACTCAAGTGGATGCTCGATCGCATTGAAGGCAAGGCGAATGGCGTTGAAAACGTATTCGGCACCACGCCGGAATTCGGCGATCTGAAGTGGGATGGCATCGAGTTCACCCAGCAGCAATTCGACCGCATCACGTCGATCGACAAAGATGCTTGGGAAGCCGAACTCAAGTTGCATGCCGAACTGTTCGACAAGCTGAAATACCATTTGCCGAAAGAGCTGGAAGAAGCGAAAGCCCAGTTGGAGAAGCGGCTGGCGGCTTGATGCTTGTGTAAATGCCTCCTCGCTACGGAGGCAAGTTCCGGAATAGCGCGGCAGGGCGACCTGGCCGCGCTTTTTTTTGGTTGAAGTCGGCCAGGCCGGTGGAATCTACGGAGCGGCCTGCTCGACCCGGTTCCGACCCGCCGCCTTGGCCGAATACAGCGCACGATCGGCGCGGCCGAGAGTGCCGGACAAATCTTCATGCAGCCGGTATTGAGCAATGCCCGACGATACCGTCACCTTGCGTCCGACATGCGAGAACGAATTTGTTTCGATGCGACGACGAATCCGTTCCAGTACGGCGCTGGCGTATGGCAGGTCGGTATCAACCAGCAATAATGCAAATTCCTCGCCGCCGTAGCGGGCGAAGTAATCCGAGCCTCGTAATTCGAGCTGGACGGCTTCGGCAAACTCGCGCAGCACATCGTCGCCCACCATGTGGCCATGCTTGTCGTTGACCGCCTTGAATGAATCGAGGTCAAGCATTGCCAGGCAAAACGCCCTGTGTTCGCGATCGGAGCGGGTCTTCTCGCGGCGCAGCGCATCCAGAAAAAAACGCCGGCTGTAAGCGCCGGTCAATTCATCATGCGATGCCAGCCGTTCAATCGTGCCCAGCGCTTTTTCCAGATCCCGGTTCTTTTGCCGCAGCGCGCTGCGAACATTGCTGATGTACGCTCCAATCACGGCAAACCACGGCAACGCCATCGCAAGCAGCACCCATTGCAAAACCTCGATGCGTATATCGATCGACTGCGGATGATACTTTGCCAGCAACGCGATAACAACGCCGTAACCAGCCAGCACAAACAGTGCGGCGCCGAGAAATTGGGCGGTGCGCAGCCGCAGAATCCCGAAAATAAAACTATTAAGAAACAGGATCAACACCGCACCGCGGATCTGTTCGGTGTAATACAACACAAGCAGCAGCCACGCGCTGCTCGCCACGATCTGGACCAGGGTCATGCTCGGATCGCGCAGGTGCTTGTTCCAGCCGCTGGAAATTGCCAGATAAAACAGCGCAATGATCATTAGCGCGAGCCCGGCAAGCGCCCATGTGGCAGTTAGCGATAACCGCGACAGCCCGACTTGGCCGCAATACATTACGAAACCGATGATTGTTATATAGGAAGCGGCTGCCATCAGCGTATGCCGGAGTCGCAGAGCCTGGGCGGGATCGTCTTTCGGAAACTTGAACCATTTTTGCATATTCGTCCTTTGCGTCCGCCTTAATAACAAGTGGCAGATTCCAAATTTACTGAAGACCGTAAGCGCTTCGATGCGGTTGGTTCAAGTGGAAGTCCCGCTATGCCGGGCGATATCGCCGCGATGCCCGACGCTGCATCCGAAACCGTCATCGCTGCGGCTAATCCGTCAGATGAGTTGCAAAGGCTCCTGATGCCGGTTCGATCTCGGTGTTCAGCAAATAAACGTGGAATCAGGCTTCGCGGCTCGGTGTTTTTATTGCTTAAGGGTAGCACGAGAAATCGTGCGAGGGGAGCCGTGGCGGCCGTTATAGTAGCCGGGCGACGGCATGAATAAGCATCGCCTGTGATGGTTGCACTCAATATTATTATGCTGCGGACGAAGCATTATCTTCGCTTCTCCGGCAGGCGGGAGGAAGGGATTTATCCGGAACATTCAATCGTGTCGGTCCGAGACGATTGTTCCATTTAGAAAATCAGTTTCAGCACACCGGACACCACCAGCAGACCGATCAGGAAAATGATCCCGATTATCCAAAGTAATATTTTCATTCAGACTCCCATTGGCGGTGCGACGAGATCGAGTGACGCTCGGCTTGTTTCGAATTTTCGATTTCATCTCCATAAAGCCGACAGCCGAATCCATCAGAAAGTTCCGGGAGAATCAATTTGCAGCCTCGGCTGCTCGGAACGGCCGGCTTATCAGCGCAGCACCCGTATTTACGAAGCGGCTTCTACACGAAAGAAGCCGCTCCTTGACGGTTGCGTGCGCGAAGCGCAAGCATGGCGAGTTCGGAGCATTTCCATGCCGGCGCCGCAAGTTCTTTTTCTGCCCTTAGCAAGGAGGCGCCATCCGGATGCGGCCCGATCGTAAAGCCCATGCCGATGAGCAATTGCCGCATTGGTTCGTTATCGGCCAGCACGTCGCCTTCAAAACGTTCGATGCCGGCGGCTCGCGCAATGCAAATCAGATTGCGAATCAGCCGGGTCGCAATACCGCTGCGCTGCCACGCATCGGAAACCACCACCGCGAATTCACAGCGCTGCGGATAAGGTTCGGCCACGTATTGCGCCATGCCGACCGCGATTTGCTCGCCTTTGTCTTGAATCATCGCAAGCAATGTGATCGCATGCATCGGATCGGCATCGGTGAAGCGGGCCAGCATGGCAGGCATCAGCTCGCGAACCGGATAGAAAAAGCGTCGATAGCGGCTTTGCATCGACAGGCCCCGCACCAAGGCCTGCATTTTTTCACCATCATCGGGGCGCACTGCGCGCAGCGTGATCGCCGTGCCATTTTTTAATTCCCATGCATCGCGAACCTCGCCGGAATGCAGCGCCCCTTCAGTCGCGGCGGCGTGAAATTGAAGGGATCCCATGAGATCCTCCGCCTCAAACCGGTACAGTACGCAACGCCGGGAAGGCGAATGACATCCGTGCCGTTCTTGTGCGATTTCGCGCAGTTTTCCGGCATGATCCGCGTTCAAGAGCAACTTGCGCCTCGTTTAACGGAGACAGTATCGCAGTGCGGCCGCGGTCCAGAACAAACGACTCGCCCGCTTCGAGCACGATGTCGCGGGCATCGCCATCCTGGGTGATCCAGACCGTTCCAGTCATTGCATGCACGGTCCAGCCGCAAGCGTCATCCATGCGCAAGTGCTGATGTTTTTTCAATTGAATCGCACCATCGCCTGGCGTGATTTCTGCCGCTGACTGCTGCGCAAATACGTGCTGCTGAGCGCGACCATCGGAAATGAAATTCTGTTTAAAAAAGGCTTGCATGTCGATCTCCTTCTACCGGTGAAACTGAGGCACACTTAATGGTCGGCCTCCATGAAGCTCATTATGATTTGTCCTCAAATATTTACAATCCACCAAAATGGAATATGATTGTTCTTGTATGAGAACAATCAATTTTGGAGATGACGATGGAACGACTTGCGGAAATGATGACGTTTGCCAAAGTGGTGGAAACCAAGAGCTTTTCAGAGGCGGCGAGGGTGCTGGCAACGTCCAAATCGCTGGTCAGCAAACAAGTCTCCAATCTGGAGAGCGCGCTTGGCGTGCGGCTGCTCCATCGGACCACGCGCCGGATGAGCCTCACCGAAATCGGCGCGGCGTACTATGAACATTGCGTGCGGATTGCACACGAAATCGATGCCGCCGGGGAAACCGTCTCGCAGCTGCAAGTCGAACCGCGTGGCGTGTTGCGCATCACGTCGCCGGTGATTTTTGCATCGCTGCATCTGGCGCCGGCCTTGCGAACATTTCTGCTGCGCCATGAACAGGTGGAAGTGGAACTCAATGCGAGCGATCGCGTGGTCGATATCGTGGATGAAGGCTACGATCTGGCAATCAGGATTACCGACCACCCGACCGCCACCATGGTGGCGCGCAAAATCGCGCCGGTACGCTGGGTAACCTGTGCCTCGCCGGAATATCTGAAACGCAACGGCGTGCCGGGCACGCCGCAAGACTTGAACAACCATCAGTGCCTGGTTTATCAAGGCATCCCCGCACTGCGCAGCGGATGGCGCTATCGGGTTGGGAACAAGGAAGTAACGCTGCAGATATCCGGAAGATGCCGCGTAAACAGTTCGGAAGTGCTGTTGCAAATGGCTTTGGACGGCATGGGGATTGTGCTGTTCCCCACCTATGTCCTCGGTCCGCTGCTGAAAAGCGGACGCTTGAAGCAAATCCTTCCCGAGTACGTGGCCAACGCCGATACATCGCTGTATGCAACCTATCTGCCGAATCGGTACATGCAGCCGAAAGTGCGTGCATTCATCGACCATCTGCTGGATCATTTCGGACCGGAGCCGCATTGGGACAAATTTTAAAATTCATTCCGGCAATGACGGTTTGCGCGGCCGGCAAGATGGAATCTGTTCAGCAAAATACAATCCAAATCACGTCCGCTGTCTAACAATAAAATGGAGTTTCCTCGATGAAAACCAAAGCTGCAATCGCCTGGAAAGCCGGTGCCCCTCTGACAATCGAAGAAGTAGACCTGCAAGGGCCGAAGGCCGGCGAAGTGCTGATCGAGATGAAGGCGACCGGCATCTGCCATACCGATTACTACACGCTCTCCGGCGCCGACCCGGAAGGCATATTCCCTTCGATCCTGGGACATGAAGGCGCGGGCATCGTGGTCGATGTAGGACCGGACGTGAAGTCGCTGAAACAGGGCGATCACGTGATACCGCTATACACCCCGGAATGCCGGCAATGCAAATTTTGCCTGTCTCGAAAAACCAATCTGTGCCAGGCGATTCGCTCGACGCAGGGTCGCGGCCTGATGCCGGATGCGACCAGCCGTTTCTCGGTCGACGGCAGGCCGATCTTTCATTACATGGGCACATCGACCTTCGCCAACCATATCGTGGTGCCGGAAATCGCGGTCGCGAAAATACGCTCGGACGCGCCGTTCGACAAGGTGTGCTACATCGGCTGCGGCGTGACTACCGGCGTGGGCGCGGTGCTGTTTACGGCAAAAGTCGAGACCGGCGCGAATGTAGTGGTGTTCGGCCTGGGCGGCATCGGGCTGAACGTGATCCAGGCGGCAAAAATGGTTGGCGCGGACAAGATCATCGGCATCGATCTGAATCCAAAGCGTGAAGCCATGGCGCGCAAATTCGGCATGACGCATTTCATCAATCCGAGCCAGACCGACAACGTGGTCGATGCGATCGTCCAGCTCACCGATGGCGGCGCCGATTACAGTTTCGAATGCATCGGCAATACCACCACCATGCGCCAGGCACTGGAATGCTGCCACAAGGGCTGGGGCCAGGCTATCATCATCGGCGTGGCGGCAGCCGGCGAAGAGATCAGCACGCGCCCGTTCCAGTTGGTGACCGGACGCGTATGGAAGGGATCGGCATTCGGCGGCGCACGCGGCCGCACCGATGTGCCGAAAATCGTCGACTGGTACATGGAAGGCAAGCTCAATATCGACGACTTGATCACACATACGCTGCGGCTCGACCAGATCAACGAAGGCTTCGATTTGATGAAGCGCGGCGAGTCGATCCGCTCGGTGGTTGTTTACTGAAAGGGTAGCCATGCTTGAGGTCATCAGCGAACACGGCTGCTTCGGCGGCGTGCAGGCGTTTTATCAACACGACTCGGACGTGATCGGCTTGCCGATGCGCTTTTCGGTCTTTCACCCGCCGGTGGAAAAACGGCAAATGGTGCCGATACTGTTTTATCTTGCCGGCCTGACCTGTACCGAAGAGACCTTCATGATCAAGGCCGGCGCGCAACGCTGGGCCGCGCGCTACGGGATCATGCTGGTCGCGCCGGATACCAGTCCGCGCAATACCGGCATTGAAGGTGCGGACAAGGATTGGGATCTCGGCAGCGGCGCGGGGTTCTATGTCGATGCGACGCAAGGGCCGTGGAACCGGCATTTCAGGATGGAATCGTATTTGGTACACGAATTGCACGCCTTGGTGTGCAACCAGTTCAACGCAGAGGGACAACGTGCCGGCATCTTCGGCCATTCGATGGGTGGCCATGGTGCCCTGGTGTTGGCGCTTCGGCATCCGGATCGTTTCAATTCAGTGTCCGCATTCGCGCCGGTCGCATCACCGACCCGCTGTCCATGGGGGCAAAAAGCGTTTACCCATTATCTGGGCGACGATAAATCCGTATGGAAAACTTACGATGCAAGCGAATTGATGAAGCAACGCAGCACGCCCTATCCGGACGGGATATTGATCGATCAGGGAATGGACGATCGATTCCTGCAGGAACAGTTGCTGCCGCATGAATTCGAACAGGCATGCAAGCAGGCAAATCAGCCGCTCACGCTACGTCGCCAACCGGGCTATGATCACGGCTATTACTTCATTTCCACCTTTATTGAAGACCATATTGCATTTCATCACGGCACTCTCAACCGATAGAAAACCTGACCATTGAGCGTTCAAAATGGATGACAGTCAGAGCGCTCAATCCCTCACCCCGGCCCTCTCCCGCAAGCGGAAGAAGGTGAGAACAACCGTAATTCGCTGTCACGAATTACGGAAGGATAAATATTGACCTCTTCCGTTAACATCCCGTTTTCCATTCTTGACCTGGCGCCGATTCAGGTCAATGGCACGCCCGCGGACGCACTGCACCGCACGCTCGACTTGGCGCAACATGCTGAAAAATGGGGTTATCACCGTTACTGGCTGGCCGAACATCACAGCATGCCCGGCATCGCCAGTGCGGCCACGTCGGTCGTGATCGGCTATGTCGCCGGCGGTACCTCGACCATGCGCGTCGGTTCCGGCGGCATCATGCTGTCGAATCATGCACCGCTGGTGATCGCCGAACAATTCGGTACGCTGGAATCGCTTTATCCCGGACGCATTGACCTCGGATTGGGGCGGGCGCCGGGTTCCAATCAGGCAACCGCGCACGCCTTGCGCCGCAATCTGCAAAATCCCGGCGAAGAATTTCCCGAGCAACTGGCCGAACTGCGATCCTATCTGCAGCCGCGCATCGGCGACGCACCGGTGCGCGCCATTCCCGGCGAAGGATTGAAAATTCCGATTTGGCTACTCGGCTCCAGCGATTTCAGTGCGCAGCTGGCCGGCTATCTTGGTTTGCCGTTCGCATTCGCAGGTCAGTTTTCTCCTGCCTATATGCTGAAGGCGCTGGCGCTATACCGCCAGCGATTTGAACCTTCGGACGTGCTTGACGCACCGTATGCGATGGTCGGCGTGAACGTCTTTGCCGCCGACACTGAACAGGAAGCGCGCTATATTTCAACGTCGCAACAACAAATGCATCTGAATCTGCAACGCGGTATTCCGGGACAAATGCCGCCGCCCGTCGACAGCATGGAAGGCTTGTGGCAGCCGCATGAAAAAGCTTCAGTTGAAGCAACGCTGCGCGCATCGATCATCGGCGATCCTGCAATGGTCAAGCAGCAACTGCAGGCGTTTATCGATACCACGCAAGCCAATGAGCTGATCATCAATTCAATGATCTTCGATCACACCGCCCGGCTTCGCTCATATGAAATCGTGGCTGATGTCTGGCCGGCCGGGAATCGCTAGTGCCGCATTCGGGAAATAGTCCGGCAAAGGAAATCGATGGTTTTTTTCGACTGGCAAGGCGGAAGGAGGCGACATCCCGCAAGGGGACTTGCTTCGCGGCGTAGCCGGCTATGGCAACGACGACCAACGGTGCAGCAGGGGTTTCGGATCGCATGCGATCCGCCTGCGAAACGGTATCGGCTTGCAAGCCGATACTCCCACAGCAACGCCGCCAGACGGAAAAAGGCGCGATTTACTGTCGGAGTATTTCTCGAATGCGGTACTAATATCCGGCAACGCGCAATTTAATCCAGATACAAGAAATTTATCCCATAAACAGGGGAAGACATCAAAAGCGCGATTGGGTAATCTGATCGCTGGTGTACTTTTTTGGACGAATGCAAAAACGCGCCACGGAGAGTACGACTTGTACGGCACTGCGGCGCAACGCCTTCAGTGTCATTTTGTCAGGCGTTCTTATTGAACAGCCCATCGCCATCATGTATTCGCACAAATTAATTAATGCAACATTGCAACGCCTATCGCTTCGAGCAAGGAAAGCGTGATGCAGAAACCGTCCCGACCAAACTATCCTGTTTCAAGCATTGACGCATTGCAAAACAATCCGCCGGCAACCGCGGTCTGGAAAACGCATGACTTTGATGCCCTTGGCGCAAGCAGCAAAACGCGCAAAGGAAAAGTCATGGACATTGAATGCGACGGAAGTAAAACGCTTCTGGAGCAACAGACCGCGATCAACTACACAGAGCAGACCAACAGTATTCAGCTTGTCTGCTATCAGAAGGGACGCTTCTCGAAAAATTCAGCCACGGTCAAACAAGTGCCGAAAGGACAAACCATTCTTCCGCTGCTGTTGCTTGAACTGCCCGCTTCCATATCAGTTGGTTTTGAGGTTGCATCCCAGCTCGCCGCAGGGCGGCATCTGGTGTTCTATACCGCTGTATATGTAAAAGGCATCGAAACCAAGGTTGCCGGATTCAGGTAAGGCGGCTCACGCAAAGTCCCGGCTCCTTTATTCTCGGGGTCTTCGAAAAAATCATCCGTCTGTCATATCGCCTTGAGCCTGTTCGCACACAATGCGACCGCTTCATTCGCTTGTGCGATGACCTTGCCCATGGTGATGAAACCGTGAATCTGACCCGGATAATCGATGTATTCAACCTGGTTTCCCGCCGCGCGCAACAGATCGGCGTATTCCTTTCCTTCATCGCACAGCGGATCGTAGCCGGCGGTAATGACCAGCGTCGGCGGCAAGCCTCGGTGATCGAGGGCAAGAGCAGGCGATGCATGCCAGTCCAGCCGATCCGCTTCCTTGCTCAGATAATTGACAGTGAAATATTCGATGACTTCGGTAGTCAATAAATATCCCCGTCCGTTAGTCTTGTGCGATCGGGAAAGAAAACGCAGATCGGTTGCCGGGTAAATCAGCAGTTGAAAAACAATCCCCGGACCGCCTTGATCGCGCGCCATCAATGACATCACGGCGGCGAGATTGCCGCCCGCGCTGTCGCCGCCGACCGCCAGCTTGCCGGAATTGATCGACAGTTTTCCGGCATGACTTGCGATCCATTGCAATGCCGCGAAACAGTCCTGGACCGCCACGGGAAATTTATGTTCGGGGCCAAGCCGGTAGTCGACGGAAAACACCGCAAATCCGGATCGATTGCATAACTCCCGGCACAGCGTGTCATGTGTGTCGAGATCGCCGATGGTGTGTCCGCCGCCGTGGTAATACACAAGCGCGGGCAACGCCGCGTCAGGCGATGCGCCCTGCGGACGATACGAACGTATCGGCACATTCCCTGCCGGTCCCGGCACGGCAAACTCCTCGACTGCCGCAACCGCCTGCGGTTCGGGCTGGGTCGCGGACCGGCGGTCCTTGTAAAAGGCGCGTGCTTCGACCGGAGACAAGGTGTGAAATGAAGGAAGATTGCGGCTTGCGACGAAATCGAGCAGCTGCTTGGCATGTGGATCCAGCATTGTTTCTCCTTTTTCGATCGTCAGGTACTTTGTATTCGGATTGGCGTATGTCAACGGACTATTATTTATATCATGGGCAGATCATCTCCGAGCATCGCTGTTTGCAAAGCAATGATGGACAGAGCCGCGCGGGATTTTTATACTGGCAATCAATATGCTCCTTCGACAGCTTGCGCCATAGGCTGGCAACGACAGCTCTGGATCGCTTGCCAGGGTGCTTGAATACCAATTTCCAGGAGACGAAATGAATCCATGGCTCATCGTAGCAAAAGCCGTATTGCCTCACGTGGCGGACATCGTAAGCGCGGCCGGTCCGGTTTTTACCAAACGCAAGAACGGCGATCCGGCAGCAGTTCAGCCGACATTGCTACAAGAACAAATCAATGAACTTCAAGCAGCTGCCGCCCAGAATACCGAGTACATCAAGGAACTGGCCGCGCAACTGCAAACGACAATCTCGGCCCTCGAACAGGGTGCGCTGGCCGCCGACATCAGGGTAAAGCGCGCCTATTCATTGTGCATCGTCGCATCCGTCATCGCAGCTGCTTCATTGGGCGTATCGTTGTTCGCGCTCTTTGGCCGTTGATGCCGCAACACCTGCAAGCGGGAGGAATGCCGCCGCATCAGGAGGAACCGCCGGGCGCCTCTGATGTCCTAGTTGCAACGGAGGGCCCGCGTCGGCCGTCGAATTTAAGATCGCCGGAGAAATCAGTGCCTACACGCGCCTTGTTGATCGTCAATGATAAGAGCCGGAGCGGGCCGGCCAATATTGATGCAGGAATCGATCGGCTGAGAGGCCGTGGCATCGAGATTATCGAAGGCAGGGCTGAAGGACCGGACCGGATCGCCGCGCTTATCCATGAACATCGAGGCAATGTTGATTGCGTGATTATCGGTGGCGGTGACGGTTCGATGAACGCCGCGGCTTCCGCATTGGTTGAGACGCAGCTGCCATTAGGTGTACTGCCGATGGGAACCGCCAACGATCTTGCGCGCACATTGAATATCCCAACCGACATCGAACAGGCGTTCGATATCATTGCCGACGGAATTGCGCACCGCATCGACCTGGGCAGCGTCAACGGACGGTATTTTTTCAATGTCGCCAATATCGGACTTGGTGTTCATGTGATGCGTCACATGTCGCCGGACCTGAAACGACGCTGGGGGATTTTCAGTTATGCGCGCAGCTTGATCAAGGCGATAGGATCGTTTCGTCCGTTTCATGCGGAAATCGTCTGCGATGGCCGGCCGCGGCGCGTGCGCACGATCCAGATCGCAGTCGGCAACGGACGCCATTACGGCGGCGGCATGACGGTTTCCGAGCGGGCCAGCATTGATGACGATCGATTCTTTCTGTATAACCTTGAGCCGCTTTCTATATGGCAGATGCTTAGATTGGCGCCGGCTTTTCGTACCGGGCGATTTGAAAGTCTCGATCCGGTCGACCTCGACCACGGGCGCAGCATCGATATCAAGACACGCAAGCCGATGCCGGTTACCGCGGATGGCGAACTGATCACCACCACGCCGGCACGATTCAAATTGTTACCGGGCGCAATCAGTGTATTCGTTCCGGCCGGCTATTTCGAAAACAAAGAGGAGTTGATCCATGCTGCTTAGAAACGAACAGCAACTTGCGCTGAACCAGGTCGAAACCTTGTGTATCGAAAGTGCGGACCGCTATGAGGCCGCAGCCGGCACTGCCGATGATCCGGCACTTGCGCGTCTGTTCGGCGACCTGGCGCGGCAACGAAGACAATTTGCAGTGGAGCTGGCCGGGCATATCCGCGCGCTCGACGATCTTCCGCAGCAGCCGGACCCGGACCGGGAAACTGTCGATGAACTGCTCGCCGGTATCAGGGCATTTTTTTCGGGCGATCAGCGCGACGCCTTGATCGATGAACGAAAGAAGCTGGAACAGGATCTCGCGGAGGCGGCGCAGGCTGGGCTGCAGCAGCCGCTGGCGGAAGAGACGAAGATTCTGCTCAAACAACTCTTGTCGCATGTGGACTCGGCGCTGCGCCAACTCGAAGCGGCACAACGATAGATCGCGGCATCCGCACTTGAGACGCTGCCAGATCCATCGGCCGGCGGCAAATAAACCAGGATTAATATGACCACTTTTGATTTCACCGGCAAGCGCGTCCTGGTTACCCAATCGACCAGTTTCATGGGGCCGTCGCTGTGCCAGCTTTTTACCGAATTCGGCGCCAATGTGATCGCAGACGATCGCGCCCTGCTTGATCCGGGCTTGCCCGATTCGATACTGCAAAATGCGGGACACGTGGATATCCTGATCGCGAATCTGGCGCTGCCGGCGCCAAGCACGCCCGCAGTCGACGTTGGCGACGACGAATGGCGATCGGCATTTGCGCAGTTGGTCGATCCTCTGCCGCGCCTGATACGCGCTATCCTGCCGCAAATGATCGCGCGCAAATCCGGAAAGATCTTGTTGATCGGCAGCTCGTCGGCTTTACGCGGCATGAAGCGCACTTCGACTTACAGTGCTGCACGCGGCGCGCAGTTGGCCTACGTTCAATCGGTCGGGGTGGAGGTCGCATCGCACAACATACAAGTCAATGCCATCGCACAGAATTTCGTCGAGAATCCGACCTATTTTCCACCATCGGTTCAGGCGAATCCGGCATTCCAGGAAAGATTGAAACGTGAAGTTCCATTGGGCAGGCTGGTCACGCAGCGCGAGGATGCGATGTTCGCCGCCTATTTGTGCAGTGAGGCAGCGAACTGTTTTGTCGGACAGGTATTTCCGGTTTGCGGTGGATGGGTAGCCAGATGATCCGTCCTTCCATTGTCTGATGCAAGCCGTCCACACGTGAAGCGAGTCCGCGGACAATAGATATTCTCATCCGATCGGGGGTGTGCAATGGTCACGGCAACATTCCGCTTTTATGAGGAATTGAACGACTTCCTGCCCACCGAACGGCGCAAGCGTCAGTTCGATTGCGCTTGCGCGCAAGCCGCGACCACCAAGCATATGATCGAAGCGCTCGGCGTGCCGCATACCGAAGTCGAACTGGTATTGGTGAACGGTGAGTCGGTTGGGTTCGGACGGTTGTTGAATGACGGCGATCGCGTCGCTGTATATCCCAAGTTCGAAGCACTCGATATCACGCCGCTGCTGCGCGTACGAGATCAGCCCATGCGCGTGATGCGCTTCATTGCCGATGCACATCTGGGCGGTCTTGCCCGCCTGTTACGCATGGCCGGCTTCGATACTCTTTACGACAACGGCTTTCAGGATGACGAGATCGCAAACATTTCGGTGCGCGAGGGCCGCATCGTTCTTACGCGCGATCGTGACTTGTTGAAACGCCGGCTGATCACGCACGGTTGCTATGTCCGCGCGCTAAAGTCGGCACAACAGTTCCGGGAAATATTTGATCGGTTGAACCTCGCGCGCAACACGCTGCCCTTTACCCTATGTCTGCATTGCAATTCGCCCTTGCGCGCGATAGGCAAGCAGTTGGTCCAGGACCGGCTGCCGGCGCGCGTGCGGGAAAAGCATGAGCGCTTCAGTACCTGCGATACTTGCCGACGCGTGTTCTGGGAAGGCTCGCACTGGCGTCACATGCATGCGCTGCTCGATGAAGTTATGATCGCGGGTTGACTCAATCGGTACCGGCCCGCGTATAACCGGGCTAATAATCATTTTCATGGTCAAACTGGCATCTCTTGGTTCGATTACGTCACCTTATTGCTGATTGGCAACAACTTGAGCTATAAATCGCACCAGAACTTGTAACGGTTGATAATATCTACTCTTGCGCGATGGACAAATCGTCGGCAGTCAAGTACCTTGCATCCGGTTACCAATTCGACAACAAAGCTGCCCTCCGGCGGCATGTACCTTAGGTTCTATTTATCATGAGTCAGGCAGTTCCATCAGCGAAACCGGAAACCGGCAGCCGTCGCTTCATCGTTGAAATGCTGGGCTTTCCGGATGCGGAAAAAACCATGCTGGCCACGACCTTCCGCCTCACCAGCCGCCGCGCATTTTTTTATACCGAAGCCAGTGCGCCGGAAGAGCGCACCGACATTTATCTGGTCAACGCGGACAATCCGCAAGCGCTGGCGCAGCTACAGACGCGCTCGCCAAATGTTCATGCTCCGGCGGTATTGATCGGACGCGGCCCGGTAGCGATCGGCTGGCCCCTCGTGGAAAAGCCGATTCACTGGATGCGTCTGTTCGAGCAACTCGATAACGGCATGCAAGCGGCTTTGCTGGAGCGCGCTCGACGTCAGCCCGCCAGCGACAGTCAATGGGATGGCCGCACTTATCGCCGCGCCATCGACAAGGACTTGGCGCCGGCGCCGGTCTACATGGAACAAAAACCGACCGAATCGGTACTGGTGGTCGACGACAGCGCCACCGTGCGCGCGTTCATGCGTGTCAAGCTGGCGCCGTTCCGCTTCGATGTCGATTATGCGGAAAGTGGCGAGGCGGCCATTGACATGGCCCAGGCAAAATCCTACACCTGCATTTTCCTGGATATTCTGATGCCCGGCATCGATGGCTATCAGGTTTGCAAGCGCATCAAATCCAGCCCGGCCACCAAAGAAGCGGCAGTCGTCATGTTGAGCAGCAAATCTTCGGCTTTCGATAAATTCCGCGGCAATTGGGCGGGCTGCGATGCCTATCTCGGCAAGCCGGTAAGCGAAGATGAATTGCTGGCGACAATTGCTCGTTTCTTGCCTAGCGCGCGTCGCGTGGCGCAGGCCATCCTGGAACGTTAGTGACGGCCGGCAACGATCGCGAAATCAAGCAGGATTGCGCAGCGATCCGGGTTAAAGACGCAAGCTGAACTTTCCCCATCTCACGCAGTCTGTTTATTGTCGACTCGTAACTCCGCGACGCTGCGCTTACCGGTCACACCCGGCATATCGTTCTCCTGGCGGCGAACGCCGTCCGACACATTTCTTGTAAAGCGTGCTTGATGCGATGGTTTCCACTTAGCCAGACTCTGTCTTTGCTGGTACTGGCGATTTCATTGTTCATCACTTACCAATTATGGAAAGATGCGCGGTTCAGTGCCGAACAGGCGCTTCAAACCGATTTCGATTTCATGGTGCGCGATTCCAATCGCCGCATCGAGCAGCGCGTGCAGGCTTACCAACAAGTTTTGCGCGGCACCGTCGGCTTTTTTTCCGCATCGGATCATGTGACGCGAAGCGATTTTCGGATCTATGTCGACCGGCTGCGCCTCGACGAAAATTATCCCGGCATTGAAGGCATCGGCTTTTCGGTTTTGATACCGCCGTCGCAAAAAGATAAGCACATTGCCGCGGTTCGCTCGGAAGGTTTTCCCGACTACACCATCAAGCCGGAAGGTGTGCGGGAAGTCTATTCATCGATTGTCTATATCGAACCGTTCTCCGGGCGCAATCTGCGCGCGTTCGGCTACGACATGTTTTCGAATCCGGTGCGCAGAGCCGCGATGGAGCGGGCGCGGGATTCGGGCCGAGCGGCGTTATCCGGCAAGGTAACGCTGGTCCAGGAAGAAGGCGGAAATCCGCAAACCGGCTTCCTGATTTATCTGCCGCACTATCGACGCGGAGCACCGCTCGACACGCTTGAACAACGCCGCGCGAACCTGGTCGGCTGGATATATGCACCGTTTCGCAGCGCCGATTTCATGTCCGGAGTCGTCGGAGAAAACGCCGACAACCTGGCGGTAGAAATTTATGACGGCAAAGAGATATCGAAGCAGGCATTGATGTACCAGGATGATCTGAGCGGCGATAACAGCCTGTCCAATTCCCGGTTTGTCAAATTCCAACAGCTTGAATTCGCAGACCATCAATGGACCGTGGCAACCCGTGCGCGACCGAAGTTTGAAGACCGGGAGAAAGACGACAAGGCTGCGCTCGTCTTGAGAGGCGGCATCGGTGCAAGCGTTCTGCTGACGCTGCTTGCCTGGCTGCTGGTGGATGAACGGGCGCGCGCGGTAGATGCCGCACGCCGCGCTTTGCGACTGGCGCTTCACGACATGCTGACCGATCTCCCGAACCGGAAATTGTTTACCGACCGGCTGCTGCATTCGCTGGCCCGGGCACAGCGCGACAAGACTCAGCTTGCGGTGATGTTCATCGATCTCGACAAGTTCAAGCCTGTCAACGACAAATTCGGGCATGCAGTCGGCGATTTGCTGTTGAAGGAAGTGGCCAAACGGATGCAGGACTGCGTGCGCAAATCCGATACCGTGGCGCGTCTGGGCGGCGATGAGTTCGTTGTGCTGATTCCATCTATCGAGGACAAGCATGGCGACACGGTCGTTGCCGAAAAGATCCTGAAGACCCTTGCGGCGCCGTTTTATATATATGGTCATACCTTGCACATTTCATCGAGCATCGGCATCGCAATTTATCCCACGGATGGCAGCGATGAGAAATCCTTGTTGAAAAATGCGGATATCGCGATGTACCATGCAAAAAAAAGCGGTCGCAACAACATGAAGTTCTTCGACTCGGCGATGCAGGAAGTCGACAGCTGACGAACAATAAAACAAGCCGGCTTGCAGACGCAGAACATGGAGACGCCGATGTACATGGTGTACTGGACTGGAATGGAAAATGGAACAAGGACGCCTTGTTCGAAAGAGTTCGACTCGAACGACATGGGTTCGGCGATGCGCTTCATGGAAACGCTGAGGGCAAGGCAAAGAGCATCCGGCGATATCTGCTTCGTGGCGATGGCCTCCGAGAATCCGGATTCGGTAGGCCATGCCAGCGTCGCGGAAACGGGAGCCGATTACAACTGGAAAAAACGCAGGCGGTAACAGCGCCCTGCCTGGCCCAGTATCTTCAGCCGGCCCTGCGTTCGGTTGAAGGCCGGATGCCGATCATCCCGCCGAATCCCAATAAGCCGCTTCCACCTTGTGGCCATCCGGGTCACGTACAAAACAACCGTAGTAGGGCTCGCCATAATGCGGGCGGGGTCCGGGCGGTCCATTGTCGGTGCCGCCTGCGGCCAGCGCCGCTTCATAAAAGGCATGCACCGCTTGTTTCGTTGTCGCGATAAAGCCCAGATGGGTGCCGTTGCCGACGGAGGCGGGATAGCCATCGATCGGCGTTTGCACCCAGAACTCCGGATACACCTTGCCATAGGCGGCCGCACCGGGATGCTCCATGAGCCGCTTGCAATCGAGCGTAGCAAGAACCTTGTCATAGAAGGCTAGCGCACGGTCGAAATCGTTGGTACCGATAGATACATGGGAAATCATGCTGGGATTTTCATCTGCCATGTTGATGCTCCGGAATTGATTGAACCAAGCCTGATGCTAACGCCCTCCTGCTGACAACGTTATGTCAGTAGCCGCCGTGCTACAGCTTTATTTTTCCAGCCGGGAACGCAGCATCCGCGGTTTTCCATGAATCTGCATGCGCTGAAATTCCGGTATTGATATCCGTCTTCACCTCATTGTCTGATTCCAGCGGCTAAACTATCAGTTTAATCCACGCTTAGAACTCGCCTGATGATGCAGATCAGGTGTCTCGCCAAATTCGTGAACAGACGGAATTTTTGCCTGTTGCAAGAATGCCGCCATAAGCTATGATGCGTGCAGAACCCGATACCACTCCCGAGCCGTCCCGCTGAACCGCAGCAATAGCCAATGAAGGAAAGACTATGACTCTTCTTGTTCTGGGCATTCTTGTTTTTGTCGGGATCCACTTGGTACCGACCTTCGCGTCGGTGCGGCAAAACCTGATCACACGTTATGGTGCGCAGGCTTACAAGGGTGGCTTCACAGTGATTTCCTTTATCGGCCTGATATTGTTGATTATCGGAAAAGCCAAAGCCGATTTCGTTCCGCTCTGGACTCCCGCAACATGGGGTGCGCAAGTGGCCATGCTTCTGATGCCGTTCTCTTTCATTCTATTGGCTGCGTCGAACATGCCATCCAACGTGAAGCGCCTGACCGCCCATCCGATGCTGTTGGGCGTGACGCTGTGGTCCGCGGCGCATCTCGCATCCAACGGTGATCTTGCATCGCTCGCGCTGTTTGGCGGCCTGGGCGCCTTTGCGTTATTCGATATGTGGTCAGCTAACCGGCGCGGCGCCGCGCCATCCAAAGTCGCGTATCCGATCACCAGGGATATCGTTGTAGTTGCCGTGGGCGTGCTTGCGTACGGCATCTTTTTATTCTTGCATCCGTATTTATTCGGGGTGCGCGTCATAACATAAGCAGATGGAACCGACTGGATCAATTTGAAAGCACCACTGCCGATTCGTGATGGCGTAGCGCCGAGCTATATATGGCTGCCCGCTGGCCCGTGGACCAGCGTTCTCGCCTTCCTGGAACAACGTTTTCCCGATGTTGCATCCGCGACCTGGATATCGCGGATGAAGCGCGAAGAAGTCGTTGATGCGGCCGGCGTTCCCTTGCGGCCGGAGAGTCCATATCGCCGAGGCGCATGCATTTTCTATTATCGTGAACTGACAGATGAAACCCCGATTCCTTTTGAGGAGCACATTCTCTATCGGGACGACCATCTTCTGGTGGCGGACAAGCCGCATTTTTTGCCGGTAATTCCATCCGGCCGGTTCCTCCATGAAACGCTGCTGGTGCGCTTGAAAAAGAGCACCGGACTTGCGCATCTGACGCCGATTCATCGGCTCGACCGGGAAACCGCCGGTGTAGTGATTTTTTCCCACAACCCCGCCACGCGCGGCGCGTATCAATCGATGTTTCAAAAGCGCGCGGTGGAAAAAATATACGAGGCGCTGGCGCCCACAATTACTGACATCGGCTTTCCATTGGTCTATCGCAGCCGCATGGTCGATGGACAGCCTTTTTTCCGGATGGAAGAAGCGGAAGGGGAACCGAATTCGGAAACCCATATCGAAATTCTGGAAAAAAGAGGAGAAGTCACCCTGTATCGATTGCGCCCCGTGACCGGCAAAAAACATCAGTTGCGCCTGCATCTTGCGGCGCTGGGCATTCCGATCGTCAACGATGCGTTCTATCCGCTTGCATTGCCGTGCAAAGGCGACGATGTTTCACACCCGTTGAAGCTGTTGGCAAGGGCGATTTCGTTTTGCGATCCATTGACGGGCCTGCCGCGGCATTTCGAAAGCCACAGACAAATTTAGTACTGTATTTATTTCAGTACGTTAAAGTAAGGTGCGTCGGCGCTGGGTCAGGTACAGCCATTCAACAACCGTCGGTGCGAAACGGCAGTCCTTTCATTCAATGCATATTAATTAACCGGGGGAGAAAAACAATGACATTTACAGACGCAATCAAAACCTGCTTTTCCAAGTATGCCGACTTTGACGGACGGGCATCCCGCTCCGAATACTGGTGGTTTGCGCTGTTCATTGTGTTGGCGGGCATCGGCTTATCGATGGTCAACGACGTGATCGGAGGCGTGTTTTATCTGGCGACATTGTTACCGTCGTTAGCGGCGGCGGCACGCAGGCTGCATGACACCAATCGAAGCGGATGGCTTCAGCTGCTTGTGCTTATTCCGATCATCGGATGGTTGATCGTATTGTATTTCCTGGTGCAGGAAGCACAGGAACCGAATCGCTTTGGATCGCCTGTCACTACGGCTGCCGAACCCGGAGCGAATTGACGCAACCCGCGTTATCCGTCGTCGATGGACAAGGAGAATAGAAGCCGATGCAACTGAGCTTCTGGGAACACGACGCGATGCTCGACGCCGATTTGATTGTGATCGGCGGCGGCATCATCGGTTTGCAAACCGCGCTTGAATTGCGTGAACGCCGGCCGCAAGACCGGATCGTGTTGCTGGAGCGCGGTTTGCTGCCATCGGGCGCATCGAGCCGCAATGCCGGATTTGCATGCTTTGGCAGTCTGACTGAAATCCTGTCCGATCTGGATGCCTTGGGCGACGCCGCCGTGCTGACAATGGTCGAGCGCCGCTGGCGCGGGCTGAGCCGGTTGCGGCAGCGGCTTGGCGATGATGAAATCGGCTATGAAACATTCGGCGGTTTCGATCTGCTGTTCGATTCACATCTTGAAGCGCTGCAGCGGCTCGACGAAGTCAACCGCAAGCTGCAGCCGCTATTCGGACGCGCGGTTTTCTCGGTCGATACCGGCACGCTCGCGGCAAGCGGATTCGGGCCGCGGGTAAAAGCGCTTGTGAAAAATCCGCTCGAAGGGCAAGTGCATTCGGGCAAGCTGATGCGCGCGCTGGCAAAACTCGCCGCCGCGCGCGGCATCGAAATTCATACCGGCGCGCAAGTTGATGCGCTCGAAGAAAATGGCGGCGAAGTGCGAGTGCGCGTCAAGGGCGAGCGCAACGCCGTGTTCCGCGCGCCGCGTGTGGCGGTTTGCACCAATGGCATTACCGGTGAATTGCTGTGCGATACCGGTATCGTGCCGGCCCGCGGCCAGATTCTCGTCACCGAACCGATCGCCGGTCTACCGTGGCAAGGCACTTATCATCTCGATCAAGGCTTTTATTATTTCCGCAATGTCGGCGAGCGAGTGCTGCTGGGCGGTGGACGTCATCTTGCGTTGGATGCCGAAGCCACTACCGACATGGCGCTGTCCGACACCATCCAGGGCGCGCTGGAGCGATTGCTGCACGATACGATTTTACCGGGCCGCGAGGTGCGCATCGAACATCGCTGGTCGGGCGTGATGGGCTTTGCCGCAGACAAGCAACCGATCGTACGAATGCTGTCCGGCAGGGTGGCGCTCGGTTTCGGCTGCAACGGGATGGGCGTTGCGCTGGGCGCGGAAATCGCCGCGCAGACCGCGGAATTATTGCTTGCTTGAGGCATTCGGCCCTTCATGCACCTCAGATCGCTTGAGAATGGTGTTCGACGCGGGTGCAATCGTCCGCTGGTGGCAAAGCTGAACCGTTGCTCTGCTTTCCATTAATGCCGGGCCAATTCGGGCTACACTTCTATTCATCAGGCAACCATCGGACCAGCCATGACATCAGAACTGCTCAGCTCGCCACTCACCTTTGCCGCCATCGTGTTTGGCGTCGCCGGCGCGATCCTGCTGTTCGGCGCGATCGTCGCACTGGTGCATGCCCGTCCGCTTCGGTTTGCGCTGCGGACCTTGTCGGGATTGCTGATGCTTTCCTGCGCGCTACTGGCGAGCGGACTGGCAATCGGTCTGCAGGGTTATCAAGCGTTTACCCGCGAAGAAGCGGCCGCGCGCCTGACGGTGAAGCCACTCGGTCCGCAACGCTTTTCAGCCACGATGCGTTTTGCCGATGGACGAGAAGCAACATACGAACTGGCCGGCGACGAAGTCTATGTCGACGCGCATATCCTCAAATGGCATCCATATGCCAACCTGCTGGGTTTGCATACGTCTTACGAACTCGATCGCCTGGCCGGCCGCTATCACGGCATCGAACAGGAACGTTCCGCGCCGCGCACGATTCATTCGCTCGCGCAAGACAAGCCGATCGACCTGTTCGGACTGCGGCGACGGCATGAATTCCTGGCGCCGATGGTCGATGCGCAGTACGGATCGGCGGCCTTTGTGCCAGTCGATAGCGTGGCTGATTTCGAGATACTCGTGTCGACCACAGGGTTGTTGATGCGAAAGGTCGAACCGGAAAACAGGTAGGTTTTCGAGAAATTCCATTTTCGGTTATCCTGATGTCGTGCTCGCGATCTTGCCGAAGATACATTTTTATCATCCAAACTCAAATGACCATGCGTAAACTTTTCCTGCGCGGCGTATTGTCGCTGATTGTCCTGCTGCTTGCGGCACTCGCCTTGGGGTTCGCGCTCAGTTGGGCGCCCGACCGCCCGGTGCAGGAACTGGTAAAGCAATGGGCGCCGCCGCCATCGACCTTTGTCGATGTAAAAGGATTGAAAGTCCATCTGCGCGATGAAGGCGTCCAGACCGATCCGATACCGGTGGTGCTGATCCACGGCACCTCGGCCAGCCTGCATACCTGGGAAGCTTGGGTCGATACACTGAAGTCGCAACGCCGCGTGATCACGATGGATCTGCCCGGATTCGGGTTGACCGGACCGAATCCGCAGAATGACTATCGCAACGAAAGCTATACCCAATTCATCATCGATTTGATGGATACGCTGGGCGTGCAACGGTTTGTCCTCGGCGGAAATTCGCTGGGCGGCGATATTGCATGGCAAGTCGCCGAAAAAGTCCCCCAGCGCGTGGACAAATTGATCCTGGTCGATGCGGCAGGTTACCCGATACGACCGCAATCGATGCCGATCGCGTTTACGATCGCGCGCACACCGGTTCTGAACAAAATGATGGAAATGACCTTGCCGCGCAGTATGGTCGAGTCGAGCGTGCGTGATGTGTATGGCGATCCGTCGCGGGTAACGCCGGCGCTGGTGGATCGCTATGAGGCACTTACGCTTCGGGAAGGTAACCGCAAGGCCTTGGTTCAGCGCTTTGCGCAATCGAATTTCGAAGGGTCCGGATCGCGGATCAAGGCCATCAAGCAACCGACGTTGATATTGTGGGGCGGACGCGACCGGCTTATTCCAGTCGAGAATGCCTATTTTTTCGAGCGCGATATTGCAGGCAGCCAATTGACCGTATTCGATGACCTTGGGCATGTACCGCATGAAGAAAATCCGGCGCGCACGGCGGCCGTGGTGCAAGCGTTCCTGAAGAACTAGCCGGCCGGCATTTTCATTCGTTACCAGCGCAGGGATTCGGGGTACTGATATGCAGGAAACCGTTCCTGCCGAGGCGCCGGACTGCTACGCGCCGGTTTTTGGGCCGGTTGCGCCGGTGCTTTCTTCGGCTCTGCCGAAGAGCCGGTCGCACCACCGGTCCCGCTGCTTCCTGAACTGATGCCGTTGCCTGAACCGTCCCGCGCTCCGGTATCCGGATTGCGGCCAATTCCGGTTAGTATGCGTCCCAGCGCTTCCGCCGCGACCGGGCTGCTGCTTCCGGAGGGCGGCGTGACCGGCTCCACTTCCGATGACCCCACTACCGTCGAACTGCCGTCGCTACGGGTAATGACGCCATATCCCGGCGGCGGCATCTCATTGTTGCGGCCGGCCCGGCCGGCCCGGCCGGCCCAGCCGTCGGCAGGCGCGGTCACCATCACCGGCGGCGCTCGTTTCGGTTTGGGAAATTGGGCCTTCGCATTGATTCGTTTTGCCTTGAGCGTGTCGCGGAAAAAATCGCCGACCAGCAGAACCGCGTTGTGTCCGCCCTGGCCCCAGTAATCGCTGCGCATCGTGACCCGTGCGTCGTTGAATCCAACCCACGCACCGGCGACCAGGTTCGGGTGCATCAATATGAACCAGCCATCGGTATTGTTTTGCGTAGTGCCTGTCTTGCCGGCGATATCGGCAACGATATTGAATCGGCTCCTCACTTCCTGGCCTGTGCCCTGCCTGATCACGCCGCGCATCATATCGATCAATTCCACCGCGCTTACTTCCGACATCGCGCGCTGCGGCACGGCGCCGAATTGCGCCAGCACCTTGCCGTGCCGGTCGGTGATGCGTTTGATCAATATCGGTTGATGATACCGGCCGGTCTGCGCGATGGTGGCGTAGGCCGACACCATCTCCAGCAATGTCACCGGACTGGTGCCGAGCGCCAGCGAGGGTACTGCTTCCATCCGGCTCTGATTGATACCGACCGCTTCGGCCAGACTGATGATGTTGGGTAAGCCGGTATCCAGCATCACTTGTGCGGTAATCGTATTCTTGGAAAAAATCAGCCCCTCGCGCATGCTCATCGATCTTCCGCTGGCGCCGGCCATGTCGGTCGGCTTCCACAGGCTGCCGTCAACCGAACGGATTTCGACGACATTGTCCACATAGGAACGCGTCGGGCGCAATCCCTGCTCGAGCGCCGCGCCATACACGATCGGCTTGAACGTCGAACCCGGCTGGCGCAAGGCCAATGCAACATGGTCGAATTGGTCCCGTTCGAAATCGCGGCTGCCGACCCATGCCTTGACTTCGCCGGTCGATGGATCGATTGCCACAAAGCCGGCTTCGAGCCGGGATTTGTTGTCACGCAGCTGCGCGATGAATTTCGCATCCGACTTCAGCTTCGCCAGCGCCGCAGCTTCGGATTGACCCGACTGGATCGCTTTCCTGTATTCCGGCGTTTCAGTGATGAATGCGTCTTCCAGATCGGCGCGATCCGTCCAGAAGTACTTGAACGGCTCAATCTTTTTTCGCATTTGGGCATACGCGCCGGGCGTGTGCCATAAGAGCGCCTTCGATTTCCTGCTCCACTCCACGTCGGCGATGTACTGCAGCGTTTGCGCCTGCGTTTCCACAGCCTGGGTCGCGGCTTGCTGTAATTGGTCGTCGATGGTGCTATGAATGATCAAGCCATCGGTATACAGGTTGTAGTCGTTTTCATCGGCCCAATTGATCAACCATTTCCGCAGATGTGCGGTGAAGTGCGGTGCGGTGCTCGGCGGATCCGGCTGCCGGTGCAGTTCGACGTGCATAGGCTGATCGCGCATTGATCGATATGCGGTTTCGGAAAGCATGTTGTGCTTGAGCATTTGCCCCAGCACCACGTTGCGCCGTGCCCGCGCGCGCTCCGGATTTTGGATTGGATTGTAGTAACTGGTGCCTTTGAGCATGCCGATCAATGTCGCACTTTCCAGCACGTCGAGTTCGGCCGCCGCTTTATCGAAATAGCTGCGCGCCGCCATTTCGATACCCACCACGTTGTACAGGAAGGGCACCGTGTTCAGATAGGTTTCCAGGATCTGCTGCTTGGTGTAGGCCCGTTCAATGCGTGCCGCGGTAATGATTTCCTTCAGCTTCCGCTCCAGCGTGCGTGTGCGGCCGATCTCTTCCGGAAATAAATTGCGCGCCAGCTGTTGCGTGATTGTCGAGCCGCCTTGCGCATCGCCGCCGGCGGTATGGAAGATCGCTGCCAGCGTGCGCCTGACATCGATGCCCCTATGCTCGTAGAAGCGGTGATCTTCAGTCGCAATCAAGGCATTGACTGCATGCGGCGATATTTGCGCAAGATTGACCACTTTCTGATACGCCTGCCTGAATGTCGCGAGATGCTTGCCATCGGCTGAATACAGAACGCTCGGGTGCATCGTGCGTACTTGCTGGAGGTTATCGATGTCCGGCGTCTGCGGGATCAATATCATCAGATATGAATATCCCAGCGCAACGAGAACGAGTGCTGCGCCGCCGAGCACCGCCGCGCTGCGCCATAGATACTTTGCGAGCTTGCGGAAGGGAGGGGCGGCGGCTGATTTTTTTCGTGGTCTGAGCCGAAACTTCGAGGCGTGTTTGCTTTTGTCGTCGTCCACAATCGATACTCGTTTTGGTTAAGCTGGAATTTTGGACAGACCGGATAGTGTTTGGTTTTATGAAATCGTTTGCAGTTTGCGCAATTGCAAACGACAAATTGAAGTGCCGATGCATTTTGGGCGGGACGCGGCAGCGCGCGGCAATCCAAGATAAGCTTCGCCAGGGCACAATGCCGCCAACGTTGCGATGAAAGAACCTGTGCCAAGATGAACCAACCCGATCTGTCCTCACTCGCGCCGATTCCGCGCAGCGCCGTCTTATTGCTGGCGCTGGCTGCGTTCGCCAGCGGCATATCGCTGCGCGTTACCGATCCTTTGTTGCCGCGGCTCGCATCCGAGTTTGACGTATCGCTGGGCGCGGCATCGTATGTCATCACGGTTTTTGCGATTGCTTACGGCGTTTCGCAGCTGTTCTTCGGTCCGCTCGGCGATCGCTTCGGCAAATATCTGGTTGTTGGATGGGCCTGTGTCGCCTGCAGCGTTACCGCGGCGCTGTGCGCGCTGGCGCCGAATTTTCCCATGCTGCTGGTTGCACGGTTATTGGCCGGTGGTACGGCCGCTGCGATTATTCCATTATCGATGGCCTGGATCGGCGACGTCGTGCCATACGATGAGCGGCAGCCGGTGCTGGCGCGATTTCTGATTGGACAAATTTTCGGGCTATCGACCGGGGTATTGGTCGGTGGACTGGCTGCCGATTATTTCAGCTGGCGTCTGCCGTTTTTTGGCGTGGCATTGATTTTCATTGCCATCAGTATCGCGTTGTTCCTGTTGAACCGCAGGTTGCCCGGCCATGCGCGTGCAGTACATAAGGCCGAAGGCGCGGTGGTTCGGCGCACGATAGCGGAGTTCGGCCGGGTCGCGGCGACGCCGTGGGCGCGCACCGTGTTGCTGACGGTCTTCCTGGAAGGCGCGCTATTGTATGGCGGCTTTGCATTCATCGCGTCGCATGTACACCGCGTGCACCATGTATCGCTGACCGCCGCGGGATCGCTGGTGATGCTGTTCGGATTTGGCGGCCTGCTGTTTGCAGTTGCGTCGAAGGCACTGGTGCGCCGTTTGGGCGAAATCGGCTTGTCCCGGTGGGGCGGCATCTTTTTGGCCGCCTCCCTGTTTGCGATCGGTATCGCACCGGTATGGTGGTGGGCAATACCCGGATGTTTTGCGGCGGGCCTCGGGTTTTACATGTTTCACAATACCTTGCAGATCAATGCGACACAGATGGCGCCGGAACGGCGCGGCGCCGCGGTATCAGCGTTTGCGGCATGTTTTTTCATGGGGCAATCGGTCGGCATCGCCATCGCCGGTTTACTGGTCGAGCGGTTTGGCACTGCGGTGGTGTTGATGATCAGCGCGGCAGGCGTATTGTCGGTCGCGCTGGGTTTCAGCCGGAAACTATCGCGGTCGATGCGAACAGGGCCTAATACAAAAAAACCCCGCTCAGCCTAAACTTGCGGGGTTCAAAATCCTTCCTGGGAAGGGAGGAGGAGACATCGGTACAAAAGGTCCCGAAGAGCACGCGTTTTACATTTACAAATTCCTCGGTTCTTGAAACTGTCCAGGCATATTCGATACTAATCGCGGGCTGCCAGCGATCGCAATTCCGCTGCCAGATTCGGCTGCGTGGAATCATACTGACGCGCCATGCGGTTGAGCATCAATATCCCTTGAAATTTTTCGCGTGCTTTACGCTCTTCCAGCGGTTTGCGTGGTGTAATGACAAGCATTGCGGCATGCAGCATGCCTGCGACCAAGGGCTTGAATACAACCAGCAGTGCGGCGAAGATGCCCAGGCCGATCAAGGGGCGCGCTGCGCTGGCGAAGGCTTCGGCGGGAATAGCGAGAGATGAGATCAACATTTGGTCCTCCTGTTCAACAAAGCAATAATTTCTTCCGTTGAAACCAGTATGTGCGCTCGCAACATATAAATCAAATTTTGGTTTATGATGTCAATCATTCGATTTGTGAATATCATGACCCCAATGGTTTCATTCTTTTAATCCTTGTCACACAATGAGCTTCCTGACCCTTGATCTGAATCTGTTGCGTGTATTCGATGCCGTAATGATCGAACAAAACCTGACGCGTGCCGCCGGCCGTCTTGCAATGACACAACCGGCCGTGTCGAATGCGCTGAAACGCCTGCGCGATACCCTGGGTGACGAGTTGCTGATACGCACCGCACACGGAGTCAAACCGACGCCTCGTGCTGAAACCCTGTGGCCAACGATTCGGCAAGCGCTGTCCGAATTGGAAGAAGCGGTCATGCCGGCCAGCTTCGATGTATCCAAGGCCCACGTTACTTTCCGCATGGCAATGGCAGATGCAACCGCCGCCTTGTGGTTGCCGGCATTGGTGCGCTCGCTTGAAAAAGAAGCACCGAAAATCGATGTGCGCCTGGCACCGCTGACCACCCGCGACCCGCGACCGATGTTGCTGCATGGCGATATCGATGTAGCGATCGGCTTTTTCCCGGGCGTGGTAGCGCAGTTGGCCGGTGGACCGGACACGCCGATCCGGCATGAGCAACTGTATTCCGGAAAATACGTATGCGTGATGCGCAAGGATCATCCGCTGGCAAAATCCACATTAACGGTCGATGCGTATTGCGCGGCAAACCATTTGTTGGTGAGCTTTTCGGGCCGTGGCAGGGGACTGGTGGACGAAGCGCTGGCGCACATCAACCGCGAACGGCGGATCCTGTTGACGGTGAACCAATTCTTTACAGGCGGGAGAGTGGTCGCCAATTCGGACTTGATCACCGTGCTGCCGCGCCACTTGATTGCATCCACCGGTATGACGGGCGAGTTGATCGCAAAGGAATTGCCGTTTCCCATGCCCGATATCCATATCGATGCGTTGTGGCATGAACGCGATGCGCGCAGCCCGGCGCACAAATGGCTGCGCAAGCAGTTGATGGCTATTACCGCGGATTCGGCATTCTAGGCCGTGGCTTCTCAATATCGATAAAGCGCTCCGGCCCGATCAACTGAACGTTACTTCGACGCAGAGGCCTTTTTGATGGCTAGCTGATACGCCACCACCGATAACGCCGCACACGCGGCCAGCGCAAGAATCGCATTGCCCTGCATCATCCCCGCCGTCATTGCCACCGAAAACACCACCGGCGCCATCGCCCTGGCGATGAACGCCGGGCGCGCCAGCTTGCCGAGCAGCGCGCCGTAGCCGGCGCGGCCAAACAGCACCGCCGGCACGGTGCCGCGCACAATGGTCATGATCCCGTTGCTGAAGCCGAATAAAGCGGCGAACAGGAATGCCAGCGGCGACAAGCCTTGCACGAAATACAGGACGATGACCGACAGCAGCATCAGCACAAATGATACCGCGCCGATCATAACCGGTCGAATGTTGCGCGCCACGGTAAATTCCAGAATGCGGCCGATCACCTGCATCGGCCCGATCAATGCGGCGACAAACACCGCATCCTTCGGATTCAGGCCGGCCGACTTGAGCAGGCTGATCAAATGAATCAGCAACGCCGATGAAACGAACGTCGTCAGCGCGAATGCCGCGGCCAGCCACGCATAATCGGCCGCCGGGACCGCTGCCGGCGCATTTGCGTCGGGCAGCGGATTGACCGGAGCGGCCTCGACCCTATGACTCGGCAGCAGCCACCAATGCAGCGGAAGGCAAATCAGCAATTGCAGGCCGGCATAGACGATGAGGGTCTGGCGCCAGCCGATGGCATCGAGCAGCACTTGCGACAGCGGCCAGAATACGGTGCTGGCAAAGCCGCCGAACAAGGTGATCGCGGTGATCGCGCGCCGATAAGATACTCCGGCGATTTGATTCAGCGATGCAAATGCCGCGTCATACAACGTCGCAGCCATTGCCGCGCCGGCCATAAGCGACGCGAGCACCAGCGTGATCGGCCCGCTTGCGGTCGCAAACAGCAGCAGCGCGGCTGCACCGATGCATGAGCCCAGCGACAGGACCATGCGACCGCCGCGATCGTCGATCAGTTTGCCCGCCATCGGCGCGGCCAGTCCGGACAGGAACAGACTTGACGTAAAAGCCCCGAATAGCAATGTTTGCGACACGCCGAGGTCGCGTTGCATGGTCTCGCCCAGCACCGCTATGGTGTAATAAAAGCTGCCCCAGGAAATGATCTGGTTGATACCCAGCGCGCAAACGGTCGCCGCAAGTCCTGAATGGCGCAAAGCTGGCGCCGTCAGGCGCGTCCTGTCAGTCATATAGCTCGGCTGGTTTATTTAATCGGCAGTTTGGTCGTGCTTTTCACTTCTTCCATTACCGCATAAGTATGCGTCTCGCGCACACCCTTTAATTGCAGCAGCGATTTGCCGAGAAACTCGCGATAGGCATTCATGTCTTTGACACGCGCCTTGACCAGATAGTCGAAGCCGCCGGCCACCATATGGCATTCCAGCACTTCCGGGATCGCCTGGACGCTGCGCTTGAACGCATCGAATACCTCCGGCGTGGTGCGGTCGAGCACGACTTCGATGAACACCAGCAGCGACACGTCCAGCAATTGGGGATTGAGTTGCGCGGTATAGCCAAGAATATAACCGGCTTCCTGCAATTTGCGCACGCGCTCAAGACAAGCGGCAGGAGACAGGCTGACACGGCTCGATAGTTCGATATTGCTGATCCGCCCATCGTTTTGCAATTCGCTCAGGATATTTTTGCTGATCTTGTCCAACACGGGATTTTTCCGAAGAAATTTAATTCTTAAATTTGTCAAATTTCTTTATAAAGTTCTGGAATATGGCTCAATTACCAGAATTAATACATCGAATATGCTCCTACAATTGAATTATCAAACACAGCCAAATTTTCGCCTTCCATGATGCCACTACCAATGTTTACAAGCAACCAATCGATTGACGCTGCCGCATCGGAGAACCTGCCGACCCCGCTTCGCGCGGCAATCACTGCTGCATATCGGCGCGATGAGCGCGATGCGATGCGGTGGCTGCTGGAACATGCGCAGCCGTCCGGTGAATCGGATGCCGCAATCCGCACGCTGGCGCAGCGCCTGGTGCAAACGGTGCGCCGGCAGCGCGCGCATGCCTCCGGCGTCGCTGCACTGATGCATGAATTTTCATTGTCGTCGGAGGAGGGGGTTGCCTTGATGTGCGTCGCCGAAGCATTGCTGCGCATTCCCGATCGCGAAACCGCAAACCGCCTGATTGCCGACAAGATCGGCAACGGGGATTGGCAGCGCCATCTGGGCGGATCGCCATCGCTGTTCGTCAATGCAGCAACCTGGGGCCTGGTGGTGACCGGAAAACTGGTCGAGAGCAGTAGCGAACGCGGCCTCGGTTCCGCAGTGACACGCCTGATTGCAAAGGGCGGTGAGCCGTTGGTGCGCAAGGGCATGGATCTGGCGATGCGCATGCTCGGCAATCAATTCGTCATAGGCCAGACGATCGACCAGGCACTTGCCAACAGCCGCGGCAATGAATCGCGCGGCTACCGCTATTCGTACGACATGCTGGGTGAAGCCGCACTCACCGAACACGATGCACAAAATTATTACACGGCGTATGAACAGGCGATTCACGCGATCGGCCGCGCTGCGGACGGGCGCGGCGTGAGGAACGGCCCGGGTATTTCGGTCAAGCTGTCGGCGCTGCATCCGCGCTATTCCCGCGCGCAGCGCGAGCGTGTGATGCACGAGCTATTGCCGCGCCTGAAACAATTGGCGGTACTGGCGAAACAGTACGATATCGGTTTGAACATCGACGCCGAGGAAGCCGATCGGCTTGAACTGTCGCTTGACCTGGTCGAAGCGCTGGCATTCGATGATGATCTCGCCGGTTTCGACGGTATCGGATTCGTGGTGCAGGCTTACCAAAAGCGCTGCCCGTTCGTGATCGAATACCTGATCGACCTGGCCCGCCGCAGCAACCGCAGGTTCATGGTGCGGTTGGTCAAGGGCGCTTACTGGGATTCCGAAATCAAGCGCGCGCAAGTCGACGGCATGCGCGGCTATCCGGTATATACGCGCAAGGTGTATACCGACGTCAGTTATCTGGTCTGCGCACAAAAACTGCTAGCCGCAACCGACCGGATCTATCCGCAATTCGCAACGCATAACGCCCATACATTGGCGGCCGTCGCGACGTGGGCCAAACAGCGTGGAACAACCGATTTTGAATTTCAATGCCTCCACGGCATGGGCAATGCGCTGTACGATCAAGTGGTCGGCAACGACCATCTTGGCATACCGTGCCGCATTTACGCGCCGGTCGGCTCTCACCAGACGCTGCTGGCCTATCTGGTGCGGCGTCTGCTGGAAAACGGTGCGAATTCTTCGTTCGTCAATCAGATCGTCGACGATGCGGTGCCGATCGAATCGCTGATCGCCGATCCGTTTGCTGCTGCAGTCCGGCTCGGCGGCGATCCGCACCCAAGTATCCCGCTGCCGACGGACTTGTTCGGCGATGAGCGAAAAAATTCGGCGGGCATCGATTTTACCGATGAAAATATCTTGCGTGAAATCGACGATGCATTCGCACGCTTCGGTGCGCGACAATGGCGCGCGGCGCCTCTGTTGAATGGCCGCGTGGCAGCCGTACAGGCACAGTTGATTTGCAATCCTGCCGACCGGCGCGATATCGTCGGTCAAGTGATCGAAGCCGGGGTCGACGATGTCGAAACCGCGATGACCGCGGCCCAAGCATACGCGAACGATTGGCAATCGGTTGCGCCATCCGAGCGTGCGGCCGCGTTGACGCGCGCCGCCGATCTGTTCGAAGCGCATCGCGATGAACTGATGGCGCTGGCGATTCGCGAAGCCGGAAAATCGCTGCCGAACGCGGTTGCCGAAGTGCGCGAAGCAGTCGATTTCCTGCGCTATTACGCGGCGCAGGTACGCGGCACCGTCAATCTACCGGCACTGGGTCCGGTAGTCTGCATCAGCCCGTGGAATTTTCCGCTTGCTATTTTTGTGGGGCAGGTCAGTGCGGCACTGGCCGCGGGCAATGTGGTATTGGCGAAACCGGCAGAACAAACGCCCTTGATCGCCTGCCGTGCGGTTCAATTGTTGTATCAGGGCGGCATACCGCGCGGCGCATTGCAATTTCTGCCGGGCCGGGGCGAGGTCGTCGGCGCGAAGCTGACGGCCGACGCGCGGGTGCGCGGCGTGATCTTTACCGGCTCCACCGAAGTCGCGCAATCGATCAACCGCACATTGGCGCAACGCGCCGCAAACGAAACGCGCGACATTCCGTTTATCGCGGAAACCGGTGGGCAGAATGCGATGATCGTCGATTCCAGCGCATTGCCGGAACAAGTGGTGCAAGATGCGATCATGTCGGCATTCGACAGCGCGGGCCAGCGCTGCTCGGCACTGCGCGTGCTATGCCTGCAAACCGAGATCGCCGGCAAGACGCTGGCCATGTTGCAGGGAGCGATGCGGCAACTATGCATTGGCAATCCGGACCAGTTGGCGACCGACATCGGCCCGGTGATCGACAGCGAGGCGCAAGCAAGCCTGCTTGAGCATATCGATCGCTTCAAGACCGGTGCTAAAAATTTTTATCAATTGCCGCTTCCGCCGGATCATCATCGCGGCACTTTCGTTGCACCGACGGTATTGGAAATCGACTCGCTTTCCGAATTGACGCGAGAAGTATTCGGACCGGTACTGCATGTCATCCGCTACCGCCGTGAAGAATTGCCGCAGCTTGTCGATCAGATCAATGCGACCGGATACGGCTTGACGCTCGGCATTCATTCGCGCATCGACGAGACCGTCGATTTCATCGTGGAGCACGCGCATGTCGGCAATGTCTATGTCAACCGCAATATCGTCGGCGCGGTGGTCGGCGTGCAACCGTTCGGCGGCGAAGGAAAATCCGGCACGGGACCCAAGGCCGGCGGGCCGCTTTATTTGAAACGGCTGCAACATGCACCAGCCGTCAACGGCGTCATCGATACTGTGCAACACCATATTACGGCGGATATCTCCGATGCAGCGCTGGCAGCATTGCTGGACTGGGCCGGGACCAACGGTCATGCACGGATCCGCACCCTTGGCGAGCAATATGCACGCAGCACATTGTTTGGCAAGATCTTGCCGCTTCCCGGTCCCACCGGCGAGCGCAACACGCTATCTTTTTGCGCGCGCGGCGTTGTACTGTGCATAGCCTCGAACACGGCCGATCTGCTGAACCAGTTTGCCGCTGCGCTGGCGACCGGGAACACGATTGCGATTGCTGCTGAAACCGCGGCGTTGATTCCGGCACGGCTGCCATCCTCGGTGCGAACCCGGATTCGGGTGCTCGATCAAATCGGCAATGTGGAAGATACGATCCATATTGCATTGGCGGAAGCATCCTTGGCGCCGCTCCTGCGTGTCACGCTTGCCGCTCGCGACGGCGCGCTGGTGCCGGTGATTGACACGAAGTCGGACACTCCAATTGCACTATGGCGCCTGGTCGCGGAACGAACCTTGTCGGTCAACACGGCCGCGGCCGGAGGCAATGCAGGTTTGATGACATTAACCGGATAGGCCTGGTCGTTCTCCGCGCGAGATTCGGCATTGTTTTGACTCTGCGCACATTCGCAATATTGCGCCGCTGAACTTGGCTTGATTCGACCAGTCACATGTTCATGTCGCGCAGCATAAAAATATTCTTGTGGAGCGGTATCGGAATACTCGTCGCGCTTGCCCTGTGCCTGTTGTTACTGGCGACTTTCGATTGGAACCGCGCCAAGCCATGGCTCAGTTCACGCGTAGCCGATGCGACCGGTCGGCCGTTTGCCATCAATGGCGACCTGTCGCTGATCTGGAATCGTTCGCGATCGAATCTGTCCGGGTGGCGCCGCATGATTCCATGGCCATTGTTCAGCGCCCGCGACGTTACCTTGGGCAATCCGGATTGGGCGGATGCGTCTCCCAACATGGCGGAAATCGGGCATGCGACTTTTTCAATTAATCCGCTGGCATTGCTCAACAAAAAAATCGCCGTTCCGACACTGGTTCTCGATCAGCCGAATCTGACGCTGCAGCGCGCTGCCGGCGGCAAGAATAACTGGACCCTCAAATCAGGCGAGCCGTCCGCTTGGCAATTCGAGCTCGGGCGGCTTGCGCTGAATGAAGGCCGGGTGCGCGTGGTCGATGCAATCAAAAAGGCCGATATCACGATAGCGATCAATACGCTGGACGAAAACAGGCAAACCGATGGATATCGGACCGGCTGGAAAGTCGCCGGGAGCTTCGATGGCGCCAAAGTGAGCGGCAAAGGCAAGGCCGGCCCGCTGCTGGCGCTGCAGGAACAGGAACAACCCTATCCGATCGATGCCGATCTGCAGATCGGAAAGACCGAAATCGATGTCAAAGGCACCCTAACCAAGCCAAGAAGCCTGGCTGCGGCCGATATCCGTTTGAAGCTGTCTGGCGCAAGCATGGCGCACTTGTATCCGATTACCGGCATCCTGCTCCCGGAAACGCCGCCTTTCGCCACTGAGGGCCGTTTGCAGGGCGCCAGGAGCCAAGGAGGCGGCGACTGGACTTACCAAAAATTCAGCGGCAAGGTCGGTTCCAGCGATTTGGCCGGAACGCTTAGGTACGAATCCGGGCTCGGGCTGCCTCGGCCGCATTTGACCGGTACGGTGGAATCCAGGGAGTTGCGCTTTGAGGATCTTGGCCCTCTGATCGGCGCCGACTCCAGCGGGAGCAAGGCCAGGCGCGGCGCACCGGCCGGCAAAGCCTTGCCGACGCAAGCGTTTCGAACCGAGCGCTGGACCAGCATTGACGCGGATGTGGAATTCAAGGGCCGCAAGATCATTCGCGGAAAAAACCTGCCAATCGACGATCTGGTGGCCGAGTTGCATATGAAAGACGGGGTGTTGTCATTTACGCCCCTCAATTTCGGTGTTGCCGATGGAAATTTAACATCCACCATCAAACTGGACGGCCGAGACGAGGAGATCAAGGCTGAAATGAAAATTTCGGCGCGCCGTTTAAAACTGAATGAATTATTTCCGACGTTTCAGGCAATGCAGGCAAGCCTGGGTGAAATCAACGGCGATGCCGAGCTTTCAGGCACAGGAAATTCCGTTTCCGCTTTGCTTGCTTCGTCCAACGGTGAAGTCAAAATGTTGATCGACCAAGGCACGATCAGCAAACTGTTGCTCGAACAAATCGGACTCAATGTCGGAAGCGTTGTGCTGATTGAATTGTTTGGCGACAGGCAGGTCCGGCTGAATTGCCTGGCCGGCGACTTCGCGGTCACCAATGGCTTGATGCAAGCACGCACTTTTGTGCTTGATACCGAAGAAGCGGTTTTACCGATCACCGGCAATATCGATTTGGCGAAAGAGCAGTTGGATTTGACCATCAGACCCCAAAGCAAGGGATTGCGTCTGGTTTCATTAAGAACACCGCTCTATGTCACGGGTAGTTTCAAGAAGCCGGCTATCAACGTCGATAAAGGGGTATTGGCCGCAAAAGCCGGTAGTGCCGTTGCCTTGAGTATTTTTGCGCCGGTGGCGACGGCGCTATTACCTTTAATCAATGCAGGAGAAGCACGAGACAGCGGCTGTAGTAGATTGTTAACCGAAGCCAAGAAAAATCCAGTCGCGCCGCCGCCCGGAAAATCCTACCGCAATCAATCAAAGCCGGCACAGGGTAAAAAAGCCGGGTAATTTTGTATATTGCGCGATTTAACATTCTATATAGATATATTCCGGTAGTTTTTGCGTCAAGTTAAATCCGCTTACGCATGAGTTCCTAAGATCGGAAACCGGGCTTCCATAATTCAGATGAAATTGATCGAATGATCTTTTCTGAATGCCACATAAAGTTACATCGATGCAATGGACGACACTCGAAGCGGTAATTCGCTGGTCCGCTTTTTCCAACGATATGCTTTTCTCAAAGAAAGCATATTGCCCGTTCTTTTGTGGAAATTATTGGCCTTGATTGCAATCTCTGCACTTTGGTATTTTTCAATTGCGAAAATCGACTCCGATAAAAAAACGGCTACCAATATTGCGCTAAATGATGCATCCGAAATCGCACAAACCTATGCGCAACATTTAACCCGCGCGATCGAACAAGTCGATCAAATCACACAATTCATTGAATATGAATGGCGCCAGCAAGAAGGTGAATTGAAACTGGAGGACGTGCTGAAGGCGAGCATCATTCCGCCTACATTACTGAATTTTGTTGCCGTGATTAACAGTAACGGTATACCAGTCACCAGCACCATCCCGTTACAGGCAGTCTTGCCGGCGATCGACAATACAAATTTCCTGCACCATAAAACGGAGACTTCTCAGGATATCCTGATAGGAAAGCCGGTAATCGATCAATTTTCCGGAAAATCCGTGATTCACTTTACGCGTCGGCTGGTCGATGGAAAGGGTGCGTTCAACGGCATAGCGCTTGTTTCCATTGAAACCAGAATGCTGTCGGCATTTTACGGCGGCGCCAATCTCGGCGAATACGGGTTGCTCGTCGTACTCGGACAGGACGGCATTGTCCGTATGGCGAAAACGGGCAATGGCAGCGATAACGACATCATGCCGGCCTTGCGTAAAATTCCCGCGTTTAATTCTTCCAGCGGGGCTGAGCTGTTTGACGGCGAACACTGGTTTACCGACGATAGGGCTCGGTTCGTCGCGTGGCAGTCGTTACCTGATTATCCCGTTATTGTCATGGCAGGCCTTGCCGAAGAAGAAGTCATGAAACCATATTTCGCTGCCTGGCATAGTTACAAGTCAGGTGCGATAGCGGGAAGCCTGATTTTCTTATTATTTGCCGTGACCGGTTCCATTTTGTCGATGCGGCTTACTTGGAGAAAGCATCAGGCGGATGAAATAAGAAATTCTTACCGATTGGCAACCGAGAGCGGCGAAGAAGGTTTTTTCCGGGTTCGTGCCGTCAACGATTCACATGACAAACACCATATCATCGACTTCGTGGTGGAAGATTGCAATGAGCAGGGCGCTTCCTTTTTTGGCCTCAAGAAAGAACAATTGATCGGATCCGGCTTTTCCGATTTCCTGTCCGAGAGTGAACGGGAGCCTATGCTGAATGTTTATCGTGAAGCGGTGAAATCAGGATTCCACGATGGCGATTTTTCTGTCGCTCCCGACAGTTTGGTCAAGGCTACCTGGATCCACCTGAAACTGATTCGTTCCGGGTCCGGATTGGCGGTTACCCTGCGCGATATCTCCCATACCAAGGCGCATGAGCGAGAATTATCACGCCTCGCCAATGAAGATGCGCTGACCAGCCTGCCTAATCGTTATTGGCTGATGAATACTTTGCCGCAAGCATTACAGCGCGCGCAACAGAATCATTCAAAGCTGGCGCTTTTATTCATGGACTTGAATAAATTCAAAAGTATCAATGACAGCTTTGGACATGCCGTCGGAGATGAGCTATTGCACGCTGTCGCGCTACGCCTTAAATCCACGTTACGCCCTACAGACAATGTGGTACGGCTGGGAGGTGATGAATTTGTCGTGATTCTCGAACCTCTGGTCAGCAAGAAAAATGCTGAAGAAGTCGCTGAACGGATCGCCGACGCATTTATCGAACCGTTCAAGCTTTCTCTAGGGGAAAGAGCGGTCGGTGCTTCAATCGGAATCTGCTTGTTTCCAGAGCATGGAGAGGATGCCGAGACGTTATTGAAAAACGCGGATATGGCGATGTATGCATCCAAAGCTATTCCAAAAAAACGCTATTTCTTTTATGAAGCTGAACTTGATCACAAACTGAAAGTTCGGCAGGAAAACGAGCGGGCATTGACAGAAGCGGTGGAGCAGGATCAGTTCATCCTCTATTACCAGCCTAGGGTCGATACCTTTACTTGTGAAATGAGCAGCATGGAAGCATTGGTGCGGTGGAACCATCCGAAGCGAGGATTACTGGAACCGCCGGACTTCATTGCTTTGGCTGAAAGCATCGGCATCATGGTTGAACTGGGCGAATTAGTCATGCAAAAAGCATGCGCGCAAATCGCGGACTGGAAAGCCAAGCGTCTGCATGTCGTGCCGGTTTCAATCAATGTGTCAGCCCAGCAATTCAATCAGGGAAACATAGGACATTATTGTGTGGCTACACTCGCCCGGCACAATCTTGTTCCGTCACTGGTTGAACTGGAAATCACCGAATCGTCGATGTTGGGGGAACAGGTCGAAGTCGATGCGCAGTTGAACAGCTTGCGCGAATTGGGAATCAGACTGTTGATCGATGATTTTGGTACCGGTTATTCATCTCTATCGCAATTACAACGGCTGGATATGGATGTGTTGAAAATAGACCAGGCGTTTACTGCCGAACTCGGAAAAACGATTGAAGGGGAAGTGTTCTTCAAGGCGATCGTATCCATGGCTCACGCACTTGGCATGAGTGTGGTTGCGGAAGGGGTAGAGACGCAAGAGCAAATGGATATATTGCGCGTGCTTTCGTGCGACGAGGTTCAAGGGTTTTTCATATCAAGGCCGGTACCGGCTGATCAAATGACGATATTGATGGAAAAACAATCGTTGCAACCTGTGACTTGAAATTGACAGTCGTGGGTAGCGGGAATGGTTCTGGATGTTCCGTTTTCTTTTTGCATATGCTTTTGCCGGACTTTTTGAAGAAGAACGGGTTTCTGGTTTTATATAATTGTTTATATATATGCTTAGTAGTAGTTGTTAACACAGCTGCTTTTCTGTGGATAACCCGGTATACGTAAATGTAATCAAGCGCTTAGCGACTGCATAACAGCTGCATAACGCTTGTATCTGGAAAGGATGGATTCTTGATAAAAATTTGAGTTTTTTTATTTTCTCGGTTATCCACAACCAGTCCCGCAAGTATCCAAGGACTTATCCACAGCACAGCCTGCCGCCAAATCAACTGCCCCAGAGGTTTTTCAGCAAGCCGAATACAGCGGCAATCGGTGCATCGTTTTTGCGTTTTTCCAGTGTGATGAATGACAGATCGGTGGACAGGCTGACTGCGTCGGCAATTGCCAAACCGTGTGCATGCGCTTCCCGTAGTGCGATCGATTCACGCACCAGCGATAGGCCCACCCCTGACTTCACCAGATCGAGCATCGACGGTTCCTGATCGACCAGCGCGACCTTGTTCGGGCTGGCCTTGCATTGCGCAAAAATTTTGGTAAGCAACCGGTTATGCGCTGATTCGGGCGGCGACCAGATCCATGGCAACTTGGCCAATGCAGGCCAGTCTTTGCCGACGACACGACTTTTCCAACCGCGTGGCGCAAGCACGTTGTAAGTGAATGAAGTAAGTGTCTGATAGTGAAATTCCTTGCCCGGAACACCGAGGTAAAAACCGACATCGAGCGCACCGGTTTTTACCTGCTGCAATACCCAGCCGGACATGCCATGCTGCAACTGGGTCGATAGTTGCGGATAAGTTTCCACCAGCAGCTTCAAGAAAGCGCCGAGCCGTATGAATTCGGGATCAAGGATGGTGCCGATCGAGAGGGTGCCGGATAACGTGCTATGCAGGCTATCCGCGCCTTGCCTGAATTCCGCGACGCTGGCCATCACGCGTTCCGCATACGGTAATAATTTGACGCCGTCATCGGTCAACGCCATGCCGCTCGGCGTGCGCGCAAACAGCTGCAGATCCAGCGAGGCTTGCAAGGCTTTGATCTGCAGGCTGACCGCCGGTTGCGTCAGATGCAGGCGTTCGGCGGCACGAGTCAGGTTGCCTTCGCGCGCGACCGTGACGAATGCACGCAGTTGAGTTAAATCCATCGTGTACGGAAAATCGTCATAAGGGTTTGTTATATCAATCTTGATGATAACTCATTGGATTCGCTTGTAAAGTGGCTATATGCTGTTAGAAACCAGTCTTTTACCAAAGGAATTCTAATGAGCGATTTATCCCGTCCGATGGTCCCGACGCGCATTGCGCATTACATCAATGGCCATATTGTCGATGGCGGCGGCCAGCGCTTGCAGGATGTATTCAACCCGGCAACCGGCGCCGTTACGGGTCAGGTTGCATTGGCCAGCGTTGAACAAGTCGGTGCTGCTGTGGCTGCGGCAAGTGCCGCGGCGCCGGCATGGGCCGATACCGCGCCGTTGAAACGTGCGAGGATCTTGTCCAAGTTCAAGGAATTGATCGAGAAGCACCATAACGACCTTGCCGCCGCGATCACGCGCGAGCACGGCAAGGTGTTATCCGATGCTAAAGGCGAAGTCACCCGCGGGCTGGAGATCGTTGAGTTCGCATGCGGGATTCCGCAATTGCTGAAGACCCAATTCACCGACAATATCGGCGGCGGCATCGATAATTGGCAACTGCGTCAGCCGCTGGGTGTGACAGCAGGTATCACGCCGTTCAATTTCCCGGTCATGGTGCCGCTGTGGATGGCTCCAATGGCGATTGCAACCGGCAACACCTTTGTGTTGAAGCCCTCCGAGCGCGATCCGTCAGCCTCGTTGATTCTTGCCGATTTGTTCCACCAGGCCGGATTGCCGAAAGGCGTATTCAATGTGGTGCAAGGCGACAAGGTGGCGGTGGATGCATTGCTGCACCATCCGGATGTGAAGGCGATATCGTTCGTCGGCTCGACCCCGATCGCCGAATATATCTATACTGAAGGCGCCAGGCGCAAGGGTGCCTATCCGTTGCGGGTACAGGCTTTGGGCGGCGCGAAAAACCATTTGGTGGTGATGCCTGATGCCAATCTCGACCAGGCGGTCGATGCATTGATCGGCGCGGCGTACGGCTCGGCCGGCGAGCGCTGCATGGCGATATCCGTCGCAGTCGCGGTCGGCAATGTTGCCGATAAATTGATCGATGCGCTGATCCCGCGCGTCAAGGCATTGAAGATCAAGAACGGCATGGAAGATGATGCTGAAATGGGTCCTGTGGTCACTGTGGCGCACAAGGCGAAAATCGAAGGCTATATCGAAGAAGGCGTACGCGCCGGCGCCAAGCTGCTGGTCGACGGACGCGGTTTGCAGGTAAGCGGTCATGAACAGGGATTTTTCCTTGGCGGCAGCCTGTTCGATCATGTCACGCCCGACATGAAAATACATCGCGAAGAAATTTTCGGCCCGGTATTGTGCATTGTCCGCGTACCGGATCTGGGTGCTGCGGTCGAGTTGATCAATGCCCATGAATACGGCAACGGCGTGGCGCTGTTCACTTCGGACGGCAATACCGCGCGCGAGTTTTCGCGCCGCATTGAAGTCGGCATGGTAGGCGTCAACGTGCCGATCCCGGTGCCGATGGCATGGCATTCGTTCGGCGGCTGGAAGCGTTCGCTGTTTGGCGACACGCATATCTATGGCGAAGAAGGCATCCGTTTTTACACTCGCTACAAGTCGATCATGCAGCGCTGGCCGGAATCGATAGACAAGGGCGCCGAGTTCACGATGCCGGTCGCAAAGTGACGACGCAGGAGGGATCTTCCAAAATGTTCGGGCGCGTATTGCGATAGGACATCGCGGGACAATGCTGTCACCGCATCATAAAACCAGACAGGGAGCTCCACTGTGCAATCAGCAGGCAAATACGATTACATCATCATCGGTGCGGGCACCGCCGGCTGTGTGCTTGCCAATCGTTTGACAAAAGATCCGAACGTCTCCGTGTTGTTGCTGGAAGCCGGCACCAAGGACAGCTACCTCTGGATTCATATTCCCGTCGGCTATCTGTATTGCATAGACAACCCACGCACCGACTGGCTGTATCGAACCGAAGCCGATGCCGGATTGAATGGCCGCAGCCTGATCTATCCGCGCGGCAAGGTGCTGGGCGGATCGTCATCGATCAATGGCATGATATACATGCGCGGACAGGCGCAGGACTACGACCAATGGGCTGAATCGACCGGCGATGCGAGTTGGCGCTGGGATCAGGTACTTCCGCTGTTCAAGAAATCCGAGGACCATCACGGCGGCACCGATGAATATCATGGCGCCGGCGGTGAATGGCGCGTCGAAAAGCAGCGACTTAAATGGGAAATACTGGAGGCGTTCCGCGATGCCGCGGCGCAAGTCGGCATTCCAAAAACAGAGGATTTCAATCGCGGCGATAACGAAGGTTGCGGTTACTTCGAGGTCAACCAGAAGCGGGGTATTCGCTGGAATACCTCGAAAGCCTTTTTGAAGCCGGCCTTGAAGCGCGGCAATCTCAAAATCATGACCGGTTGCCACGTAAAAAAGCTGCGCATCGATGCGGCGGAAAACGGTAAACGCTGCGTCGGCGTCGAGTTTATCGAGGCTGGACGCGAATGGTTTGCCGAGTCCGCGTGCGAAACCTTGTTGACCGCCGGCGCGATCGGCTCACCGCAGATCTTGCAGTTGTCCGGCGTCGGTCCGGGTGCGTTGCTGCAGCAACATGGCGTACCGGTTCAGGCCGAGATACCCGGCGTCGGTGAAAATCTGCAAGATCATTTGCAGGTGCGCATGGCGTTCAAGGTCAAGCGGGTCCCGACTCTGAATACGCTGGCCAGTACCTGGTTCGGCAAGATGCGCATCGGTGTGGAATATGCGGTGAACCGCAGCGGGCCGATGTCGATGGCGCCATCGCAACTTGGGGCATTCACCCGTTCCGATCCATCTCAGCCGACACCGAATCTGCAATACCATGTGCAGCCATTGTCGCTGGAGCGGTTCGGCGAACCATTGCATTCGTTTCCGGCTTTTACCGCCAGCGTCTGCAACTTGCGGCCGACGGCACGCGGTCATGTACGGATCGCATCGGGCGATGCATCGGCCGCACCGAAAATCACCGCCAATTATCTCAGTACCGTCGAAGACCGCAACGTGGCCGCTGTGGCCTTAAGGCTGACCCGCACTATCGTGGCAGCGCCGGCGCTCAAAAAATACGAGCCGGAAGAATTCAAGCCGGGTGTGCAGCACGATACCGATGAAGAGTTGGCGCGCGCGGCCGGCGACATCGGCACCACGATCTTTCATCCGGTGGGCACGTGCAAGATGGGCCGCGTCGGCGATCCAATGGCAGTGGTGGATAGCCAGATGCGCGTCATGGGCGTGGCCGGACTGCGCGTGGTCGACGCATCGATCATGCCGACCATTACATCCGGCAATCCGAACTCGCCCATCATCATGATCGCGGAAAAGGCGGCACAGCTGATCAGCGCCGCACGAAATCAATAACCGCAGTTATCCAATCTTCAGTGAAATTGTTCGTTGGATACTATTCGTTGGTGCCGCAACGGTAATGGATAACCATGATTGACCTAAACCAAACTGACGAAGTACGGTAGTTGTACCGTATTGCATATTAGCGCGTACGCTATGTACCATTCGGCTTATAACTTGCACAAAAAATAAGCAACCAGGAGACACGATGGCCGACGTTATACTCGAGACAAGACATCTGACCAAGGAGTTCAAGGGATTTACCGCGGTCAGCGACGTCAATCTGCAAGTACAACGCGGCCACATTCATGCATTGATCGGACCCAACGGGGCCGGTAAAACCACCTGTTTCAATCTGCTCACCAAATTTCTGGTTCCCACCAGAGGCCAGATCCTGTTCAATGGGAGCGACATCACCGCCGCCGCGCCGTCGCAAATCGCGCGTCAAGGCATTATTCGTTCATTCCAGATTTCGGCGGTTTTTCCGCATTTGACCGTGCTGGAAAACGTGCGCATCGGCTTGCAACGCGAGTTGGGCACGTCGTTTCATTTCTGGCGCAGTGAAAGCACCTTGTCACGGCTGAATGATCGGGCCATGGCATTGCTCGGTGAAGTCGGGCTGACCGAGTTTGCCGATACCGTCACGGTGGATTTGCCGTATGGCAGCAAGCGCGCGCTCGAAATCGCCACCACGCTGGCGATGGAACCCGAACTGATGCTGCTCGATG
>MESE01000148.1 GCA_001770855.1 Burkholderiales bacterium RIFCSPLOWO2_02_FULL_57_36
TGACCTCAACTACTCGAACCGCCCGGTGCGGACCCGCATGCCGGGTGGTGTGGCAGTGACCTCAACTACTCGAACCGCCCGGTGCGGACCCGCATGCCGGGTGGTGTGGCAGGGGAGCAGCCAACTTGGCTGCCCCCTATGCCGATTTCAGACCGGTTATATATTTGGTTTATGTGACGTAGAGCGTTTCCGGCATGCCATTCTGTATATGATAAAGTCAGTCAAAGTAGACCCGGTTATTTCGCTTAAACGTTTAACGGCGGTAATTGGCGCGGCTTGCGATCTTCTCCGGTCGCGACATAGGTCAATGTCGCTTCCGTCACCTTGACTGTCTCGGCCTGCAAGCGATTGCGCTCGGCATAGACTTCCACGTTGACAGTAATCGATGTATTGCCGATCTTTACGATGTCTGCATAAAATGACAGCAGATCGCCGACAAATACCGGGTGCTTGAAAACGAAGGAATTGACTGCGATGGTTGCGACCCGGCCATTGGCACGGCGCACCGCAGGCAGCGATCCGGCAATATCGACTTGCGCCATGATCCAACCGCCGAATACGTCACCGTGAACATTGGCATCGGCCGGCATCGGCATTACGCGCAACTGCGGCATTCCGTCCGGCAGGCAAGCGTGAGGCTGGTTTGCTGCGTCTTTCATTTCGAACTCCCATCTTGGAATTTATTAAACCGCTACAATTGTAGAGCTGAAGCATAAACCATTCTGATTCAATTCTCTTTTCCATGCGCCGTTATTCTGCATCCTCCACTGAGCCGCCGGCCAATCAAGGCACCCGCAACGACTGGGCCACGCTGAAAACCCTGCTTCCTTATTTGTGGACCTATAAGTGGCGAGTATTGCTGGCGCTGGTATTTCTGGTCAGCGCAAAGGTTGCCAATATCGGCATTCCGCTGGTTCTCAAGGAGTTGATCGACCACATGACGATCAGGCCGGATAATCCGCAGGCATTATTGGTATTGCCAATCGGAATTTTGGTCGCTTACGGCGCACTGCGTCTATGCACGACGCTGTTTACCGAGTTGCGCGAATTCGTATTCGCCAAGGTTACGCAACGCGCGGTGCGCACAATCGCCCTGCAGGTGTTTCGCCATTTGCACTCATTGTCGCTACGTTTTCATTTGAACCGTCAGACCGGCGGCATGACGCGTGATATCGAGCGCGGCACCCGAGGCGTTGCATCGCTAATATCGTACACGCTGTACAGCATTTTACCGACGCTGATCGAAATCACCTTGGTAATCGGCTACCTAGCGCTGAATTATGATGTCTGGTTTTCAGTAATCACCGCTGCCGCATTAACGATTTACATCGTGTTTACCGTGGTGGTGACCGAGTGGCGCACGCATTTTCGCCGCACCATGAATGATCTTGATTCAAAGGCCAACGTCAAGGCAATCGACTCGCTGATCAATTATGAAACCGTCAAATATTTTGGCAATGAGGATTATGAAGCACGCCGCTACGATCGGGGTTTGCAGTATTACGAAAGCGCTGCAGTCAAATCGCAGGCGTCATTATCGGTGTTGAATACCGGGCAATCGATGATCATTGCCGCCGCGGTTACGTTGATCTTGTGGCGTGCGACGCAAGGCGTAATCGATGGCAAGATGACCTTAGGTGATTTGGTCTTGGTCAATGCCTTCATGATTCAGCTTTATATTCCACTCAATTTTCTCGGCGTGATCTATCGTGAAATAAAGCAGAGCATGGCCGATATGGAGCGCTTGTTTTCCCTGCTCGACCAGCATCGAGAAATTGCCGACGCGCCCGGTGCCAAGACGCTGGTTGTGAGCGGTGCTGAAGTGAAATTTTCACATGCGGATTTCAGCTATGAGCGAAAGCGGCAAATCCTGTTCGATGTGGATTTCACGATTCCGGCCGGAACCACCACGGCTGTGGTCGGCCACAGCGGCTCAGGAAAATCGACACTGTCGCGCCTGCTGTTTCGATTTTATGATGTTGATTCCGGCCACGTCACTATCGATGGCCAGGACTTGCGCAATGTCACGCAAGCTTCTCTGCGTAGCGCGATCGGAATCGTGCCGCAGGACACGGTATTGTTTAACGACACGATCGAATACAACATCGCATACGGCAAGCCCGGCGCCACCAAAGATGAGATTGCCGCGGCGGCACAAGCGGCGTCGATTCACGACTTTATCGAAACGCTGCCGGATGGTTATGCAACCATGGTCGGTGAACGCGGCTTGAAGTTGTCCGGTGGAGAAAAGCAGCGAGTCGCCATTGCCAGGGCACTGTTGAAAAATCCGGCAATTTTGATTTTTGACGAAGCGACTTCAGCACTCGATTCAAAGGCGGAACAAGCGATTCAAGCCAAATTGAAAGAAATTGCGCAAAATCGCACTACGCTGGTTATCGCACATAGGCTGTCGACAATTGCCGATGCCGGACAAATTCTCGTGCTTGATCATGGGCGTATTATCGAACGAGGATCTCATGCGCAACTACTCGCTGCCAATGGGGCTTATGCGCAGATGTGGATGCGGCAACAGGCAAGACAGGACGAATCCTCCGGTTCGCCGTTGCCGGACAGGATGGGCGAGGATTCCGCAATTGCATAGAGTTGCGATGAGCAATGTTTCTTTTTGTTAATCACCCTTATGCGGCATAATGAGAAGCGGACGAAGCATGTAATTGTCGATACGCGGGGCATGTCTCCATTGAGGTCGCCATCTCCAAACATTCGCATTTGAAAATATCGGGAGCAGAATGGATATGTCACTTTCGCATGAAATTCCGTCATACCTGACTTCGCAAGGCATCGGTCCCTGGGGTGTCTATCTCGAACAAATCGATCGCGTCACCCCGCACCTGGGCTCCTTGGCCCGCTGGGTCGAAACCCTCAAGCGCCCCAAGCGCATCCTCATCGTCGATGTGCCCATCGAACGCGATGATGGCACTATTGCTCACTATGAGGGCTATCGGATCCAGCACAATACCTCGCGCGGGCCCGGCAAGGGCGGCGTGCGTTTCCATCAGGATGTCACCTTGTCGGAGGTCATGGCGCTGTCGGCCTGGATGACGGTAAAAAATGCCGCCATCAATGTGCCCTACGGCGGCGCCAAAGGCGGCATTCGCGTCGACCCCAGAACGCTGTCGATGGGCGAACTGCAGCGCATGACGCGCCGCTACACCAGCGAAATCAACATCATCATCGGCCCCACCAAAGACATTCCCGCGCCCGACGTCAATACCAATGAGCAGATCATGGCGTGGATGATGGATACCTATTCAATGAACCAGGGCAGTACATCCTCGGGCGTGGTGACCGGCAAACCGATCTCGCTGGGCGGCAGTCTGGGCCGGCGTGAAGCCACTGGACGCGGCGTATTCGTCGTCGGCTGCGAAGCGGCAGACAAGTTGGGCATGGATCTCAAGGGCGTGCGCATCGCGGTACAAGGATTTGGCAACGTTGGCGGCATTGCGGCGCGCTTGTTTGCCGAAGCCGGTGCCCGCATTGTTGCGGTTCAAGATCATCAAACCACGGTAATCAATGAAAACGGATTGAATGTCCCTGAATTGCAGGAGCATGTGGCGAAATACGGTAGTGTGGCTGGTTTTGCGGAAGCTCAAGAATTGACGGATCGCACGCAGTTTTGGGGACTTGATTGCGACATTCTGATTCCGGCCGCGCTGGAGCAACAGATCACCGGAAAAAATGCACATGAGATCCGCGCCAGGATCATTCTGGAAGGCGCCAATGGGCCGACCACCCCGGCAGCCGACGATATTTTGCATGACAAGGGCGTGCTGGTGGTGCCCGATGTGATTGCCAATGCCGGCGGCGTGACGGTGAGCTATTTTGAATGGGTCCAGGATTTCTCCAGTTTTTTCTGGACCGAGGATGAGATCAACTTGCGCCTGACGCGGATTATGCGTGAAGCGTTCGCGGCGGTGTGGCAGCTTGCCGAAGACAAAAAAGTATCGCTGCGCACCGCGGCCTTTATCGTCGGTTGCACGCGCGTACTGCAAGCCCGTGAAATGCGCGGGTTGTATCCTTGAATTTTCGAAAGCTTCGCTTAAGATATGAGTCATGTGTTCCACAGGCATTTACGTCAAGCCTATCCGGTTGCAGTGGCCGGTGATGGGCCTTACCTGATTGATCAGCAGGGGCGGCGTTATCTTGACGGATCGGGAGGTGCGGCGGTGTCCTGCCTCGGGCACGGTCATCCGGCGGTCGTCGAAGCGGTGCGCGAACAGGTATCTCGATTGGAATATGCGCATACTTCCTTTTTTACCAGTGAACCCGCAGAGGCCTTGGCCGATGACCTGATAGCGCACGCACCGGCCGGCTTGTCGCACGTGTATTTTGTGTCCGGCGGCTCCGAAGGGGTCGAGGCGGCGTTGAAGATGGCGGTCCAGTATTTTGGCGAAATAGGGCAGCCGGAAAAGAGCCGGATCATTGCGCGCTGGCAGAGTTATCACGGCAATACGATTGGCGCACTGGCTGCCGGAGGCAACCGCTGGCGGCGCAGGCAGTTTGCCGCATTACTCCCAGAAATGAGCCATATACCGGAGTGTTATGCGTATCGCGGACAGCATCGGGAAGAAACGGCGGAGGAGTATGGTCTGCGCATGGCGGACATGCTTGAAGCCGAAATTCTGCGCATCGGTCCAAACAAAGTGGCTGCGTTCATCGCCGAACCGGTGGTCGGCGCGACTTTGGGTGCGGTCGCGGCAGCACCCGGCTACTTCCGGCGTATTCGTGAGATATGTGACCGTTACCAGGTATTGTTGATTCTCGACGAAGTGATGTGCGGTATGGGGCGCACAGGCAGCCTCCATGCCTGTGAGCAAGAGGGCATAGTGCCGGATATCGAGGTGGTCGCCAAGGGTCTTGGCGCCGGATATCAGCCGATCGGTGCGGTACTGGTCAATCAGCGGATCGTGCAGGCGATTCGGGATGGATCGGGATTCTTTCAGCACGGCCATACTTATCTTGGGCATCCGGTGGCTTGTGCCGCGGCCCTCGCAGTACAGCGGGTGATTCGGGAGGAAGGGCTGCTGGCGCGCGTGATGTCGCTCGGTGAACAGCTTGATCAAATGCTGCGCCAACGCCTTGCCCATCATCCGAATGTCGGGGATATGCGCGGGCGCGGGCTGTTTCGCGGCATTGAGCTGGTAGCAGATCGCAATACGCAGAAACCCTTAGATCCCATGCTGCGAATACATGCCAAAATCAAGGTTGCCGCGATGGCCAGGGGGCTGCTTTGCTATCCTATGGGTGGTACCATCGACGGCGAGCTTGGCGAGCATATATTGCTCGCCCCGCCGTTTACGCTGACCGGCGATCAAGTGGAAGAGTTGGCTGATGGAGTAGCGCATGCCATTCAGGATGTTTTGCCTGTTGCAGTCTGATTGTTTGTTCATTTTTTTTATAATTGGAGAATAAAGATATGCGCATTTCCAAACCTCTCATCGCCCTGGCTGCGACTTCGCTGATGGCGGCTTTCGCCCCCCAGGCTGCAGCGCAGCAAAAATTCATGACGATCGGCACCGGCGGCGTGACCGGCGTGTACTACGCCGCCGGCGGCGCGATCTGCCGTCTGGTCAACAAGGACCGCGCACGACACGGCATCCGCTGCTCGGTCGAATCGACCGGCGGCTCCGTGGTCAACATCAACACCATCCGCGCCGGCGAACTCGACTTCGGCGTGGCCCAATCCGATTGGCAGTTCCATGCCGCCAAGGGCAGCAAGGTCTTCGAAAAAGACGGCCCGTTCACCGACCTGCGTTCGGTGTTCGCGCTGCATCCGGAACCGTTCACCGTGCTGGCCCGCAAGGAATCCAACATTTCCAAATTCGAAGATCTCAAGGGCAAACGCTTCAACGTCGGCAACCCCGGTTCCGGCACCCGTGCTTCTGCCGAGGAATTGCTCTCCGCCATGGGCTGGAAACTGTCCGACTTCGGTCTGGCCTCCGAGTTGAAGGCGGACGAGCACGGCGCCGCGCTGTGCGACAACAAGATCGACGGCTTCTTCTACGGCGTAGGCCATCCATCGGCCAACATCCAGGATCCGATCACCACCTGCGGTGCCCGCCTGGTCCCGCTGACCGGTCCAGCCATCGACAAGCTGGTCAAGGGCGCGCCGTTCTATGCCTACGCCGAAATCCCCGGCGGCCTGTATGCGGGCCATCCGAATCCGACCAAGACCTACGGCGTGCTGGCCACCTTCGTGACCTCGGCCAAGGTACCGGAGGCGACAGTGTATGAATTGGTGAAAGCCGTATTCGAAAACTTCGATGAGTTCAAAAAGCTGCATCCGGCGTTCGCCCACCTCGACCCGAAAGCCATGATCAAGGACGGTCAGTCGGCACCGCTGCATCCGGGCGCCGTCAAGTACTACAAGGAAAAAGGCTGGATGTAATCGGCGGCCTGCCGATCCGGTGCTGCGTTGAGTCGGTTTCACGCCAGGCAGCCGGATCGGCGTTTTTTTATTCAAAAGCCCCGGTCATGCCGGGGCTTTTGAATAAATAGTAGTGAACACGAGAAAAATACCGATCAGGGAACAGACATGAGTATGCTGGACATGAACAAGACGCCGCCGGTCGACGTCAACACGCTGGTGGCAGAAAACGATATGGGGGGGCGCCAGCCGGGTCCGTTGACCAGCAAGCTGTTGCTCGGCATCGCGCTGGCCTGGTCGCTGTTCCAGCTCTGGATCGCATCGCCCTTGCCGTTCACCTTCGGCATCCTGCTGCTCAACGATACCGAATCACGTTCGATTCACCTGGCGTTCGCGGTCTTTCTCGCTTACATGTCCTACCCGGCATTCAAGCGCTCGCCGCGCAGCCATGTGCCGATCACGGACTGGATCCTCGCCTTGGGCGCCGCATTCTGCGCCGCCTACCTATTCATTTTTTACAAAGAGCTGGCCACCCGCCCCGGACAACCGACGCCCCTGGATATCTACAGCGCGGCGATCGGCATCGTTTTGCTGCTCGAAGCCACCCGGCGTGTGCTGGGCTTGCCGATGGTCATCGTCGCCCTGGTGTTCCTCGGCTATACTTTCTTCGGTCCCTACATGCCCGACATGATCGCGCATCGCGGCGCCTCCCTGCCGCGCGCCATGTCGCACCAGTGGCTCACCACCGAAGGCGTGTTCGGAGTCGCACTGGGCGTGTCATCGGGCCTGATCTTCCTGTTCGTATTGTTCGGCTCGCTGCTCGACAAGGCCGGCGCGGGCAACTACTTCATCAAATCGGCATTCTCCCTGCTGGGACATATGCGCGGCGGCCCGGCCAAGGCGGCGGTGCTGTCGTCGGCGGCCACCGGCATCATCTCCGGCTCGTCGATCGCCAACGTCGTCACCACCGGCACCTTCACCATTCCGCTGATGAAACGCGTCGGCTACCGCGGCGACCAGGCCGGTGCGGTGGAAGTCTCCAGTTCGGTCAATGGCCAGCTCATGCCACCGGTCATGGGCGCTGCCGCCTTCCTGATGGTCGAGTATGTCGGCATCCCCTACACCGAAGTGATCAAGCACGCCTTCCTGCCAGCGGTCATTTCGTATATCGCGCTGATCTATATCGTGCACCTGGAAGCCTTGAAGGCGAATCTGACCGGCCTGCCGCGGCGCGGCAATGCCACCGCGGTGCAGCGCTTGGTCAGCCTCGGCCTGACCCTGAGCGGCTTCGTGGTCCTGGCCGGCCTCGTTTACTGGGGCATCGGCTGGCTGAAAACCGCCTTGGGCGATGCAGCCATTTACGTCATCATGGCCGGCGTGCTGGCCGCCTATATCGGCCTGCTGTGGTTCGGCGCACGCCAGCCGGAACTGGAACTGGACGACCCCGATTCCCCGCTGTTCGAATTGCCGGAAGTCGCGCCCACGCTCAAATCGGGCTTGCATTATCTGCTGTCAGTAGTGGTCCTGATCTGGTGCCTGATGGTCGAGCAGCTCTCGCCGGGCCTGTCGGCGTTCTGGGCCACCATGTTCATGGTGTTCATCATGCTGACCCAGCGCCCGATCCAGGCCTATTTCCGCGGACGCGGGCAGCTCCTGGGCGAAGTGCGCAGGGGTGGGGCCGACCTGATCGACGGATTGGTCGCCGGCGCGCGCAACATGATCGGCATCGGCGTGGCCACGGCAGCTGCCGGCATCATCGTCGGCACTGTGTCGCTGACCGGCATTGGCCTGGTGATGACCGAGCTGGTCGAGTTGCTGTCGGGTGGCAACTTGATGGTCATGCTGCTGCTGGTGGCCTTGATCAGCTTGATTCTCGGCATGGGTTTGCCCACCACCGCCAACTACATCGTGGTGTCGACGCTGATGGCGCCGGTGGTGGTGGAACTGGGTGCGCAAAGCGGCCTGATCGTGCCGCTGATCGCGGTGCACATGTTCGTGTTCTACTTCGGCCTGATGGCCGATGTGACGCCGCCGGTGGGGTTGGCGTCGTTTGCCGCCGCAGCGATTGCGCGCAGCGACCCGCTCAAGACCGGGGTGACCGCCTTCTCATACAGCATGCGTACCGCGATCCTGCCGTTTCTGTTTATCTTCAACACCCAGCTGCTGTTGATCGGCATCGATTCGGTCTGGCATTTGATCCTGACCGTGGGCAGCGCCGTCATTGCGATGCTGGTGTTTGCCGCCGCCACTCAAGGCTACTTCCTGGTGCGCACCCGCTGGTACGAGGTCATGGCCTTGTTGCTGATTACCTTCACCCTGTTCCGCCCGGGCTATTGGTGGGACATGGTGTATCCGCCATTCGAACCGGTGCCGGCGGTGCAACTGCTCGCATTTGCAGACAAGGCGCCACGGAATGCCCAGAAGCGCATCTGGATCGAAGGCGAGAATCTCGACGGCCGGGCCATCACCAAAGGGGTGCTGTTGCCGCTGGGCGAGACGGGTCCGGCGCGCGAACGTCTTGCCCGCACCGGCTTGCGGGTCATGCCGCAGGGCGACGACTTGCGGATTCTGACGGTGCAGTTCGGCTCGCAGGCGGCCAAGCTGGGGATCGAACAAGGCTGGCGCATCACGAAGATGGAGGTGCCGGCTGCGCGCCCGGCCAAGGAGTGGATCTTCCTCCCGACGTTGCTGCTGCTGGCCCTGGTGATCTGGGGACAGCGACGGCGCATGGCGGGCTCGCACAAGAATGCAGTTTCCGGAGCCGGTGGCTGATGGAGGCGCCACATCGTTATCGACTTCGGCGGTCTGGTTTTCCGCTTCCAAGCAAAATTCAGCAGTTGAAATTTCGTCGTTTAAGCAAAAAGCAAGCGCTATGATTTTTGATCCCGTTGATTTTCCCGCGATTCTTCTGGCACGACGAGATTGGAAGAGCCAGAGGCTACATATGCGGCCAGCAATAAATTTGCTGGTTTTCGCATGAAGTCGAGAATCGCTTTGATCCATGCGCTGGCCCACTCGGTCGCACCAATCAACGAGGAAATGGAGCGCACGTGGCCGGAGTGCGAACGCATGAATTTGCTTGACGATAGCTTGTCGGCTGATCTGGCGCGCTCGAAAAACGGACTGGATTTGGCGATGCATAAGCGCTTCTTCGCGCTCGCCGATTATGCTGTGTCTACCGGCGCGGATGGCTTGTTATTTACTTGTTCGGCGTTCGGCCCATGCATCGAAGCGGTGGCGCGCCGCTGCAGTGTGCCGGTGCTTAAACCGAACGAGGCAATGATTAACGAAGCAGTCCGGTCAGGCCGGCGTATCGGCTTGATTGCCACCTTTGCACCTACTTTGCAATCGATGCCGGCTGAATTTCCTTCGGGAGTTGAAGTGCTTCCAGTGTTTGCCGAAGGTGCACTGGATGCGTTGAATGCGGCAAACTTCGAGAAGCATGACGAGTTGATAATGCAAGCCGCCCAGAGCGCCGTGGCGCAGGGCGCGGATGTGATAGCGCTGGCGCAATTCAGTATGGCGCGTGCCGAGCCCTTGCTACGAGGACCAATTACGCTGCCGGTAATAACCACCGTAGGCAGCGCGGTTCGAGCCATGCGACTCGCACTGGGCCGATTGCAGGATCCGCGTTGATTCTTCTGTCGAACATGCTGATGAATAATCTGTGCATCACGTTCAAATAGCCAATCAACGTCATTAAAATGAATTACAGACAATTATTACTCGACAGTTTCCATGCGGCCGTTGCGGCAGCCGATCCGCTGAAAATCATTGCCCAATATCTTCCCGCAAAACCAAAAGGGAAGACGCTGGTCGTTGGAGCCGGTAAAGCTGCGGCCAGCATGGCGCGCGCTGTTGAGCTTGCGTGGCCCGACGATATGCCGCTTGAAGGCGTCGTGGTTACCCGCTACGCACATGGCATGCGGACCGACCGCATCCGTGTTGTCGAAGCAGGCCATCCCGTGCCGGATGAGGCGGGTGAGACGGTCGCCGCCGAAATATTGGCCCGGGTTTCACAACTGACGTCCGAAGACCGTTTGATTGCGTTGATCTCGGGAGGAGGGTCAAGCCTTCTGTCCTTACCGGTGACAGGGGTGTCGATGCCGGACCTGAAAACAGTGACCGCTGCCCTGTTGAAATCGGGTGCACCGATTGCCGACATGAACGTCATACGCAAGCATTTATCGCAAATCCAGGGAGGGCGTCTCGCTGCAGCATGCAAAGCGCCGATTACTGCATTGATTGTGAGCGACGTCACCGGCGATGATCCGAGTGCCATTGCATCCGGCCCTACCTGCTCAGACCCGAGTACATATCAGGATGCGCTCGACATCTTGCAGCGTTTTGGTGTGATGGCGCCTGCTGCAGTGACTAAGCATTTGCAGGCCGGCGTTCGTGGTGCCGTGGACGAAACGCCGAAGCCGGGCAGTGCGGTATTTGCTCAAGTCACCAACACGGTAATTGCAACAGCGCACCAAAGTCTGCAAGCCGCGGCCGATTTTTTCCGGGCTCACGGAATTAAACCGGTTGTCCTTGGCGACACCGTAACCGGAGAGGCATCCGAAGTCGCCAAAGTGTACGCGGCATTAGCGCGCGAGATCCACAAATACCAGCAGCCGTTCAAGGCGCCGGTCGCGCTGATTTCAGGGGGCGAATGTACTGTCACCGTGCGTGGCAAAGGGCGAGGCGGACGATGCGTGGAATTTCTATTGTCGCTCGCATCTGAACTCGGGAGCATGCCTGGCGTGTATGCGTTGGCAGCCGACACGGACGGCATCGACGGCACGGAAGAAAATGCCGGGGCGCTGTATTTGCCCGACACGAATGCCCGCGCCGATGCACTTGGCCTGAGCGCCACAAAAATGCTCGCCGACAATGACGGCTATGGCTATTTTTCCGCGCTGGATGATCTGATCATTACCGGACCGACGCGTACCAACGTGAACGACTATCGGGTTATTCTGGTCATGTAGAATTGCATTCAATTCTTTCTGAAATAAGCGCCGAGCTGTCATGCAAAATGAATTAACGAAAAGCACTCCCCAAAGCATCACGATCACACGTCCCGATGACTGGCATTTGCACCTTCGTGACGGTGCCGCAATGGCCTCCGTGTTGCCGCATACTGCCCGGCAATTTGGGCGCGCGATTGTAATGCCAAATCTGAAGCCGCCGATCACCACCACGGCGCAGGCAATCGCATATCGTGGTCGGATTATGGCAGCGCTGCCGCCGGACATGCATTTCCAGCCACTGATGGTGCTGTATCTGACTGACAATACGCCGCCTGATGAAATTCGCCGTGCCAAGGACAGCGGCATTGTGCATGCGGTCAAACTATATCCCGCTGGCGCCACTACCAATTCCGATGCGGGTGTGACGAATTTGACCAAGTGCTACAAGGCATTGGAGATGATGCAAGTGCTCGGCATGCCTTTCCTGGTACACGGTGAAGTGACTGATCCGGCCATCGATATTTTCGATCGTGAAGCGGTCTTTATCGATCGTGTAATGGAACCATTGCGGCAAGACATGCCGGAGTTGAAAGTGGTGTTCGAACATATCACCACCAAAGAAGCGGCGCAGTATGTGGCCGAATCCTCAAGTACTACCGCGGCGACCATCACTGCACACCATTTGCTTTACAACCGCAATGAAATATTCAAGGGCGGTATTCGCCCGCATTACTATTGTCTGCCGGTATTGAAGCGGGAAGAGCATCGTCAGGCGCTGGTTCGCGCCGCAACATCCGGCAGTGCAAAATTCTTCCTCGGCACCGATTCAGCACCGCATCCCAAGGGATTGAAGGAGCATGCGTGCGGCTGCGCCGGTTGCTATACGGCGCTGCATGCCATGGAGTTGTATGCGGAGGTATTCGATCAATCCAAAGCACTGGACAAGCTGGAAGCGTTCGCCAGCTTTAATGGGCCGGGATTTTATGGCTTGCCGCGTAATACGGATAGCGTCACCCTGAAACGCGAAACCTGGACCTTGCCTGCAGAATTACCGCTTGGGGAAACCACGATCATACCGTTGAATGGCGGTGAAGCCATTCACTGGAAGCTGATTTAATATCAGGCTCTTGAGCAGATTGTCGGAGATATGAGTGCTCCGTTCTTGAGAAGCATTGACTGGGAGCGTCCATGGCTAACCCCGTTACGCCCAATTGCGCACACCATCCTGCAATCCGAAAATTGGCGACAAGCGCTCAATACTGCCGCTGCCTCACTGCAAAATCATCGCGGCTTGCCGATCCGCTTTGTGCCGCAAGCGGATTTGCCACCTAAAATTTCCTACGAAGCCTTTATCAGCGATACAGGCCAAGTCCCAACCCGGGACAATTTACATGATTTTTTCAATGCCCTGATGTGGCTGACCTTTCCGAAAACAAAGGCACAACTGAATGCCCTCCAAGCGGCAGAAATTACCAAGACAGCCATGGCGCCAATTGACATTCCGTCCGATGGATTGCGTCGCGGAAAAATACGGGATGCAGCTACTATTTTTGATGAAAACGCCGCATTGATAATTACACGTGATCCAAAACTGGTTGCGGCGCTGCGCAATCATGAATGGCATCATCTCTTCATAACGGGACGCGAGGCATTTTTGCATGATTGCGAAGTATGGCTGTTTGGCCATGCGCTTGTGGAAAAATTGGTGTCACCATATAAAGCTATCACTGCGCATGCCAGAGTGATAGCCGCAGGCAATGAATTTTTTGTCATGCGGCCAAAGGACAAGCAGGCCTGGATTGACGAGCAGGGCCGTCGGGAATTGCTACTGGGGCTATCTACTGCGGATTTTTTGCCGCTGCCAGTTCTAGGCGTACCTGGTTGGTTCGAAAATCAGGATTACGCATTTTACGGAGATACAAACGTATTTCGACCTAAGCGTGATCGCAATCAATAGGGGGATTTACGCAACAGTTGATATCTCTTGCTGCTTGTCTCATGATGCCGCCTCTTGAGAAATGGATGATCAACTCTAATAAGATCTTCAAAATCAAGGCGTAGCAGGAGCGCGATGAAAGATATGCAAATTCAAACCACACTCAATATCTGATGCTGGTCGTACATTTTTGAGAAAAGGACGCGACTTTTCATAATCAAACAAAATTTGCCAATTCCCTGGATGAAGTGAAGACCATACGTCGTTTGGGCATAAAAAAACAGGCTCACGAAAACGTGAGCCTGTTTCAATTTAATAACGTCAAGTCAAATCAACCGACCTGTCTCAAACCAAAGGAAAGCGCCGAGGCACTATCCGTGGTTCAAGCGTTATCGAGTTGCTTAGAACAAGTGATTGACGCCAACCGAAAAGCCGGTCAGACGTGTAGAAGCCGATACGCCGCCAGCACTTACGCGAGTTTTAGCAACATCAACGTCTGCATAGAAGTTGGTGCGCTTGGACAAGTTATAAGTTCCGCCTACGATTACCAGATTGCGGCGAACATTTGCAGGACCAGCCGTGTCCGCTTCGGTACGATAATAGCCAGCGGTTATTGCTGCTGCCGGTGTGAAGTTGAAGCTACCACCAATCCACGCATTTTCAGTTTCTGTTTCCTGAATGCCAACGCCCATATCTTGCTCGTCGTTTGCATAACCACCCGCTACACGGAATGGGCCGGTAGCAAATGCACCACCAACGGTCCAGGTTTTCTTATCTTGGAAGCTAGTGGCCGGTGCTACAGCGACATTGCGCTCGCCTGCCGTGTATGCGCCACCGAAGCTGAATGGACCGGTCTTGAAGCTTGCGCCAACCGCTGCAGTTGCACCTGCACCAGTGTCGCCAGCAACTTCACCCAGTGCGTATTCAGCACGTACTGTCACTGGGCCGAAAGCGCCGGTGTACTGGATGTCATTGTTCAGACGGGTAAGGCCAGCTACGCCTGCAAGTGGAATGATGCCGGTGTATTTGTAAGCAAACGGATCATAGCCGCCGATGGTCTTGAAGTTGACCGAGTATTGACGACCCAGATCAACTGAGCCCCATGCGCCACCCAGACCTACGTATGCGGAGCGATTGAAGATAACGTTGGCTGCATTGTCAAATGCGCCGGTACCGGTATTGAAGCCGGTTTCCAATGTGAAATGAGCATTCATGCCGCCGCCCAGATCTTCAACACCTCTGAAGCCGATGCGATTGGAGTTGTACGTACCATTTGAACCCATTGTCAAATTGCTAGAGCCGACACTAGGGTTGGTGTGACGCAGACCGCCATCAAACGAACCGTAGATGGTGACGCTGGTTTGAGCTTGTGCAGCACCTGCGAAAGCACCCAGAACTGCAAGTGCGAGAAGCGATTTTTTCATTGAGTAATCTCCAGAAGTTGTCGTGCTAAAATTTATTCGTTGCATCCAGCAAGGCCACTAGTGGTAACGTCCCTGCCGGCACTTCAAAACCGTTTGATTAAGAAGCTAGTAGTCATTTCATCAAATATCGGAGTTAAGGGCAAAGACAATTTGGTTTTTATGGCAAATTGACAGCTTTAGTGTGGCTTCTGCACAACGAGCTTTCCGAGAGGAATGGCAAACATACAACCTGGATCGGTAAATGGATAAATTGATTATTGGATTCGACAAGGCGTTGCGGATCGTTGCTGGAATGGCAACCGCCACAAGGGCGAGTCCCGCCATTGAAATCGAAGAGACTATTCTCGATTCATCGTCGCGACGTCATAGTGCCGGATTAATGCGTGTGAATCATGTGGGCGAAATTTGTGCGCAGGCTTTATATGATGCGCAGGGCCAATTCTCTAAAAATAGCGAATTGCGGCAAAAATTTGCCGAGGCGGCGCGTGAAGAAGAGGATCATTTGGCGTGGACCGCTCACCGACTCGGCGAACTAGGTTCGCATCGCAGTATCTTGAACCCGTTCTGGTATGCAGGTGCCTATGTGTTCGGCGCCGCTGCGGCGAAATTGGGCGATGCGCGTAGCCTTGGCTTTGTCGTCGAAACCGAACGTCAGGTCGAGGCTCATTTGGCGAGTCATTTGGATACATTGCCGTTGCAGGATAAAAAATCCCGGGCGATCGTGGAGCAAATGCGGCTCGATGAAATCGCACACGGTGCGACAGCCCAATCCATGGGGGCATTGCGGGTGCCTGTTCCAATACAAAGAATGATGGCCGCCGTGGCAAAAATCATGACTACCACGGCCTACTATATATAAAGCGTAAGCAGTGGCTTAATAATGGCCCGTGGAAAGGGAGTGCATAAGCAAAGAAAACCAGGGTGTTCGCGTCAATTAACGCTAATTTTGGCTAAGTTCGGGTTATTCCTTGATGTGCTTAAGGGCACCAGCGCTGTATTCCATCGCTTTATATGTCCGTGGCATCGGAGAGATCGTCCACTATTTCGACTGAATGCGTCAGTTCTGCCGTCTTCTCCAGCATGATTGAGGCTGAGCAGTATTTTTCATGTGAAAGCTTGATCGCTCGTTCAACCAGATTTTGCTTTAGATTGCGCCCTCTTACGGTGAAGTGGAAATGAATCTTGGTAAATACTTTCGGGTCTTTCTCGGCGCGTTCTGATCTGAGCGTTACATCGCAGCCGCGAATGTCCTGTCCGCTCTTGCGCAAAATTAAGACTACATCATAAGCGGTACAGCCTCCAGTGCCTGCCAAGACCACTTCCATTGGACGTGGGGCCAGATTGCGCCCGCCTCCTTCTGGCGCGCCATCCATTGCGACCACATGGCCCGAACCAGTTTCAGCTAAAAAAGTCATTCCGGATAATCCAGTCCAGCGTACCGTGCATTCCATGGCAATCCTTATTCAATTTCAGACAGTCGGTATTGTAACTGCTCCGATAATCGCTGTTTATTTTATGAGGGCGGACCTGCATTTTGGCGTCAAAGAATAACAATATGCTGCATTGCACTATTATTTAAGGCGTTGAAAATTATTCACATTATGATAAATAACATTTAAGCTTATGATTTTTAAAGATAATTTAATTTAATAAATTATGGGGCGGACTCATTTCGATTATCCCGCCTTAAAATTCTTGCGATGCACCATCACTTTGGCTATAATTGTTTTGTCGATTGTTGGTCTGCAATGTGGCAGAAGCAATCAAGCAGTTGTCTCCTCCACCTCCTCGTTTGATGTGGATTTAAACCCGAAGCCATAAAGCTTCGGGTTTTTTTTGCGTGCAGGAGACGGGAGTGTGTATGTTAAACACGGCCGATCTCGCCAAATGTAAATACCGTTGGCAGAAAGTAATGTGGCCGCCTGGGAAAGTAAATCCCCTTGCTCGATTGACGCATGTGCTCCAAGCAGCATATAATTTCGGGTTCTTCCGTTTGCTCAGGAAGAGATAACAAGGACGAGTCTGCTGCTCTTGGCACCTTGGGTGTGCAGAACCACCAATTTGAGCGAATTAATCTAGTTAGGAAGTCATCATGAAAACCTTTTCCGCTAAAGGCCACGAGGTCAAGCGCGACTGGTTCGTGATTGACGCGACGGACAAAGTCCTCGGACGTGTTGCCAGCGAAGTGGCACTCCGACTGCGCGGCAAACACAAACCGGAATTTACGCCTCACGTCGATACGGGCGATTTTATTGTTGTGATCAATGCAGGCAAACTGCGTGTGACCGGCACCAAGGCAACCGATAAAACGTATTATCGCCACACCGGATATCCGGGCGGTATTTATGAAACCAATTTCCTGAAAATGCAACAGCGTTTTCCGGGGCGCGCACTCGAAAAAGCTGTCAAGGGCATGTTGCCTAAAGGCCCGCTCGGTTACGCGATGATCAAAAAACTCAAGGTTTACGCAGAAGCGACACATCCGCACGCTGCGCAGCAACCCAAAGCACTAGAACTCTAAGGAAAAGACATGATCGGTAACTACAACTACGGAACCGGCCGTCGCAAGAGTGCAGTGGCGCGGGTATTCATCAAATCCGGCTCTGGCCAGATCGTCGTCAACGGCAAGCCTGCGAATGAATATTTCTCGCGCGAAACCGGTCTGATGGTGATTCGCCAGCCTCTGGAACTGACCAACAATGTCGAACGTTTCGACATCATGGTCAATGTCAATGGTGGTGGAGAGTCCGGCCAAGCCGGTGCAGTCCGTCACGGCATCACCCGTGCACTGATCGATTATGATGCCACCCTCAAGCCAGAACTGGCCAAGGCTGGTTTTGTGACCCGTGATGCGCGTGAAGTTGAACGGAAAAAGGTCGGCTTGCGTAAAGCGCGTCGCGCCAAACAGTTCTCCAAGCGTTAATTTGCGTTTTCAGAGTGTTGGAAAGCCGCCGGGTTTGCTCCTGGCGGCTTTTTTGTATTTGGACGTGCAATTTAAGGCAATGCATTTTCCAAATGGATGGGATGACGACAAATGAGAGCGCATCGCCTGTTAAAATAAAACTTGAAATACTGTTTGAGTTCAGGAAATCAAATGATCAAAGTTGGTATCGTAGGAGGTACGGGGTACACCGGCGTGGAATTGTTGCGCTTGCTGGCACCGCATCCGCAGGTTGAATTGATTGCCATCACGTCGCGCAAGGAAGACGGCATGCCGGTCGCGGAAATGTATCCCTCTTTGCGTGGTCATGTATCGCTTGCCTTTTCTTCACCCGAGAAGGCGAGACTGACTGAATGCGACGTCGTATTTTTTGCCACGCCGCATGGCGTGGCAATGGCACAGGCTCCCGAATTGCGCGCTGCCGGTGTAAAAATTATCGATCTTGCCGCCGACTTTCGATTAAAAGATACGGCTGTATTCGAGAAATGGTACGGCTTGCCACATTCCTGCCCCGAGCTTTTGAAAGACGCGGTGTATGGCTTGCCCGAAGTGAATCGGGAGGCGATAAAAACAGCGCAGATCATTGGTTTGCCCGGGTGCTATCCGACAACGATGCAATTGGGTTATGCCCCCTTACTTGCACAAGGCAAGGCTCTGGTCAATGAAGCTGCATTGATAGCGGATTGCAAATCCGGTGTTTCCGGCGCCGGACGCAAGGCGGAAATATCCACGCTGCTCGCAGAGGCATCCGACAACTTCAAGGCCTACAGCGTGAAAGGCCATCGGCATTTGCCGGAAACGACGCAGGGCTTGCAAGCCATCGCCGGGCGCAAAATCGGGCTGACGTTCGTGCCGCATCTGGTGCCGATGATTCGGGGCATTCACTCGACTTTGTATGCAACGATTTTGCCGGAAGCACGCGAACTGGACTTTCAAGCGCTGTATGAAAGTCATTTCAAGAATGATCGATTTGTTGACGTGATGCCGGCAGGCAGCCATCCGGAAACGCGATCTGTACGTGCTTCCAATATGTTGCGCATTGCCGTGCATCGGCCTGACAATGGGGATCTGCTGGTGATTCTGGTGGTGGAAGACAACCTGGTTAAAGGCGCCGCAGGCCAAGGGGTGCAATGCATGAATATCATGTTTGGCTTGGATGAAGCCACTGGATTAACGCATGTTCCGATAATGCCGTAAGTGTATTCACTATCATGTACAAATCTGAATTTTTGATCCTGTGAAGCTGAAACTTTGGTTACGGCGCCATTCAATTTCGGCGCCGAAAATGAGCGTCAAAACCGACTTGCCTTGGCCGTTGAAAGTAGCTTTTCTTGGTATCGTATTGGGTTTGGGTGGCGCCACTGCAATGTGGGCCTACGACTTGGGGCGCAGTTTTACCCGATTTGGCCCAGGCCCATCCAGAGAGCAAGTGGAAGAGCTTCAGCAAAAAATCGATCACCTTACGATCGATCGCAACCGCTTTTCAAGCACAGTGAATGCGGCAGAAAGTCAGCTTAATATAGAGCGCTCGGCACAGAAGCAACTTGCAGCCCAAGTAAAAATACTGGAATCCGAGAATGCGAAATTGAAAGAAGACCTCGCATTCTTTGAAAGCTTGCTGCCTGCGGATACGGGTAGCGGAATTTCCATCAGGCGGTTAAAAGCCGAACTCATTGCGCCAAATCAACTTCGTTATCGTTTGTTGATTATGCAGGGGGCGAAAGGTGGCCGAGATTTTGTAGGGGATTTACAATTTGCGGTGACTGTTGTGCGGGAGGGTAAAAGTGCTATGATGATGTTTCCACAGGGAAATGCAGGCGAGAGTGAAAAGCTGAAACTCAACTTCAAGCATTATCAGCGCGTGGAAGGAATATTGACATTGCCGGAAGAAACATTGGTCAAGGCAATCCAAGCGCGCGTGCTTGAAAAAGGGCAAATTCGCGCACAGCAGTCTGCCAATTTGTAAAGGAAAACCCGTATGTTTGGCCATAAAGCAAAAAATACGATTGACAGCCTTATCGGCGCGTCGACCAAGATAGAGGGTAATCTGTATTTCAAGGGCGGCTTGCGTATTGACGGTCACGTCAAAGGCAACGTCATTGCGGAATCCGGCGATACCAGCATGCTGGTCATTTCCGAACAGGCCAAAATAGAAGGCGAAATCCGAGTCGCGCATCTTGTCGTCAATGGAGAAATTGTCGGGCCGGTTTATTCGTCGGAACTGCTTGAATTACAGCCAAAAGCCCGCATAACAGGTGATGTATATTACAAGGCGCTGGAAATGCATGGCGGCGCGTTGGTATCCGGCAAATTGACCCACGATCAGGTCGGTGAGCAAGTATTGAAGCTGGCCCCGCCCAAGCTCGCGGCATCGAATGCGTGATCTGCGCTGAAGACTTATAATGATTGATTGCCTGTTCTAGTAGGAGCTCGAAATGAATGCTGTTACCGAAATGCCTGCACCAATCGTTTTTTCGGATAGCGCGGCAATGAAAGTTGCGCAATTGATTGAAGAAGAGGGCAATCCTGACCTGAAACTGCGAGTATTTGTGCAGGGCGGAGGTTGTTCCGGCTTCCAGTATGGTTTTACCTTCGATGAAATCGTCAACGAAGACGATACGACCATGACCAAAAATGGCGTACATCTGCTCATCGATTCGATGAGCTATCAATATCTGGTGGGTGCAGAAATTGATTACAAGGATGACCTTGAGGGGGCGCAGTTCGTAATCAAGAATCCAAATGCAACGACCACATGCGGTTGCGGATCGTCTTTCTCCTGAGAGAATTAATCCCCAAATAAAAAAAGCGCAGATTTTTCTGCGCTTTTTTTATCAAGACGGATAAAGCGCCCCCAGAATTCGACTTCCTTTCGCCCCAGTGACTGTCGGCAGATTGCCGGGCTTGCGCTCGATGAATCGATGCGCAAGCCATGCGAATGCCAGCGCTTCCACATTATTTGGAGGTATGCCGAGTGCGGACGTGGATTCAACCGCTGCCGACAGTCCATGATCGGCCAGCGCTTGCTGTAACTTCCGCATCAAATAGGTATTGTAGGCACCGCCGCCGCACACGTAGGCAGTCTTCGCGCTGTTTGCATACTTGGCAATTGCGTCCGCCAGAGTCGTGGCGGTCAATGCCGCGAGCGTTGCCTGCACATCAGCCGGCTTTGCCTCGGAAAACCCGACGAGCTTGTCGGCCAGCCAGGCTGGGTTGAACAAGTCGCGCCCGGTGCTTTTCGGTGGCGGCAATGCAAAGAACGGCTCATCCTGAAGCGCAGCGAGCAAGCGAGGTATGATTTCGCCACTTGCTGCCCATGTGCCCTCCGCGTCGTATTTTTTATTCAGGTGCCGGGCAATCCAGGTGTCCATCAACGCATTTCCAGGGCCGGTGTCAAAGCCGATAACGTGCGCGGCCTTCTCATTCCCCAGCACACTGATGTTGCTGATGCCACCTATGTTGATCACAACGCGACTTTCATTTTCATCGGCAAAGAGCGCCTGATGGAAGGCGGGCACCAATGGAGCGCCCTGGCCGCCGGCGGCAATGTCGCGGCCGCGAAAATCGGCGATCACATCGACGCCGGTCAGCTCAGCCAGGAGCGCGGGATTATTTGTCTGGCGTGTATAGCCAAATGCCGGCTGATGCCTGATGGTTTGGCCATGAACGCCGATGGCGCACACGCGATCGGCGGCAATATTTGCTTGCGCCAGTAATTGATTGACGCAATCGGCGTAGCAATGCGCCAAGATATTGGCGACTAACGCTTCACGATGAATTTCATTGTTGCCCGCAGATTGCAAGGCCATCAGATCGCGCTGCAGTTCCGTTGTAAACGGGACATAGGCCGCCGCAAGAGTGTCGATGGCTTCTTGAGAGGGATCTGAAGAAAACGCCGCGAGCACGCCATCAACGCCATCCAGGCTCGTGCCGGACATAAGGCCGATGAAGAGCGAGTTATCAGAACATGGCAAAGACATACAGGGCCGTTCGAAATTGATTGATTCTTCAGGCGATTAACCGGAGCCGCATTAAATAACGTGTACCCGCAGCGGGGCTCAATAAACGATCACGCCTATTTTGAAGCAAGCTTGATAGGGCTCTCCGGAGGGCTTAACAGAGCGAAGCGATGCGTCATGTCGTTTGCTATGCCGCGGAACCGCTGCAACTCCGCGCCAGCCAATGGCTGCACGTTTGGTACATCGATGGATAGCGGATTGCGCGGTTCGTTATTGACCCGGAATTCATAATGCAAGTGCGGGCCGGTGGACCACCCGGTAGAGCCGACATAGCCGATCACTTCACCTTGATCGACTTTCGTGCCTCTGCGCATCCCTTTGGCGAATCCGTTCATGTGAGCATACAAGGTTGAATAACCTGACCAATGTTTGATCACCACCGCATTTCCATAGCCGCCTTTAACGCCGATAAAATCAATTACGCCTTCGCCGGACGCACGGATCGGCGTGCCGGTTGGCGCGGCAAAATCAACGCCCTTATGGGCACGCCATTGGCCGGAAATAGGATGGCGTCGAACGGAGAATCCCGATGAGATTCGCGAAAATTCCAGAGGAGATTTCAGAAACGCCTTTTTCAGGGACTTGCCATCAAATCCATAGTATCCGCCGCCTTGCTTGTTGCCAGGCTCGTCAAACCATACGGATTGATACGTGGCGCCGTCGTTATGGAATTCTCCGGCCAGAACCCGGCCCGCGCGAATATACTCGCCGCCCTGCCAGAACGTTTCATAGACAACATTAAAACGGTCGCCGCGGCGCAGATCGGATGCAAAATCAATATTCGTAGCAAACATGTTGACGATTTGCATGGCCACCGGGTCCGGTATTCTGGCCGCATCCGTCGCGGCGAACAACGATGACTTGATTTCGCCGGTGCGCATTTCGATACGTTTTTCGAGGCTGGCTGAAGCTTCCGATGCCTTGAAGCTATTGCCATCACGCTTGATGAATACGTTCTTGATCGGGTTTTCGCGTCCGTCAACGACCATAGTACTCAGCCATTGCAGTTCGCCATTTTCCGCGGTCTGGACCTGTACGCGCTTGCCGACTTTCAGCTGCAACACCTGGCGTGCAGTGGAGTCTGATTTCATAAAAGCTGCCGCCGCATTGTCGTCAATGCCAAGGCGATTCATCAGTGTTGCCAACGTGTCGCCAGGACGAACTCGTTCTTCGCTGACGTAGATTTGGGACGCACCCTCTAAAAAAACAATTTGCTGTGACAGATCGGGTAGATCCAGTTCTTGCACGATCGCTCGCACCGGCAGATCCGCCGCATCCGGCGCCATCGGCGCAACACCAGCGGCGCCAAATGCACACACTGCAAAGAACAGGGCTGTTCCCGAAACGATTCGGCTTTTGCGTGATGAGCCAAGCAGCAGCTTGCAGCGTGATCCGACGCTCAGTAATTTATCTATGGCGATCATGCAATACGTTAAAATTTACCGTTTTCCTGATTGTCTTCTTTTGCTTCTTGCTGAGTTGTCAGGCGGCAAGGTTGATCGGAAGGGAATTATATCAAACGCGTCACATAGTACTTTCTTTTAATTTCAATTTCGTTAGCCTTATGGACCTAGATCAATTGCCAAATGAATCCTCAATACCGCTTGATGGCTCGTCCCAAAAACCATTCTCGCTTTCCAATGCGATGCAAGAAGCGCTGGCGATCACCAAGCGTGGCGTCGACGAACTATTGATTGAAGGGGAATTCGTGCAAAAGCTTGCCCGTTCTGAAAAAACGGGTAAGCCGCTGCGGGTCAAACTGGGGTTGGATCCGACTGCGCCGGATTTGCATTTGGGTCACACAGTCGTACTCAACAAGATGCGTCAACTGCAAGATTTAGGCCATACGGTAATTTTTTTGATCGGCGACTTCACATCGATGATCGGCGATCCGTCCGGCCGCAACGTTACCCGACCGCCGTTGACTCGCGAGCAGATCGAGATGAACGCGCAAACCTATTTCGCTCAAGCCAGTCTGGTACTGGACCCCGCCAAGACGGAAATCCGTTACAACTCTGAATGGTCCGATCCGCTCGGTGCGCGCGGAATGATTGAGCTGGCGGCAAAATATACAGTGGCACGTATTTTGGAGCGTGAAGATTTTACAAAGCGTTTTAAGGCCGGCACGCCGATCTCGGTGCATGAACTTCTGTATCCATTAATGCAGGGTTACGACTCTGTCGCATTGAAAGCGGATCTGGAGTTGGGTGGCACCGATCAGAAATTCAATCTGCTGGTCGGACGCGAATTGCAAAAACAATATGGGCAGGAGCCGCAATGCGTTCTCACGATGCCATTGCTTGAGGGCTTGGATGGCATCGAGAAGATGTCTAAATCCAAGGGCAACTATATTGGCATTACGGAACCCGCCAATACCATGTTCGCCAAGGTAATGAGCATTTCAGACGTGATGATGTGGCGGTACTACGATTTGTTGTCGTTCCGATCAATCGCCGAAATTGCCCAGTTCAAGCGTGAAGTCGAAGACGGACGTAATCCGCGCGACATTAAAGTGTTATTGGCGCAAGAAATTGTGGAGCGGTTCCATTCGCGGCGAGCAGCGGAAGATGCGTTGCTTGATTTCAATAAACGTGCACGAGGAGGCATTCCCGATGATGTTCCGGACGTTGCCCTCAGCGGCTCGCCGCTTGGTATAGGACAGTTGCTGAAGCAAGCCAATCTTTGCCCCTCCACCTCCGAAGCGTTGCGCATGGTTGAGCAAGGAGGCGTACGTATCGATGGCGCGATAATCAGTGACAAGGGGTTGCGGCTCGAGGCAGGCACTTTTGTGGTGCAGGTCGGGAAAAGAAAATTCGCACGGGTGACATTGACTTGATCGCTCTGTTGCAGCGGGTTACGCAAGCTGCGGTGATCGTCGATGGGATGGCGGTCGGCGCTATCGATGCCGGGTTGATGGTCCTGGTGTGCGCCGAGCGCGACGATACCGAAACGCAAGCCGACGCATTGCTGAACAAGCTGCTGGCATATCGCGTATTCCCGGACGACAAAGGCAAGATGAATCGCAGTATTGTTGACGTCGCAGGGGGATTGTTGCTGGTGCCGCAGTTTACACTGGCAGCGGATACGCAATCGGGAACGCGGCCGTCATTCACGCCGGCGGCAACGCCTGAAAGAGGTGCTGTCCTATTCAATTATTTTGTCGCCCAGGCTCGGTCAAGGCATCCGCTGGTCGAGACCGGGCGGTTTGGCGCGCATATGCAGGTGTCTTTGATCAATGATGGGCCGGTAACTTTCTGGCTGCAGGTAAGGCCGCAACAGTAGGCGCCGGATGACGGATTGCCGGACAAACATCGTGCGCCGTTATCCAATCCACATTGCAAACCATAGGAGATGATGATGAAATTTTGGAGCGATTCATTCAAGGACGGAGCAACTATCCCGGGACAGTTTGCATTCGGCGTTGTCGATCCGGTGGCGCATGTCGCTCTTTCCGATAATCGGAACCCCCATTTCGCATGGAACGATGTTCCGGGCGATGCGAAATCGCTGGTGCTGATTTGCCATGATCGTGATGTGCCGTCACGCGGCGACGATGTGAATCAAGAGGGCAAAACGATACCGGCGGATTTGCCGAGAGTTGATTTCTTTCACTGGGCCTTGATTGATTTGCCGGCGAATTTGACGGCCATACAAGCCGGTGAATTTTCCAACGGCATACAGCCACGCGGCAAACCCGGCCCTGAAATAGCCAACCATGCACCGATTGGTGCTCGTCACGGCCTCAATGACTATACCGGTTGGTTTGCCGAAGATCCGGACATGAGCGGCGATTACTTTGGATACGACGGCCCTTGTCCGCCGTGGAACGACTCGATCGTGCACCATTATGTTTTTACATTGTATGCGTTGAATATCGCGCGGCTACCGGTCGATGGAGCATTCACCGGCACGCAAGTACGCGACACAATTCACGATCATATTCTGGCGCAGGCGAGCCTCATCGGCACTTACAGCCTGAACCCAGCCATTGCGCAACCGGCAGCAAGATAGGCAGACCACACTACATGACTGAAATTTTACTGATTCGCCACGGCGAAACCGAATGGAATGCGGTAAAGCGTTTGCAGGGCCATCTTGACATCGCACTCAATGCAGAAGGCGAGCGACAAGCTGCGGCGCTTGGACAGGCGCTACTGGACGAAACGCTCGATGTCATCGTCGCCAGCGATTTGCAACGTGCGATGCAAACTGCGCACGCCATCGCGCAACCGCGCGGTATGACAATACAGGCGGATCCCGGTTTGCGCGAACGTTGCTATGGCGCGTTCGAAGGTGTGATGTACAGTGAAATTGAGGAGCGATTTCCGGAAGCGTATGCGACTTGGCAGGCGCGCGACATCGATGCGCGCTTTCCGGACGGGATCGGCAGGGCGGAAACCTTGCGTGAATTTTATGAGCGTGCGATTACCACAATCAATCGTCTTGCTTTGCTTCATAAGGGCAAGAAAATTGCCTTGGTCACGCATGGCGGCATACTGGAATGTGCTTATCGAGCCGCCAATGATGTCGGATTGTTGGCTGCGCGTGATTTCGATGTTTTTAATGCAAGCATTAACAGGGTCGTATGGACTGGCGCCGCGATGCATGTTTTGGAATGGGGTAATGTTGCGCACTTGACGCAAACAGTACTCGATGAAATTGACAAATAAGTCCTATGTGCGCATATAATTTCCGTGGAGCACTAATTTGGCGATAAGAAATTCTTTCCTGCTTGATCAACAAAATTCTTCAATTTACCGGCTCAAAGGGTTACATGAGACTCAATCCATTTTCATCGCGTCGGCCAGAAGAAAAGGCGCCAACAAGGCCGATAGTCGATGCGCACGAAACTGATGGTGAGCACATTACCCTTACGGCGGCATTGCACTCGTTGCTGGAAACGTTGCCGCAATCGTACAGCGGCCGGGAAAATATCCGATTGTTGTGCGATGCAATTGTTGGCGCAAGCTCGCATCTGCGCTTTGTCTGGGTCGGGTTCTGCAAAGGAGACTCTGGCGACGTGGAGCCCTATGCGGCGGTAGGGCAATGCCTGGAAGAGTGCTCGCATTGGAATTTGCCGAGCAATTGTTTTGATGCCGCCGGACCGAGTTCCCAGGCATTTCCGGATGATATGGAATCGCAACTTAGGCTAGGCGGACTATTCGCGCCATGGCTTAATGCTCCGAATGCCGCTACCGTGAGTTCGGCGTTGTCAATTCCGTTGCGCTCGGAAAAGGCAAGTTTGCGTGGCATGATCGTGTTCTATGCCGACAGCAAAGATTACTTCGCAGGCGTGGATGTTTCTCTGTTTCAGGCATTTTGCCATGTCGCGGAAATTATCTGGAAGCAATCGAACCTGATGCACATGCTTACGCAAAAAGCACAACAGGATCCGCTGACCGGCCTGATGAACCGGCGTCATACTGTTCAGACTCTCGAAAAGCAAATGGCTCATGCCGAACGGGCTGATGAGCCGTTATCGATCCTAATATGCAGGATCAAGGATTTCAATAAGCTCAATGACGTCTACGGCTGGCTGGCGTCGGATGCGATCCTGGCGGCATTTTCCAAAGATATCAATCTGCAATTGCGTTCGCAAGATGCCGGCGGTCGCTGGACCGGAATCGAGTTTTTATACATTTTGCCGGACACAAACGACGAACAGGCGCAGACACTTGCAAAAGGCATACAAGACTATTTCCTGAGACATCCCGTCACGGTTAAAAATTGGTCGATCCGCTTGGCATTGACTGTGGGTATTGCGACGTATTCCAAGCAAATTATCGGAGTCGATGATTTTATATTGCATGCCAATCAAAGCATGGATGCCATTTCTGACGAACTGCCGTCCTAATATGCCATATAGAAAATAGGCAGACTTCACACCAAAATCCATTGTAATGGCCAGATCGTTGGAGACCGGCTTGCTTCTAGGGATAAAATAGCGTCTTTTCTGCTGCCGCCCTTATTCTTTGTGAACATCGGTCCGTACTCCCTTCGCAATAATATTTTTGTCGCTCCGATGGCCGGCGTGACCGATCGGCCGTTCCGCCAGCTTTGCAAGCAGCTTGGCGCCGGCTATGCCGTGTCCGAAATGGCAGCGTCCAACCCGCGCCTGTGGGCAACGGAAAAATCCGCGCGGCGTACAAATCACGAGGGTGAAATGGAGCCGAAAGCGGTGCAGATTTCCGGTGCCGATCCAGCCATGCTTGCCGAATGCGCAAAGTTCAACGTTGGTCGCGGTGCGCAAATCATCGACATCAACATGGGTTGCCCCGTCAAAAAAGTGTGCAATAGCTGGTGCGGTTCGGCTTTGCTGCAGGATGAAAAACTGGTCGGTGAAATTCTGGACGCAGTGGTTGCTGCGGTCGATGTACCGGTTACCCTGAAATTCCGCACCGGATGGGACAGGCAGCACAAAAATGCGTTGCGCATTGCCGGAATCGCGCAGAACAGCGGCATCGCCATGCTGACGCTGCATGGACGTACGCGTGCGGACGGGTATAGCGGCGCCGCCGAGTACGACACAATTACAGCCGTAAAGGAAGCAGTGTCAATTCCGGTGGTTGCGAACGGCGACATTACAACTCCGGAAAAGGCGAAGTTCGTGCTTGCTGCAACAGGAGCTGATGCCGTGATGATCGGCCGTGCCGCACAAGGACGGCCATGGATTTTTCGAGAAATAGATTTTTTTTTACGCACAGGACAATATCTTCCATCGCCGTCGATCACGGAAGCGCGCTTGCTGATGCATGAACATCTACAGGCGCATTACGCGTTCTACGGCAGTTTCATTGGAATACGCACTGCACGCAAGCATATCGGCTGGTATGTACAGGACCTTGCCGGCGGAGAGAAATTTCGCAAGAGAATGAACCTGCTGGAAAACTGCGATGAGCAGATTGCTGCGGTAGATACTTTTTTTGAATCGCAATTGGCGTTTGGCGAACGGTTACAATATCGCCTTAGTGAAGAAAAGCTGGTTGCCTAATGTCATCAATAAGAACAACAAGATTGAAATACCGCGAAAAATGAGCAAAGACAGTATTCAGGATGTCGTCAAGAAAAGCCTTGAAAAATATTTCAAGGACTTGGGTGAGCAGGCACCGTCCAATGTCTATGAAATGGTCGTATCCACGGTCGAAAAACCAATTCTTGAGGCAGTGATGAGCCGTGCTGAAGGCAATCAATCGCTGGCGGCGGAAATGCTTGGCATCAATCGAAATACGTTGCGTAAAAAGCTGCAGCAGCACGGACTTCTTTAGACGGTTGTACGTTGACAGTTCAAGAGGAAAATAACGTAAAGAGAGTAACTTCTCGTTTTTCCCGTACACACTGCTTTTACATTATTTATCACTTCACGCCGCCATTATCATGATCAAACAAGCCCTTATTTCCGTCTCCGACAAGACCGGCATCCTCGATTTTGCGCGTGCGTTGGCGCAGATGAATGTCAAAATTCTTTCCACCGGCGGCACCGCGAAGTTGTTGAGCGACAACGGTATCGATGTAACTGAGGTAGCCGATTACACCGGGTTTCCGGAAATGCTCGACGGCCGTGTCAAGACACTGCATCCGAAAGTCCATGGCGGCATTCTGGCGCGCCGCGATTTCCCGGAGCATGCGGCGGCGCTGGAAAAACATGCCATCCCGACCATCGATATGGTGGTCGTCAATCTGTATCCATTCCAGAAGACCGTAGCCAAGGAGCATTGCACTCTGGAAGACGCGATCGAGAATATCGACATCGGCGGGCCCGCAATGCTGCGTTCGTCAGCCAAGAATCACAAGGATGTCGTGGTTGTCTGCGATCCGGCGGATTACAGCAAGGTGCTGGACGAATTGCAGGCGCATAACGGTGAAGTCAGCTATGAAATCAAGTTCGAGCTGGCGAAAAAAGTGTTTGCCCACACTGCGCAATACGATGGCGCGATCACCAATTACTTCACCTCGCTGGGCGAAGACAAACAGCACGCCACGCGCAGCTCATATCCGGCCACGCTGAACCTGCATTTCGAAAAAGTGCAGGAAATGCGCTATGGCGAGAATCCGCATCAATCCGCAGCGTTCTATCGCGACCTGAAACCGGTCGACGGTGCCTTGGCCAATTACACACAGTTGCAGGGCAAGGAGCTGTCGTACAACAATATCGGCGATGCCGATGCCGCTTGGGAATGCGTGAAGACGTTCGATGAAACCGCATGCGTGATCATCAAGCATGCGAATCCCTGCGGCGTGGCAATCGGGGCCAATCCGCTGGAAGCCTACAGCAAGGCTTTTCAGACCGATCCGACGTCAGCCTTCGGCGGAATCATCGCATTCAATTGCGAAGTCGACGGCAATGCGGCGGAAGCGATCGCCAAACAGTTTGTCGAAGTGTTGATTGCGCCTTCGTTCAGCGAGTCGGCCAAACAGGTTTTTGCAACCAAGCAGAACGTACGTTTGTTGCAGATTCCATTCGGCAAGGCAATCAATGTGCATGACTTCAAAAGAGTGGGCGGCGGCGTGCTGGTGCAATCGCCGGACGCGAAAAATGTCCTTCATTCGGAATTGAAAGTCGTCAGCAAGAAACAGCCGACACCGCAACAATTGCAGGACCTGATGTTTGCATGGCGTGTCGCCAAGTTCGTCAAATCAAATGCGATCGTCTTTTGCGGCAACGGCATGACAATGGGTGTCGGCGCCGGCCAGATGAGCCGCGTGGACTCTGCGCGCATTGCATCCATCAAGGCACAAAATGCCGGTTTGTCGCTGGTGGGGTCGGCTGTTGCATCAGACGCATTTTTCCCGTTCCGCGATGGCCTCGATGTGGTGGTCGGCGCAGGCGCAACTTCGGTGATTCAGCCGGGAGGTTCGATGCGCGATCAGGAAGTCATCGATGCTGCCGACGAGCATGGCGTGGTCATGCTTTTGACAGGCATACGACATTTCAGGCATTGAACTTTCGCCGTCGCGCGAACCATGAAGATTCTAGGCATAGACCCTGGCTTGCGCATTACCGGCTTTGGCGTAATCAGCAAGCAGGGCAACAAGCTTTCCTATATCGCATCCGGGGTCATCAAGACGCCGGATGGCGATTTGCCGCAACGCTTGAAATCCATTCTCGCCGGCGTCTCTGAAGTAATTCGTACTTATCAGCCCGATTGCGCGGCGATTGAAAAAGTCTTCGTCAATGTCAATCCGCAATCGACATTGCTGCTCGGGCAAGCGCGTGGAGCAGCAATTTGCGCGCTAGTCAGCGCCGACCTTGCGGTAGCCGAATATACCGCGCTACAGGTCAAGCAAGCCGTCGTAGGCCAGGGCAAGGCGCAAAAACAGCAGGTGCAAGACATGGTGCAGCGGTTGTTAATGCTTTCTGGAACGCCGAGCACCGACGCTGCCGACGCATTGGGCGTGGCAATTTGCCATGCGCATAGCAGCGACGTCCTGGCTGTGTTAGGGGCACTGACGCCGGAATTGGCGGCAAAAGGTTTACGTATGCGCCGCGGACGATTGATAGACTAATCCGGCTTATGCATGTTTTTCGGCTCGACGTGCCGCGACTTCGAACACGTTATGCCAATACGCATCCTGCCCATGCAGCACAGCCCACACGCTGGCGGCCAGATAGGCAATCGGAAACAAGATACCCCAGCAAGCAGCCTGCCGAACATGGGCCAGTTCATGTGTCAGCACTTGCGGCGTGAGGCCGCGTTTTTCCGCAATCACCACGTGTCCGATTGCCATTGCGCACATCGGACCGAAGGGGTGGCGATCCAGGATGTAATCGGCGACAGGGCCGCTGATCATCAGTGCCGGTGTCTTCGTGCGTACCACATGCACTTTGCCGCGCCACAAAAGAACAGGCAAGGCCAATATCATGCCAACCGCTGTCAGCGGCGACGCCCACAGAATTCCAAGTGCGCCTCCAACCCAGAACGCAAGCCGACGCGTGGGGCTGGCGCGAGCAATCCCGTCAATTTGTTTGTTGGTCGGAGTACGCATGTTCCAGCCTTGTTGTCCTGTATGATTCAAGCAATTCAATCAAGAGCGATCTCGTCATGATAGGCCGTCTTTCAGGAATTTTACTTGAGAAAAATCCACCGCAACTGATTGTGGATTGTAATGGGGTAGGCTATGAGGTTGGTGTGCCGATGAGTACCTTTTACAATTTGCCGGCATTAGGCGAAAAAGTGGTGTTGCTGACGCATCTCACCGTGCGCGAAGATGCGCATTTGTTGTACGGCTTCGGTACCGCTGAAGAGCGCAATGTATTCAAGCAACTTATCAAGATATCCGGCGTCGGAGCGCGTATTGCATTATCCATTCTATCCGGAATGTCGGTCACCGATTTGATCCATGCAGTTTCGCTGCAAGAGGCAGGCCGTTTGACCAGAATTCCGGGGATCGGCAAAAAAACGGCTGAACGGCTGTTGCTGGAATTGAAAGGCAAGCTTGGAGCGGATCTGGGCGGAAGCGGTACGGTGCTGAACGATGCGACTTCGGATATTCTGAATGCGTTGGTCGCATTGGGTTATTCGGACAAGGAAGCTGCGCTGGCGCTGAAGCAAGTGCCGGCCGGCGCCAGCGTATCGGATGGCATCAAGCTTGCGTTGAAAGCATTGTCCAAAGGGTAGAAACCAGTCACGCTAGAGTAGATCATGAGCATTCAAACCGATAATTTCACTGAACAGCGCATCATCGCGGCAACGCCAGTGTCGCCGAACGAGGAGGCGATCGAACGCGCCTTGCGTCCCAAGCAGCTGGACGAGTATGTCGGGCAGGAAAAAATCCGCGATCAGCTTGAGATCTTCATTACCGCCGCGCGCAACCGGCGCGAAGCGCTTGATCATACGCTGTTGTTCGGGCCGCCTGGTTTAGGCAAGACAACCCTGGCGCATATTATTGCGCGCGAGATGGGCGTCAATTTACGCCAGACTTCCGGTCCGGTGCTGGAGCGTGCCGGCGATCTTGCCGCACTGTTGACCAATCTCGAAGCCAATGACGTACTCTTCATCGATGAAATCCATCGCCTGTCGCCGGTGGTCGAGGAAATACTTTACCCGGCGCTGGAAGATTACCAGATCGATATCATGATCGGCGAAGGCCCGGCTGCACGATCGGTACGCCTTGACCTGCAGCCATTCACGTTGGTAGGCGCGACCACGCGTGCCGGCATGTTGACCAACCCGTTGCGCGATCGCTTTGGCATCGTTGCACGCCTGGAATTTTATACGCCGGAACAATTGGCGAGAATCGTTGTGCGTAGTGCGGCCTTGCTGAATGCACCGATCGTCGATGAAGGCGCACTGGAAATTGCCAAGCGCAGCCGTGGCACGCCGCGCATCGCCAATCGCCTGTTGCGCCGTGTACGCGATTATGCCGAGGTCAAGGGTAATGGCGAAATTACCAAGCCAATGGCGGATGCCGCGCTGGTAATGCTTGATGTCGATCCGGTCGGATTTGACGTGATGGATCGTAAACTGCTCGAAGCGGTTTTGTTCAAATTCAATGGCGGCCCGGTCGGCCTGGATAATCTGGCTGCCGCGATCGGAGAAGAGCGCGACACGATCGAAGATGTGCTTGAGCCGTATTTGATTCAGCAAGGATTTTTGCAGCGTACGCCACGCGGCCGAATCGCAACTCCGGCAGCTTATTCCCATTTCGGGGTGACTGCACCGCGCACCGGACCGAATGGTGAACTCTGGGATCAGAGTTAGTTCTGTCCCGGCACGCAGTCTACTGTCTGTGCAGTCTTCAAGCTTTATTTCACCGACCTGACTGGAATGCGATGCAGATTTTGGTCGATGCTGATGCATGTCCGGCCGTGATCAAGGAAATCTTGTTCCGTGTCGCCGACCGGATGCAAATATCGGTGACTCTGGTTGCCAATAAATTGCTGCGCACGCCACCTTCCCGATTCATTCGTGCAGTTCAAGTGCCGGCCGGCTTTGATGTGGCCGATCGAGAAATAGTGTTCCTCGCCCAGCCAGGCGATCTGGTGATTACCGCCGATATCCCATTGGCGGCGGATATCATTGCCAAGGGTGCTTACGCTCTTAACCCGCGAGGGGAGTTCTACACCGACGACAATATCCGGCAACATCTGCGCATGCGCGATTTCATGGAGCAGTTGCGTGGAAGCGGCGTTGAAACCGGTGGTCCCGCCCCTTTCGATCAGCGCGACCGGCAAGCGTTTGCAAACCAGCTTGATCGGCATTTGGCGCGGCACAGGGATGAGTAATCCAGGCAAGCCGCGAACAGAATGAAGAATGTCATTCTTCTCAAGATCAGTCACTATCGGATTTTTGCTTTGTCGACTGGTCAGTGCCATTTATCGCCCTCGATAATCGAATTGATGGTGCTCAATCTGCTTAATCATGGCTTGTGTAAAAATATTGTGTCGCAGACAATGTCGTATATTCTCTGTTCAATCTTCGTCCGCGTGAACCTGTCATGCTCATGTCTGCCCAAGCCAATCGCTACGCGCATCAATTACTTGCTGCCCGATCAAATTCGCAACAAATTCCCCCGTTATCATTCGAGAATCCGGCCCTGTCGCTGAAGGATGGCTATGACATCGCCAAAACCATCCTGGACGTGCGCATTGCGCAAGGCGAGATTCCGGTCGGTCGCAAAATCGGTTTTACCAATCGCACCATCTGGCCCAGATATGGTGTAACGCATCCGATCGACAGGCCGATTTGGGGCCCCATGTTTGATACGACGGTGCGTTATACCGAAGATAACCACGGGATCCAAAGCCTGGATGGCGCAGTGCAGCCGCGCATTGAACCGGAAATCGTGTTCAAGCTGGCCACGGCGCCGGGACCGGATGCAACCATCGAGACCATTGCAGAATGCATTGAGTGGATGGCGCATGGATTTGAGATCGTCGTCTGTCCATTTCCGAATTGGAAATTCAATGCGGTCGATGCCATCGCTGCATTCGGCCTGCACGGCTCGTTGATCATCGGTGAGCCAAAGGTGCTGTCTGGCGCGACCCGACGCAATCTGGCCGCGGTGTTGGCCAATGCCAGCGTGTCGCTGTCACTTATTGAGGGCAATTCGTTTACCTTGCGCGCGGCGGGATTTGGCAGCGATGTGCTGGACAGTCCGGTGCATGCATTGTGGCATTTGCATCAATTGCTGCTCAGTCAACCACAGTTCACGCCACTAGGTGCGGGCGAAATCATTTCGACGGGCACGCTGACGGATGCCTATCCCATCGAAGCGGGACAGACCTGGACCACGGCCTTTTCAGGCGTTACGTTGCCGGGGTTGACGATTTCATTTGTCTGAAACAATCGCACACGGGTTTGAGGCAGCAAATAAAAAAGGCGCTTTGAGCGCCTTTTTTATTTGCTTGGGAATCGTTATTCCGAACGTATCCAGGTCTGGGTTCGCCCCAGCATCGGCATGCCGATGTAACCGCGCACATGCAGCTTCTTGCTGTCGTCGGCAAATGCCATTTTGCTTTTGTAGGTCTTCCCGTTGGCGGGATCGAGAATCTGGCCGCCGTTATATTCGGTACCGTCTTGTTTCATTCCCCACAGGATGGTCATGCCGACGATCGGCTGGTCTTTTCTGGCGCCTTCGCACTTGTCGCACTTTGGATTTTGATCTTCATTCGGCGCCTTGAACAATTTCTCGATCTTGCCATTGAGCTCGCCATTACTTTCCGTGATACGGATCAACGCTTTCGGCTTGCCGGTTTCATCGTCGATGTTTTTCCATAACCCTACCGGCGACGCTTCTTGTGCCAAAGCGCCACCGCACGCCAAAACGGCGGTCACAGCTACCGCCAACAAAGTTTTTTTCATTATGTCTCCTTGATCAATAAAAGCAGATTATGCGTGCTTGGACGGTTACGGTTTTTGCAGCTTGTCAAATTGCTCACGCAATTTGACAAGAGTAATACCAAAGTTGGCAAGACGCTCTTTTTCTTGCGTAACAACTTGTATCGGAGCACGCGCCACAAAGCTTTCATTGGCCAGTTTTGCGTTGGCTTTAGTCATCTCGCCGTCGACGCGCGCGATTTCTTTCGATAAACGTTCACGTTCAGCCGCTACATCGATTTCCACTTTCAGCATCAGTTTGGCATCGCCTACGACAGACACTGGTGCGGGTGATGCGGGCAAGGTGTCGACCACCTGTACGTCGGACAACTTCGCCAGCGCTTGCAGGTAGGGCGCAAATGATTGCAACAGAGGCTTCCCATCCGCATTTGCTGCTTCGATCACCAGCGGTATGCGCAGAGCCGGCGACAATTGCATCTCGCCGCGCAGGTTGCGGCAGGCATCGGTCAGCAACTTCAGCTGTGTCATCCAGTGCTCTGCCTGTTCATCTATTTTTTCCGGATTCGCCTCGGGATATGGCTGGATCATGATTGAGTCGCTGTCCCGGTCAAGCTCTCGGCCGGTCATCGGCGCAATGGTTTGCCACAATGTTTCGGTAATGAATGGAATAATCGGGTGGGCCAGGCGCAATACAGTCTCCAATACACGCAACAGGGTGCGGCGTGTTGCGCGTTGCTGCGCTTCGGTACCGTGCTGGATTTGTACCTTCGCGACTTCGAGATACCAGTCGCAATATTCATCCCAGATGAATTTGTAAATCGCAGATGCAATATTATCGAAGCGATAGTCGGCAAATCCTTTTGCCACTTCCGCTTCGGTGCGCTGTAAAGCAGAAACGATCCAGCGGTCCGCCTGTGAAAAATCGCGTCCGCCTTCCCCGCACGATTCCGCATCGAAACCGCAATCCTTGCCTTCGGTATTCATCAGCACGAAGCGCGTGGCATTCCACAGTTTGTTGCAGAAATTACGGTAGCCTTCGCAGCGATGCAAGTCAAAATTGATGTTGCGTCCCAACGATGCATAGCTTGCCATCGTAAAACGCAGGGCATCCGTGCCGAATGCAGGAACGCCGTTGGCAAATTCCTTGCGGGTGGCTTTGGCAATGCTTTCGGCTTGTTTTGGATTCATCAACCCGGCAGTGCGCTTGGCGACCAATGACTCGACATCGATGCCGTCGATCAAGTCGATCGGATCGAGCGTATTGCCCTTCGATTTCGACATTTTCTGGCCGCTGGCATCGCGCACCAGGCCGTGCACGTAGACGGTCTTGAACGGTACCTTGCCGGTGAAGTGGGTGGTCATCATGACCATCCGCGCAACCCAGAAGAAAATGATGTCAAAGCCGGTGACCAGCACCGATGATGGCAGGAACATCTTGTAATCCGGCGTCTCTTCCGGCCAGCCGAGTGTGGAAAACGGCACCAGTGCGGATGAAAACCAGGTGTCCAGCACATCGTTGTCGCGGATAAGTATGCCCGTATAACCTTGCGCCGCAGCCTTGGCTTTCGCTTCCTGTTCGTCGCGCCCGACATAGACGTTGCCTTGGTCGTCATACCAGGCCGGGATTTGATGCCCCCACCACAATTGCCGCGAAATGCACCAGTCCTGGATATTGTTGAGCCACTGGTTATACGTGTTGCTCCAGTTTTCCGGAACCATCTTGATCTCGCCGTTGGCTACTTTTTCGAGCGCGACTTCGGCAATCGATTTTCCGGGAAAATGAGTGCCCTCGGGCGCCGGCTTGCTCATCGCGACAAACCACTGGTCGGTCAGCATCGGCTCGATCACCACACCGGTACGGTCGCCGCGCGGCACCATCAATTTGTGCGGCTTGACCGAATCCAGCAAGCCTTGCGCATCCAGATCGGCGACGATTTGCTTGCGGGCGGCGAAGCGATCCATGCCCTGGTACTTGGCGGGGCCGTTCTCGTTGATCTTTGCGTCGAGCGACAAAATACTGATCGGCGCCAGTTGGTGGCGTTGGCCTACTGCATAATCGTTGAAATCGTGCGCCGGCGTGATTTTGACGCAACCGGTGCCGAATTCCTTGTCGACATATTCATCGGCGATCACCGGAATTTCACGGCCGCATAGCGGCAGAACCAGCATTTTTCCGATCAGATGCGTATACCGTTCGTCGGTCGGGTCCACCGCGACCGCGACGTCGCCCAGCATGGTTTCAGGGCGGGTCGTTGCCACGGTAAGATGCCCGCTGCCATCCGCCAGTGGATAGCGGAGATGCCACATGTGGCCGTCTTCTTCTTCCGATACCACTTCCAAGTCCGATACCGCAGTACCCAAAACCGGATCCCAGTTGACCAGGCGCTTGCCGCGATAGATCAGGCCTTGCTCAACCAACCGTACGAATACCTCGGTGACCGTTTTGGACAGCTTTTCATCCATCGTGAAGTATTCGCGGCCCCAGTCGGTCGAGGCGCCCATGCGGCGCATCTGGCCGGTGATGGTCGAGCCGGATTGTTCTTTCCACTCCCACACTTTTTCAACGAATTTTTCACGGCCCAAGTCGTGGCGTGAAATTTTTTGCGCGTCGAGTTGCCGTTCGACCACGATCTGGGTCGCAATGCCGGCGTGGTCGGTGCCTGGAATCCATGCGGTATTGAAGCCGCGCATCCGGTGGTAACGTGTCAAGCCATCCATGATGGTCTGGTTGAACGCGTGCCCCATGTGCAGCGTTCCAGTGACATTGGGCGGCGGCAATTGAATGCTGAATGCCGGTTTCTCGGCATCGGTAGTGGCGGTGTAATATCCGCGCTTTTCCCACTCGGTGCGCCAGAATTTTTCAATGTCGGCGGGCTCGAAAGACTTGGCTAATTCCATGATTTGACTTGGTTTTTGCGAAACAGAACATTATAAGGTAGGTCGCTACCGACTTATGCAATCATCGGCGTATAATCCCCGAATGCCGGTAGGTTACGGCGAACGCTAGGGGTCCTGGCTGCGGATAATTGTTTGCAGCCGGGTGAGAAACACCCTCGAACCTGATCTGGATAATGCCAGCGAAGGGAAGCTTTCGGAATGCCTCTTTTCTTCTTCCGATGTTCCTTCGCTTCTTTGACAAGCCAAAGGAACAGAATGAACGCCCCACAACAATTCCTCGCCTCCACCGCCCAGGTGGATGAAGCGGCAATCCAGCCGCTGCCGAATTCCCGCAAGATTTACGTGCAAGGATCGCGTCCCGATATTCGCGTGCCGATGCGCGAAGTCAGCCAAAGCGATACACCTGCATCGTTCGGCGCCGAAAAAAACCCGCCGATTTATGTCTATGACACATCGGGTCCGTATACCGAACCCGGCGTCGCGATCGATATCCGGTCAGGGTTGTCCGCGCCACGCCTGCCATGGATTCTGGAGAGGAATGATACCGAAGAGCTGGCCGGGCCGACTTCACAATACGGTATCGAACGACTGAACGACCCCAAGCTGGCGGAATTGCGCTTCAATCTGCATCGCAAGCCGCGCCGCGCATTGCCCGGCAAGAATGTGTCGCAAATGCACTATGCGCGCCAAGGTATCGTCACGCCGGAAATGGAATTCGTCGCGATCCGGGAAAACCTGCAGCGCAGGGAATACCTGGAAGGCCTGAAAGCGTCCGGGCCGATGGGTAACAAACTGGCCGACCTGATGGGACGCCAGCATCCGGGCCAATCGTTCGGCGCGGCTATTCCGGCAGAGATCACGCCGGAATTCGTGCGCAGCGAAATTGCGCGCGGCCGCGCGATCATCCCCGCCAACATCAACCATCCGGAAATCGAGCCGATGATCATCGGCCGCAATTTCCTGGTGAAGATCAATGCCAATATCGGCAACTCGGCGGTTACATCATCGATCGGCGAAGAAGTCGAAAAGATGACCTGGGCGATCCGCTGGGGCGGCGATAACGTGATGGACTTGTCGACCGGCAAGCATATCCATGAAACGCGCGAATGGATCATCCGCAACTCGCCGGTGCCGATCGGCACCGTGCCGATTTACCAGGCACTGGAAAAGGTCAACGGCAAGGCCGAAGACCTGACCTGGGAAATTTTCCGCGACACCTTGATCGAACAGGCCGAGCAGGGCGTCGATTACTTCACGATCCATGCCGGCGTATTGCTGCGCTACGTGCCGATGACCGCAAATCGCTTGACCGGCATCGTCTCGCGCGGCGGCTCGATCATGGCCAAGTGGTGCCTCGCGCATCACAAGGAATCGTTCCTGTATGAGCACTTCGAAGACATCTGCGAAATCATGAAGGCGTACGACGTGTCGTTCAGCCTCGGCGACGGCCTGCGCCCAGGCTCGATTTACGATGCCAACGATGAAGCGCAACTGGGCGAATTGAAAACCCTGGGCGAACTCACGCAGATCGCTTGGAAGCATGACGTGCAGGTGATGATCGAAGGCCCCGGCCATGTGCCGATGCATCTGATCAAGGAAAACATGGACCTGCAGCTGGAGCAGTGCCACGAGGCGCCGTTCTATACGCTGGGACCGCTGACGACCGATATCGCGCCGGGTTACGATCACATCACTTCCGGCATCGGCGCTGCACAGATCGGCTGGTACGGCACCGCGATGCTGTGTTATGTGACGCCGAAAGAGCATCTGGGTTTGCCGAACAAGGCTGACGTCAAGGACGGCATCATCACGTACAAGATCGCCGCGCATGCAGCCGACTTGGCGAAAGGCCATCCGGGTGCGCAGATTCGCGACAATGCATTGTCGAAAGCGCGTTTCGAATTCCGCTGGGAAGACCAGTTCAATATCGGCCTGGATCCGGACAAGGCGCGTGAGTTTCATGATGAAACCTTGCCCAAGGACTCGGCCAAGGTCGCGCATTTCTGTTCGATGTGCGGCCCGCATTTTTGCTCGATGAAAATCACGCAGGAAGTGCGCGACTACGCAGCCAAGCAAGGTATTTCCGATATCCAGGCGCTGAAGCAGGGCATGGAAGTCAAGGCGGTCGAGTTCGTCAAAAGCGGCGCGGAAATTTATCGCAAGCAATAACGGATCAGGTCACAGCATGGAAATTGAATTGAACGGTGCGCCACACCGCATCGCCGAGCACCAGAACCTGCAGGAATTGATTGAGGCACTGGACTTGTCGAACAAGACACTCGCGATTGCGGTCAATCGCGAAGTGGTGCCGCGTCAATTGTGGCCGCAACGTGTGCTGCAGCCACGCGACCGGGTCGATATCGTACGGGCGATCGGCGGCGGATGACGGTCGCGGATCAATAACCGGCCAAATTGTGACGGCTGTTTTAAGTGGAGAATGCAATGAAGCTTGATGATCGCGGCGGCGAAACGGCGCAGCTAGACGGCTTGACCATCGCCGGAAAAACCTATCGCTCCCGTCTGCTGGTCGGCAGCGGAAAGTATCGCGACCTCGAAGAAACCCGTGCCGCGACCGAAGCCAGCGGCGCCGACATCATTACGGTCGCGATCCGCCGCGTCAATATAGGCCAGGACCCGAACGCACCGAGCCTGCTCGATGTCGTCCCGCCATCGAGATTCACGATACTGCCCAACACGGCCGGCTGCTATACCGCAGCCGATGCGGTGTACACGCTGCAACTGGCGCGAGAATTGCTCAACGGTCACAAACTGGTCAAGCTCGAAGTACTGGGCGACGAAAAGACCTTGTTCCCCAACATGCCGGAGACGCTGAAGGCGGCTGAAACCTTGGTCAAGGACGGTTTCGATGTGATGGTCTATTGCAGCGACGATCCGATCCAGGCCAGGATGCTGGAGCAGATCGGCTGCGTGGCGGTGATGCCGCTGGCGTCGCTGATCGGTTCGGGCATGGGTATCTTGAATCCGTGGAACCTGTCGCTGATTATCGAGCAGGCGACGGTGCCGGTGCTGGTCGATGCCGGCGTCGGTACCGCATCGGATGCGGCGATTGCGATGGAGCTGGGCTGCGACGGCGTATTGATGAATACCGCCATCGCCGGCGCACGCGATCCGGTGCGCATGGCGCATGCAATGCGGCTGGCGGTTGAAGCCGGCCGCGAAGCGTATCTTGCCGGCCGCATTCCCAAGCGCTTCGCGGCATCGCCATCGTCGCCGATGGCTGGGCGACCGGCATGATCCGGCCATCGGTGCTGGTATTTTCCGGCGTCGATCCCAGTGCCGGAGCGGGTATGCATGCGGATATCCAGGCGATTGCCGCGCTCGGTGCGCATCCCTTATCGGCCATCACGGCCTTGACGGTGCAGGATAACGATCGTGTATTCGCGGTTCATCCCATACCTGCATTGCTTTTGCGGCAGCAGGCGCAAGCCCTGATCAACAAGATCGACATTGCCGCAATCAAGATCGGTATCGTTGCCAATCATGCCAATGCCGAGGTTATCGCCGCCATCATAACCGAGCTCAGGAAAAAGCAACCCAATCTTCCAGTCGTATTCGATCCGGTATTGGCCAGCGGACACGGAGATGCGCTTGCGGTGGACAATGCAATACAGATCATCGCGCCGCTGATTGAAATCGCGACCCTGGTTACGCCGAATCTGCCGGAAGCCGCTGCGCTGTGCGGTGGCGACAGGCGCTCCGAAACGCAAGCGGAAAGCCTGTTGCGGCGCGGTTGTCGGCATGTACTGATCAAGGGCGGCCATGGAAAGGATAATGGCAAGGTGGTCAACCAATGGTTTACTCAAGGCCATTCCCGGTCCTGGAGCTGGCCGCGTTTGAAGGGTGCGTTTCACGGCAGCGGATGTACGCTGGCTTCCGCCATCGCCGCGTTGCTTGCAAGCGGAAAAACCATGGAGCAAGCGCTCGACATTGGGCAAGCGTACTGTCAACAGGCGCTGGAACAATCCTATGCAATTGCGGAAGGACAGCGTATTCCGGACCGGTTTATCCTCAATTTCAGGGATCAGGAACGACTGTAGCCAGAACCTGATTCAGTTGTCCCGGCCCGAGAAATGAAATTTTTTCGGAGCTTAGTAACCAAGGAAAGAGCATGAAGGGTTTGTATATTGTCACGCCCGATTGGGATGACACTCAGAAGCTGCTGGACGTCACGGAAATGGCCTTGCGCGGCGGCGCTGCGCTGGTGCAGTACCGCCACAAGACCGCGGGCGAGACGTTGCGCCGCGAGCAGACCGAGTGCTTGCTGGCATTGTGCCGCAGCTATCAGCGCCCGCTGATCATAAACGATCATATTGATTTATGTCTGGCGGTCGATGCCGATGGCGTGCATATCGGCGGCACCGACATGTCGGTGGCTCAGGCACGCGCGATACTGGGCTCCGACAAGATTGTCGGTGCTTCATGCTATGGAGACTTGCAGCTTGCACGCGATGCGCATCGGGACGGCGCCAGCTACGTTGCGTTCGGCGGATTCTATCCGTCGCGCGTGAAAAAATATCCGGTAACCACGTCGTCCCAGATCGTCACCCAGTCGAAATCCGAAATGCCATTGCCCGTCGTTGTGATCGGCGGCATGACTGAAAAAGATGCAGCGCCGCTGGTGGCATGCGGCGCTGACATGGTGGCAGCGATCAGTAGCGTATATTTGGCCGCGGACCCCGAGATGGCGGCCCGCGATTTTGTCCGGTTGTTCGGCAAATGACATGGGCGCGCGGCTAAGAGCTCGACCGCTTCACCCGGATTAATCTTTTTCCAATCGCATCAATTCCTCTTTCAGCCGATCTTTCAAGGTGGTTGAAGCCATTTGCATTGGCGGGCGCAACTCGTCGGAGATCATTCCCATCAATGACAATGCAGCTTTGAGCGGCCCCGGGTTGGCATCCGAGAAAAGCAATTGCATGATCGGGAGCAATCGATAAAATATCTCTCTTGCCTGCGCAAGTTCGCCCGATTTCACATGCTGCATAAGGCATACAAACAGATCCGGCCGGATATGTGCCGAAGCGGCGATGGCGCCGGTGCCGCCGAAGCATAGCGTTGAAAGGATTTGCATATCGTCGCCGGCGAGCACATCCAGCTCCCCGTCCGCGATCAAATTCATGGTCAGCGCTTGATCGCCGCCGCAGTCCTTGAGCGCAACAATACGTTCATGTTTGGCGATGGCCCGCATGGTGGCCAGGTCAATAACGACTCCTGTGCGATATGGAATATTGTAGATGACCACGGGCACCGAAGCCGCATCCGCCAAGGTGCGGAAATAGGCAATGATTCCCGTTTGTGACGGCCTGATGTAGTACGGTGGCGGCACCAGCAGCCCTGCGATCGGTCGGCTCTGAACCTGCTTTAGCATGCTCGCCAGAGATGCCATGTTGTTGCCGGCCAGACCCATCATTACGGGACAGTCCGGTACCGCGTCGATGACTGCATCCAGCACCATCAATTGTTCACTATGGCTGAGTGCGGCGGCTTCGCCAGTCGAGCCGCAGACGACAAAGCCGGATACACCAGCGTCTGCCATGCGGCGCGTCATTGCCTGAAGAGCGGGAATGTCCACATCTCCGTTCTGAAACGGGGTGATCAATGGCACCCAAATACCTGAAAAACATGTCATGCGAATCTCCTTTGTGCAGACCGACAGGTCGCCATCAGGAAGACTCGCAAGGAAGCGGTGATACAGAGGAGGATTGGAATTCGACCTTTGCGCCTGCCGTCCTGTCAGCCCACCTGACGGGACAGCGCGCCCCGGTCAGATGAGCGACTGTTTCTTTGATTTTCCGTTGCTGCCGGCGTGTGTCCGCACTCGGGCGATCAGGCCCGATGCAAAAACAAGGTCGGCGGCAAAAGAACTCATGTAGTTGTGGAGTAAACAATATTGTTGCCAATTATGCGGACGATGAATACAGTGTGTCAAGGCAACAATAGACTCACCGTACGGTATGCATGCTGACTGGATATGACCTCATCGACCGAGCCCACCCGGCTATAATCTCAAGATGCAAAATCTTCTGAATAATCTCAATCCCGAACAACTCGCTGCGGTGACGCTGCCTGCGCAGCCGGCGCTGATTCTCGCTGGAGCCGGCTCGGGCAAGACCCGGGTGTTGACGACCCGTATCGCATGGCTGATCCAGACCGGACAGGTATCGCCGGCCGGTGTACTCGCCGTCACATTTACCAACAAGGCCGCCAAGGAAATGATGACGCGGCTGTCGGCGATGCTGCCGATCAATACACGCGGCATGTGGATCGGTACTTTTCACGGATTGTGTAATCGATTGCTGCGTGCTCACTATCGCGATGCCGGATTGCCTCAGACGTTCCAGATACTGGATTCGCAAGACCAGTTGTCGGCCATCAAGCGCTTGTTGAAGTCGCTTAACATCGACGACGAGAAATATCCGCCAAGAAATTTGATGTATTTCATCAATAGCGCAAAGGATCAGGGTCTACGGGCCAAAGATGTCGAAGTCAATGACGACTATAATCGCAAGTTCGTCGAACTGTATGAGGCTTACGACAATCAATGCCAGCGGGAAGGCGTCGTTGATTTCGCGGAACTGTTGTTACGCACCTATGAACTGTTAAGCCGGAATCAACCGTTGCGCGAGCATTATCAAAGCCGCTTCAAGCATATCCTGGTCGACGAATTCCAGGACACCAACGACTTGCAGTATCTCTGGCTGAAACTGATGGCGGGCGAACATGGCGCGGTATTCGCGGTTGGCGATGATGATCAGAGCATCTATGCATTCCGAGGCGCCAACGTCGGCAACATGGCCGCATTCGAACGCGAGTTCCGCGTCGAGAATCTGATCAAGCTGGAGCAGAATTATAGGTCTCATGCGCATATTCTCGATACTGCGAATGCGCTGATTTCCTATAACACCAGGCGGCTCGGGAAAAATCTGCGCACAGATGCCGGACACGGAGAACCGGTACGTATTTATGAAGCCAGCAGCGATCTGCAAGAGGCGCAATGGATTATCGAAGAATCCAAAAGCCTGATCGGCGAAGGCGCGGCACGCAGCGAAATCGCGATTCTCTATCGCTCCAACGCACAGTCGCGCGTGATCGAACATGCATTGTTTTCAGCGGGCATTCCATACCGGGTTTACGGCGGCCAGCGGTTTTTCGAGCGCGCCGAAGTCAAGCACGCGATCGCCTATCTGCAGTTGATGGATAACCCGCACAACGATTCCGCATTTTTGCGCGTGGTTAATTTCCCGACGCGCGGCATCGGCGCGCGTTCGATCGAACAATTGCAGGATGCCGCGCGCCAGTACGGTATTTCACTGTATGCGGCCGTGCCGTATGTCGCCGGTAAAGCGGGATCTTCGCTTGGTGCATTCATCAAAATGATTGAGGGCGCGCGTTTCGAAACACAACAGTTGCCGCTGCCGGAAATGGTGAAGGTTGTGCTCGACATGAGCGGACTGATACCGCATTATCAGAATGAAAGGGAAGGCGCGGATCGAATCGAAAATCTGGAGCAACTCGTCAGCGCCGCGACGCTGTTCGTAGCGGAAGAAGGTTTTGGAATGGAAGCGCCTGCGCAGTTGGGACCGAAGAGCCAGTCGCAGGCCGGAGCAGCGATTACCATTGCCGATGGCGTTGAAATATTCGATGCGGACGCGCCATTGCCCGCCGTGATGTCACCGCTGTCGGCATTTTTGTCGCACGCTTCGCTGGAAGCCGGTGATAACCAGGCTCAGGCCGGACAGGATGCGATTCAGCTGATGACGGTGCATTCAGCCAAGGGACTGGAGTTCGATGCGGTATTCATTACTGGCCTCGAAGAAGGATTGTTCCCGCATGAGAATAGCGAGAAGGCGGAAGGCGGTGTCGAGGAAGAGCGGCGCCTGATGTATGTCGCCATCACGCGCGCCAAGAAACGGCTGTACATGAGTTTTTCACAAACCCGGATGCTGCACGGGCAGACACGCTACAACATGAAGTCGCGCTTTTTCGACGAATTACCGGAAGAGGGACTCAAATGGCTCTCGCCGAAAGTGCAGCATCAGTGGTTCGGCCATCATCATAAATCGGCATGGGACGATGCGCCGAGTGTTGGGGCAAATAATATTGCGCAAGGATTCGGCAAGCAAGACATCGGCTGGCGTATCGGTGAGACGGTATTTCACCAGAAATTCGGCGAAGGTGTGATCGTCAATATTGAAGGCGGCGGCACCAATGCGCGCGCCAATATCAATTTTGGACGGCATGGAATGAAGCTGCTGGACCTTGGCATCGCCAAACTGGACAAGGTTGCATCGTAAATCGGCGCTTGATCCAGTACGTCTAGCGCTAATCCTCGGTCATTCCGCGATTTCCCCGGCCGCATCCGGCTTGGCGAACAGATGCGTGTAAGTCGGATAAAAGGAGCAATACATGATCACGGTCATGACCATTGACATGGTCATCAGGAAGATCATCGTCACCGCGGATTTCCCGGTCAATAGCCCAATCAGCCCGCTGACCAGCACCGGTAGCAGCACGCCGATGGCGATCCACGCAAATCCGTACACCAGGAAAGCCTTGCCGGCGCGGCGCACCGAAAAAAAACTGTAAAAAATCGCTTGCATGAGCCCCATTTTTTGCCAGGTGATCAGCGGCGCGGCATACCAGAATGCCATTGCCGCCGGCAGATAGACCGCCGCCGCAAACAGCATTGCCGTCGACATGTTCGATCCTTGCACGGTTTCTGCGTCCAGCGTAATCTGGCCTGTCATCGCCTTGAAAAAAACGCCGCCGTCAATCAGGCTCGATGCAGAAATCGCGATGCTCGCCGCTATCACGTACAACCCACCCAGTTTGAGCAGCGTTATGAATGCAGGCGAACGAAAACCGGTCAGCAGCAGGTTTGGATAAACCCGTTTTCCCTGCTCGACATCGGCGCATGCCTGCATGAATGCCATCGAGAAAGTCGGGATCAGGATCAATGGCAGCAATTGTCCGAAGAATGGAATGATTCCGACGACAATCATCAGAAAGAAATAGCTCAGGAACAGCGTGGATAATTCGGCCGGCTGTTTGCGAAACAACGCGAAGCCTTCCTTGATCCATAGCCAGCCGAGGGTTGCGGGAAATTTTTGCATTATCAAAAAAGGGATGGGGCCGGTTCAGTTATGCGTTTTCGCAAAATACGCTCAAAGTGGGTTGGGTCGTGCGCCGTCAGCAGTTCCGCGTCGCGCGGCAGATAAAAATCGTAAAGCCGCGATATCCAGAAGCGCAATGCGCCTGCGCGCAACATCGGTTGCCAGGCAATTTGTTCCGCGGCGCTGAAAGGCCGTGCCGCATGGTAGGCGTCAAGCATTTCACGTGCCCGAGCAACGTCGAGCGCGCCGCTGTCAAGGTCGATGCACCAGTCATTGACGGTGACCGCGACATCAAACAGCCAGGTATCGCAACCGGCAAAATAAAAATCGAAGAAGCCGGTAAGACGATCGCCGTCGAACATCACATTGTTGCGAAACAGATCGGCGTGAATCGGACCGCGCGGCAATTGATGATAGGGTTCGGATGCGGCGAATGCCTCTTGGAAATGCATTTCGGCGCGCAGCAGATGCTGGCTGTCATCGGGCAGATACGGCAACACGGTCGGCGTGGTTTCGTTCCACCAGTCCAGGCCGCGTAAATTGGGTTGACGCATCTTAAAATCGCGCGCCGCCAAATGCAATTTGGCCAGCATCGTGCCAACCTCTGCGCAATGGACGGGCGTCGGCGCCATTTGGCATTTACCTTCGAGCTTGGTAACGATGCATGCGGGCTTGCCATGCAGCGAGTTCAGGATTTCACCTTCTGTATTGGCCACGGGCGCCGGTACCAATATGCCGCGATCGGCCAGATGACGCATCAGGTAAAGATAAAACGGCAGTTGTTCAAAAGTCAGCTTTTCAAATATCGTCAGTACATATTCGCCGGCTTCGGTCGTGACAAAAAAATTGCTGTTCTCAATGCCTGACGAAATGCCTTTGATTGCCAGGACTTTACCTAACGGGAATTGCCTGGCCCATTGGGCGAGGTCGTCCAAACTGACCGAAGTGAATACTGCCATAGTAAGATTAGTTGAAGATGAATCGGCAAGCGGCAGCGGATACGGCGCGCATGTTTCTCATTGGTTTTTTGGCGGGGCAACCGGAGCAGGAGGCGGTGCGATTGTCGCAGCTTGCGCGGCTGCCGCCTTGGCTTTTTCCGGGTCGCGGCTCCAATCGAATTCCAGAATTTTCCATTGCGGTGCACGTGTCGCGCTACGTCGCGCATCGTCATGCAGCGCGCTGCCGGCCGCTGTATTTGGTTTCAGGTAATAAGTACTGTTGCCGCTTTCGACTTTTACCGATGTCACTTGCCCCCGGTCGCGCTCTTCAACGATCCGGTAATTTGTTTCCGGACTGCTGATAGTTATGTCCGGGGCCTTGCCTTCCTCAAGCTGCTGCAGTTGCGGCGGAGCTGCTTCCACGGCTGTCTGTTGCGCAACCGCTGGCTGCGGCAATGCAAAAACTGCACTAAAGGCGGAAATAACAGAACAATATTTGAATATGCGCATGGCGATTTTTCAAGAGCGGAATAAATTGTGAAGAATCGGACGTTTCTCCGGATACAAACGCATGCACGCTGACTGAACCTGGCGAATCAGTGCTATCAGCATTGTAACAAACCAGGCAGGCACCAGATTGTTTCTTATAAAAATGAGCCGGTTTGCTTTTCGGTTTCAGGTGGAGCCATTTCGCGGGCTTCATAAAATGCAAAAATTGCATCGACCACGTTTGCCGGTTCGTCAATGACCTGTACCAGATTCATGTCCTTGGCGGCAATCATCCCATCCGGTACCAATTGGTTGGTGAACCATTCGAGCAATCCTCGCCAGAACGTGGTGCCGACCAGAATGACTGGAATCTGGCGTGATTTCCCGGTTTGAATCAGCGTCAACACTTCCATCAACTCATCCAGTGTACCGAATCCACCAGGAAGGACGACATACGCATCAGCGTATTTGACGAAGGCCACCTTGCGTGCAAAAAAATGACGGAAGCTAAGTGAAATATTTTGCCAGGTATTAGCGGTTTGCTCGCGCGGCAATTCAATGTTTAACCCGACCGACGGCGACCGGCCCTCGAATGCGCCCTTGTTTGCGGCTTCCATGATGCCGGGACCGCCGCCCGAAATGACCGCGAAACCTTCATCCGACAAGCGCCGTGCGATATCGACGCCGAGAGCGTAGTAGGGATTGTCGTGCGTGATCCGGGCCGAACCGAAGATCGACACGGCGGGGTGCAATTCCGACAGGCGCTCGGTTGCCTCGATAAACTCTGCCATAATCGTGAGCATTTGCCATGACTCACGCGCTTTCTTCGAGGTTGCGCGTCCGAGGTTGGTTACTTGCCGCAGCCGCGGCACGTTTTTCCTGTCGATTTCCATATGAAAAAAACCCTGCTGTTAGTTGATGGTTCCAGCTATCTTTACCGCGCGTTTCACGCCATGCCGGATTTGCGTAATGCGCAAGGCGCGCCTACCGGCGCCATCTACGGCATGATCAACATGCTGCGCCGTTTGCGCAATGATTATTCGGCAGCATACATGGCCTGTGTCTTCGATGCAAAAGGCAAAACTTTCCGCGACGATCTGTATGCGGAATACAAAGCGCAACGCGCGTCGATGCCGGAGGATCTGGTCCGGCAGATCGAACCGATTCACGAAGCGGTAAAGGCGATGGGATGGCCGATCCTGATGGTCGACGGCATTGAAGCGGACGATGTGATCGGCACACTCACGGTGCACGCAGTGGAACATGGTATGGATACGGTGATTTCGACCGGCGACAAGGACCTTGCGCAATTGGTTAACGACCATGTAACGCTGATCAATACGATGAGCAACGAAAAGCTGGACCGCGCCGGCGTGATCGCCAAGTTCGGCGTGCCTCCGGAGCGCATCGTCGATTATCTGACGCTGGTCGGCGACACGGTCGACAACGTGCCGGGCGTACCCAAGGTTGGGCCGAAAACCGCGGTCAAATGGTTGGCGCAATATGATTCACTCGATGGCGTGATTGCCAATGCGGCCAGCATTGGCGGCGCTGTCGGGGAAAATCTGCGCCAGGCGCTCGACTGGCTGCCGCAGGCACGAACGCTGGTGACGGTGAAAACCGATTGCGACTTGGCCAAGCATATGGTTTCGATTCCGGAATCACTGTGCCAGAAACCCGAAGACAAGACTGCGTTGATCGATTTTTTCACGCGTCAGAATTTCAAGTCCTGGTTGCGTGAATTGACCAATGACGTCGCAGCGGAAAAGGCGGCACAGGATGGCCCGGCTTCGAATGCGAATCGGCAGGGCGGGCTGTTCGAGTCGAATGCGCCGCCGACGACTAGGCAATATGAAACCGTGCTGACTGAAGCGCAGCTGGACAGATGGCTGGCACTGATCGATGCGGCGCCGCTCACTTGCGTCGATACCGAAACCACGTCGCTTGATCCGATGCAGGCGCAACTGGTGGGCATTTCGTTTTGTTGCGAGCCCGGCATTGCCGCCTATATTCCTGTGGCGCACCGCTATCAGGGTGCGCCCGAACAATTGTCGCGCGAGTTGGTGCTGTCCCGGCTGAAGGCATGGCTGGAAAACCCGGACAAACCGAAGGTCGGTCAGCACCTGAAATACGATAGTCATATTTTCTGCAACCATGGCGTTACGCTGCGCGGCGTCGTGCACGATACCTTGCTCGAATCGTATGTGTTCGAATCGCATCGGAGCCACGATATGGACAGCCTCGCGCTGCGCCATCTCGACATCAAGACGATCACGTTTCAGGAGGTGTGCGGCAAGGGCGCATCGCAAATCTGTTTCGATGAAGTCGCGATTGACCGCGCCACTGAATACGCGGCGGAAGATGCCGATGTCACACTGCAGCTGCATCATGCGATGTGGCCCAATATCGCCAACGACGACAAGCTGAAATTCATCTACGAAAAAATCGAACTTCCGACCGCGGTCGTATTGCAAAAAATCGAACGCAATGGGGTTCTGGTGGATCCGCAGCGGTTGGCAACGCAGTCCAATGAGCTGGGCAAGCGCATGCTGGACATCGAGCGCCAGGCATACGAGCTGGCCGGCCAGCCGTTCAATCTCAACTCGCCGAAACAGATCGGCGAGATTTTTTTCGACAAGCTGAAACTGCCGGTGGTGAAAAAGACGCCGTCCGGCACGCCGTCCACCGATGAGGAGGTGCTGCAAAAGCTGGCGGAAGATTATCCGCTTCCAAAGGTTTTGCTCGATTACCGCAGCTTGTCGAAGCTGAAATCGACATACACCGACAAGCTGCCGAAGATGATCGATGCAACGACCGGGCGTGTGCATACCAATTATGCGCAAGCGGTCGCCGTAACCGGACGTCTGGCATCGAACGAACCCAATCTGCAGAATATTCCGATACGTACCGCGGAGGGACGGCGCATTCGCGAGGCATTCATTGCGCCGCCAGACAGCGTAATCGTATCCGCCGATTATTCTCAGATCGAACTGCGCATCATGGCGCATCTGTCCGGTGACGAAAACATGTTGCGGGCGTTCGCTGATGGCGAGGACATTCATCGCGCCACGGCTGCCGAGATATTCGCTGTGGCGCCGGCCGAGGTCACCAGCGAACAACGTCGCTATGCGAAGGTGATCAATTTCGGATTGATTTACGGAATGAGCGCTTTCGGGCTGGCAGGTAACCTCGGCATCGAACGCGCTGCCGCACAAATGTATATCGACAAGTATTTCCAGCGTTTTTTCGGCGTGAAGAAGTTCATGGACGATACGCGGGCGCAGGCCAAGGCAAATGGCTACGTCGAGACCGTCTTCGGCCGTCGGCTGTGGCTTCCGGAAATCAATTCGCCTAACGGGCCGCGGCGCCAGGGAGCCGAACGCGCTGCGATTAATGCGCCGATGCAGGGAACGGCGGCGGATCTGATCAAGCTGTCGATGATTGCGGTACAAGACTGGCTTGAGGCGGAGCACTTGCGCTCTTTAATCGTGATGCAGGTGCATGATGAACTCGTACTCGAAGTGCCGAATTCGGAATTGCCGCGTGTGCGCGACAAACTGCCGGAATTGATGGCAGGTGTTGCCAATTTGAAAGTGCCTTTGAATGCTGAAGTGGGCGTCGGCAGCAACTGGGACGAGGCGCATTAAGGAACGTATGGTCAGGCGGACGTCTGCATCGATTCGTTGTCATGATAATCAGCATCGGGGTAAGACGCCGTTTTTCATGATCGGAAACAAGAACAGGAAAAGTTCAACACGCTAAGGTTGTCGGCATAGCCGATTGCCTTGAAATGCTTGATCAATATTACCGGAGGATCGACATGACTCATTTGAAAGAAGATTTTGATAGTTTGGTCGCAAAAACATCGCTATCCGACGGGCTTGACCGAAGAGGGTTTTTGCAGGCGGCAATCGGAAGCGGCTTCGCCGCCGCGGTAATGCCGGTGATGGCGCAAAATGTGGTCAAGACTGATACTTCCGGACTGACTGCCGGAGAGGTCACGCTGACAGTCAAGGGTCAGCGAGTGCCGATGTATCGAGCCCACCCCGAAGGCAAAACCAATTTGCCGGTAATCCTGGTTATCTCTGAAATTTTCGGTGTACATGAGCACATTGCCGATGTCGCGCGGCGCTTTGCCAAACAAGGGTATCTTGCCCTCGCGCCAGAATTGTTTGTGCGCCAAGGCGATGCCAAGGCATATGCGTCGGTTCCCGAGCTGATAAAGGAAGTTGTTTCCAAGGTCCCGGATGAGCAGGTGATGACGGATCTGGATGCATGCGTTGCATGGGCCAGGCAAAACGGTGGCAACGCGACGAAACTGGGCATCACCGGATTTTGCTGGGGTGGTCGCATCACATGGTTATATGCAGCGCACAATCCGGCAGTCAAGGCTGGCGTCGCTTGGTACGGCCGCCTGGTGGGTGATGCGACGTCGTTGACGCCAAAACATCCGGTCGATATTGCCGCTAATCTCAAAACGCCGGTTTTGGGATTGTATGGGGCGAAGGATGGCGGCATCCCTCTTGAAAGCATAGAAAAAATGAAATCCGCGCTGGCGCAGGGAAGCAGCAAATCGGAGTTTGTCATTTATCCCAATTCCGGCCATGCATTTTATGCCGATTACAGGCCAAGCTTTGTCGAGGCCGATGCGAAAGACGGCTGGACTCGCTGCCTCGCATGGTTCAAGACACACGGTGTCGTCTGACAAGCTGGTCGAAACTTGCAGCAATAAAAACGGGAGCATTGAAAAACGCGGCAGTCTGCCGCGTTTTTTATCGTCGATTATTTGCTGAAAATTCCTCGCTGTGTTCTAATTTGCAACTTTGTTGCAACTTTCGGGGCTTAAAATCAATTCCACTCTGCTATCGATTTTGCTTACTGTCACCCTTGCAGGTGTGATCAGTATTTCACTTGCTGCACTGATTTCGTTCTCGCTATTGTCAAAGATGGTTGAGCGCATGGTCAGCCTGTCCGTCGGTATTTTGCTATCGGTCTCGCTGTTGCATGCATTGCCTGAAGCATTCGAATCGCATGTTGATCCGCATACCTTGTTCGCGGTATTGCTGGGTGGCTTGTTGGCATTTTTCCTGCTGGAGAAATTTGCGATTTTGCGGCATTCGCACCACTACGAAGGCGATGGCCACGGGCATGAGCATGGCCATGATGTGCATGAAGCCGGCAAATCGGGCTGGATGATCCTGGTCGGCGACGGCTTGCACAATTTTACCGACGGAATTTTGATTGCCGCGGCTTTTCTGGCGGATCCGAAATTGGGGCTGGTAACCGCGCTTGCCATTATCGCGCATGAAATTCCGCAAGAGATCGGCGATTTCATCGTGCTGTTGAATGCCGGATTTTCGCGCGCACGCGCGTATGTCTACAACCTGATTTGCAGTCTGATGGGCGTGATCGGCGGACTGGTCGGCTACTTTACCTTGGAGCATGGGCTCGAATGGATTCCGTATGTACTGGTATTTGCTTCATCCGGATTCATCTACATCGCGGTGAGCGACCTGATGCCGCAGATGCAGCGGCGAGCGACCGTGAGGGAGACGATCCCCCAGCTTTTGCTGGTCGGGCTGGGCGTCGTCATTGTGTTGCTGCTCACCAGATCCATGCACGGCCATTGATTTTCTCTTTCGGACACCGTGATTGTTTCAATGACGTTTGTATGCCGCACATTGTTGCATTTACTTGATGCTGGGATATGAATTGAGATAGCTTTTTTGGTCCTCGCCATATTTCGCCGCAAAACAGGCGTATCTTTGCAAGGGTAGTCAGGTTTCCAAATAGTATTCTGTTTTCCGGGATTACGATCACTTCCATGTGCGTCTGGCGAACAATCGATTGGTTATGCGATGACCCAAAAAAGTCCGGAAAGCATCAACAAAATAAATCGGAATACGATTGGGATGCTCCGTGTCGTCGTGCTCAGTTACGCGGTGGACTTCCTGCTGCTGATCGGACTCTCATATGAGGGATGGATTAGCGGCGTCACGGTGGGCATCTACGGTATCGCGGCTCTCCTGCAGAATCTCTTGTTTTATCTGATGATCAAGGCCGGCCTCAATCGGTCGTTCAAGGATCCCGGCATGACAGTCATCCAGATCCTGTTTGCAGTATTCCTGCAGGCCGGTTTTCTGTTGGCGGCGCCCGAGGTAGGCGTACTGTTTCTGGTCAATCTTTTCAGTGTATTCATGTTTGGCGTTCTGGCGTTCAACGCGCGACAGTTCGTCTTTTGCTGGCTGGTCGGCGCGGCATCCACGGCAGTCGCTTTTTTTTACATCGGCAACCGTATCGGCTTTCCAATCGAGACGACATTGAACCAGGTCATCATGTGGACATTGTTCATGGTGGCCCTTGGGAAAACCATCTACTTGGCAAGCGCAATCAGTACTCTGCGACTGAAGGTCTCGGAAAGAAACCGGGCGCTGACGATTGCGTTGAAACAGATGGAAGAAATGGCAACGCATGACGCCTTGACCGGCGTATTGAATCGCCGGGCAATGCTTGTTGCGATGGATGCGGAACTTCAGATCTTCAAGCGCAAGAAAACGCCTTTCTGCATTGCCGTGATGGATCTGGATCATTTCAAGCAGATCAATGATACCTTTGGCCATGCAGTCGGAGACGAGGTACTCGGCGCATTCGCGGAAATTCTTAAGCAAAGCCTGCGTGTGACGGATCGTATTTCCCGTTATGGTGGCGACGAATTTGTCGTATTGCTGACCGATACGCCACGCGATGTTGCGGTCATGGTGCTGGAGCGTATTTGTGCGCGTATCAAGCAGCATGATTGGGGTGCGCTCGTGCCGGAATTAACCGTGACCGTATCGATCGGTGTCGCTGAAATCATGACCGGTGATACGGTGGCGCAAACGTTCGAGCATGCGGATAGCGCACTGTATGAGGTAAAACAGTCAGGACGAAACAGCGTTCATGCGGCGCTCAATCGAGTTGCAGCATGAGGACTCGCGTAGCAATAAGTTAGCATTTTTGCTGACCGTCCCCCAAGGGGACTTCCTTTGGGCGTAGCAGGCGCGCTGCTGCGTTGCCCGCCGCTTGCAGTACTCGCACTGCGGCGGCATCCTCTCCCTCAATTCCTCTCCACTTGTGGAGAGGGAAGCTATTTGCACCCTTCTCCCTCTGGGAGAAGGGATGGGGAAGAGGGAAAGCGCCTTGCATCGCATCCCGCTATGGCCGCCAAAATACTAACTTATTGCTGCGCGAGCCCTAAATCCCGATATCGGCAACAAGGTTGGCCAATGCAGCGGGAATGGCACATCAAGAAAATTTTCTGATTTTTTCAGGCTTTCTCGCCCGTCGCTACAGGACGCGCCGGGTCGGCGCACCATTCGCTCCACGACCCCGGATAGAGAGCCGCACCGGGCAGTCCGGCAATTTCCATTGCCAACAGATTATGACAAGCAGTGACGCCGGAACCGCACTGCATGATGGTTTTTGCAGGATTCCCGGTCACTAATTCGAATTCTGCGCGTAACTGACTTGCCGGCTTGAAGCATCCATCCGCTAGCAAATTGTCTCTGAAGAAGCGGTTTTTTGCGCCGGGAATATGGCCGCCCACCGGATCCAGCGTTTCGTTCTCACCGCGATACCGGTCTGGCGCTCGTGCGTCGACTACATTGCGTGTTGCATTGGATAGATTCCTGGCGATGTCTTCCGCACTGACGATGGAAACGAGCGAGGGCTGTAAAGCGACGTCGCCGCGTATTTTGGATCCGGCTTCGATCGAGAGCTGCATGCCTTCAGCCATCCATGCGGGCAAGCCGCCGTCAAGCACGGCAACCGCTTCGTGACCGGCCCACCGCAGCATCCACCACAGGCGTGCGGCGAACATGCCGCCTTGCGCATCATAGGCGACGACCTGCGAGCTGTGATTGACGCCCCAGGCACGCAGGGTTTCAACGAAATCGTCGCGGTCGGGCAAAGGATGGCGGCCGCGGAATGTGCCGTTCGGTCCAGGCGTTTTATCGGACAGGTCAGTGTCCAGATTCGCGAATTGGGCATTCGGAATATGGCCGGCATCGTATGCGAGTCTGCCCGCAACTGGGTTGGCGAGGTCATGTCGGCAGTCGAGCACGATCCAGTCGGGTTCCAGTACGTGCTGCGCAAGTTCGGCGGCGGAGATCAATGTGGTGTATCGCATGTTCGGCTCCTATGCTTCGGCTGTAATCGGATCGGTTTCCGGGTTTTTCGTAATGGCATTCGCCGATCTGGCCGCACGCGCATTGTAAAAAGCTGCAGCAATGCCGCTGACCAGGATCACGCCGATGCCCAGCCAGCCCGACCAGTGCAGTACGTCGCCCCAGATCAGGATGCCTAGAATGCTGGAAAAAACGATGCCGGTGTACTGCAGGTTTGCGGTAATGAGCACGTTGCCTAATCGGTAGGCGCGTGTCATGGCGATCTGGGCCAACGTTGCACTGATGCCTATTCCGAACAATAACGCGATGCCGGTGCCGCTGTGCGCGTGCCATGTTACGGCGCTTTTACCTCCGACGGCGTACGTGAACAGAGTGCCCAGCAGGCCGGCGATCATGCCGGTGAGGGCGAAATAAAACACGATGCGGTATTCCGGTTCGCCAAGCTGGCCGAGATGTCGTACCTGCAAGTAAGCGAATGCCGACACGACGCCGGAAATCAATGCAAAAATGCCGCCCAGCCACTGCTCGGCATGGACCGATGGACGCAGCAACAGGGTCACGCCGATAAAACTCAATGCAATTGCGGCGGCAAGGCTCCATTCGAAACGACTTCGTCCGCGCCACCAGCCGACGGCAAACAGGATCGCGGCGATCCAGATCGGCGCCATGTAATTGAGTGTCATCGCTGTTGCCAAAGGCAGCTTGCCGAACGAAAAAAACCACAGCCAAAGAGCGCTAACGCCGATGGTGCCGCGCCAGAAATGATGCCAAGGCAGCGACGTCTTCAGCGTGCCTCCATGCAGTCGGATCAAGATGAGCATCACCACAACGCCGATCGCGCCGCGGTACATCACTATTTCGGAGGTCGAATACAGGTCGGACGCGAGCTTGACGCACACGCCCATCAGCGCGAATATGAAACTCGCAAACAACATCCACAACGACTGCATCGGCGGCTCAGTCCGTCATACCGGGATATGCTTCCGATACCATTCATGGAAATGCTGCATTCCATCTTCCATCGGTGACTGGTATGGTCCTGTCTCATTGACGCCGCGATCCATTAGGATTCGCCGTCCGGCATCCATGCGCATTGCAATTTCATCGTCTTCGATGCAGGTTTCCATGTAGGCATCACGTTCCGCCTGGATGAATTCGCGCTCGAACAGCACGATCTCTTCCGGATAATAGAACTCCACTACATTGGTGGTTTTTTGCGGACCTTTGGGCCATACCGTCGATACTGCCAGTACGTGCGGATACCATTCGACCATGATATTCGGATACAGCGTCAACCAGATCGCGCCATAGGGCGGCGGGACACCGTTGCGGAACTTCATCACCTGTTCCTGCCACGCCTTGTACTTTGGTGAACCGAACTTGGACAGGGCATGGTTGACGCCCACGGTTTGCACGCTGTAATTGTCGCCGAATTCCCAGCGCAGATCCGCGCATGTCACAAAGCTGCCGAGTCCTGGATGAAACGGTTCGACATGATAATCCTCCAGATAAACTTCAATGAAGGATTTCCAGTTGTAATCGCATTCGTGGACTTCGACGTGATCCAGCATGTAACCGCTGAAATCGAGGTCTTTGGCCACGCTGAGGCCGGACATTATTTTTGCGACATCGATACCGTTCTGTTCGAACAACAGACCGTTCCAGTTTTGCAGCGATGTGCCGGACAGATTCATGCACGGCGTTTCACCGAAATGCGGCGCGCCGATCAGCTCGCCTTTGAGATCGTAAGTCCAGCGGTGCAACGGGCACACAATGGCATTGGCATTGCCGCGGCCGTCGAGCATCTTGGCCTGGCGATGGCGGCAGACATTGGAAAGCAATTCGATGCCTTGCGCATTTCGCACCAGCATGCGGCCCTCGTTTTCCCATGCAAGCGTGGCATAGTCGCCTACGTTGGGCGCCATGAGTTGGTGGCCGGCATAACGCGGGCCACGATGGAATAGCTGACTGATTTCCTGCTGCAACAGCTGTTCGTCAAAATAAACATTGACTGGAAGTTGCGCGTCGGATCGCGCGAGCTTGGCGATATTAGCCAAATCGGACATCCCCACCCCCAAATTAATTTGCACCAACCTAAGAGAGAAAGAATCCGCAAAAACCTGTGTTCAAACGAGATGAAAAGGAAATTTTGGACAGAACCGTGAATTATACCTCAGCCGTATTTACCGATTGAAACCCGATTACTCTCGCCCTCAATCTTTTGACTCAATCTTTTGACGCTTGCTTGAAGCGTATGAAAACAATCGCCGGTTGTATCGGCCCGTTTTCAACATATCGCACCGTATCGCGGCATTTCAAGGCCATTCCGGCCAGTCATTCTCCATTCATTCAATAAAAATGCTTCGATTTGCCAGGTTCGGATTGCCTGCAATAAATAGTTCCGGATAAGATTGCGTAGCTTCGACCTGGATGTCGAGTTCGCGGGAGGCGCAGCCGGATGTTGCAATCAATTTCTCGTTTGATGCGTTGGTTCTTGCCACGCTGGCATACAGTGATCGGTATGCTATTTGCCGCAGCATTGGTTGCCGAACTGGCTGGCCTGCATATGCTCAGTGCCGCAGAGAATCGACTCACCGACGTGTTCATGAAGCGTCATGCGGCCGAGTATCGCGCCGATCCCGATATTGTCGTAGTCGACATCGACGACCCCAGCATGTCCGCAATGCAGGAAATTGCCGGGCTATGGGCTTGGCCGCGTGAAATACACGCCGATCTTATTTCAGCCTTGGCGGAATTCGGGCCTCGCGCAATCGTATTCGACATTGCATTTTCCGAACAAGATATGAAACGCCCGAAAAGCGATATGCGTTTGTCGGACGCGCTCAAGGCTATGCCGAACGCTTACTTGTCGGCGGCACGGCTGCGCCCCGCGCTTGATCCGTCCGGCAAACCGTTGCGCGAGCTGTCGAGTGCTTTTGCGATTGCGCAGGCCGGGCCGCAAGCCGCGATCGCGGCAATCCAGCTTCCACATGCGGTACAAAAAAATGCATGGCGGCTCGGTTTGGTTAACAGCATGGAAGATGACGATGGCGTGTTGCGCCGATACCAGCTCCATACCGACGTGCATGGATGGAAACTGCCATCGCTTCCGGCACGCGTAGTCACGGATCTTGGAATCGAATTGCCGGCAGACGAAGAATTTCTGATGCGCTGGTCGCTGATTGAGCGCAAGCGCTATCCCTACGCCGAACTCTACCGCTTGCTAACCGAAGCGCGTCCGGGATTGGCTCCGGATGACATCCGTACACTTGATGCGCTGTTCCGCAACAAGATCATTGTCATCGGGGCGTCTGCGGCCAGTACCTTCGACCATCATCTAACCCCCTTGGGCGCCGGTTATCCCGGCGTGGAGATCCTGGCCGTGGCGATCGACAACCTGAAGAACGGACATCATGTGCGTATTGCGCAGCCGGTCTGGCCTGTCATGTTCGGCATCATGTTGATTGCCTTGCTGGCATGGACTTTCACGCGGCGCATCAATCCGCTCGCGGTCGGCGCCGCGTTAGCGGCTGTCTCGGCGGTTGCGCTTTTGATCGCCGATGCGGCCATCGTGCGCAACTTGCAGTTGCCGCTAGCGACTCCGTTGATCTTCGCATGGACTTGGTTTTTGACCGCTGCAGTCGGCGGCTACTTGCGAGAGCGTCGCGCTCGCAATCAGGCGGTGTCGCTGTTCGGCCGGTTTCTCAATCCCGGCGTTGTGCGCCAGATCGTCGAACAGGGCGCGACGGTCGAAAGCCTGTCCGGGCGCACGCGCGATGTCACTGTTCTTTTCTCGGATATACGCGGCTTTACTGCATTGTCCGAATCGCGACCGCCGCAGGAAGTGGTGACTTTACTCAACCGGTATTTCGAACGGCAGGTCGAGGTCGTTTTTCGCCATGGCGGCACGCTCGATAAGTTCATCGGCGATTGCATCATGGCGTTCTGGGGTGCGCCGATCGACGATACCCTGCATGCACGGCGCGCCGTTGCAGCGGCCCTTGAAATGCAGGATGCGCTGCTTGAGTTCAAAAAAGAGCTCGCAATGGAAGGCTGGGATGCGGCGGATTTCGAGATCGGCATCGGTGTACACTCCGGACCCGCCGTGGTAGGCTTTATCGGCGCTCGGCGCAAGCTCGATTACACCGCGATCGGCGATACCGTCAATCTTGCCAGCCGTGTCGAAGGGTTGACCAAGGGCGTGGCCCGGATACTGGTGACACGCGAAACGATGATCGCGTGCCAGCCGTCCGGTGAAGTCGATTTTGAGTCTCATGGCGCGTTCGCCGTCAAAGGACGCGCCGCAGCGGTTGAATTGTATGAACCGACCAGGAAAATAAAATGAAAAATCACATCTTGGCGTTTGTGGTGCTGCTTGTCTCGGGCACGGCATATGCGGAATCGGCGCGCACCATTCGTGCGACGGAGTTGCAAGCTCAGTCGCAATCCGATGCGGCCACGCTTGCCACCTTGCCGGAAAATACCAAAGTCAGCGTGCTGCGGCGTAGCGGCGCATGGAGCGAAATCAAAACGGTGAACGGCCAGGCCGGCTGGGTGCGGATGCTCAGTCTCAGATTCGACGAGGGCGCCAGCGGCGAGCGCGGCGCGGCCAATCCCGCCGGTGCTTTGACCAATCTATTGTCGTCGGGACGCACTTCCGGAACGGCGACGGTCACCACCGGTGTGCGTGGCCTGACCGAGGCGGATTTGCAACGCGCGCAGGCCAATCCGGCGGAACTGCAGAAACTGCAGAAATTCGCGATTCAAAAAGATGTGGCGCAAGCATTCGCACAGCGCACGAAATTGTCGCCGGCGCAGGTCGAATATCTGCCGGAACCGGCGCCGCTCCAGCAAAACACACCCGCTTTCGATGGAGGCTGACATGAGGAATTTCAGTCATTTTCTTGTTGCCGCGGCAATCGCATTGATCTGTAATCCCGTTTCAGCGCAGTTCGGATTGTCGTTGCCCGGGTTCGGCAAGAGCGGCGAAAAGAGCGGCGGCTTCGATATCGGCGGCATGGTCAGCAATCTCACCAAGGCGGCTACCGAGACCAGCGAGGTGGAGGAAATTCGCATCGGCCAGGAGTTTGCTGCCACGTTGCTCGGCGCCAAACCGCTGGTTGCGGATGCCCGCCTGCAACGCTATGTGAATACGCTCGGCCGCTGGCTGGCATTGCAAACCGAGCGTCCCGATCTGCCTTGGACATTCGGCGTATTGGATGATGCAGGTTTCAATGCTTTTGCAACACCGGGCGGCTACATCTTTATCACCAAAGGGCTGATCGCACGCATGCGCAACGAAGCCGAGCTGGCCGGCGTCCTGGCGCACGAGATCGGCCATGTATTGAAAAAGCATCATTTGCATGCCGTGCAAAAGAATGCCGGGTTTGCTCTGGTGGGAGATCTGGTGAGCGCCGCCGGCAAAGGCGGAAACGACCAAGCCAAAGCGGCATTCCTGAATATCGGACGAAAACTTTATTCCAGCGGCCTGGACCAGAGCGATGAATTCGAAGCGGATCGGCTTGGCGTGGTGATCGCAGCGCGCGCCGGATATGATGCGTATGGCTTGCCGGCAGTGTTGCAGATGCTGGATGCACAAAGCGCGCAGGACGATAATTTTTCATTGTCTTTCAAGACACACCCGGCACCGGGAAAACGCATCGAGTTGCTTGATAAATTGATGCATAACCGGTTTGATGCGCTGCCGGGTTCGACAGGCTGGCCGCTTGACAAGCGTTTGAAGGAGTTCGGCAAATAGGCATGGGTGACCGGCAATCGTCGGCAATGTGAAGTTGCAGTCATTTTGTGCGAATTTGCCGGCAAATCCGGCTATCGTCTTGCATTAATTCCTTGTGGGAAATTAATGCGCGCCTTTATTTCTGGCTAATTTGCAATAATCCCTTTTCCGGTGCGGCTCGGCGTCCATATTTGATGCCCGAAATTCGCCTGTTTTTCCCATCAAATCACCTTGCAGGATGGTTTGCTCTAAAATAGCGGACTACACTTCAATTTAATCTTTATGTCCAAGAAACTCTTATCCGCCGACCTGCCCTCTTCGTTTGAAGAAGCAATGCTCGAACTGGAGCAATTGGTGGCGCAGATGGAGGCGGGAGAGTTGCCCTTGGAAGCATCTGTCGCGGCTTACAAGCGCGGTTCGGAACTGGTCAAGTATTGTGCGGCGCAACTGGATAAAGTCGATAGCCAAGTCAAAGTACTGGAAGGCGAAATGTTGAAGCCGTTCACAACCGACGCTGCTGCCGAGGCGGATGAATGACGGAAGCGCAGGCATTTGACGGCTGGATGCGTACCGTGCAGCAGGACATGGAGGAAGTGCTGGCATCGTATTTGCCTCGCGCCACGCAGGTTCCGGGACGGTTGCACGATGCAATGCGTTATGCGACGCTGGATGGCGGAAAGAGGGTGCGCCCGTTGCTGGTGTTTGCGGCGGGGGAATTATTCAATGCCGATAGAGCGGCATTGGCGCGTGCCGCAACTGCGGTGGAGATGATTCACGCATACTCGCTGGTGCATGACGATATGCCTTGCATGGATGACGATGCGTTGCGGCGCGGAAAGCCGACCGTGCATGTCAAATACGATGAAGCGACTGCATTGTTGGTTGGCGATGCGTTGCAGGCACAAGCGTTTCTGGTGTTGTCTGACATCGCTGGTGAACCGAGCCTTATACTGAAGATGATTCGCGTGCTGGCAACCGCTGCCGGATCTGTCGGCATGTGCGGCGGCCAGGCGATCGATCTGGATAGTGTGGGAATGAGGTTGTCGCTGGACGAGTTGGAGCAAATGCATTGCTTGAAGACCGGTGCATTGCTGCGCGCATCGGTGTTGCTGGGTGCGTTGAGCGGCAAGGCGTTGACGGAATCCGAACAGTCAGCACTCGATGTGTATGCGGATGCAATCGGGCTGGCGTTCCAGGTGGTCGATGATGTGCTGGATGCGACTGCCGATTCGAATACGCTGGGCAAGACGGCCGGCAAGGATGCGGCGGATAACAAACCGACGTATGTATCGATTCTGGGCCTGGAGCAATCGCGGGCTCTGGCGGAAAAACTGCGGCATGACGCGCATCAAGCGATCATGCCGTTCGGAGACAGGGCACGACGGCTTCGCGAACTTGCGGATCTGATCGTGGAGCGGAAAACATAATATGCAAAGCATGAACCTGCTGAAAAAAATCGATAATCCGGCGGACCTGCGCAAGCTTTCACGCGCGCAACTGCACCCGCTCGCCGATGAATTGCGCGCGTTCGTGCTCGATTCGGTATCGAAGACCGGCGGGCACCTGTCCTCCAATCTCGGCACCGTGGAGCTGACGATTGCGCTGCATTATGTATTCAACACGCCGGACGACCGGCTGGTATGGGACGTCGGGCATCAAACCTATCCGCACAAGATACTGACCGGTCGTCGCGACCAGATGCAGTCGCTGCGCCAATTGAACGGCATTTCCGGCTTTCCCCGCCGCAGCGAGAGCCAGTACGACACCTTCGGTACCGCGCATTCTTCGACATCGATCTCTGCCGCGCTCGGTATGGCGCTGGCTGCCAGGACCAAAGGCGAGAACCGGCATGCGGTCGCCATCATCGGCGATGGCGCCATGACCGCGGGGATGGCATTCGAAGCGATGAACAATGCGGGCGTGCATGACGACGTCAATTTACTGGTGATCCTGAATGACAACGATATGTCGATCTCGCCACCGGTCGGCGCGCTCAATCGATATCTGGCGCGGCTGATGTCAGGCCAGTTTTATGCAAAGGCGAAGAATGTCGGCAAGTCGGTCTTGCCCGGCCCGATGCTGGAACTGGCCAAGCGCTTTGAAGAACACGCAAAAGGCATGATCGTGCCGGCCACGATGTTCGAGGAATTCGGATTCAATTATATCGGCCCGATCGATGGGCACGACCTTGAGTCGCTGATTCCGACATTGCAAAACCTGAAAAACCTCAAGGGGCCGCAATTCCTGCACGTGGTGACCAAAAAGGGGCAGGGCTATAAATTGGCGGAAGCCGATCCCGTGCTGTATCACGGCCCCGGCAAGTTCAATCCTGCCGAAGGCATCAAACCGGCCACTGCAGGCAAGATGACCTATACGCAGGTATTCGGCGACTGGTTATGCGATATGGCGGGCCAGGATCAGCGGCTGATCGGCATTACGCCCGCGATGCGAGAGGGATCCGGTATGGTGGAGTTCGAACAGCGCTTCCCGGATCGTTACCACGACGTCGGCATCGCCGAACAGCACGCGGTAACATTCGCCGCCGGCATGGCGTGCGAGGGTTTGAAGCCGGTGCTGGCGATTTACTCGACTTTCCTGCAGCGCGGCTACGACCAGTTGATTCACGACGTCGCACTGCAAAATCTGGATGTGACTTTTGCGCTCGATCGCGCCGGTCTGGTCGGCGCCGACGGCGCGACGCATGCCGGCAACTACGATATGGCGTATTTGCGCTGTATTCCGAACATGGTGGTGATGGCGGCCTCCGATGAAAACGAGTGCCGTCGTATGCTGACCACCGGTTTCCAATACAATGGCCCTGCGGCGATACGTTATCCGCGCGGTGCCGGCATTGGGGCAGCCATCGAAAAAGAGCTGACCGCGATACCGCTCGGTACCGGGGAAATCAAACGGACAGGTAAAGGGATTGCCATCCTGGCGTTCGGCACGATGGTGGCGCCCAGCGTGATTGCCGCACAAGATCTGAATGCAACCGTCGCCAATATGCGCTTCGTCAAGCCGCTCGATATCGAATTGCTCAAGCAATTGGCGAGTACGCACGATGCACTGGTCACCGTTGAAGAAGGCGCGGTCATGGGCGGCGCGGGTGCGGCGATAGCGGAAGCATTGGCGGACGCCGGCATCGTGAAGCCGCTCTTGCATTTAGGCTTGCCGGACAAATTTATCGATCATGGCGATGCGGCGCAATTGCTGGCCGAGTGCGGTCTGAACGCAAGCGGCATTGCGGCGTCGATAAGAAAGCGTTTTGGCAAAGGCGAGCCGCGACTGGTCGTCAACAATTAACAAAAACCATGTGGGCCTTCTTTTAGGCCTTCGCAACTGAATAGGCACCTTGATGAATACCCGCGATCTCAACCTGACTACCATTCCTGACGTGCAAAGCGCGGTCGATACCAGACGCATCGCGATTCAGCGCGTCGGCGTCAAGGGTGTGCGCTATCCGGTCACGGTCAGAACCAGCTCCGGCGTGCAGCCATCGGTCGGCAGCTGGAACATGTATGTGCATCTGCCTGAAGAAAAAAAGGGCACGCACATGTCGCGTTTCATTGCACTGCTGGAAGAAAATCGCATTCCGCTCGATATAACATCGTTCAGCAAGTTGATGAAGAAAATGGTCAAGCTGCTGGAGGCGGACACCGGCCGTATCGAATTGTCGTTCCCGTACTTCATCAACAAGATTGCGCCGGTATCGGGTGTCGAAAGCCTGATGGATTACGAGGTGGGTCTGACCGGTGAAATCAAGGATGGTCAACTCGAAGTAACCTTGAAAGTGCTGGTACCGGTAACCAGTCTGTGCCCGTGCTCGAAAAAGATCTCTGCGTACGGCGCGCATAACCAGCGCTCGCATATTACGGTCAATGCAATTCTGACCGGGGAATTCCTGATCGATGAATTGATTGCGAAGATCGAGGAGCAGGCATCGTGCGAGCTGTATGGTTTGCTCAAGCGTCCGGATGAGAAATACGTGACGGAACGTGCTTATGACAATCCGAAGTTTGTCGAGGATCTGGTGCGTGATGTGGCGGGGATGTTGAATGCGGATACGCGGGTTGCGGCTTATACGCTGGAAGCGGAGAATTTCGAGTCGATTCATAATCATTCGGCGTATGCGTTGATTGAGTTCGACAAGCGGATGAAGTAACTGCTTCGATCTTGAATTGGTTATGGAAAAGCGACGCAATGCGTCGCTTTCTTGTTTGAGGGTGATGCTCAAGCTGATTCTCGGGTTCCTTTCGAAAGTGCAAGAGGCTTGTCCCTCGTGTATGCTTGCCGGGTCTCGCCAGGTAATCAAGCTTTACATAAATCATCAAAGCTCCCGCTTCCGATCCTTATCCCACAACACATCGCTCCCCCCGCCAAACCGATTCAACACCCGCGACAAAACAAACAGCAAATCCGACAACCGATTCATGTATTGCCGCGGATTATCATTGATCTTGTCCGCCTTGCCCAAGCCGACTATCGCCCGTTCAGCGCGCCGGCATACCGTGCGGCACACATGCGCCTGCGATGCTGCGCGTGAGCCTGCCGGCAGGATGAAATCCTTCAACGGCGGCAGATCCGCATTGTATTTTGCGAGCAACGCATCCAGTCGCGCCACATGCACGTCAGTGATCATCGTATAGCCCGGAATACACAGTTCACCGCCCATGTCGAACAGGTCATGCTGAATTGATACCAATTCTTCGCGTAATGCCGCCGGCAAGTCTTCGCATAACAGCAGGCCGATATGCGAATTCAGTTCATCCACGTCGCCCATTGCATGGACGCGCAAACTGTTCTTGTCGACGCGGCTGCCGTCGCCCAGGCCGGTTGTGCCGTTGTCGCCGGTGCGGGTGGCGATTTTAGAAAGTCGATTGCCCATGATTGCCCGAAAAATAATAAATGAAAAAAGTCAGGATACGGCAAAAAACAGGCGTTTGCTCATGAGTTTACAAAGGGCTGCGGTGGATTCTGGCGCAGAGTAGAATCAGGTAAATATTGAGCGTCGCATCATGGGCGATAGTGAGGCAACGCGGACGAATTTGCCGTCGCAAATTCAGAAGGATCATATTGGAGACAGTCATGAATCATCCCGCCCAGCCAGGCAGCCTGAAAAAACCGCTTCCTGAAATGCTGTTGCCTGCGCTTGAATCTGTGTTTGGCGACCGATTGTCGACTACCCAGGCAATGCGCGAACACCATGGCAGCGACGAATCTTCCTACGATCCAATGCTGCCGGATGCCGTCGTTTTCGCTCAGTCGACCGATGAAGTCGCCGCGGCCGTCAAGCTGTGCAACGAATACGATGTGCCGGTTATTCCTTATGGGGCCGGCACTTCGCTCGAAGGCCATGTATTGGCGCTCCAAGGCGGCGTTACGATCGATCTGTCGCAGATGAACAATGTGGTCGCGATTCATGCGGAAGACCTGACTGCGACCGTACAGGCAGGTGTAACGCGCAAGCAATTGAATCAGGAAATCAAGGATACCGGCCTGTTCTTTCCAATCGACCCCGGCGCCGATGCATCGCTGGGCGGCATGGCGGCGACCCGAGCCTCCGGCACCAATGCGGTACGTTACGGCACCATGCGTGAAAACGTGCTGGCATTGACCGTCGTGACATCGGATGGCCGGACCATTCGGACCGGTACGCGTGCGAAAAAATCTTCCGCCGGCTACGACTTGACCCGGGTCTTTGTCGGCAGCGAAGGCACGCTTGGGGTCATTACCGAAGTCACCGTAAAGCTGTATCCGCAGCCCGAAGCGATCTCGGCAGCCGTCTGTTCTTTTCCCAGCGCGTCCGACGCGGTCAATGCGGTGATTCAGACAATTCAAATGGGCGTGCCCATTGCACGGGTTGAATTTCTCGATGAGAACGGGGTAAAGGCAATCAATGCCCATGACAAACTTGGGCTGCCGGAAAAACCGTTATTGCTGTTTGAGTTTCATGGCAGCGAGCATGGCGTGAAGGAGCAGGCAGAGTTGGTTCAGGACATTGCCGCCGAACACAATGCCACCGGTTTCGAGTGGGCCACGCATCCGGAAGATCGGTCCCGCTTATGGGCCGCCCGCCATAACGCCTATTTTGCATTGTTGCAAATGCGCCCCGGGTATCGCTCGATCACCACCGATTGCTGCGTGCCGATTTCACAGTTGGCCGAATGTATTCTTGAAACCAAGGCCGATTGCGAAAAGAACGGCATGATCTATTCCATTATCGGCCATGTCGGCGATGGTAATTTCCATGTGTTGATGATGATCGATCCGCATGATCCGGCCGAGGTCGGCAAGGCGGAAGGCATCAATAACCGCATGGTCGCACGTGCGATTGCGATGGATGGCACCTGCACCGGCGAACATGGCGTCGGTCTGCACAAAATGGATTTCCTGATACAGGAACATGGAGAGGACGCGATCGGCACGATGCGCGCAATTAAACATGCACTGGACCCCAAAAACATCATGAACCCCGGTAAAATCATTCGCTGGTGATTACCGGAAATTAATTATTTATGGCAATACGCCTTCCTCCTGTGCATGCACTATCCGCTTTTGAAGCGGCTGCACGGCATGGTTCATTTGCACTTGCAGCCGAAGAATTGTGCATCACCCCGTCGGCGTTGTCGCACCGGATTCGGTTGCTTGAGGAATTTGTCGGGGAACGCCTGTTCATTCGTGACGGCCGCAGTGTCAATCTTTCCGAATTCGGCCGCCGTTATCTGGACGTGGTGCGCATTGCGCTGCGCACGTTGACGGATTTTCCAATGCCGCACCGGAGCACTCCCGTACAGTTGCGCGTCAAAGTCACGTTGCCTCCGACCTTTGCGCGCTATATATTCGTTCCGCATCTTGCCGAATTTGCCAGACTCCATCCCGACATCGGGATCGAGATATTTCTGTCGGTACCTTTGTATGACTTGAGTCTGTCCGAAAGCGATGTCGAAGTCCGATTCGGGGCAGGGAAATATCCCAACCTCGTTACGGAGAAACTTTTTGAAGAGCCGACATTTGCCGTTGTAAGTCCGCGTTACCTTGCGCAAGTCGGCGGGATCGAGACGCCGGCGGACTTGAAAAAGGCAACGCTGCTGCGTTCGGCACTGGAACCATGGCAGCCCTGGTTCGAAGCGGCCGGACTCGATTGGCCCGAACCTTCGACGGGATTGCGGATCGATGATCTGGGCTTGTTGCTGGAAGCAATCAAGCATGGATATGGCATTGGATTGACTCGCCAGCATTTTGCGCACGGCATGATCGAGAGTGGCGAGGTTGTGCCGCTGTTCGATATCCATCTCGCGACACCGCCGCATGCGTATTACATGGTCTACGAAAAGCCGGCACGTGAGCGCCAGGAAGTTGCGCTGTTCATTGACTGGATGCAAACAACATTCCGCAACGTCTGACAGACGATGTGCCTTGGCCCGTGGCGGCTTGAGGTATTTTCCGGATTTCCCGAACAAGGATTGTCGAAAACGCTTTCTGTAATGGGGTGAAAATATTTCACGCCAGCGGAAAATGCTTTTCAGCCAAAATTACCCAAGAACCGACCTAATTTCCCTGCCTTTTCGTTACACTCTGCCTGTACTTGAAAAGGGTTTGTGCCGCCGACCTCATCACGGATTGTTTAAGTTCAATGGATTGAGACCGATCATGAATGCGCCTGTAGATTTGCCATTTACCATTGCCCGCCAGCGCGAAGTCGTTGCCGCACTGCGCTCGGTGCTGCCCGGCGAATGCGTGCTGTTCAATGAAGAAGATACCCGGCCTTATGAATGCGACGGGCTTTCCGCCTACCGGCAGCTGCCGATGGTGGTCGTGCTGTCGAACAGTGAGGCGCAGGTTGTCGGGATACTGAAAACATGCCGCGATCTGCAAGTCAGGATTGTGCCGCGCGGCGCCGGCACCGGATTGTCCGGCGGCGCATTGCCGATCGCCGATGGCGTGGTCCTGTCAACCGCGCGGCTTAGCAAGATCGTCAAAATCGATCCTTACAGCCGTACCGCCGTGGTGCAGCCCGGCGTGCGCAATCTTGCCATTTCCGACGCGGCGGCAACGCATGGCTTGTACTACGCACCCGATCCGTCGTCGCAAATCGCCTGCACCATCGGCGGCAACGTGGCCGAGAATTCCGGCGGCGTGCATTGCCTGAAATATGGATTGACCGTGCATAACGTGCTGCGCGTGCGGATGGTGACGATCGATGGCGACATCGTGGAGTTGGGAAGTGAGGCGCTCGATGCGCCGGGCTTCGATTTGCTTGCGGTATTCATCGGATCAGAAGGGATGCTGGGCGTGGTCACTGAAGTCACGGTCAAGCTGATTCCCACGCCGCAGCTGGCGCGCGTGATCATGGCGTCGTTCGACGATGTGGTAAAGGGCGGCAATGCGGTAGCCAGCGTGATCGCGGCAGGCATCATTCCCGCCGGCCTGGAGATGATGGATAAAACTTCATCCCGCATGGTCGAGCCTTTCGTGCAAGCCGGCTATGACATCGATGCGGAAGCGATCCTGCTGTGCGAGTCGGACGGTATGCCGGAAGAGGTCGAGGAAGAAATCGCACGCATGTCCGATGTGCTGAAAAATTCCGGCGCGACCGCGATTGCCGTATCGCGGAATGAACAGGAGCGCCTTAAATTTTGGTCCGGCCGAAAAAACGCATTTCCGGCGGCGGGCCGTATTTCACCCGATTACTATTGCATGGACGGTACCATTCCGCGCAAGAAACTGGCGCAGGTTTTACTGGGTATCGCGCAGATGGAAACCAAGTACGGCTTGCGTTGCGCGAACGTGTTTCACGCCGGTGACGGCAACCTGCATCCATTGATCCTGTTCGATGCCAACCAGCCCGGCGAATTTCATCGCGCGGAATTGTTCGGCGCGGAGATTCTCGAATTGTGCGTCGAAGTCGGCGGCACCATTACCGGCGAACATGGTGTCGGCATCGAAAAAATCAATTCGATGTGCGTGCAATTCACGAAACAGGAGATCGAGGCGTTCATCGCCGTCAAACGGGCGTTCGATACCGCATTCCTGCTGAATCCGGACAAGGCGATACCGACGCTGCAGCGGTGTGCCGAGTACGGGAAGATGCATGTCAAAGGCGGACAACTGAAGTTTGCGGATTTGCCGCGTTTCTAGCGAACGGTATCAGGCCCATATGGAACAAACGTTGCAAACATTCTCTGATCGCATTATCGCAGCCGTCGCCGACAAGACGGCGTTGCGCATTCGCGGCGGCGGCACCAAGGATTGGTACGGTCAAGCGCTTCAGGGCGAGGTTCTGGATACCAGTGGCCATACCGGGATACTTGCCTACGATCCGACCGAGCTTGTCATCACCGCGCGCAGCGGCACGCCGCTTGCGGAAATCGACGCTGCATTGGCAGCGCAAAATCAGATGCTGGCATTCGAACCGCCGTATTTCGATGCACAGGCGACCATCGGAGGGGTTGTGGCGGCAGGCCTTTCCGGACCGCGCAGGCAGGCGGTCGGCGCCCTACGCGATTTTGTGCTCGGCGTGGTCCTGATGGATGGCAAGGGCGATGTGCTGCGTTTCGGCGGACAGGTAATGAAGAACGTCGCCGGTTACGATGTGTCGCGTCTGCTGGCAGGATCGATGGGCACGCTCGGATTGATTCTCGAAGTGTCGCTGAAAGTGTTGCCGCGGCCGTTTGCCGAAACCAGCTTGCGCTTCGAGCTGAACGAGTCCGATGCGATTCGCCGGTTGAACGAATGGGGCAGCCAGCCGCTGCCGATTTCGGCCAGCAGTTGGCATGGCGGATCGCTGATGGTGCGCTTGTCCGGCGCCCAGGCGGCAATCCACGCAGCGCCAAAAAAAATGGGCGGCGATCAGGTGCCGGATGCCGAGGCTTTCTGGACTGACTTGCGGGAACAGCGGAACAGGTTCTTTTGTTCCGTGGATAAGACTGCAGAGACGGTTTGGCGTTTATCGGTGCCGTCGATTGCGCCGCCGCTTGCATTGCGTGGAGAGCAGCTGATCGAATGGGGCGGGGCGCAACGCTGGCTGAAGACGAATGAAGACGCCGCCGTCGTTCGCGCTGCGATAGACAGGATCGGCGGACACGCGACCTTGTTTCGCGGCGGCGACAAGCGGGTCGGCGTATTCCATCCGCTGGCGCCGGCCATTGCGGCTATTCATCGCAATCTCAAAAGAGCATTCGATCCATCCGGGATATTCAATCCGGGGCGGATGTATTCGGAATGGTAGATGCAGCGGAACAGCATCTGCTGCAAGCACGCATCGCTCGCAAAAATTGTAGGATTCCATGCAAACCAATTTAGCCGATTTCATTAAAAACACGCCCGAAGGAGATGAGGCCGAAGCTATCCTTCGAAAATGCGTGCATTGCGGTTTCTGTACCGCGACGTGTCCGACCTATCAGTTGCTGGGCGATGAGCTGGATGGCCCGCGCGGCCGGATTTACCTGATCAAGCAGGTGCTGGAAGGAAAGCAGGCGACAGCGAAGACGCAACTGCACCTGGACCGCTGCCTGACTTGCCGCAATTGCGAGACGACTTGCCCTTCCGGCGTGCAATATGGTCGCCTGGTCGATATCGGCCGCAAGATTGTCGATGATCAGGTGCCGCGTCCGCTATCCGAACGCGTTGTGCGCACCGCATTGAAAGAAGGGCTGCCGCGCAAATGGATGTTTTCTCCGGCAATGAAGGCAGGGCAATCTGTGCGGGCGCTGATGCCAAAGTCATTGAAAAGCAAGGTTCCGGAAAAACAGGATGCGGGTGCATGGCCGACACGCCAGCATGTACGAAAAATGTTGTTATTGGACGGCTGTGTGCAACCGTCCATGGCGCCCAACATCAACGCAGCGACAGCGCGCGTGCTCGACGCATTGGAGGTCCAATTGATTGTCGCGGCAAAGGCGGGTTGTTGCGGAGCGATTCGTTATCACATGAATGATCACGATGGCGGCCTGGACGACATGCGCCGCAATATCGACGCATGGTGGCCGCACGTGGAAGCTGGCGCCGAAGCGATCGTGATGACCGCCTCCGGCTGTGGTTCGACGGTAAAGGAGTATGGCCATTTACTCAGGCATGACGCAGCGTATGCAGCCAGGGCGGAAAGGATTTCGGCCCTGACCAAGGATTTGAGTGAAATATTGCCCGACTTCGAATTGGCACTGCAGGACAAACTCACCGGAAAAATCAGCAAGCGCGTCGCCTATCATCCGCCATGCACTTTGCAGCATGGCCAGCAAATCCGCGGCAAGGTCGAGAGGGTGCTGAGCGCTGTCGGGGTCGATGTCAAATTGTGCGAAGACAGCCATCTTTGCTGCGGATCGGCGGGCACCTATTCGGTGTTGCAGCCGGCATTGGCATATCAATTGCGTGACAACAAATTGGCCAAGCTGGAGGCAACCGATCCGCAGATGATTGTATCGGCCAATATCGGATGCCTGACGCATTTGCAATCCGGTACCCAAACGCCGGTCCGGCACTGGATTGAGCTGGTGGATAGCGCATTGGCGCCTGCGAACTGATGTCGACGCGCCGTTCCACCGCGCGATCCCGGAACCTAACGATACCTTTCCAGTCCTATAAGGCAGCCGGGCTTAATGACGCGAGCCGGCGTTGACTCAATAATTGACTGGATAAATACTTTGTGAACCGCTGTTTTATCGAACGGCCTTAGGTCTTTGGAGATTGCTCATGAGAAAATACATTGTGCTTGCCATAGCAGGATATGTCTGGAAAAAAATCCAATCTCGCTATCTGAACAAAGGGCGTGCCCGCCGTGGAGTGAGGGCCTAGGAAAAGTTTTTTATTCCTCCATCGCGTATTCATGCGGGAGCGAATTAACATTTGCCGCTCACTAAAAAGATCACGGCGATAGTTCATCAAGAATGGTGGCGCGTCATCCTTTCTGCGCTTTCAGCGATGCTCACACGGTTGCGGCCGGCACGTTTTGCGTTATACAGCGCATCATCTGCACGCTTCAGCATGGTTTCCGTGCCATCGTCATGTTCATAACTTGTGACGCCTGCCGAAAAAGTCACCGTCAAGCCTGTTCCGACGGTTTCCCAATCATGATCTGCTATAAGGATGCGCAATCGCTCCATTGCCTTAACTGCGCTATCCAGTGACGTTTCGGCGAGGAGAATGCTGAACTCTTCACCTCCGATCCGCCCTAATTTATCCGACGACCTGAGCGATTGTTCAATAATGCTGCAAAAGTGTTTTAGCACCAGGTCGCCGACTGCATGGCCATATTTGTCGTTGATCAACTTGAAATGATCCAGATCGAGCATGGCGAGACAAAATGGCCGCGCAGCCCGCTTCGCACGCTGCATTTCCATCTCAAGTGTCAGCATGAAATTGCGCCGGTTGAATGCGCCGGTCAAGTGGTCGCGATTGGCAAGTATTTCAATCTTTTGCAACGATGCTTCCAGTTGCCGATTCTTTTCAGATAATTGCCCGCGCAGTCGGCTGAATTGGGCGCTTGCCAGTGTCAGCAGCCGCAGCGCCAAAACAAAAAATAGCCAGACCAGCGCAGTCTCCACCGGAGATAGGCCAGGATAGGTGAACCGGTCACCGACAAACCACAGCGCCGCCGCTGTGGCCGCCGCGTAGATAACCCAGCCGATCGTGAATTGGCGCGGCGTGAATTCCATCAGGGTGAAACCCGATGACACCAGCAGAACCAGCATGAAGAGAATTGCAAGTTCGGGAGCCAGTACAAGGAATACAAGCTGCAATGTTGCGATCACCACGAGTTGTGGAACAAGGACGCCCTTGTCGCGCAAGCGCAAGTTTTTTCCGCTTTTGAAGAAGAGAAAAAATGCAAGGCCGGAGCCGGTGCTTGCCACCAAAAATGCGAGTGCAATCCATGCTGGAATGGTCCCGGCCCATGCAAACAAGCCAAGCATGGCCGATTCGGCTGCCATGTTAAGAATCAATATCCGCGCCATTCGTATTCGATGGTGCTGACGCTTCGCCTCCTTTGGGTCACGTAGCGCAATTTGGTAGAGGGAAGTCATTGAAATTCTTTCTCTCGCCGCGCGGCATGACAAATGAGTCTCTGCGAACGGGTCTTGCAATAAATCTTTCATGCGCCACTACTGCGATCGGCCTTACCTGTTTATTGAAAAAGGTAAGGCTGATGGGTGCCGAGCGTCAGCCGATCTGGTTTGTGATGGCAGCTTTACCGGCAAGTAAATAGTTCGCCGGTAAAGCGTGAATTTTACCTATACGATCCCAAGATGCTCGGTGCCTGCGGACAAATCACGATCCTTCGCCTCCTTGCCTTTCAGCTTGATCGACAAGCGCAAATCGTTGACCGAATCCGCATTGCGCAACGCATCTTCATATGAAATCTTGTCTGCTTCATACAGATCGAATAGCGCCTGGTCGAAAGTCTGCATGCCGAGTTCGCGCGATTTTTTCATGATTTCCTTGATCTCGTGAACATTGCCTTTGAAGATCAAATCGGAAATGAGCGGCGAATTCAGCATGATTTCCACTGCAGGAACCCGTCCCTTGGTATCGCGCAACGGTATCAGCCGTTGTGAAATCATGCCCTTCAAATTGAGCGACAAGTCCATCAGCAACTGCTGGCGGCGCTCTTCCGGGAAGAAGTTGATGATACGGTCCAATGCCTGGTTCGAGCTGTTGGCATGCATGGTAGCGAGGCACAGATGTCCGGTTTCAGCGAATGCGATTGCATAATCCATCGATTCACGATCGCGGATTTCGCCGATCAGGATGACATCCGGCGCCTGGCGCAGCGTGTTTTTCAATGCCACGCCCCAGTCGGCGGTATCGACGCCGATTTCGCGCTGCGTCACGATGCAGTTCCGGTGCGGATGCACATACTCGACCGGATCTTCGACCGTGATGATGTGGCCGTGGCTGTTTTCGTTGCGGTAGCCGACCATGGCCGCCAATGTCGTGGACTTGCCGGAACCAGTCGCACCGACCATGATGACCAGTCCGCGCTTGGTCATCACGACGTCTTTCAGCGTTTCCGGAATACCCAGGTCCTCGATCTTCGGAATGGTCGTGGTAATAGTCCTGAGCACCAGCCCGACACGGCCTTGCTGTACGAATGCGGACACTCGAAAGCGGCCCAAGGAACCAGGATTGATCGCAAAATTACATTCCTTGCTGGCTTCGAACTCGGCCGCCTGCTTGTCGTTCATGATCGCGCGGGCAAGTTCGACGGTATGCGTCGTTGTCAGCGGCTGATTCGACACCGGCGTCATCTTTCCATCGATCTTGAACGCAGGCGGAAAATCCGCCGTGATGAAAAGATCGGAGCCATTTTTGCTGAGCATGAGCCTGAGCAAATCGTGCATGAATTTCGTCGCTTGTTCACGTTCCATTATTTTCCTTGTTAGTTCTGCAAGACCAAGCCCTGGCTTGATCTTGTCTCGCGTACTTCTTCTCCTGCAGGCGGGAGATGGTCGGGACTCAAAGCACTGCTTTGAGGGTGATCGTCCGGCTCGGTGCAATCCGCGGCGCTTAACCCGGGAAGTTCTCCGGTGTTTTCGCGGCACCCCGGGCCGCCGCCGGAGAGATGATGTTCCGTCTTAACAAATCAGTCAAATTGCTGTCCAGTGTTTGCATTCCCACGTTGGAACCGGTCTGAATCGCTGAATACATTTGCGCGATTTTGGCTTCACGAATCAAGTTGCGGATGGCGGGTGTGCCAAGCATGATTTCATGCGCGGCAACCCGGCCCGAGCCATCCTTGGTCTTCAGCAGGGTTTGCGAAATCACCGCCTGCAATGATTCGGACAACATGGCCCGCACCATTTCCTTTTCATCACCGGGAAACACGTCGATGATACGGTCGATGGTTTTGGCGGCGGATGACGTATGCAGTGTACCGAATACCAGGTGGCCGGTTTCCGCGGCCGACAGTGCCAGACGGATCGTTTCCAGGTCGCGCAACTCGCCGACCAGGATCGCATCCGGATCTTCGCGCAATGCCGAACGTAGCGCGGCGGTAAACGAAAGCGTGTGCGGCCCGACTTCGCGCTGATTGATCAGGCATTTTTTCGATTCATGCACGAATTCGATCGGATCCTCGACCGTCAGGATATGCCCATATTCTGATTCATTGAGATGGTTCACCATGCCGGCCAGCGTGGTTGATTTTCCCGAGCCGGTCGGACCGGTCACCAGCACCAGCCCGCGCGGCTTCATCGCCAGTTCACCAAATATTTTTGGGGCGTTCAATTCTTCCAGGCTGAGGATTTTTGACGGAATGGTCCGCAACACTGCTGCTGCACCACGATCCTGGTTGAATGCATTGACACGGAACCGCGCCAGACCGGGAATCGCAAAGGAAAAGTCGCATTCGAGATTTTCTTCGTACGCCTTGCGCTGACCGTCGTTCATGATGTCATAAATCATGCCGTGCACATCCTTGTGTTCCAGCGGCGGCAGATTGATACGGCGTACGTCGCCATGGACGCGAATCATCGGCGGCAAACCTGCAGATAAATGCAGATCGGACGCCTTGTTCTTGACCGAGAAAGCGAGTAGTTCGGAAATGTCCATTTATAATCCCTGAGCTGCACTATATAAAAAGTAAAAAGAAAATGGATGGCTTGAGCGATACAGCCATGTTGCCATTATTGAAATCTGCGTGATATTGCCGGAATGCATTTGATTATGTCCTTAATCTCCCGGAACTTGCAAGTTGTCCATGACGGTATTGCCACAGCGGCGCACCGTGCGGGGCGCAATCCCGATGAAATCCGGCTATTGGCCGTGTCGAAGACATTCGGGGTGGATGCGATTTTGGAGGCGGCACAGGCAGGCCAAAAGGCATTTGGCGAGAATTATCTGCAGGAGGCGCTGGACAAGATGACTGAACTGCAGGCGCGACAGCCCGCGTTGCGCCTGGAATGGCATTTCATTGGACCGATCCAGAGCAACAAGACCCGGCCGATCGCGGAACATTTCGATTGGGTGCATTCCATCGAACGCGAGAAAATCGCGCAGCGCCTGTCCGATCAGAGGCCGCAACACCTGCCGCCGTTGAACGTATGTCTGCAAATCAATATCAGCGGCGAAGCCAGTAAAAGCGGCGCTGCACTGGACCAGGCTTCGGAAATGGCGCACGCCGTCGCACGCATGCCGCGATTGAGGCTGCGCGGATTGATGGCGATACCGGAGCCGGCGGAAAATTTTGAACAACAACGAGCGCCGTTCAGGCGACTGCATCAATTGTTTAACGAGTTGCGTGCGCAAGGGCTTCCGATCGACACGCTGTCGATCGGAATGTCGGCCGATATGGCCGCTGCAATCGCTGAAGGGTCTACCATGGTTCGTGTCGGAACCGCAATTTTTGGAAAGCGGGATTATGCAAAATGAATTGAAAATCAGTTTTATCGGCGGCGGCAACATGGCGGCCGCCTTGATCGGCGGGCTTGCCGGCAAACTCACGGCGGGCGCGAATATCCACGTGGTGGATATCAATGCCGGCGCACTGGAAAAGCTGCAACAGCAGTTCGGTGTGACGACGGCGCAACAGATCGACGCGGCAATCGCATCGAGCGATGTGATCGTACTTGCAGTCAAGCCGCAGCAAATGAAGGATGTCGCCGCACAGTTGCAGGCGCACGTGGCTTCGCAACTGGTGCTGTCGATCGCAGCCGGTATTCGTGCGGTCGATTTGTCGCGTTGGCTCAACGGACACCCGGCGATCGTGCGCACCATGCCCAATACGCCGGCCTTGATCGGGCAGGGAATCACCGGCTTGGCGGCGATGGCGGGCGTGTCCGAACAGCAGCGCAATGCCGCCGATGCGATCATGCGTGCCGTCGGCGCGACGGTCTGGCTAAGCGATGAAGCGTTGATCGATCCGGTGACCGCGGTATCCGGCAGCGGACCGGCGTATGTATTCTATTTCATCGAAGCGATGCAGCAGGCCGCGCAGGAGATGGGCTTGAGCGCCGAGCAGGGAAATGCGCTTGCGATTGCGACTTTCGTCGGCGCGTCGCAACTTGCCGCGCAATCGTCGGATCCCGTATCGGTGCTGCGGGATCGTGTCACGTCCAAAGGCGGCACCACTCATGCGGCCTTGGTCAGCATGGAGGCTAGCGGGGTGAAGGATGCGATTGTTCGTGCGATGAAGGCGGCTGCGGAGCGGGGCAAACAACTGGGCGAGGAATTCGGTTCGAATTAGAGAGTGGCGCTCACTGCCGGTTTCTCGCGCGGATGGAACTTGCCCGGCTGAACCACGACGTCACGCACCGATGCGATTGCCAAGGCCAGAAACGCCGCTGCACAAAGTCTGTAGGTGATTTTTGCCCAATGCGCGCCGGCACGGCGAAACAGGCGATCAACCACGGCGGCGCAGAAGAAGCACCATGCAATCGACGAGACCATGAAGCCGGCAAAGAAAATTGCATAATCCGCCGTTTGCGGTTCGTGAATGCCAACCGCGCCAAGCGCGCTTCCAAGTGCCGCCCAATAGGCGATATTGTGCGGGTTCGTTATCGAAATCAGCGCGCCGGCGCGCATTGCCTTTCCCGATTCGGTCGCTCCGCTTTCATTGACTGAAAACTCTCGGCTGGCGGTAATCCACGAGTCGCGGGCCAGCCAGGCAAGATAGACGGCGCCGGCGATGCCGATAGGCAAGCGCAGCCAGTCCAGTTGAAGGAGAAGGCCGACACCGATCAGCCCCAGAAGCGCCCGGAGCGCATCGCCGACCAGCGAGCCGACTTGTACCGCGAGCGCAGGCCGGAAACCGCCGCGCACGCCTTGTCTGACAGTTTCGGCAAATACGGCGCCCGGCGCCGCGTTGAACAGCAGGCCTAATAGAAAAGCGGAGATGAACAAGGCGGTCATAGGTAAATTTTTAAAAGATCCTGCTTGCTGAAGTATGGAATCATCAAATTAGCGCATCGCATAATCGACCGCAATCCCCGCAAACACCGCGGCGCCCAGCCAGTTGTTATGCCTGAAAGCCGCAAAGCATCCGACCCGTTCACGCTCGCGAATCAGCGTGTAATGATAGGACGCGCAAGCGGCGGCAATCGTCAATCCGGCGACAAACCAGCTGCGCAGGCCATAACTCCAGCCTACAACCAGCACGATTGACAGCGCAACTGCGTAACTCAGCATGACCGCCGCCACGTCGAACCGGCCGAACGTAATCGCCGATGTTCTGATGCCGATTTTCAAGTCGTCGTCCCGATCGACCATCGCATACTCGGTATCGTAGGCAATCGCCCAGAAAATATTCGCCAACAACAGCAACCATGCCGCGGCCGGCACCGCGCCCTGTACCGCGGCAAAGGCCATCGGGATGCCGAAGCCGAATGCGATGCCCAGATAGGCTTGCGGTATCGCGAAAAAGCGTTTGAAGTACGGATAGCTGGCTGCGATCAACACCGCTGCGACCGACAATTGTTTGGTCAGCATGTTGAGCGGCAGGATCAGCATGAAGGCGATCAAGGCCAGGATCGCGGCAACCATGACCGCTTCCCATGGAGCAATTTTTCCGCTGGTGAGCGGGCGTTCCGCAGTACGTTTGACGTGCTTGTCGATATCGCGGTCGGCAAAATCGTTGATCGCGCAACCGGCGGAGCGCATCAGCGCCGTGCCGATACAGAATATCGCAACCAGTCGCCAGTCCGGCTTGCCGTCCGACGCGAACCACAGCGCGGCAAGCGTCGGCCATAGCAGTAGCAGAATGCCGATCGGCTTGTCCAGACGGACCAGACGGAGATACAGGTGAAGTCGTTTCATGATCTGATATTGCGCTGCAAAATCGAATTATAAGCGGCACAGCACCACCTTAAGCTATCGTAACAAGCTTGTAACATCATTCGGGTAACATCAAAAATTTTAGGAGAGTCCCAATGCGCATGAACCTGAAAGTCCTGGCCGCTACCGGCCTGTTTGCCGTAATGACCACATCTGCACACGCTGTCACTGAAATCGCATGGTGGCACTCGATGACCGGCGCATTGGGCGACCGTGTCGCAGGCCTCGCGGACCAGTTCAATAAAAGCCAGTCGGATTACAAGGTCAATGCAGTTTACAAGGGTAGTTACGACGAAGCAATGTCCGCTGCGGTGGCAGCCTACCGTGCAGGCAACGCACCGAATATTCTGCAAGTGTTCGAAGTAGGCACTGCAACCATGATGTATTCAAAGGGCGCCGTCAAGCCGGTTACCGAAGTGATGAAGATCGCCGGTGAAAAATTCGACTCCTCGGTCTATGTGCCTGCGGTCGCCGGCTATTACACGTCTCCGAAAGGCGAGCTGGTTTCATTCCCGTTCAACAGCTCGACCACGGTGTTCTACTACAACAAGGACATGTTCGACAAAGCCGGACTGGATACCGCGAAAGGACCGGCAACCTGGCAGGAAGTGCTGGCCGCGGCAGCAAAACTGAAAGCCAACGGCGAAAGATGCGCGTATACCACCGGCTGGCAGTCCTGGGTCCATCTTGAAAATTTCTCCGCCTGGCACAACGCCGAGTTCGCCACCAAGAATAACGGTTTTGGCGGCCTGGATGCACGTTTGAAGTTCAATAGCCCATTGCATGTCAAGCACATCGAAAACATGGCGAATTGGGCCAAGCAGGGATATTTCACCTATGCGGGCCGCAAGAACGAACCTGAGGCGAAGTTCTATTCCGGTGAATGCGCGATGCTGACTTCGTCCAGCGCTGCGTATGCCAACATTGCAAAAAATGCCAAGTTCAAGTTCGCGGTGTCGGCATTGCCGTATTACGCGGACACGCAAGGTGCGCCGCAAAATACCATCATCGGCGGTGCGTCGCTGTGGGCGATGAGCGGCAAGAAGACCGAAGAGTACAAGGGCGTCGCAAAATTCTTCAAATTCCTGTCGCAGCCTGAACTGCAGGCTAGGTGGCATCAGGAAACCGGCTATCTGCCGATAACCAAAGCCGCTTACGACCTTACCAAGAAATCGGGTTTCTATGAAAAAAACCCGGGCACCGATGTCTCGGTGCAGCAGATGATCGTTAAGACGACCGACAAATCGCGTGGCATCCGGCTCGGTAATTTCGTGCAGATTCGTGGCGTGATCGACGAGGAACTGGAAAACGTCTGGACCGGCAAGAAGAGCGCAAAAGAAGCGCTCGATAATGCGGTCAAGCGCGGCGATGAATTACTGATACGATTCGAAAGAGCCAACAAGTAAATTCCGCCTGATGGGAGTGCAGGGCCATAGGCAACCGGCCCCGCATTCCGCCCAATAGACAAATTCATGGAAAAACGCGCCCGTTTCAAATCGGCTTGGCTACCCTATGCGCTGGTCGCACCGCAGATCGTGGTTACCCTGCTATTTTTCTTCTGGCCGGCGGCGCAGGCGCTCTATCAATCGGTATTGATACAGGACGCGTTCGGCGTCTCGTCGCAATTCGTCTGGTTTGAAAACTTCCAGGATCTCTTCAACGATGAAACCTATCTTGAGTCGTTCAAGACCACGGCGATTTTTTCGATTCTGGTGGCATTTCTCGGCCTGTCGATTTCATTGATACTCGCCGTTTTCGCAGACCGGATTCTCAGGGGCGCATCGATATACAAGACCTTCCTGATCTGGCCCTATGCGGTTTCGCCGGTCGTGGTCGGGGTGCTGTGGATGTTCATGATGAGTCCCACGCTTGGCGTGATCGCACATGCACTGCGGTATTTCGGCATTGAATGGAATCATCAGTTGAACGGGCGGCATGCGTTGATGCTGATCGTAATGGCGGCGGTATGGAAGCAAATCAGTTATAACTTTCTTTTCTTTCTGGCCGGCCTGCAGTCGATCCCGAAGTCATTGATAGAAGCTGCCGCAATTGACGGCGCCGGACCGGTCAAGCGGTTCTTCACGATCGTCTTTCCTTTGCTGTCGCCGACCACGTTTTTCCTGCTTGTGATCAACGTGGTGTACGCATTCTTCGATACTTTTGCGATCATCGAAGCGACCACCCAGGGCGGGCCGGGCAAGGATACCGAGATCCTGGTGTACAAGGTGTTTCACGATGGCTTCAAGGGTGGCGACCTAGGCAGCGCCGCCGCCCAGTCGGTGATCCTGATGACGATCGTCATCGTGCTGACGGTGGTGCAGTTCAAGTATGTCGAAAAGAAAGTGCAATATTCATGAACGTATCCAATGATTGAGCGCCGCCCGATTCTCGATCTCATCAGTCACCTGGTGTTGTTGCTGGGTGTTCTGGTGGTCGCCTTTCCGGTGTATGTTGCGCTGGTGGCCAGCACCCAAACTGCCGATCAGGCTGCCGCCGCACCGATGTCGCTGGTGCCGGGCGATCAGTTTCTGGTCAACTATGCCGAAGTCATCACCAAAGGCACTTCCGGCAATATCTCGATGCCGCCGGTCGGACGCATGATGTGGGTCAGTTTCGTGTCGGCGCTGCTGATCGCGTTCGGAAAAATCTCGATCTCGATGCTGTCGGCGTTTGCGTTCGTGTATTTTCGCTTTCCGGGACGCTCGCTGTTTTTCTGGATGATTTTCGTGACACTGATGCTGCCGGTGGAGGTGCGGATCACGCCGACCTACCAGGTGGTGTCCGATCTGCGGATGCTGAACAGTTATGCGGGTTTGACCATTCCGCTGATCGCGTCGGCGACCGCCACCTTCCTGTTCCGGCAATTTTTCCTGATCGTGCCCGATGAACTGGCCGAAGCCGCGCGCATAGACGGCGCCGGTCCGCTGCGGTTTTTCAAGGATGTGCTGTGGCCGCTGTCACGCACCAATGTGCTGGCGCTGTTCGTGATCATGTTCATCTATGGCTGGAACCAGTATTTGTGGCCGTTGCTGATTGCGACCGAACAAAACATGTATCCGGTCGGCATCGGCATCAAGACCATGATTGCCGGCGGCGATGCGGCGGTAGAGTGGAATATGGTGATGGCGACGCTGATCCTGGCAATGCTGCCGCCGGGATTGATCGTTGTGGTCATGCAACGATGGTTTGTCAAAGGGCTGGTTGATTCGGAAAAATAACAGCCCTTTCATCTTCTTAGAAAATTACCGCCCGTGCGGGACTGATAAAACCATGGCACAAGTCGAACTAAAAAACATCAGCAAACGCTATGGCACGAGTGCCAAGGGGGTCGATGTCATTCATGGCATTTCAATCGACATCGCCGACGGCGAATTCATCGTCATGGTGGGGCCGTCCGGCTGCGGAAAATCCACGCTGCTGCGCATGGTGGCCGGACTGGAAGAGATTTCCGGCGGCGAAATCGTGATCGGCGATCGGGTGGTCAATCAACTGGAACCGAAAGACCGCGACATTGCGATGGTGTTTCAAAACTACGCGCTGTATCCGCATATGAGCGTGTATGAAAATATGGCTTATGGCTTGAAAATCCGGCGCCTGTCGAAAGACGATATCGAGATCCGGGTGCAGAAAGCGGCCAAGATCCTTGAGCTGGGCACTCTGCTGCAACGCACGCCGCGGCAACTGTCCGGCGGTCAGCGGCAGCGGGTTGCGATGGGACGCGCGATCGTGCGTGAACCGGCGGTCTTCCTGTTCGACGAGCCGTTGTCGAATCTGGACGCAAAGCTGCGCGTGCAGATGCGTCTCGAGATTCAGAAGCTGCATCGCACGCTCGGCACCACCAGTTTGTATGTGACGCATGACCAAGTCGAGGCGATGACACTGGGCCAGCGCATGATCGTGATGAACGCCGGCCGGGCCGAACAGATCGGCACCCCGGCCGAGGTGTACGGCAAACCGGCGACCACCTTCGTCGCGGGCTTTATCGGTTCGCCGCCGATGAATTTGCTGCACGGGCAGGTGAGCGCGGACGGCAGTTGGTTCAATATGGGCAATGGCGCGGCGGTAAGTCTGCCGACGGCATACAGTGCACTTGTCAACCGGGACTGCATATTGGGGTTGCGGCCCGAGCACCTCACGCTGGGCAGGCCCGGACTGACAATCGAGGTGCTGGTGGTCGAGGTGCTGGGAGCCGATCTGCTGGTGCATGCGCAAGCGGGCGATCAGCCGCTGGTGGTTCGGGCGCCGGCGGGTACGCCGGTCGTTGCCGGGCAACGGGTAATGGCAGGATTCGATGCAGCGTCAGTGCACTGGTTCGATCTTGAGACATCGCGTCGCCTGGAACTCGCCGAGGGCGCATGAAGGTTCACGCTATTAGCTCATGGCAACTGCCGCATCCGGTAACATCGCAATACCATGCAGATCGCACGCAAATACCGCTTCACGCACTGCGTCGATCGCCGCGCCACGGGTAAAGCTCTTGCGCCATGCAATCACGACGCGGCGCGACGGTACGGGATCGGCGAATGGGACATAGCGCAGCATGCCGTCCCTGGCATCCATGTCCGGCACCGAAGCTCGCGGCAATACGGTGATGCCGATACCGGACGCCACCATATGCCGAATCGTTTCCAGCGAAGAGCCTTCGAATGTGCGGGCAATGCCGTCGCCGGTGGTCGAGAAGCGCGACATTTCCGGACAGACTTCCAGCACTTGATCGCGGAAGCAGTGACCGTTGCCCAGCAATAGCATGGTTTCAGACTTCAAGTCTTGCGTGCTGAGATTCGGGCGGGTGGACCACGGGTGTTGTTTTGGCAGCGCGACCACGAAAGGTTCATCGTACAGCGGTTGCACCATGAGTCCGTGATCGGGGAAAGGCAGCGCCATGATCGCGGCATCCAGTTCGCCTTGGCGCAACAGTTCGATCAAGCGCACGGTAAAGTTTTCCTGCAATACCAGCGGCATTTGCGGTACGCGCTCGATCATGTTCTTGACCAGTTGCGGCAGCAGGTACGGCGCGATCGTGTAGATGATGCCAAGCCGGAACTGGCCGGCGAGCGGGTCCTTGTTCTGCTTTGCTATTTCCTTGATCGAGGCGGTTTGCTCCAGCACGCGCTCGGCTTGCGCAACGATTTGCGCGCCAAGCGGCGTGACTGAAATTTCCGTCCCGCCGCGTTCGAAGATCGTGACGCCCAGCTCATCTTCGAGTTTTTTGATGGCAACCGACAAGGTGGGCTGAGCCACGAAACAAGATTCCGCCGCGTGGCCGAAGTGTTTTTGGCGCGCTACGGCGACGATGTATTTGAGTTCAGTAAGTGTCATATCTGTATCTTCGCATATGCAGGAAAATTAGTTCCGGTCAAAGACGGTTCCGGGGGGGGGCGCAGTCTGTCGGATTTTGCCTATACCTTCAGAAAATCCTCGCGCGCACCAAGCCACCGCGCCAGGTGCTTCTGCACCGTGGCGGGATCTTCGCGCAGCAGCGTCTGCGCTATGGTGCGGGCCTTTTCCACCAGCCACTGATCGGTCTCCAGGTCGGCGAAACGCAGCAATGCCTGCCCGGATTGGCGCGCGCCGAGAAACTCTCCCGGGCCGCGAATTTCCAGATCCCGACGGGCGATTTCAAAACCATCGGTGGTTTCGCGCATGGTCGCCAGACGCTGTTTTGCGGTCGGGCCGAGCGGGCTTTGGTACAGCAAAACGCAGACGCTTGCGGCAGAACCGCGTCCGACCCGTCCGCGCAATTGATGCAATTGCGACAAGCCGAAGCGCTCCGCATGCTCGATCACCATCAGCGACGCATTCGATACATCAACGCCGACCTCGATCACGGTAGTCGCAACCAGCAAGTGAATCTCGCCGCGTGTAAATGCATCCATGACTTGCTGCTTTTCAGTCGCCTTCAATCGGCCGTGCACCAGTCCGATCCGCAAGTCGGGCAGCGCTTCCGCCAACGTTGCATAGGTGTCGGTCGCGGTCTGCAATTGCAAGGCTTCCGACTCCTCGATCAACGGGCAAACCCAGTAAACCTGCCGCCCTTCCAGTGCCGCGGCGTGTACCCGTTCGATCACTTCGTCGCGCCGATTCTGGTCGATGACGCGGGTGATCACCGGCGTTCGGCCCGGGGGCAACTCGTCGATGACGGAGACTTCGAGGTCGGCGTAGTAAGTCATCGCCAGCGTGCGCGGGATTGGCGTCGCCGACATCATCAACTGATGCGGAACGGTATTGGCGCTGTCGAGCGCAGCCGACATTTCCAATCCTTTGTTGCGCAGGGTCAGGCGTTGCTCGACGCCGAAACGATGCTGCTCGTCGACGATCACCAGTCCCAGCCTGGCGAATTGCACACCTTCCTGGATCAATGCATGGGTGCCGATCACAAGTTGCGCATCGCCGGATTCGATGCGTGCCTGCGCTTCGGTTTTTTCCTTCTTCTTCAGGCTGCCGGTCAGCCAGGCGACCTTCACGCCGAGCGGCTCCATCCATGCCGCGATCTTGCGAAAGTGCTGGTCTGCCAGAATTTCGGTAGGCGCCATCAGTACCGCCTGATATCCGCTGTCGATCGCTTGCGCCGCAGCCAGCGCGGCAATCACGGTCTTGCCGCTGCCGACATCGCCTTGCAGCAGGCGCTGCATCGGAAACGACGCACGCAGGTCGGCACGGATTTCCGACAATACGCGCTCCTGCGCGGCAGTCAGCGCGAACGGCAAGGTTTTTAGAAACGCAGAAGAAAGCTCGCCGATCACCGGTAGCGCAGTAGCGGTTTTTGCACGGCGTGCGACTTGCGCGCGCTTCAGCGACAACTGCTGCGCCAGCAATTCATCGAACTTCATCCGCACCCAGGCCGGATGCGAACGGTCTTCCAGCGCAGCTTCATCGACTTCGGGCGGCGGATTATGCAGTAGACGCACCGCCGCCTCGAACATCCATAGTTTGAGCGATGCGCGCAAGGATTCAGGCAAGGTATCGCGCCAATCGATGCGCGCCATCGCCGCGGCAATCGCCTTGCGCAACAGGGTTTGCGACAGACCTTCGCCGGCCGGATAGACCGGCGTCAGCACGGTTGGAAGCGGCGCGCCTTCGAGTATTACCTTGTACGCCGGATGCACCATTTCTTCGCCAAAGAATCCGTGCCGCACTTCGCCGCGCGCTCGCACGCGCGTGCCGGTTGCCAGTTGTTTGGTCTGGCTGCCGTAAAAATTCAGGAAGCGCATCACCAGTGGACCGGATTCGTCTTCAATTGTCACCACCAGTTGCCGGCGCGGACGGAACTGGACTTCGCACGACGTCACCACGCCTTCGACCTGGACCGGATTGCCGATCATGAAACCAGCTTCACGGATTGGCGTGACTTGCGTCTCGTCTTCATAGCGCATCGGCAAATGCAGAACCAGGTCCATGTCCGAACGCAGGCCCAGTCGCGCAAGCTTGTCTTCGAGCTTGTTGGCGCGGGCGGGCGTTGTGGGTTTTGGTTTGGTTGCAGGCATATCGGGCCGTAAAGTGAGCTGCACAGCGTAAAATAGCGGGTTTGAAATCGCCAGCACAGGCAAACGCATGTCCGCCATTGTAGAGCCAATGGACATTATGGCAACCGGTGCATTTTAAATCTTAAGCATGGTTCAACACCATTCCAACGCATGTATTCCCTTTCCGATTTCGATTTCGATCTGCCGCAGGACCTGATCGCGCAACTGCCGCTGCCCGAGCGCAGCGCGTCGCGCCTGTTGCAGGTCGATGCGGATGCACTGGTCGACCGCGCTTTCGTCGATATTGTCGATTTGTTGAAGACGGGTGATCTCCTGGTCTTCAATGACACCCGGGTGCTGAAGGCACGTTTTTTGGGGGTCAAGGAAACCGGCGGCAAGGTCGAGGTGTTGATCGAACGGGTGATCGATAGCCGAACCGTGCATGCGCAGATCCGCGCGTCCAAGTCGCCGCCGCCCGGAACGGTCATCCGATTGGCGGACGCATTCGATGTGATCGTGGGCGAACGGGCCGGCGAGTTCTATCTGTTGCAATTTCCCTCGGATGTATTCGAGCTGATCGAAGCGCACGGCCGCTTGCCGCTGCCGCCGTATATCGAACATGCAGCCGATGCAGTCGACGAACTGCGTTACCAGACTGTCTATGCCAGGGAACCGGGCGCAGTCGCGGCGCCGACCGCCGGGTTGCATTTCGATCAAGCGTTGCTCGACAGCTTGCGCGACAAAGGCGTGAATTCCGCTTTCGTCACCCTGCATGTCGGCGCCGGCACGTTCCAGCCGGTGCGCACTGAAAATCTGGCTGAGCACAACATGCACAGCGAGTGGTACACGATTCCCCAGGCAACCGTGGATGCGGTCAACCGCACCCTGGCAGCAGGCGGCGATATCGTCGCGGTCGGCACTACCAGCATGCGCGCACTGGAATCCGCCTCGCAATCCGGGGCGTTGTGTGCGGGCAGCGCCGATACCAGGCTGTTCATCACGCCCGGTTACCGATTCAACACGGTCACACGTTTGATCACCAATTTCCATTTGCCGAAATCGACGCTGTTGATGCTGGTGTCGGCGTTTGCCGGATATGAGCGGATTCGCGCGGCCTACCGACATGCGATCGCGCAGCGCTACCGCTTTTTCAGCTATGGCGACGCGATGTTATTAAATCGACTTTCCCAAAACAAGGACGATAGAATCAAAATCGTGCCCGATCAATAATGCTCAACTTCAAACTTCTCAAAACCGATGGCAATGCACGGCGTGGCCAGATCACGCTGAATCATGGCGTGATCGAAACGCCGATCTTCATGCCGGTCGGCACGTATGGTTCGGTCAAGGCGATGTCGCCGCTGGAGCTGAACGAGATCGATGCGAAAATCATCCTCGGCAATACCTTTCATTTGTGGCTGCGCCCCGGCATCGAAGTAATTGCCAAATTCGGCGGACTGCACAAGTTCATGGGATGGGACAAGCCGATCTTGACCGACTCCGGCGGGTTTCAAGTGTTTTCGCTCGGTGCGATGCGCAAGATCACCGAAGAGGGCGTCAAGTTCTCATCGCCGATCAATGGCGATAAATTGTTTCTGTCGCCCGAGATCTCGATGCAGATCCAGCGCGCGCTGAATTCCGACATCGTGATGCAGTTCGACGAATGCACGCCGTATGAAATCGACGGCCGTCCGGCGACCGAAAAGGAGGCGGCGCAATCGATGCGCATGTCCCTGCGCTGGGCGCAGCGTTCGCGCGACGAGTTCGACCGGGAAGACAATCCGAACGCATTGTTCGGCATCGTGCAGGGGGGCATGTTTGAAGAGTTGCGCGATGAATCGCTGTCCGGGCTGGAGCAGATCGGCTTTGACGGCATCGCGATCGGCGGTCTGTCGGTCGGCGAGCCGAAAGAAGCGATGCTAAGGGTGCTGGCGCACGTCGGGCCGCGTTTGCCGGCCCACAAGCCGCATTACCTGATGGGCGTCGGCACGCCGGAAGACCTGGTTGCGGGCGTCGCGAACGGCATCGACATGTTCGATTGCGTGATGCCTACGCGAAATGCGCGCAATGGCTGGCTGTTCACCCGATTCGGCGATATCAAAATCAAGAATGCGCGTTACAAGGACGATACGCAACCGCTCGACGAAACCTGCGCTTGTTACGCCTGTCGCAACTTTTCGCGCGCCTATTTGCATCATCTGCATCGGACCGGCGAGATTCTGGGCGCGCGGCTCAATACCATCCACAATCTTCATTATTATCTGCAACTGATGCGCGACATGCGCGCAGCGATCGATGCCGGCGAGTTTCAGGCATTCGTGGCGCGCTTTCAGGCAGATCGCGGCCGGGGAGCATAGCCATTCCGGCGGCCGCGCTTCCGTAAGGCTGGGAATTACCTCATCCGGTGCTAGAATGCCGGGTTATTCAACACTACAACTTGGAGCGCAACGTGTTCATTTCTAATGCTTATGCACAATCCGCCGGCGGCATAGGTGGCAATCTGACCAGCTTTTTACCGATCATCCTGATGTTCGTCGTACTGTATTTTTTGATGATTCGTCCTCAGATGAAGCGTCAGAAAGAACAGAGAGCGATGATGGAAGCGCTGGCCAAAGGCGATGAAGTCGTTACCGCAGGCGGCGTTCTGGGCAAAATCACCAAAGTCAGCGACGCCTATATCACTCTTGAAATCGCCAACGGCACGGAAGTTGTCGTGCAAAAGGTTGCAGTAACCATGCTGTTGCCCAAAGGTACGATCAAGGCCCTGTAATCGATGCCGCTAGAGTGTCCGCGCATGTTGCCGGGGCACTCGTTCTGCAGGCATGTCCCTGAGAATCACACTGAACGCTGATTAATATGAATCGCTATCCTGTCTGGAAATACATCGTCATCGTTATCTCCTTGCTGTTCGGTGTGTTGTACATGCTGCCGAATTTCTTTGGCGAATCACCCGCAGTGCAAGTCAGCAGCGGAAAAGCCACTGTCAAGGTCGATCCTGCCGTAATGACGCTGGTGGAACAGGCGCTGCAGAAAAATGCGATCGAACCGCAAGGCATATCGTTCGATACGACCGGCGTCCAAGGTTCGGTGCGGGTGCGCTTTGCCGATACCGATACGCAGTTCAAGGCCAAGGGGCTGCTTGAGCGTGAGCTCAACAAGGATCCGAGCGATCCGACTTACCTGGTCGCGTTCAATTTGATGCCGAATACGCCGCAATGGCTGCAGGCTTTGAATGCGTTCCCGATGTACCTCGGTCTCGATTTGCGTGGCGGCGTCCACTTTCTGATGCAAGTCGATACGCAGGCTGTGATGAACAAGCGTATCCAGGGTTTGCAGACGGGAATTCGCAGCATCCTGGTTGACAAAAAAATCCGCTATGCAGGCCTCACGCGCAATGCCGAGACGATTGAAATCAAATTCCGGGATCAGGAAACACGTGCCGTGGCACGTGAAATTCTTGCGTCGCAATTACCTGAGTTGGCGCTTGAAGATGCGGTCGACGGCGCCGAGCTGAAACTTTTGGCAACGCTGCAGGCGCAAGCACTGAAGCAGACGGTGGAAGAATCGGTTCAGCAAAACATTACTACCCTGGCCAACCGCGTCAATGAGCTGGGTGTCGCCGAACCGTTGATTCAGCGCCAGGGGGCGGATCGAATCGTGGTTCAGTTGCCGGGTGTGCAGGATGTGTCGCGCGCAAAGGACATCATTGGCCGCACCGCCACGCTGGAAGTCAGACTGGTTGATGAATCCGTCTCGCGCGGCACGGAAGAGAGTGCGGCGATTCCATTCGGCTCCGAATTGTTCAAGGTCGGCCGCGGTGCGCCGGTGGTGCTGTACAAGGATCCGATCATTACCGGCGAGTATATTTCCAGTGCTTCGGCCAGCTTCGACCAGAATCAGCAGCCTTCGGTCAGCATCGATTTGAGCGGCGACGGCGGACGCAGGATGCGCGAAGCAACCCGCAACAAGATCGGCAAGCTGATGGCGATCGTGTTGTTTGAAAAAGGCAAGGGCGAAGTGCTGACGGTGGCGACGATCCAGGATGAACTGGGCTCGCGTTTCCAGATCACCGGCATGGGCTCGACCGAGGCGTCCAATGACCTGGCGCTGTTGCTGCGCGCCGGTTCGCTGGCGGCACCGATGGAAATCATCGAGGAACGCACCATCGGGCCGCAATTGGGCGCCGAGAATATCGTCAAGGGATTCAATTCCGTACTCTACGGTTTTGCCGCGATCGCGGTTTTCATGATTGCGTACTACATGCTGTTCGGCTTTTTCAGCGTATTTGCACTGGCGGTCAACCTGATGCTGCTGATTGCCTTGTTATCCATGCTGCAGGCGACGCTGACTTTGCCCGGCATGGCGGCAATTGCATTCACGTTGGGTATGGCAATCGACGCGAACGTGCTGATCAATGAGCGGATTCGTGAAGAACTGCGTGTCGGCAATTCGCCGCAGGCAGCGATCGCAACCGGATTCGACCGCGCGTGGGCGACGATTCTGGATTCGAATATCACGACGCTGATTGCCGGCATCGCACTGCTGATATTCGGGTCCGGACCGATACGCGGTTTTGCGGTGGTGCATACCTTGGGTATTTTGACATCGATCTTTTCGGCGGTATTCGTGTCGCGCGGCGTTGTCAATTTATGGTACGGGCGCAAAAAGAAACTGACTGGATTGTCGATCGGACAAGTCTGGAAACCGGAAACATAAAGCACCAGGTTTTACTGGTGCGCCTGGAACCCGGCATTGAAATATTGAGATGGCATTGTGATGGACAAGCGCGGAATGCAAGCGAATATCCAGGTAAGAATGTCCGAATGAGAGGAAAGTAATGGAGTTTTTCCGTATTAAAAAAGATATTCCGTTCATGCGCCATGCGTTGATTTTCAACGTGATTTCGGCGCTGACATTTTTCGCCGCGGTGTTTTTTCTGGTGAGCAAGGGATTGCATCTTTCAATCGAATTCACCGGCGGTACCGTGATGGAGGTGACTTATTCGAAACCGGCTAATCTCGAAGGTATCCGCAAGGCGATCGGCGAACTGGGATATACCGATACGCAGGTGCAAAGCTTCGGTACTGCGCAAGACGTCCTGATTCGCCTGCCGGTGCAGAAGGATGCCAATACATCGCAGGTCAGCGACAAAGTAATGGGCGGGTTGAAAGCGCAGGACCCCGGAGTCCAGCTCCAACGGGTTGAATTCGTCGGGCCGCAGGTCGGCAAGGAGTTGGCGGAAGACGGCTTGACGGCGCTGGCGATGGTCATCATAGGCATCATGATTTACCTCGCAATTCGCTTCGAATGGAAATATGCGGTGGCAGCCATTATCGCGAACTTGCACGACGTCGTGATCATCCTGGGTTTCTTTGCATTTTTTCAGTGGGAATTTTCACTGACGGTGCTGGCGGCGGTGCTGGCGGTGCTGGGCTACTCGGTCAATGAATCGGTGGTGGTGTTCGACCGCGTGCGCGAGACCTTCCGCGACCGTCGTTTCGGCAAGCTGGCCACGCCCGACGTGATGAATCATGCGATCACCAGAACCATTTCGCGTACTGTCATCACCCACGGTTCGACCGAAATCATGGTGTTGTCGATGCTGATCTTCGGCGGTGCGAGCTTGTATTATTTTGCACTGGCTCTGACCATCGGTATCCTGTTCGGCATTTATTCGTCAGTCTTTGTTGCCGCCGCAGTTGCGATGTGGCTTGGCGTCAAGCGCGAAGATTTGATCAAGCCGGTCAAGGAAAAGGATGAAACCGGCGGCGCGGTCGTTTAGGGCGCTCCAACCCTTGCACACCAAAAAGGCCAGCTTCGAAGCTGGCCTTTTTACATGGGCCGGGGCGTACTTGGCCCGTCATTACTTGCTCCTGCCCGTCGATTACACACATATTCAAAATATCTCAACAAGAATCATTTGAATAGCGATGATTTGACATGTAATCCTTAGGGAACTAAAATGCACCTTCTTATTTACGTATCAGGGATGATCAAAAAACAGGGGAATAAGCGAGTTGCCGCCATACGGCGCGACAGAATGTTTGGATATCGTTAAACTCGCGGTCATGAATGACAACACTACACCAGTTGTCGCCGTAAATGACTCCATTCGCATTTTGCAAAGCGTGCGTCGCATTGCGCAATGTGTGGAGCATCATTCGAAGCGACTGACCGCAACCCACAACATTACGTCGCCGCAACTCGTGGCGCTGATGGCAATTGCCCAACTGGGGCCGAGCACTCTCAAGTCGATTGGGCGTGCGATACATTTGAGCCCCAGCACGGTGGTAGGCATTGTCGACCGGCTTGAGGAAAAAGAGTTGGTCCGCCGTGAACGGGATACCCGTGACCGGCGCAATGTATACGTTACCGTGACGGCGGCAGGACAGACGCTGGTTGACCATGCGCCGTCCGCGCTTCCGCAGGGATTTGCCAGTGCACTTGGTGCGCTGCCGGAGAACGATCAACATACTCTGGTGGTGGTACTGGAACAGTTCGCCACTTTGCTTGAAGTTAAAGTGCCAGAGAGCATTATTTAACCTGCCTGATTTTCCCTTCTGAAAACTGACGACTGCGATTGACGGCCTGAACAGGCCGCAGCGATTGCCTCGTCCGAAAAAAGGGAGGCTTGCATGAATGCACGTATGTCCGAGTCGGCAGTTCACTGCCAATTGACTCTGCGACAACCGATGCGGCGCGATGGCGCAGCACTTCACGAACTGGTGGCATCCTGCCCGCCGCTCGACTTAAATTCGCGGTATGCCTATCTGCTGTTCTGCCACCATAATGCCGGGAGCAGCGTAATCGCCGAGTCCGGCGGCGCCCTGGTCGGCGCCATAACCGCGTATGTGCCGCCTGCGCAACCTGACACGCTTTTCGTGTGGCAGGTCGCGGTTGCGCCGCACATGCAAGGGCAAGGTCTGGGTGCGCACATGCTGGACCACCTGGGACATCAGTGGCTGGCGCGACGTCAACTGCGCTGGCTGGAAACCACCATCAGCCCGGGCAACGGCCCATCCCAAAAACTGTTCACCGGTTTTGCCAGGCGCCATGGCGTCGGCTGTACTACCGCCACTCTGTTTTCCGCTAGCGATTTTGGCGAAAGTGGCCATGAAGAAGAGTGTTTATACAAAATCGGCCCCTGGGACCGCGCAGTCTGACTGCAAAACACTCTCCATCTATCCATCCCATGCACAAGGAGAAGCATGATGCGCATATTCGAACGACTTGAATCCGAGGTTCGTGGTTACGTCCGATCCTTTCCAACGATTTTTACCAAAGCCCAGAACGCCGTCCTGACCGACGAAGGCGGCAATCAGTACATCGATTTTCTGGCCGGTGCGGGAAGCCTTAACTACGGGCATAACAATCCGGTAATCAAACAGGCGCTGGTCGATTATCTGGCAAGCGACGGCATTGTCCACGGGCTGGACATGGCGACCTCGGCCAAAAAACACTTCATGCGCACGTTTGAAGAGCGGATTCTGAAACCGCGCAAGTTGCAGTACAAGCTGCAATTCACCGGCCCCACCGGCACCAATGCGGTGGAAGCGGCGATCAAGCTGGCGCGCAACGCGACCGGGCGGCAAAGCGTCATTTCATTCACCAATGGCTTTCATGGCGTAACGCTCGGTTCATTGTCCCTGACCGGCAACAAAAAATACCGCGATGCCGCAGGCGTGACGCTATCCAACGTGCACCACGCGCCGTACTCCGGCTACTTCGGCCACGACATCGATACCATCGCGATGCTCGACAAGCTGATCGGCGACCCGAGCAGCGGTGTCGACCATCCTGCCGCCGTGATCGTCGAATGCGTGCAGGGCGAAGGCGGCCTGAATGTCGCCGGCATGAACTGGCTGAAAAAGCTGGAGCAATTGTGCCACCGCTATGAAATTCTGATGATTGTCGATGACATTCAGGCCGGATGCGGCCGCACCGGCACGTTCTTCAGCTTCGAGCCGGCCGGCATTCGCCCCGACATCGTCACGCTCTCGAAGTCGCTATCCGGTTACGGTCTGCCCCTGTCGCTGGTATTGCTCAAGCCCGAGCACGATGTATGGAAACCGGGCCAGCACAACGGCACTTTCCGCGGCAACAACATGGCGTTCGTCACAGCCGCCGCTGCACTCGATCATTACTGGAACGACAGCAAATTCCAAGCATCGATCGAGAAAAAGGCGACGATTATCGCGCAGTTCCTCGATAAGCTGGTTCAGAGTTATCCGGCTGCCGCAATCACGCGGCGCGGGCGCGGCATGATGCAGGGTCTGGCATTCGAAGACCCGGCGTTGGCCGATCGCGTGACCGAACTGTCATTCCAGAACGGTTTGATCATCGAGACTTCCGGCGGGCGCGATGAAGTCATCAAGTTGCTCACGCCACTGACGATCGAGCCGGAGAAGTTGTTGGCCGGCCTCGATATTCTGGAGCAGGCGGTGGCCGACACGGTCGGCGAGATGAACAGCCAGCCCTCGAAAACCAAAAAGGTGACGGCATGATCGTCCGGCGTTTGAAAGACATCCTCAATACCACACGCGACGTCAAAACCGAAACCTGGGCCAGCCGTCGCCTGCTGCTGCGTGACGACGGCATGGGTTTCTCGATGCATGAGACCACGATCTTCGCCGGTACCCAGACCCACATCTGGTACAAGAATCATCTCGAAGCGGTGTACTGCGTCGAAGGCAGCGGCGAGGTCGAGCTGATCCCGTCCGGCGAGGTGTTCCGCATCGAGCCGGGCACCATATATGCGCTCAACAAGAACGACCGTCACTGGCTGCGCGCGGATGCCGGCGCCGACATGCGGCTGGTGTGCACCTTCAACCCTGCGCTGGTCGGCACCGAAGTGCATGACGCCGACGGCGTCTACGCCGCAGCACCGGAAGTCGCGGCATAACAAGGAGTTAGCTATGCAATCCCCCGATCTTTACAAAAGCCGTACCCAGACCAGTGCCGCGATTCTCGCGCGGCACGATCCCGTGGTGTACGAGCAGGCGCCCACCGTCAGCCTTGCCGCGCTCAATCCGGCACAACGCGACGCCTATCAGGAAAACGGCTTCCTGCTGCTGCCGGAATTGTTTTCCGCGGCTGAAGTGGGGCGGCTGTACAACGAGATGCAGGCAATGCGCGAAGACTTCACCAACAAAGGCCGTGAAGAAGTCGTTGCAGAACCGGGCAGCGGCGATGTGCGTTCGATTTTCAACGTGCATCGCTTGAATGCGCTTTTCGCCAACCTGGTCCGAGATCCGCGCGTATTGAACGTCGCGCGCGAAATTCTGGGCAGCGAAGTCTATATCCACCAGTCGCGGATCAATTACAAACCCGGATTCAACGGCAAGGAATTTTACTGGCATTCGGATTTCGAGACCTGGCACAGCGAAGACGGCATGCCGGCGATGCGGGCGTTGAGCTGTTCGATCCTGTTGACCGACAACGACGAGTTCAACGGACCGCTGATGTTGATGCCCGGTTCGCATCGTCACTACGTTTCCTGCGCCGGCGAGACGCCGGATGACAACTACAAGAAGTCGCTCAAGAAACAGGAAATCGGCGTGCCCGACCAGATCCTGCTGCGCTATCTGTCCGACATGGGCGGCATTGCGTCATGCAAGGGAAAAGCCGGGTCCGTGGTTTTCTTCGATTGCAATACGATGCACGGCTCGAACGGCAATATCACGCCTTACCCGCGCAGCAATGTTTTCTTTGTCTACAACAGCATAGAGAATCAGCTCGGAACGCCGAAGGGCGGATTGAAGCCGCGCCCCGAGTTCGTCGCAACCCGCCAGGATATCGCTGCGCTGGAGGTCGAGCCGCTTTCGCCGGACTGAGTCCTTATTGTATTGTCCTGATAAAAGGGCAGCCGCAATTGTTGCGGGTCACGACTGCTGCGCCGTTATTGCAGCGATCGCGGCCCGCATTTGGCGTGCGCTTCCGGAAAGATTGCATGTGGCTCACGCATATCAAGTTGTAAAAGGTCATTGATGGAACCCTACCTGCGCTCGTTCCTGCTGTTCTTCGCGCTTTTCAATCCGTTTTTGATGAGCATTTATCTGCTCGATCTGATTCGTGGCTTGCCGACCCCTACATTTGCCCGTGTGCTGATTCGCGGCAGCACGATCAGTGTCTGCGTGTTCGTTCTGTTTGCATGGGGCGGGGAAGCTTTTTTTCGCGACTACCTGCAGGTCCGTTTCGCGTCTTTCCAGATTTTCGGCGGCATTGTATTCCTGGTGATCGGCTTGCGCTACGTATTCTCAGGCGCCGAGGCGATGAAGGGCTTGATGGGCGGCACCCCGGCAGCAATGGCCGGCAGCATCGCGATGCCGATCATGATCGGACCCGGCACGGTCAGCGCGTCGGTCGTGATCGGTACGCGCCTGCCGCTGCATGGCGCGATCGTCGTAATTTTCGGCACACTCGCACTGACCGTCGTACTGCTTGTGCTGATAAAGATTTTGCACGATCGGCTCAAGGATAGTCACGCCGAACTCACCGATCGGTATATCGATCTGGCCGGCAGGATGTCGGCGCTGCTGATCGGCACCATTGCAATCGACATGATCGTTACCGGTTTGCAGAGTACCGGCTTCGCGGTGCCTTAGGGCTGCAAATGACATGGTGAACAGACAGGTACGCCAAACGTTTCGCGAAAATACCAAATGGAGCAGTCATGAACAACTTGCATAAACGATCCATTGCAATGCGGCTCGGCGCTGCATTGATTGCGTTGACAGCGCTTGCAGCACATGTTTGCGCCAACGCCGAAACGGCGCTGGAACGAGTACGGCGTACCGGTGAAATCCGCATCGGTTATGCCAACGAGGCGCCGTTCGCGTATACGCTGGCCGATGGCCGGGTTACCGGTGAATCCCCTGAAATTGCAAAAACCATCTATGCCAAAATGGGTATCACCAAGGTCAACGCGGTGCTGACCGAATGGGGCGGCCTGATCCCCGGTCTGCAGGCCGGGCGCTTCGACGTGATCGCGGCCGGCATGTATGTCACGCCGGCACGCCTGGAGCAAGTGTTGTTTACCGATCCGCATTACCAGATCGGCGATACCTTGCTGGTTGCGAAGGGCAATCCGGAAAAATTGAACAGCTATGCCGCTATCGCGCAGCACCCAAGTGCAAGACTCGCCGTGATGTCGGGCACGGCGCAGTATGGTTATGCGCGTGATGCGGGCATAACCGACAGCCGGATCATGCAAGTACCGACCACGATTGCCCAACTGCAGGCGGTACGCACCAGGCGCGCCGCGGCCGCAGTTGGCACCCAATTGACGATGAAGGAATTGGCGGCCAAAGGCGGCAAGAAAGTTGAGGCGATCGATAGTTTTGCCGATGATCCGGCGCATACCGGCTATGGTGCGTTCGCGTTTCGCAGGGAAGACCAGGATCTGCGCGATGCGGTCAACGCGGCGCTCAAGGACTGGCTGGGCAGCGATGAGCACCTGAAACTCGTGGCGCCGTTCGGTTTTGATCGATCCAACCTGACCAGCAAAACGATTTCCGAATTCGGCAGGCAGTAACAGCGGATGACCGAGCTGCTACCGCTGCTGTTGCAGGGCGCGCTGGTCACAATCCAGATTACCGCTCTGGCTGCCTCGCTCGCCGTCGCGCTGGCGTTTCTTGCCGCACTGGCCAAAGTGTCAGCGTGGAGCACGCTGCGCTGGGCCGCCAACCTGTATATCGAAATTTTCCGCGGCACTTCGCTGCTGGTGCAATTGTTCTGGCTGTATTTCGTACTGCCGCTGCCGCCGTTCAACATGACACTGACGCCATACACGGTGGCCGTGATCGGACTCGGCTTGAACATCGGCGCCTATGGCGCGGAAGTGATGCGAGGCGCATTTGCCGCGGTGCCGCGCGGCCAGATTGAAGCCGCGATTGCATTGAACATGCCGCCGCTGCATCGCTTCTTCCGGATCGTCTTGCCGCAAGCGCTGGTCAACGCAATCCCGCCCGGTACCAATCTGTTGATCGAGCTGCTGAAGGGCACTTCGCTGGTGTCGTTGATCACGCTGGCCGACCTGACCTTCCGCGCCAACCAACTGGTACAGGCGACCTTCCGCAGCGGTGAGATTTTCTTTGCCACGCTGGTGCTTTATTTCATCCTGGCGCAATCGATCAACTTGTCGATGCGCCTGCTTGAGCGACGGCTCAGGCGCGGACTGACGCACGGGAGCATGTGATGAATGCGGCGTTGTTCGACTGGCAGTTCGCGTGGCAGATTTTGCCCGAGTTGCTGCGCGCATCGCTCTATACCATTGGCATTACGCTGGTTGCGTTTGCGATTGCGCTGGTATTCGGCTTGCTGTTGGCGATATTGCGCCGCAGCCGGTTGCAGTGGGTGTCGTGGCCGGTTGCATCGGTGATCGAATTCATTCGCAGCACGCCGCTGCTGATCCAGCTGTATTTCCTGTACTACGTGATGCCGGAATACGGTCTGATACTGTCCGCACTGACTGCCGGCACGTGCGGCCTCGCGCTGCATTATTCCTGTTATGTGGCCGAAGTGTATCGAGCGGGATTGGACGGTGTGCCGCGCGGGCAGTGGGAGGCGGCCAAGGCATTGAGCCTGGGCCCCTGGCACGCCTATCGCAATATCGTATTGCCGCAGGCGGTTCGTCCGATCGTTCCGGCGCTGGGCAATTACCTGATTGCGATGTTCAAGGATACGCCGGTGCTGTCCGCGATTACCGTGGTCGAGCTGATGCTGCAAGCCAAGAACATCGGATCGCAAACCTTCCGCTATATCGAGCCGATCACAATGGCGGGTTTGTTTTTTCTCATCATCAGCGTGAGCGTCGCTCTGCTGGTGCGCAAGCTCGAAACGCATTTGCGCATGCCCTAATCAAGGATTAAGAGATACATGACTGCTCTCATGGTTCGCTTTCGCGGCGTGACGAAACGATACGGCCCGCTGACGGTCCTCGATCATCTGGATCTGGATGTGGCGCGCAATGAGAAAGTGGCGATCATCGGTCCCAGCGGTTCGGGAAAATCGACCCTGTTGCGGGTGCTGATGATGCTGGAAGATATCGATGAAGGCGTGATCGAAGTCGATGGCGCGCCGATCACCCACATGCCGCGCGACGGCACACTGGTGCGCGCCAGCGAAAGCTGGAAGCGGCAAGGGCGCAGCAAGATCGGCATGGTGTTTCAGAGCTTCAACCTGTTTCCGCACATGACGGCGTTGCAAAACACGGCCGAAGCGCCGGTCAGCGCGCTCGGCCTTAGCCGCCGTGAAGCAAATGAGCGCGCCGCCGAATTGCTCGACATGGTCGGCTTGGCCGACAAGCGCGATCACTACCCGTCGCAGTTGTCCGGCGGTCAGCAGCAGCGCGTGGCCATCGCGCGCGCCCTCGCAATGCGTCCGCAAGTGATGCTGTTCGACGAAGTTACTTCCGCGCTGGATCCGGAACTATGCGGCGAAGTACTCAGTGTGATTCGCCGGCTCGGTGAAGAGCACAGCCTGACCATGCTGATGGTGACGCATCAGATGGGCTTCGCCAGGGAATTTGCCGACCGGGTTTGTTTTTTTTCGGAAGGGAAAATTGCGGAACAGGGTACGCCGCAACAACTCTTCGGCGCGCCGCAGAATGAACGTACGCAGATGTTCCTGCGGGCGGTGATGGATGCGGTTTGAAACGAGTCGAACCCAGAATAGAACCCGCTAGCGAGATCTTTGCATCGAATGATGGCTGACGCATCATCGTCAGTGAGCTGGATATTGGGGGCAGCCCGGAGTTGTCGCATATACGAATAAAAGTATGCGAATCGCCACTCTCGTCCGGCACGAGGTGCCGGTACTCCAAGTATCGAAGCGAGGTACTTGGCAAAAACCAGGGCGCCGCTTAGAGTATTGTCCTTAGACTCGGTGCTCCAAATCAACCGGATCTTGCCATGATCAATCATTTCGCTACCCATGAACGATACGCACTGTGGTTCATTCTTGCCGTCATCGGCATTGGTCTTTTTTTGCCGGCAATCCATCAGCCTGAGAGTTATCACCACTTCGCGGATCAGCGCTCCTGGAATGCCATTCCAAATTTCGCCGATGTCGTTTCCAATCTGATTTTTACCGCAGCCGGAGCCATCGGCCTGTATAAGTTGAGAGGCCTTCCTGATGCGATGCAAAAGGTAAGCTTGCCTCTTTCCGTTTTCTTCGGCGGCCTGCTACTGACAGGCGTTGGGTCAGCTTATTATCATTGGGCTCCCAGCGCACAAACCATTCTGGTGGACCGGTTGCCCATGGTTTTCGCGTTCGCGGGGGTGATCGGGACGTTCCTGGCGCAGCGAGTGTCAGCCCGCATGGGGCTATTTGGCTTGATAGCAGGATTGGTGGTTGGTAGCGCGGGGTTGGCGGGTTCTGCCATTACAGGAAATCTCACGCTGTATCTGGCCTTGCAATTCGGTGGGTTGGCTGGAATTGCGACGGGGCTTTTTCTTCTTAAAAATACCGATGACCATCTTCCCTGGTGGACGCTCATCGGCTGGTATGCACTGGCAAAGGCGCTCGAACTTGGCGATCATCTGGTGTGGGAGTTGACGCAGCACATGGTGTCTGGCCATACACTGAAACACATCGCGGCGGGGATGGCTGGAATGGTGCTTTTGCGCGCGTTATCCGGTACATCCAATCGAGTCGCATGCAGGATTGCCGCTTGAACCGGCGCCCAGGAACTGGTTTTCACGCGAATGACCCGATGTGCCGCGGCGCTCGAATCGCGATAAAGGCATTGCGACGATTTCAAATTTTCCTACTGCGTCGTGCATCCTCAAAACTGGATTTCAACCGGCCGAGCTCGCGCTCCAGTCTGGCGAAATCATCATCGCTATAGTGCAGGAATGGTTGTTTGCAATATTGCGTATGGGCGGGGAAGACACGTTCGAATTCGCGTTCTCCCGCCTCTGTCAGCTGCACGATGGTACTGCGCCGGTCTTCGGTCTGCACAACGCGCCTGACCAATCCCTTGGCTTCGAGCCGGTCCACCACCCCGGTCAATGTGCCCTTGGTGATCAGGGTTTTTTCACCCAGTTCCTTGAACGACATGCCGGACGTGTTGCCCAGCGTGGCGATGATGTCGAACTGCGACGGCGTCAGGCCGACGCTGCGCACATGGCTTTCTGAAAACTGCTCGAAAGCTTGATAGCACTGCGCCAACAGGCGGATACTGCGAAAAAATCGTTCTGCCATGGATTGGGAGTTAGAGAGAATGCAGGAAGGTTAGCGTTGGTTGCATGACAAGCCGGTTCGGGTATCGATGCCCGAACCGGCTCAGCATTGATTTAATCCGCCCGCACCGCCTCCACCTGAATCGCCAATTTCACGTCCGGCGAAAAGCGCGGCAGTCCGTAGTTCAACCCAAAGTCCGAGCGCTTGAACTCACCGCTCGCATCCGCCCCGCACACTTCGCGCTTGAGCATCGGGTGCATGATGCACTTGAACTTGCTGATCGTCAGCACCACCGGCTTGGTCACG
>MESE01000149.1:0-445 GCA_001770855.1 Burkholderiales bacterium RIFCSPLOWO2_02_FULL_57_36
CAGCGTCGCCTTGTAGTCGCCCGCAATGCGCCAGATGTTGATGAAGGCCTCCTGCAGCACGTCCTCGGCCCAACTCCGGTTGCTGACCACACGCACCGCCACGCCATACAGCTTGGAAGAGGTGAGTTCATACAGCTCCCTCAGCGCCGATTCATCGGCCAGCGCCACGCGGTCAATGAGCGCGATCAATTGGGTATCCGGGCTTTCTGCTTTCATGAACCTGATTGTCCTGCATTCGTGATACGCCTGAAATGGCCGAACGGATTCAGGACCCTTGCCCCGTCAAGACCAGCCAGCCGCGTGCCGGAGGTCCGGGTGACCTAAAATCAGGGGCTTTGCATCCCCAGCCCGGTAGCCGGACGTTTTTCCCGCCCCAATTTCAAATCACCATGACTACAGAAAAAATCGACAACATCAGCGTCACCACCCAGGCCAATGTCTATTT
>MESE01000149.1:499-964 GCA_001770855.1 Burkholderiales bacterium RIFCSPLOWO2_02_FULL_57_36
CAATGTCTATTTCGACGGCAAGTGCGTGAGCCATGGCATCACCTTCCCCGATGGCACCAAAAAATCCGTCGGCGTGGTGCTGCCTTCGACACTGACCTTCAAGACCGGCGCGCCCGAGATCATGGAATGTGTGGCCGGCGCCTGCGAGTACAAACTCGCCGGCAGCGACGCCTGGGTGAAGTCCGTCGCGGGCGAAAAATTCAGCGTGCCGGGCAACTCGTCCTTCGACATCCGTGTCGGCGAGGCCTATCACTACATCTGCCACTTCGGTTGATCCGCAGGCGATTTACTTTCAATTTCATAGCAGCCTGCGCTGATTCCACAAGGGCTAGAGGCCAATTTCATGTCTAACACCATCCTGCAAAACATCCCCGCCGGCCAAAAGGTCGGCATCGCCTTCTCCGGGGGCCTCGACACCAGCGCCGCGCTCTTGTGGATGAAACAGAAGGGCGCCCTGCCCTATGC
>MESE01000150.1 GCA_001770855.1 Burkholderiales bacterium RIFCSPLOWO2_02_FULL_57_36
TCCAGCAAGTCTTCTTCCTTTTCCTGCGGCTCATTCAGTGAATTGAATCCTTCGCGAATCACCACATGACAAGTGGTGCAGGCACAGGATTTTTCACAGGCATGTTCGATCTCGACATCGCTGCCCAGTAATGCATCGCACAGGGTCTGGCCGGCAGGCGCATCGATGACAGCGCCCTCGGGGCACAAAGTAGCGTGAGGCAAAACAACGATCTGGGGCACGGCTTGTTCCTTGGTGAATGGTTATTTCAATTGCATGTAGCCACCGCCAGGAATAACACTCGATCCTGGCGGGCATTTTTTAAAGAGCGTCTAACAAAATACCCCTGTCATTCCGAGGAGCATCGCGACGAGGAATCTCAAACATCAAACATTTGCACATGTGTTGCCGTTGCGATTCCTCGCGGCCGCTCGGAACGACGGCTCTGTTATTTTGTCAGGCGCTTTCCTACGTCAACTCGTCGAGCCGCTTCCCTGCCAAAGCGGTCCGCACACTCCGATCCATCCGGCGCGCGGCAAATTCTTCGGTGCCGCGTGCAAGCGCTTCAACCGCTGCCTTGATCGCGTCGTGATCATTGCCTTGCACTTCGCGGCGTACAGCATCCATGCACGCAACGATATCCGTCCGTTCCGAATCGGACAGCAAATTACCATCCGCATCGAGCGCCGATTGCGTCGCCAGCAGAATCCGTTCCGCTTCGACCTGTTCTTCGCGCAACGCACGCAGCTTCGCATCGATATCGCCCGACTTGAACGAGTCTTGCAGCATCTGTGCAATTTCCTCATCACTCAAGCCGTACGAAGGTTTGACGGTAATCGCCGCTTCCACGCCGGATTTCAACTCCCGCGCCGACACCGACAACAGGCCGTCCGCATCGACCTGATAAGTCACGCGAATACGCGCTGCGCCCGCAGCCATCGGCGGAATACCGCGCAATTCGAATTTGGCCAGGGAGCGGCAATCGCTGACCAGTTCGCGTTCGCCCTGGATCACATGAATCGCGATCGCGGTCTGACCATCCTTGAAGGTGGTGAACTCTTGCGCACGAGCGCAGGGTATCGTCGAGTTGCGCGGAATGACTTTTTCAACCAGTCCGCCCATCGTCTCGATGCCCAGCGATAACGGGATGACGTCCAGCAACAGCCAATCGTCGCCGGGAGCGCGATTGCCGGCCAGCAAATTGGCCTGGATCGCAGCGCCAAGCGCCACCACCTTGTCCGGGTCGATATTGGCCAGCGGTGTGGTCTGGAAAAATTCACCGACCGCTTTACGCACTTGCGGCATGCGGGTCGCGCCGCCGACCAGCACCACGCCATCGACGTCGTCCACCGTCAAGCCGGCATCGCGCAGCGCTTTCCTGGTCGGCGTGATGGTCTTGGCAATCAGGTGCTTGGTAATTTGCGCAAAAGTTTCCGCGGACAAGGTCAGACGCACTTCCTCGCCGGAGCCGAGCCTGGCGTCGATATGGGTTTCGGTCCGGGATGAAAGCAACTCTTTCGCTTCGCGCGACTTGACCATCAATACCCGCGTATCCTGATCCGACAAAGGCGCCAACCGGGCCTGCTCGATGATCCAGCACAGCAGCCGATGATCGAAATCATCGCCACCCAGTGCCGAATCGCCGCCTGTCGACAAGACTTCGAACACACCCTTGGTCAGCTTCAGGATTGAGATATCGAAGGTGCCGCCGCCAAGATCGTAGACCGCAAAGATTCCTTCCGATGCGTTGTCCAGACCATAGGCAATCGCCGCCGCGGTCGGCTCATTCAGCAGCCGCAGTACATTCAGGCCGGCCAGTTTGGCAGCATCCTTGGTTGCCTGCCGTTGCGCATCGTCGAAATATGCCGGTACCGTGACAACCGCGCCGACCAGTTCGTCGCCCAGCGCGTCTTCCGCGCGCTGGCGTAATGTCGCGAGAATTTCGGCGGAAATTTCCACCGGGCTTTTCACGCCGGCCACGGTTTTCAATTGCACCATTCCCGGCGTATCGATAAAGTCGTACGGCAGGTTTTCAACGTAGGCGATGTCTTTCAGGCCCCGTCCCATGAAACGCTTGACCGACACGATCGTGTTCTTCGGATCGGTGGTCTGCGCGGCCTGCGCCTTGTATCCGATTTGCGCGCGGCCGTTGGACAGGTAACGGACGATCGACGGCAGCAATGGCCGTGCTTCTTCGTCGTTCAATACTTCCGGAATGCTGTTGCGCACGGTGGCAACCAGCGAATTGGTTGTCCCGAGGTCGATGCCGACCGCCAGCCGATGCTGGTGCGGCGCTGTCGACATTCCCGGTTCTGAAATCTGGAGTAAGGCCATTTATTGTCGTTTGCTATTCGATCGTTTCAAAGATGTACCCGATTTCTTCCTTGAATTTTTCCAGGAACATCAGTTGCCGTACGCCCTGCGCCGCCTGAGAAAAATCGTTCGCATCGAGCAGACTGCCGATTTGCTCGATTTCTTCTTTGCGGGCGATACGCAAATCATGGTCCAGTTTCTCAAGCGCTCCGACATCTTTTACCGCTTTCGCTTCTTCCAGCGCTTCGCGCCATTCCATTTGCTGCATCAGGAAATCGCGCGGCATGGCGGTGTTGGATTCGGTCTGCAGGTCGACGCCGTTCAATTCGCACAGATAAGCGGCACGCTTGAACGGGCTTTTCAAGGTTTGATATGCCTCATTGGCACGCGTTGCCCATTGCATCGCCACGCGTTTTTCTGCATCGGTCGCAGTTGAGAACTTGTCCGGATGGACCTGGTTCTGCACTTCGTGATAGGCCGCATCCAGCGCCGCCGTATCGATGGAAAAACATTGCGGCAAGTGGAATAGGTCGAAGTGGTTTTGCATGAATATTCAAAACAAAAGCCTGTGCATACGTCAACAGGCTTGGTCGGAACGGGCGAAGCCCGCGATGCCGAAGTATACCTTTTATATACGGAAACTTTCTCCGCAGCCGCATTCATCCTTGACGTTCGGATTACGGAACTTGAAGCCTTCGTTCAAGCCTTCCCGCTCGAAATCGAGTTCGGTGCCATCGATATAGGGCAGGCTTTTCGGATCGACAAATACCTTGATCCCGTGCGATTCGAACACGCTGTCTTCAGCGGTGCTGTCATCGACATATTCCAGCTTGTACGCAAGACCGGAACATCCGGTGGTGCGTACGCCGAAGCGCAAGCCGATGCCTTTGCCGCGCCGCTCAATATAGCGATTGATGTGCTTTGCCGCTTTTTCAGTCAATGTTACTGCCATGATGTTTTCTCCATTCCATCCCCTTTTACAAGGGGAAGAATACTTTACGCGGCCTCTTTCGATTCCGTGCCGTGCTTGGTCTTGTAATCCAGTACCGCTGCCTTGATTGCATCTTCAGCCAGGATCGAACAGTGAATTTTCACCGGCGGCAATGCGAGTTCTTCCGCGATCTGCGTATTCTTGATCGACATTGCCTGATCCAAAGTCTTTCCCTTGACCCATTCCGTCACCAGCGACGAAGAGGCAATCGCCGAACCGCAGCCGTAGGTCTTGAATTTCGCGTCTTCGATCACACCATCCGCGCCGACCTTGATTTGCAACTTCATCACATCGCCGCAAGCCGGTGCACCGACCATGCCGGTGCCGACGGTGTCATCGCCCTTTTCAAAGGCGCCGACGTTGCGCGGATTTTCGTAGTGATCGAGAACTTTATCTGAATAAGCCATTTTTATGCTCCTTGAAACTGTGTGATTAGTGCGCTGCCCACTGAATGGAACTGATATCGATCCCTTCCTTGTACATGTCCCATAGCGGTGACAGTTCGCGCAGTTTTGCTACCTTTGCCTTGATCAAATTGATCGTGAAGTCGATATCTTCTTCGGTGGTAAAGCGCCCGAAGGTAAACCGGATCGAGCTGTGCGCCAGTTCGTCGCTGCGGCCCAGCGCGCGCAATACATAAGATGGTTCCAGGCTGGCGGAAGTACAAGCCGAACCCGACGAAACCGCGATATCCTTGATCGCCATGATCAGCGACTCGCCTTCGACGTAATTGAAACTGACGTTGAGGTTATGCGGCACCCGATGTGTCATGTCGCCGTTGACATAGACTTCTTCCATTTCCTGCAAACCATTGGCCAGCCGATCGCGCAACGCCGTGATGCGAGCGATTTCCGAGTCCATCTCTTCCTTGGCAATGCGGAACGCTTCGCCCATGCCGACAATCTGATGCGTCGGCAATGTGCCGGAACGCAAACCGCGCTCATGACCGCCGCCATGCATCTGCGCCTCCAGCCGCACGCGCGGTTTGCGGCGTACATACAGTGCGCCGATGCCTTTGGGGCCATAGGTTTTATGCGCGGTAAATGTCATCAGATCGACTTTGGTTTTTTCGAGGTCGATCGGCATCTTGCCGGTCGCCTGCGCCGCGTCGCAATGGAAAATAATGCCTTTCTTGCGGCACAATTCGCCAATCTCGTCGATCGGTTGAATCACGCCGATCTCGTTGTTGACCAGCATCACGGATACCAGGATCGTATCCGGGCGAATCGCTTCAGCCAGTTGCTCAATCGTAATCAGGCCGTTGTCCTGCGGTTGCAGATAAGTCGCTTCAAATCCTTGCCGCTCCAGTTCGCGCACCGGGTCAAGCACCGCTTTGTGCTCGGTCTTGACGGTAATGATGTGCTTGCCCTTGGTCTTGTAAAAATGCGCAGCGCCTTTGAGCGCCAGATTGTTGCCTTCGGTCGCGCCGGAAGTCCAGATGATTTCGCGCGGATCCGCATTGACCAGAGCGGCGACGTGTCCGCGCGCTTCTTCAACGGCTTTTTCGGCGGTCCAGCCATACATATGGCTGCGCGATGCCGGATTGCCGAACTGTTCCCGCAAATACGGAATCATCTTGTCCGCGACTCGCGGGTCGATCGGCGTGGTGGCCGAATAATCCAGGTAGATCGGAAAATGAGGCGCCTTGATGGTATCAATCAGGCTTTTCTCAAGAGGGGCATTCATGCTTTTCAACTCCATTCGAATCAACTCGCTGCGTGTGATCGGTGCATTACCACCACGTTTTGTTCAGCGCTCTTTTGTTTTTGCTGGTCCACCAGGTCCTTCAGCGAGACCGAATCCAGATAATCAACCATCTTCGCATTCAGGGTCGCCCAAAGATCATGGGTCATGCACCGGGTGCCATGCTCGTGATCGGCGCCATGGCAATTTTCCTTACCGCCGCATTGCGTTGCATCCAGAGGCTCATCCACCGCAATAATGATGTCCGCCACGGTCACGTCTTCGGCACGGCGTGCCAAATTGTACCCCCCGCCGGGACCGCGTACCGATTCAACGATTTCATGGCGCCGCAATTTACCGAACAACTGTTCAAGATAAGACAAGGAAATTTCCTGCCGCTGGCTGATACCTGCAAGTGTGACCGGACCTTTGCCTTGACGCAACGCCAAATCAATCATTGCAGTTACCGCAAACCGGCCTTTTGTAGTCAGGCGCATAGTCGTTCAACTCCAAAGCAAAGCCAATTCAGTTCGAAACCATCTATAATTCCGTACGTTTCGTGCAAGTATAACAAACCCGAGTAATTTTGTCAGGTATTACCCTCTTGCTTCTGTAAAAGCTGCATCGGTCCGAACAGCGCCTGCATCGTCGGGCTGTTAATGAATGACAAATTGTAGGGATGCTCTGATACGGCCTTCGGAAAACGCGTGTTGGCCGGCAATTCGCTGAGCAATCCCGCGACTTTCCCCCACAACACCAAGGTCGGCGACGATGTCCGCTGGTGTTCGGCATGTTCCACCAAGGCAGCCAGCACGGCCTGCAAAAACGGTTGCCAGGCTTTCGCATCCTTCAGCGGCGGAACATGCGGCCGAAACACCAGCGACGCATTCAACAGTAAAAATCCGTGTGCCGTCAGATTTGACTGCAAATCTTCCCGCGTCTGAATGAAGAGAGATTCATTTGCGCGGACCGTTGCGGCGACGCGTGCGACTTCTTCGCCGGATGTCTCGCCGGACTTCAACCGTCCGTCCGCAACCAGCAGCATTTTCATGAAATTGCGCAACGATGTCGCGCGATTCACCGGCTTTGAAAATCCCTTTTCCGACCACAGTGAATGAACCGCACCATCCATGAAGCACACGCCGGTCGCGCTTTCCGGACGTGGATATGGTCCCTCGCCGATCAAGACGTATTTGACGGCTTCGATCGGTTGCGCAAACGCCGCGAACAGCCTGCTTTGATTGGGCAGATAATCATCTTCCGCCAGTGCAGGAAGATATTCCAGACTCGTTCGCGCTACCGCCTCCAGCCCCCGCAAGAGAATGGGGCGCCAGGACGGCGCGGCCAGCGAGAGTTGATCGGCGATCGACGCCGGGATGGCTTCATGGGGTGCGGACAAGGATGAAATGCTCAAGGGCGCCTAACCTTTCATTATTATTGTTGCTGTCATTTGCCCAGCATCGGCACAATATTATCGGTGCCGGCCGCGCCGAACAGTTGTTCCTTCAGAATGCGCAACTGGTCGCGCACCTGCGCCGCCTTTTCGAATTCCAGGTTTTTCGCGTGATCGAGCATCAGTTTTTCCAGGCGCTTGATTTCCTTGCTCACCTGTTTTTCGCTCATCGATTCATACCTGGCGGTTTCCTGCGCTGCATGCAACTCCAGGCGGGCTTCCTGCGGGTTGTAGACGCCGTCGATCAACTCGCGGATTTCTTTCTTGATGCCGATCGGCGTAATGTTATTGGCGGTATTGAAGGCAATCTGCTTGGCGCGGCGCCGGTCGGTTTCGTCAATCGCACGGCGCATCGACTCGGTGATCTTGTCGCCATACAGAATCGCCATGCCGTTCAGGTTTCGCGCCGCGCGGCCGATGGTCTGAATCAGGCTGCGCTCGGATCGCAAGAAACCTTCCTTGTCCGCATCGAGAATCGCAATCAACGATACTTCGGGGATATCCAGGCCTTCGCGCAACAGGTTGATGCCGACCAACACATCGAAGGTGCCCAGCCGCAGATCGCGGATGATTTCGACGCGTTCCACGGTATCGATATCGCTGTGCAGGTAGCGTACCTTGATGCCGTTCTCGCCTAGAAAATCGGTCAACTGCTCGGACATCCGCTTGGTCAGCGTGGTGACCAGCACGCGCTCCTTCTTTTTCACGCGATCGGTAATTTCCGTCATCAGATCATCGACCTGCGTGCTGGCGGGACGCACCAGGATTGCAGGGTCGATCAAGCCGGTCGGACGCACTACCTGCTCGACCACTTGCGCGGCATGCTTGTTTTCCCAGTCGGCGGGCGTCGCCGAAACAAACACGGTTTGCCGCATTTTCCCCTGGAATTCATCGAAGCGCAACGGCCGGTTATCCAGTGCGGACGGCAAGCGGAAACCATAATCGACCAGGTTGGTCTTGCGCGCACGGTCGCCGTTATACATGCCGTTGAGTTGCCCAAGCAAGACATGCGACTCATCGAGAAACATCAACGCATCTTTCGGCAAATAATCCACCAGCGTCGGCGGCGGTTCGCCGGGTTTGGCGCCGCTCAAGTGCCGCGAATAATTTTCGATCCCCTTGGTAAAGCCGATTTCCTGCATCATTTCCAGATCGAAGCGCGTGCGCTGCTCCAGCCGCTGCTCTTCGATCAGTTTGTTTTCCTTGCGAAACCACTCCAGCCGCTCGCGCAACTCATCCTTGATCGTCTCGATCGCGCGCAAGACAGTGGAACGCGGAGTCACGTAATGAGACCCAGGATAAACCGTGAACCGCGGGATTTTTTGCCGTACCCGCCCGGTCAGCGGATCGAACAATTGCAGGCTTTCGATTTCATCATCGAACATCTCGACGCGCACTGCCAGTTCCGCATGTTCCGCCGGGAAAATATCCACGGTATCGCCACGCACGCGAAATGTCCCGCGCGCGAAATCGATCTCGTTGCGTGCATATTGCATTTGTATCAAACGAGCGATCAGGTCGCGCTGACTCAATTTGTCTTTCGCGCGCAAGGTCAGGATCATCTGATGGTATTCGTTCGGATTACCGATACCGTAAATCGCCGAAACCGTTGCAACAATCACCACATCCCGGCGTTCCATCAGCGATTTGGTGCAAGACAAACGCATCTGTTCGATGTGCTCGTTGATCGATGAATCTTTTTCAATGAACAGATCGCGTTGCGGAACATACGCTTCCGGCTGGTAATAATCGTAGTAGCTGACGAAATATTCGACGGCATTGTGCGGAAAGAACTCGCGGAATTCGCTATATAACTGCGCTGCCAGCGTCTTGTTCGGTGCAAAAACGATTGCGGGCCGACCCATCCGCGCAATCACATTGGCCATCGTGTAGGTTTTGCCGGAGCCGGTAACGCCAAGCAGCGTCTGATAAAACAAGCCGTCTTCGATGCCTTCGATCAATTTGGCAATCGCCTCCGGCTGATCGCCAGCCGGCAGGAAAGGCTGGAACAGCCGGTACGGCGAATCCGGGAATGTGACGATTTTCGATTCGTCGATCGTGCTTGAAACTTCGGATAATTCAGCCATTTATATTGGACCTTTGGTAAAATAGCGAGTTGCATTTCGCTGCCGCAAGTTTTGTTTCGGCGCTCTCCACAACCTGACTGCAAAGCGGATTTTTGCAGCTAATTTTTGATGTTATCACGATGAACGCACCTCTTCCTGCTCCCCTTTTCGCCGCCATCGAGATGGCGCCGCGCGACCCGATTCTCGGCATTACCGAAGCGTTTAACGCAGACAGGAATCCGAACAAGATCAATCTCGGCGTGGGCGTTTACTACGATGACAACGGCAAGGTGCCTTTGCTGGAATGCGTGCGCAAGGCGGAAGCGATGCTGATGGAGAAACTGACTCCTCGCACCTATCTGCCGATCGACGGACTGGCCGCCTACGACAAGGCAGTGCAGGAACTGGTATTTGGGGCTGACAGCGCGGTTATTCAAGACAAGCGCGCGATCACGGTGCAAGCTATCGGCGGCACCGGCGCGCTCAAGCTCGGCGCGGATTTCCTGAAGCGCTTTTCACCGAATTCACAGATTTGGATCAGCGACCCGAGTTGGGAAAATCATCGCGCGCTGTTCGAGTCGGCGGGATTCGTCGTCAACAACTATCCCTACTACGATCCGGCAACGCGCGGCGTCAATTTCGCCGGCATGCTGCAGGCATTGAAAACCATGCCGAGCGGATCGATCGTGTTGTTGCATGCATGCTGCCATAACCCGACCGGCGCCGACCTGACCGACGCTCAATGGACAGAAGTCATTCAAGTCGTCACGCAACGCGGCCTGATTCCTTTCCTCGACATGGCTTATCAGGGTTTTGGCGACAGTATCGACGCGGACGGCAAGGTTGTGCGCCAGTTCGCACAGGCGGGCGGCCCGATTTTCGTATCGAATTCATTTTCAAAATCTTTCTCGCTGTATGGTGAGCGGGTTGGCGCGCTGAGCATTGTTGCCGTCAGCGCGGACGAAGCCGCGCGCGTGTTGTCGCAGTTGAAGCGCGTCATCCGCACCAACTATTCCAATCCGCCGACGCACGGCGGCCAGGTGGTCGCTACCGCCCTGGCCACACCGGAACTGCGCGCATTGTGGGAAGAGGAACTGGCAGGCATGCGCGTACGCATTCGCGAAATGCGCAAACTGCTGGTGCAGAAATTGAAAGAGAAAGCACCGAATCAAGATTTCGACTTTGTGATCAAACAACGCGGAATGTTCTCCTACTCGGGACTGACCAAGCCGCAAGTGGATCGTCTGCGCGATGAGTTCTCCATCTATGCGGTCGATACTGGACGCATCTGTGTCGCTGCATTGAATTCGCGGAATATCGATTACGTCGCCGACGCAATCGCGAAAGTACTTTAATCTGCAGTACAGGGATTATTCGCAAAAATCTTATACCGAAATCACTGTTATCCATCTGTAAGGTTTTGACAATCGAAGCAACATACGTCTATAATGCTGCTTCTTCTTTTCCCTGATAGCTCAGTTGGTAGAGCGACGGACTGTTAATCCGCAGGTCCCTGGTTCGAGTCCAGGTCGGGGAGCCAAGATATATAAGGGGTTGCATGCGAATGCAGCCCCTTTTTTATTGGACTTTTAGACGGTTTATTAGACAGTGTCTAATATTTTGTCGTCGTCCAGAGCTCAGGTATATCGCAGTATTGAACCAAAAAGGACATGTGATTATAGAAAGTCGACCCTATGCGTGATCTGTATATCCAAAAATATAAAGAAGATCAACATGCCCGTGCGTCGTTGCAATTACTAACTCACTACTTGTTCCCGCACTTATCACTGGGAAAGTCGGTAATCTTTGCCTTTACATTCGCGCGCCTAGGCGATAGGTGCCTATACCACTCCCTGAATGTCTGGGCCAAATTCATATTAAATCTAAATGTCCCCCCTGAAATACTGGATTCAATTTCGGCAGATGGTGCTCTCGAAACAGGGGACAAGAAATCAAAGTACGAAATCGAAGCGTTTTTAGCGGCAGCCAAGTCTCTGACAGAAGAGAACTTAATGGGGATTGATACACAATCGGCTGAAAATCTATTAGGCGAAGCATTTGGTCAGCATCCCGATGCCAAAGATGGACTTAGAGCGATCTTTGCAGAGAAAAAATTAAGATTCGGCGGTATAGCAAATCAGGTAAGAAACCACGCTTATCTCAGGTAAGAAACCACGCTTATCATATAAGACCTCAATTCCGAGATCTTGGCTCTTCGGCCCTAAGTAAATGAACCACGTTCGTAGAACGTGGTTTTGCCTTACGCCCCCCAGAGGGGGGCACACGAGCGGACCTTCATAGAAGGCCCGCTAGCCCGG
>MESE01000151.1 GCA_001770855.1 Burkholderiales bacterium RIFCSPLOWO2_02_FULL_57_36
CCCTGCTCCACCCCGCAGGGCGCTTTGTAGGGTCGCCTTTTCTTTGGGTACTTTCTTTTGGCGACGCAAAAGAAAGTACCTCGCCCGCCGGGGCGACACCCGGCATGCCTCCACGAAGAAAAAACCGTCTTGCATTTTCGAAGGGACGACGGCGAAAGGCACAACGCTTTTCCACCCCGCTCTCCAGAATTCATTGGCAAGTAACCCACTAGTGGTCAGTCCAACAAATAGTCCCCAATCGATCACCCTCACGCAATCCCCCACCGCGCCAACTCCGGAATCCATCGCTGATCAACCATCTTCCTGAATCCTGACCAGGTAGGATGCATTTCGTTATCCCAGTCTTTCTGGTAATTTAGATCGTTCCGAAGCACGCCGCGGGTGTCGATATAACTGACATCGTTCGCCATGTCTTCGAATAGCGCGAACAGATCGTTCAAGTGATCGATCAGCAGCCTGGTGATCTCGATGCGGAATTGCAGGTCCGGATCGACGCCGGCCTTGTCCATCGCGGGCTTCAGCCAGGGGCCGCTTGTAATCGGGCCCATCATGAAGCCTCTGCCATCCGGCACCGGGTAATCGTATCCGTGAATGAAAATCGGCCGGACCATTGTTCCGTCGTTCTTGTAAGCCCAGCGGATATCGTGGATCAGCGTTCCCATCGCGCGCGAGATGGTTTCAAGAAGCGTGTCGAGGCCGACCGGATCGAAACACTTTTCCGGCTCGGTGATGCCGTGGCACGACCCTGCCAGCGCCAGGCCGTAGTCGATCGCATCGTTGCCTGCGCCGCTGATCAGAAAAACATTGTAGTGGAGCCGCACGTTCAGGCTCAGGTTGTAGCGGACATCACCGGCAAGGGAACCGGCGCCGACATAGTGCTGAAGCAAGGCGCCGCTGTATCCAACCGCCTGGATATGGCGAAAGTCGCGCGACAGCTTCGGATGCCGGGACAATGCTTCCAGCAGATTGTTTTTCGGATACCAGAACCATGAATCACCGACCGCGAGTATTGCGGGAAATTCGCCGGGTTCCCATTGTTCTCCCTTTTGGTATACGGTCACGGCGGTCTCCCGAAAATTATCGTGGGCGCAACTCTTCTATTTTCTTGATCAGCAGGGACAAGGAAACCGGTTTGCTCAGGTGGGCGGAAAACCCGGCTTCCCGCGCGCGTTCTATGTCTTGCGGACGGCCCATGCCGCTCACCGCAATGGCCGGCAGCTTTGCGTATTTTTCCTGCTTGCGAAGCTGTTCGATGAACATGTGGCCATCCATATCCGGCATGGCAATATCGGATATCACCAGATCGAGATCGTGCGTGTCGAGAATTTTCAGCGCCTCGGTTGCGCGGGTTGCCGTATATACCGCCGCACCTTCCAGTTCCAGCAGCATCTTGAAGCTGGAAACCAGGTCTTCCATATCGTCGATCAGCATGATGCGCAGACCGGCGATGCTGCGCTTTGCGGCTTCGGCCTTTTCCAATTCGGCAGCCGGCAACTCGCCGTATAACGGAAACCAAACGCTGAACCGCGATCCCTTGCCCAGGCCCTCCGACGCCGCCTCGACGCGCCCGTCATGCAATTCGGTGATCTGGCGCACCAACGCCAGACCGATACCGAGACCGCCCTTGGAGCGGGTGGTTACCGGTGCCGCCTGGCCGAACATGTCGAACACATTCGGCACGAATTCCGGCGCCATTCCTTTTCCATCATCGATCACATCCAGCCGCGCTGTTTGTTTTTCCTGCGTCAAACGTACCGTTATGTGACCGCCAGGCGCGGTGAACTTGACCGCGTTGCTCAGCAGATTCAGGATTACCTGCTCCACCCTGATCAAATCGGCACGAATGACCAACGGGGTTTGCGTGTCGATTACCGAGATCGCCAAGCCGGCAACGGCCGGATCCGCCTGCATTACGTTGATAATCGATTTGACCGTGGCGCACAGATCGACGTCGGACACGGTCAATGTCAGCTTACCGGTTTTCACACGCGCCAGATCAAGTAAATCGTCGATGATTTTTGCCTGGCCCAGGACCGAATTTTGAATGACTGCGATTGCCTTGCTGCCGGCCGGCGAACTGCGCACTTCAGGCAGGCGTCCCAACAATTCGGCGTTGATGTGAATCAGGTTGAGCGGATGGCGCAATTCATGCGACATGATGGCAAGGAATTCGTCTCTCAATGCATTGGCTACCCGCGCTTCGGCGCGCGCGATTTCTTCGTGATTGACCAGGCCCGTATGCTTGTCTAGCGCTTTCAATTGCTCGGTCTGATCACGCGCTATCTTTGCATAGCCGTAAAAATGATCGCCGTCCATCAGCGGCGTCATTACACCGCTGCAATACAGCCGCGATCCATCCTTGCGGCTGTGCCAGCGCTCGTCTTCGGCACGACCCTCTTCGCGCGCTCGCGTTCTTTCTTCTTCGGGGATGCCATGCTCGCGATCTTCCGGTGTGAAGATGATGTCGCTCATCTGCCCAATCACCTCTCCTTCGGAAAAACCGAAGATGCGCTCCGCACCCTTGTTGAAACTGGTGATCCGACCCTCGGTATCGCAGGTGATGATCGCGTAGTCCTTGGTGCTCTCGGCGACCAGGCGCATGCGCTCTTCACCGGCGCGCAAGCTTTCCTCCGCCTTGCGCCGCGCGCTGATGTCGATGAACGTCAGCACGGCGCCATCGATCCGGTCTTCGGTGGTGCGATACGGCAACAGCCGCACAATATAGGACCGGCCATCGTCGCTGCGCACTTCACGCTCGACCATCCGCAAGCTTTCAAAGGTCTCGCTGACGTCGTCGGACAATTTTTCATAATCGAGCCGATGCGTGATGTCCAGCAATGAGCGGCCGGCATCCGACGGGATGATGTTGAAAATGTCCGCCGCCCGCGGCGTAAACCGCTTGATGCGCTTGCCCCGGTCGACGAACACCGTGGCAATATCGGTCGATGCGATCAGGTTGTTCAAGTCGTCATTGACCTTGCTGGTTTCTTCTACCTTGACCTTGAGCTCGTAGTTGACCGTAATCAGCTCTTCATTGACCGATTGCAGTTCTTCCTTGCTGGTTTCGAGTTCTTCGGTCGCGGATCGCAGCTCTTCGTTGATGGCCTGCAGTTCCTCGTTCGAGGCTTTCAACTCTTCGGTGGAAGTTTCCGAATGCTCGATCGTTTCCTGCAATTGTTCCTTGGTACGCTGCAGCTCTTCTTCCAGTTGGGTCAATATCGTATTTTGCTTGTCGCCGCGCGGGCCTTCCCGGTCTTCGTCAATCGTTTCTTCAACTTCATCGAACAGTACCAGGATGAAATCCGCTCCCGCCTCGTCGTCGTGAAAAGGACGTGCGGTCATGTTGACGTAGTAATTGCGATCGTCGCGCTTTAACTGGACCCTGCGCGCCTCGACGCTTTTTCCGCTTTGCGCTGCCTGGAACAGCGCGGTGCGCAACTCCAGCCGCAGTTCCGGATACACCAGCGATATCAGATTGCGCGAAGGCTCTCCGCCGATATGGCGCAGGAAACGGCCGGCGCGATCGGACATGTGCACGATATTGGATTCCTGATTGACGATCACGCTTGGCGGCGCATATTGCGCGAGCACGCGCTGATGCACTTCCGCGAATGAAAACTTGCGCACATTCGGTGTAACGGGGGCACCCGTGCCGGGTGCGCGGATCGCGCCGGCAAAAGGCATCGCCGGTGCATACCGCATCGAGCGCGACAACGCCTTGGCACGATAAATCCGGTTTTTCTTGTCGACGGGCGCAAATAAATGGGCGGCGATCTCGGCCGACTCGGAGCTTCCAAGAAACAGGAAGCCGCCTGGATTCAATGCGAAATGAAACATCTCCAGCACCTGGGATTGCATTTCGCGGTTCAGGTAGATCAAGAGGTTTCTGCAACTGATCAAATCCAGTTTTGAAAACGGCGGGTCGCGCAACAGATTGTGCGACGCGAACAGCACCTTGTCCCGAATCGTTTTCTTGATCCGGTAACTCGTTTCTTCTTTCATGAAATATTCAAGCAGCTTCGACGAAGGTATGTCGGCAACGATCGAGGACGCATACAAGCCTTTGCGTGCGACCGCAATCGATTCGTCATCGATATCGGTGGCGAACACCTGAATTTCCGGCGACTTTGCCAGCAGCGTTTCCTGGTCGCTCAGCAACATCGCTATCGAGTACGCTTCTTCACCGGTCGAACAGGCCGCAACCCAGACCCGCACTTGTTCACCGGCCGGCTTGTCCGAGAAAATCTGCGGAATCACGTCGCGTCCAAGCGCCTCGAATGCCTCGCGATCCCGGAAAAAATTCGTGACGCCGATCAACATATCGCTCAGCAACGCGACGCCTTCATCGGGGTTGTTTTTCAGCACCGCGCGATAGTCCGGCAGATTCGATACACCGCACACCTGCATCCGGCGCTCGATTCGGCGTAATACGGTGGCCCGCTTATAGTGCCGAAAGTCATGTCCGGTTTGCGTGCGCAGGATGGTGATGATGTCCTGCAACGCTTCTTCCGCATCTTTTTCAGCCTCCGGCGGGACCGGCTTGACAGATAGCGCATCCAGATCATCCGCCGGCGGCAGCTGGATGATCCGTGCGTTGCGCCAAAGGTCGACCAATTTTTGCGGCATGTCCTTGACCGGCAGCACAAAGTCGACGGCTCCCGTAGCGATGGCGGCGAGAGGCATGCCGTCATGCTGCGCGTCGCTCGGCTGCTGCACTATCGTTACCCCGCCCCGCTCCTTCAAGCGGGACAAGCCGGCCGTACCGTCGGTACCGGTTCCCGACAGCACGATACCGATCGCCCGCTCACGGTGTACTTCAGCCAGCGAGCGAAAAAACATGTCGATCGCAATATGCTGTCCCGGCGGGCGATCCAGATCGGATACCAGCAAGTAACCATCGCTCATGCTCAATTTCTTGCCGGGCGGGATGATATAGGCATGATCTTTTTCGATATGCGTTGTGCCTTTCACCGTAGCTACCGGTATTTTTGTGACCCGCTGCAATATTTCCGCCGCACTGCTGTGATGTTGCGGGGAGAGATGCAGAATCACGACAAACGCCATGCCGTTGTTCACAGGCATTTTTTCAAATAAAGCCTGTAGGGCTTGCAGGCCGCCCGCCGATGCACCAATGCCGATCACTGGAAAATCAAGACGGCCTTGACCCACCTCTTTGACGTTCTGAAGTACGGATGGAGTCTGCGCTGTTTCGTCCATGGGAGCCGGGCATCCGATGCCGTCTGTAAAATTCCGAGTTTACTCTGTCTCGACCCAATTTTCATGTTCCGTAATATTTTAAAGACTTCGAATCATCGGTCGACCGATTTTCTGAGTATAGGAAAATTCCGTCCGAACAGTTGCTGCCACAGGGCAAGGGACGGATGGCGGCGGCTGCGAGAATATCCCAATGATCACGGCGCATGCTTCGTCACGGGCGCGGATTTCTCGATTTCTCAAGCCATCGATGAATCATTTTCAATTCATGGAGTCAATCAAATTACCGTTGAATTGCGCGCAAGGATTCATGCGGAAACTGAATTCTTTTTGCGTAATCTCATACAACTATAACCAGCCCGTTTGTAATCTGGACATGTATTGGCCGGATGCTTCAATCCAACGCCGATTAACGACGACATGGCGCCTACCGTAACCAATCCACGCACGCTTTATGAATCGGTTTCCTTGGAATCGGCACTGGATTCTATCGCTACGCTAAACCCGGATGCATCCATGTTATGCGACCTGAACGGCCTTATCGTTGCGTGGGACAAAGGCGCGGAAAGACTTCTGGGCTGGAATGCAAAAGATGCCATAGGAAAATCAGCGGTGGAATTAATTATTCTTCCGCAATATCGAGCCGCCGTGGCGGATGCTCTGGAACGGTTTTGCAAGACCGGCGATTACCCTTGGCAAAACAAGCGCATGCAAGGCGTCGTGCTGCATCAGGATCAATCCGCCATAAAAATTGAATGTATGGCCGCGGCGGCATGCATCGACGAACGTCTTTATTTCAATATCTCGATTTGGAAGTGCGCTCCAAATATCAACAGGGAAAACACCCTGGAGCAACAGACGTCAATGCTCAACCTTTCTCATGACGCAATCATCGTCACCAATCTCAAACGCGAAATACTGTTCTGGAATTTCGGCGCCGAAAAAATGTTCGGATATACCGCGCAGGAAGTCCTTGGTCACAAGACGCATGAATTGCTGCTGGCTCAGTATCCGGTTGATTTCGGTGAAATCGAACAACACCTGGCGACCACCGGACATTGGGAAGGGGAAATCACTTACACCACGCGCGATGGCGTTGCCTTGACCGCGCTGAGCAGATGGGCGCTGGAGCCTGGCAGCGAGAACGGCGACGCCCGGATACTGATCTCCAACACCAACATCAACGTATGGAAAAAGCATCTTCAAATGCCTTCATTCTTGAGGGCGGATGGACAAAATTTTGATTCGCTGTTCAGACTGCATCCGGATGGCGTTCTTGCTTTCAATATGCAAGGGCAACTTGTCGCCGCCAACCCGACATTGTCGTCGCTGACTGGTTATTCGAACAAAGAGCTGTTGGCCATGCCGCTTGCGCAACTTGTCGCGCCGGAAGATATGGGGAAGCTGCGCTTTAATTTTTCCGAAGCGCTGCGCGGAACTCCTGAAACCCATGAGTTCACCTGCATCAAAAAAAACCAGGCCCGGTTTGATGCAAGCATCACGATGCTGCCGCATGTCGTGAACAATAAAATCAACGGCCTGCACCTTATCCTGAGAGACGTCAGCCATCGAAAACTGGATGAGCGCCGGATTCTATATCTGGCTACCCATGATTCACTGACGGACCTGGCGAATCGCAACCTGCTCAACGACCGCATGCAGCATGCGATCGAGCAGGCGCGCCGCTCGCAGGCGCAAGTCGGCGTCCTGTTCATGGATCTCAACCGGTTCAAGGTGGTCAACGACAGCCTGGGGCATGACAAGGGAGATATCCTGCTTTGCACGATCGCCGAACGCCTGAAAAGTGCGGTTCGGGAAGTCGATACGGTAGCGCGATTGGGCGGCGATGAGTTTGTGATCCTGCTGGAAAACATCAGCTCGCCCGACCATGTTTCCACGGTCGCAAAAAATCTGCAGAAGCTCATCAGACAGCCGATCGAGATCGACGACGATGTCGTCGTCGTCTCGACCAGTATCGGCGGCAGCATCTATCCGCAAGATGGAACCGATTCCGCCTCCTTATTGAAAAATGCCGATCTGGCGATGTATGAAGCAAAACGGTCCGGTTCCGGCGTATTCCGCATGTATACGGCTGACCTGAATGCCAAAGCAGTCGGGCAACTGGCGCGCGAAACCAGCTTGCGCCGGGCCATCGATCTGGGCGAGCTGGTGCTGCATTACCAGCCGCGCCTGGACATCGTCAAAAACCAACTGGTCGGCGTCGAGGCGCTGGTGCGTTGGGAGCATCCGGAAAAGGGCTTGATTCTTCCGGCGAATTTTATCCCGCTTGCCGAAGAAATCGGCGTCATTGACGCGCTCGGCGAATGGGTTTTGCTGACGGCATGCCGTCAACTGAAAGCGTGGCAGCTTGCCGGGCTGCTTCCGATTAAGATATCGGTCAATGTCTCCGCCATACAACTGCGCTCGGACAGTATCTTCGATGCCATCCAATCCGCATTGGCGGATACGCATCTCGACCCCGACTTCCTCGAGCTTGAGATCACCGAGAGCAGTTTGATGCAGGATCTGGATGCGTCTTACGACAAATTGATGAAGATACGAAATTTGGGGATATCCCTGTCGATCGATGATTTCGGGACCGGCTACTCGTCGCTCAGCTATCTGAAGCGCCTGCCGATCGATACGCTCAAGATCGACAAGTCGTTCGTTCGCGATGTGCCGGAGAACATCGATGATTCAGCGATCGTTTCCGCGACCATCGCCATGGCGCACAGCATGAATCTTCGGGTCGTGGCCGAAGGCGTGACTTCTTTTGAGCAAATGCGCTTCCTGGATTCCTGCCGCTGCGACGAGATACAAGGGTATCTGCTGTGCCAGCCGTTGCCGCCGTCGGATACGGAGTCGTTCTTCAGGACCAGCCAGCTGCGGGGGATTCATTATTCCTGGACACATTGATCCAAGCATTCGTCTTGCCTGAATTTCAGCTGAACGGCATGGCGTCAAGCAGTCGTAATCCGCCGCAGCGCTTCGGCATGCTGATGTACCCGATCCGCCTCCGCCGCATGTTCGGCGGCCGCCTCCAAGCGCTTGTTTTCGCGCGCGTTTCTTGCGAATAGTTGCAGCAAGGATTCCTTCTCATGCAGCGCGCGCACCGCTGCCCATATCGCTTCCTCTACCGCCTGTTCCTGGGCGGAGACGAGATAACGCGCGGTAAAGGAATGGCCGGTGTGGCAGCGGAAGCGTTGCGGTTTCGCACCTTCAATCTGCCACAGGCTGCCTTGGCACTCCGGACACGTGAAAGGCGAGGGTTTCGCGATTTTGCCGAGTTCTTTCATACTGGCGTCTTGCGGCGACATGAATTGATTTTCTACCTGGATCCATTCGTGGGCGGCATTGTCATTGATCTGTTCAATCGGTTGATCGACCAGCGTGACCAGCGTCTCGGCAATCCCGTCCAATGACAGGCAAAAATCGACTTCGACATGTTCGATTGCGCTGCGCGGCATGCTTGGCGCCACGGCTTCTTCGGGATCCTGCACGATGGTGATGCCGCCATAAGCCTTGATCGCCTGAAGCCCGACTGTTCCATCATCCAGATCGCCGGTAAGGATCACGCCGATTGTTCCGGTCCGATAGGCCGCGGCGGCAGAACGAAATAGCGGGTCGATCGCCGGGCGCGCGAAATTTTCCTTCGGACCATGCGTCACGCACACACAGCCGGACGCTATCAGCAAATGATGGTCCGGCGGCGCGATCAAGACCGTACCCGGACGGATCGGCTCCCGGTCGACCGCGTGACGTACCGGCAGCGCGCTATGCGACAAGAGAATTTCCGGCAAGATGCTGGCGTGATTTCCTACATGCATGGCCACCAGGACTGCCCCGGGAAAACCGGCAGGCAAACCCGCGACGATTTGCTTCAATGCCGCCAGGCCGCCGCTGGAGGCGCCTATCACGATGACCTTGGGCTGGGTGCTCATGTCGGCAAGTAGAACGAAAATCCATGCGCCTGTCGCGCCCAGGCGGGAGAAGGTTTGGGGGTGCTGGAACCGGGTTTGGCGGTCATTCGCATAGGCTGTATTCTGAAATCCGCTTCATCATTCAGGCCGGTTGTCCTAAATTGGGCCCTACTTTTCTTCCGCCTTGTACCGCAAACTGTCGCCGCTGAAACGCTCCGTCGCGAGCACGGCCTCACGCAAATGGTGTGACTGGCCGATCGCTATCTTGGCCCGATCGAGGAATATTTTCGCGACGTTGTGCTGTCCTTCATCGATCAGATTGTTGCCGATCTGATCAAGCAGCATGGCCGCTTCTTCCAGGCTGCGCATCACCGCCCAGTAACTTTCATCGATTTTTCCCATCACACTGGAAAGCAATGCATTGGCAGAATAGGCATGGCCGGTATGACAGCGATACCGGGTCAGTTTTCCTTCCTTCAGCTTTACCAGCACGCCTTGGCACTCCGGGCAGGTAAAGGGCGTCAGTTGCCCGATTTCCATGACGCCTTTTCCGAATGCGTCGCCATCAACCGCAACGCTGACCTCCACCTTCATTGCACGCCGATCGTGCTCCGCGGTATGCGGTTCCTCGCGGATGGATTCCTTGGTCAGGCGCCACAGCAACGCACCCATTTTATGCACCGAAAGACAATAGTCGATGTCCACTTGATCGAGTGCATTCGACGGCATCGAATCGAATGAAGATTCAGCCGGGTCCTGGACAATCGAGACGCCGCCCAAACGCTTGATGCTCCACAGTCCGGACGTGCCGTCGTCCAGCGCGCCGGAAAGAACGATGCCGACCACCCTTGCGCCATGGGAATAGGCGGCGGAGCGAAACAATGCATCGATCGATGGCCGGTTGCGGTTTTCCTTGGGACCTCTCTTTATCAGGATGCGATTGCCCTCGACCAGCAAATGATGATCCGGCGGCGCAACGTAGATGATCCCCGCCTTGATCGGATCGCCATCCATTGGATGGACGGCCGGCAACGAACCTTGCTTGCTCAGAATTTGCGGCAAGGTGCTTACCAGATTCGGCGGAATATGCAGCACGACAAATACTGCTGCGTCCAGGTTTGCAGGGAGCGACGCGGCCAGTGCTGTCAGGCTTTGTACACCGCCTGCCGATGCCCCTATCGTGATGATGCGATTTGGTAACATACAGGTCTGCGATTGGTTTAGCGGCTATCTAAAATGGACAACAAAAATTGTGAGAAGGTCCATTGAGGCTATGTTCTTTCCTCTCTTTGACAATGAAATCCGATTTATTAACTGATGTTACGCAGAGGCGCTAAATATAGTGTCCATTTTTGGCATGTGACCACTACATCTAGTGGTTGCACTCCGTGGTGTGCGTAACATCAGTTATTAAGTAGTGAGTCACTTGGCAATGAAATTTGCATTGAGATGGAAAAATGGGGGATAAGCATGGCGCCTCTCGCCGTGTTCCCTTCGTAAATGCAAAATGGTTTTTTCCTTCGTGGATGCTTGCCGGGTCTCGCCCCGGCGGGCGAGGTACTTTCTTTTGCGTCGCCAAAAGCAAGTACCCAAAGAAAAGGCGACCCTACAAAGCGCCCTGCGGGGTGAAGCAG